>NZ_JAJEQE010000062.1 GCF_020687205.1 Hominisplanchenecus faecis
AGTTTCTCGAAAGTATGAGAAAAATAAGAAAGGAGTAAGTTACTGTAAAACTAAAAATGTAATCAAAAACGAAAAACGTTTGCTTAAAGTGAATCATAGATTAACAAATATTCGTAAAAACTATTTAAATCAGACCACATCTGAAATCGTAAATCGAAAACCAAGATTTATTTGTATTGAAGATTTAAACGTTAGTGGAATGATGAAGAATAGACATTTATCCAAAGCGGTTCAGAAGCAGGGATTCTTTGAATTCAGAAAACAGCTTGAGTACAAATGTAATAACAATGGTATTCAGCTCATTGTAGCTGATAGATTTTATCCATCGTCAAAACTTTGCAGTTGTTGTGGAAATATAAAAAAGGATTTGAAATTATCTGACAGAATTTATAAATGTGAATGTGGAAATGTTATAAATAGAGATTTTCAAGCATCACTAAACCTAAAAGCTTATGGAGAAAAATTTGCAAGCTAACAATTAAACGTTAATGCAAATATGTACGGATACGTTAATTCGGAATTTACGCCTATGGAGAGTACAAGAACTTGTGAGTAGTATCTGTTTCGACAGTACAAAAGCATACTCATTGAAGTAGGAATGAAACATAAAGGTTTATAACTTTTTATAAGTTTTCAGTAACGGTATATATGAGAATAACACTGATCACAGTCGGAAAAATAAAAGAAAAATATTTTACAGATGCCATCGCAGAATACCAGAAACGTTTAAGCAGATACTGCAAACTGGAAATTCTGGAAGTGGCGGATGAAAAGACACCGGACGGTGCAAGTGCGGCCATCGAAGAACAGATCAAAGAAAAAGAAGCAGAGCGTGTCCGGAAAGTGTTAAAAGACAGTGCCTATACGATCGCTCTGGCGATCGACGGAAAGCAGATGACATCCGAAAATTTTGCCGAAAAGATCCAGGGTCTTGGTATCCGTGGGGAGAGCCATATCTGCTTTCTGATCGGCGGATCACTTGGCATGTCGGACAGTCTCCTTCGCCAGGCAGACGAACGCATCAGTTTTTCGAAAATGACATTTCCCCACCAACTGATGCGTGTGATCCTTCTGGAACAGATTTATCGCGGTTTCCGAATCATCCATCACGAACCATATCATAAATAATCAGTCTTTTTTAGCCTCTTCTAAGACAGAAGTGCAGTGAGGACAGCGTGTTGCCTCAATGTCGATCTCTGTTTTACAGAAGGGGCATTTTTTTGTGGTCGGAGCTTTTGGCTCTTCCGCTTTATGACTGATCGAAGTCAGCTTGTTGATCGCCTTTAACAGGCAGAACAGGACGAAAGCCATAAAGATGAAGTTTACAACAGTAGATTCCTCCCTCATACAGAATTGCAGAAGGTTCGTGATGAGGATTCCACGATTTCTCGTAACGGTTCCATATCTTCACAGTTACGATTTATCTGATTTATTTTATCATAATGGCAGGGGCATGGTCAAACTGACCAGAATCAGGTTTCAGATCTTATGTGTGGTTGTTGTCCTGGTACTATGATGGAATGTCTGTTATATGTCTTGAGCTATCTGAAAATAAGGAAAAATAGTATTGAATATTCTTGAAAAACAAAATATTAAAAATATTTATAATGACTATATAAAATAATTCTGATAAAAAATCGAATAATTATTGACTACACAGGCGTAGTATGATATCGTGAAATTACAAGCAACGTGACAGGCAGAATATGGAGATCTGCAAAAAACAAAGGAGGCATCGTGATGAAAAAATATTTATTGATTTTGTTGGGATTTTTAATGGCGATTTTATATCTCCATCCGGTATCAGCACTGGCCGAGGAGGCTCAGAAAATTACAGTTTCTTATCAGTATATTGATGAGGATACCGGAGAAATTTTTAAAGAAGAAAAACGCAACACGGATAAGCAGGCGGGAAAAGCATATGAAGCCACACCGAGATGGGAAGAAAAGTATGGTCTTGAAAAAAAGGAAGTGGTACAAGAACGAATAGACGGAGATTCTGGAACTGCATATATGTTTGATCTTGGACATTCAAAAAATGTGTTGAAGATAGAACATCTCTCTGAAAATTCGGAAGAAAATGTGATCCAGCTATATTACAAAGCATATCATCTGTCAGACAGTGATCATACCTGCGTGGATGTAACTATTATGGATGAGGACGCGGATGTTGTTATAAAGAAAGAGACATTTGAAGTGAAAAAATCAGATCGCTTTTATTATGATATTGATTTTATCATAAAAGATGAACAGGGTATTTCTTATCGTTATGACAGTCAGAGTACAGAAAACAGGGAGAGGGTTTTCAGTGCAAATGAAAATGCCATGCGAAATCAGGTAAAGCTGTACTATAAAAAAGGCTCTATAAAACCAGAGGAAGCAATTGTAGTAGTATATAAAGAGTTAGATCCATTTGATACAGAATACTGTAAAAAGCAATTTATAGAGGGGCTTACGGTTGGCGATGATTTCTACTTGGATGATATTCATGTAAGTGGACAGGATAATGATAATGATTTGAGCGAATTAAGGCGATTATATGAATGTTATTATAGTTATGATTGGAAACTGAATGAAAAAATATATATCGAAAAACTTTCATCGAATCTGAATGATAATATCTTAAAGACATACCATCATTTGTATAAATTGCGTCCTGGGGATTATGCAGAAGAAAGTACAAAGGTAGTATTGGAGTTTGTAGATGCGGATACTGGCAAAGCATTTAAAACAGATCAACGATTTACAAGTCCGGGGGCAAAAATTAACTACACAGCTGTACCGAATAAACTGACTGCCAGCAATGGAAATGTTTACTATTTTGATAAAGATTATGCAAATAATCATTTATCTATCACGGCCAAGAAAATCGAAAAAGGCAGTGATGTCTATAAAGCAGGCAATGTCATTCAAGCATACTACTTTACAAAGAAAAATCCGGGAGATTCTGCGGCGGTTCGTGTTTCTTATATGGATTCCGCTACTGGGAAACTGGTACGTCAGGAAGATAAAGATGGACTGATTGTTGGCGAGTCTTATTTGCATCAGCCGGAAGAAAGTTTTAAAATCGGTGATGTAACTTACACATACGATCAGGAAAATGCAAAAAACAAGCTGCAAATTGAAAATCTGAGCGGACATCCGGGCAAGGATGAGATTGTTATTTACTATAAGGCATCTGTGCCAGATTCGAATCAGAACTCAGACCATGATTCAAAGCCAAATCCGCCAAAAGTCAAAAAACTGGCAGCACCGAAAAAACTTCAGGCAGTGCGAACCGGTACAACCAAAGCGAAAATCATGTTCAAGAAAGTGAAAAAGGCAGATGGTTATCAGATCAGCTATGCGGACAATAAAAAATTCCGCGAGGCGAAGAAACGGAGCACCGGAAAAACAAACATTGTCCTCAAAAAACTGAAAAAGAACCGGAAATATTATGTGCGTGTGCGGGCATATCGGAAAGTAAATGGAGTGAAAAAATACGGAACATACAGTAAAGTGAAGGCAATCGCGAAACGATAATATTGACGAAATCCACCAGAACTCGGATTTGAGACTGGTGGATTTTTTGTTGCTTTTTTTAAAAAAATACTCTTGACAGATACCGTATGTGGGTGTACTATCAACATATGAACAATCGTTCAAATGTTTGCAGAAAGAGGGTGGAAACTTGGCAACGGAAGAACTGGAATGCTGTGAGGACTGCCAGATTCATCCGGATCGGCTGGATATTGTGAACAGCGGTATGCCGGAGGAAGAGGAATTATACGATCTTGCGGAATTATTTAAGGTATTTGGAGATTCGACGAGAATCCGTATTCTGTTTGTGCTGTTTGAAGCAGAAGTTTGTGTCTGTGATCTCGCAGAGACGCTTCATATGACACAGTCGGCGATCTCACATCAGCTTCGGATTTTAAAGCAATCCAAGTTGGTCAAAAGCAGAAGGGAAGGAAAGTCGGTTTTTTATTCTCTGGCAGACGGGCATGTGCGTACGATCATCGCACAGGGCCGCGAACATATTGAAGAAAAATAAAAGAACAGTTACGAAAAAATTATAAAAGGAGTGTTTTATCATGAAGAAAAAATTTAAATTACAGGATCTGGATTGTGCAAACTGTGCAGCAAAAATGGAAGATGCGATCAAAAAAATCCCGGGAGTCAACGATGCAAATGTCAGCTTTATGATGCAGAAAATGACCGTTGATGCAGAAGATGACAAATTCGATGCAATCATGGAAGAAGTCGTACGTGTATGTGCAAAGGTAGAGCCGGACTGCAAGATCCTGATGAAATAGCATTGTGAGAGTTACTTTGCAACGGAGCAATTCGCAGGCATCAATTTTGATCCCAATATGAAAATAAGGTGAAAGAAAAGGGGGCAGCAGGGTGGATAGCGATATCCGACTGCTGCTTTCAAAAACGGAGGATTTTGGTATGACGGAAAAACAGAAAAAAATGCTGGGCCGCATTATTGCTGCATTTGTCCTGTTTGTTGCCCTGCTGATCGCAGAGCACACAGGAATGTTGGAGAACGTGAATGTGTGGATTCAGTTTGTGGTTTATCTGGTACCGTATCTGATCATCGGGTATGATATCGTGTACAAAGCAGTTCGAAATATCAGCCACGGACAGGTTTTCGATGAAAACTTTCTGATGATGGTTGCAACCGTCGGAGCCTTTGGCGTACAGGAGTTTTCAGAAGCAGTAGCCGTTATGTTGTTCTATCAGGTCGGTGAACTGTTCCAGAGCTATGCGGTCGGCAAATCCAGACAGTCCATCTCCGCGATGATGGATATCTGTCCGGAATATGCCAACATCGAGCAGAACGGCGTGCTGACACAGGTCGATCCGGATGACGTGGAGGTTGGCGATATCATCGTAATCAAACCGGGCGAGCGTATCCCTCTGGACGGCGTGGTGATCGAAGGAGAATCGCTTGTTGATACCGCAGCATTGACCGGCGAGTCGGTTCCGAGAAGTGCAAAGGCCGGTGATGAGATCATCAGCGGATGTGTGAACGGAAGCGGTACACTGAAAGTAAAAGTTACGAAAGAATTTGATGATTCTACGGTTGCGAAGATCCTGGAGCTGGTAGAGAATGCAAGCAGCAAGAAAGCAAAAGTAGAGAACTTTATTACAAAATTTGCAAAATATTATACTCCGGTTGTCACGATCGGAGCTGTGGTTCTGGCACTGGTTCCTCCACTGGTTCTTGGGGGCGGATTTGCAGAATGGATCCAGAGAGCCTGCATTTTCCTGGTTATCTCCTGCCCATGTGCACTGGTTATCTCGGTTCCGATGGGATTCTTCGGCGGAATCGGAGCAGCATCCAATGTTGGTGTGCTGGTAAAAGGAAGCAACTATCTGGAAGCCGTTGCTGAGATGACAACGATCGTATTTGATAAGACCGGAACACTTACAAAAGGCGAATTTAAGGTTGCACAGATCCAGCCGCAGGGCATGACAGAGACAGAACTTCTGGAGATTGCGGCTTTGGGAGAAGGTTACTCTACGCATCCGATCGCAAATTCGATCCGGGAATCTTACGGCAAAACTCCGGATATGAAGCGTACAGAAAATGCAAATGAGATCGCCGGACATGGTATTTCCATCACGGTTGACAACAAAGCAGTGCTGATCGGAAATGAAAAACTGATGAAAAAGGAAGGTATCGCTTACACCCCTTGCCAGAGCGGTGGAACCGTTGTCTATGTGGCATGTGACGGAAAATTTGCCGGAACTCTGGTGATTTCTGATACAGTAAAAGACGGTGCAAAAGAAGCCATAAGTGCTATGAAACAGGTTGGTGTCAAAAAATGCGTCATGCTGACCGGTGACCGCAAAGAGGCGGCTATGGAAGTGGCAAAAGAGCTTGGTATTGATGAAGTACATGCAGAACTGCTGCCGGCAGATAAGGTGGCACAGGTAGAACGCCTCCTGAGGGAAAAACCGAAGAAAGAAAAACTGGCATTTGTCGGAGACGGCATCAATGATGCTCCGGTACTGACAAGAGCGGATATCGGCATTGCCATGGGAAGCATGGGATCGGATGCAGCAATCGAGGCAGCCGATGTTGTGCTGATGGATGATGATGTCCGCAAGATCGCATCGATCGTAAGGATTTCCAGAAAAACACTGTCGATCGTAAAACAGAACATCGTTTTTGCACTCGGCGTAAAAGCAATCGTATTGCTGCTCGGAGCTTTTGGCGCAGCCAATATGTGGGAAGCTGTTTTCGCAGATGTCGGAGTTTCTGTCATTGCGATCCTGAACTCCATGCGTGCACTGAAAGAGAAGTAAGAAAAGGCAGACAGAAGAGAACGGTATAAAAAGAAAGAGACAAATCCAAAATCGGGTTTGTCTCATTTCTTCACTGTTCTTTTTGCATTTTTTTTATGTGGTTTTTCAAAGCGTCAAAGCTCTCTTTGCTGATTACGTGCTCGATGCGGCAGGCATCTTCCACGGCAGTTTTTTCGGAAACTCCCAGTTTCATCAGACAAGAGGAGATGAGCTGATGGCGTTCGTAGATCATTTCGGCGATTGCTCTGCCGGAATCGGTCAGATAAATAAATCCGGCCTTTGTCACTGTGATATGATTTTTCTCACGGAGATTTTTCATAGCGACGCTGACACTTGATTTTTTAAATCCAAGCTCATTGGCAACATCCACGGAACGGACCACCGGAAGCTGCTTGCTGAGCACTAATATGGTTTCCAGGTAATTTTCTGCTGATTCATTTACTATCATAAGTTGCTCCACCTCACGTTCTTTCCTATCGCAATAAGAAAAGTAAGTTTAGTATAGCATAGAAACGGAGCCTGGTCAAAGATATTTTTGTGAGAAATTGACAAAACTGTAACAAAGTTTATACTTTTTTCTTGACAGCTGCAAACATTTTTTATATGATATGCAATGTGGCGGAAGGCAAGGGGGCTTTGGGATACAGGCAATCGGCTTTTCGCTTCTTGCTATTCTAAAAACATTTTGATCATATGGAGGAACTAGAAATGAAAAAAGCAATGGCATTCTTACTTTGTACTGTAATGACAGCAGGTATGCTGGCAGGATGTGGCTCAAAAACAGCAGAGACAACTGCTTCTACAGAGACAGCAGCTTCTACAGAGACAGCAGCTTCCACAGAAGGCAGCGGTTCAGAAGCAGCAGAAAAGACTTCTGACAAAAAATGGGTTGTTGCAACCGACACGGTTTTCAAACCATTTGAGTATACCAATGATCAGAACGAATTCGTGGGAATCGACGTAGACCTTCTGGCAGCGATCGCAGAAGATCAGGGATTTGAGTATGAACTGCAGAGCCTTGGATGGGATGCAGGTGTTGCAGCTGTTCAGGCAGGACAGGCAGATGCTCTGATCGCAGGAGCAACGATCAAACAGGAACGTATCGATTCCGGATGGATCTTTTCTGATGGATATTATAACGCAACACAGACTTTCGTAGTATCTGAAGACAGCGACATCGCAAGCTACGAAGATCTGAAAGGCAAAAATGTGGCAGTAAAGAACGGTACTGCAGGTGCTGACTTTGCAAACAGCCTGAAAGATGAGTATGGATTTACTGTTACGGTATTTGAAGATTCACCGACGATGTATCAGGATGTTATCCTTGGCAACAGTGCAGCATGCGTAGAAGACACACCGATCATGGCAGCTTCTATCAAAGAAGGTAATCTGGCACTGAAGATTCCGGAAGGTATGGAGAGCGACGGTGCACCTTACGGACTGGCAATCATGGACGAGAAAAACCAGGAACTGCTGGATATGTTCAACAAAGGACTGGAAGACATCAAAGCAAACGGTACTTACGATGAGATCATCGCAAAATATCTGGGCGAATAATCAGAAGAATAAAAAGGGCAACTCTTAGAGGATACCCTATGCATGGAAGCACGGGACCGGTTTTGGATTCCGTGCTTCTTACGCTATCACAAAATACCTTTTGACCAGGCAATAGATGTTATGATACAATAAATAACAGCAGAATCAAAAGCCGGAAAATGCACAGCAGTGTTTTAAGGTATTTTGAATCTCAATCTTATAAAAATACAAAGGAAGGAGAAAGAACATGATTGCAATTTTACAGTCTTACAGTTCCATGCTTCTTGGAGCACTCGGAAAGACTTTGCTTCTTACACTGCTGTCATTGCTTTTTGCCATGATCATCGGTATGATCTTTGCATTGATGAATGTAGGAAGAAACCGTGTACTGAACTGTATCGGTACCATTTATGTTGATGCGGTGCGAGGTGTTCCGCTGATTGTTCTGGCATATTTTATTTACTTCGGTGTGCCGTCCGGCATGAAAATGATGGGGGCGACCGATTTCAGGCTCAGTGCACTTCAGGCAGGTACGATCGCTCTTGCGATGAACTGCGGTGCCTATATGGCGGAGATCATCCGTGCAGGTATTCAGAGTGTGGACAAAGGACAGATGGAGGCGAGTCGAAGCCTCGGACTTTCCTATGCAAAAAGTATGCGGCTGGTTATCCTGCCACAGGCGATCCGTACGATGGTTCCGTCCATCATCAACCAGTTCATCATCACACTGAAAGATACCTCGATCCTGTCCGTTATCGGATTCCCGGAACTTACCAACATGGGTAAGACGATCGCCGGAAATACGTTCAAGAGTCTTCAGACCTGGGCGATTGTCGGTATCATGTACATGATCGTTATCGTAGCTTTGAGTAAGCTTGCGAAGAGAATCGAGAGGAGGATCGACCGTGGCAGATAAGACAGTAAAAGTACATGTTTCCAATTTAAAGAAAAGCTTTGGAAAACTGGAAGTATTGAAAGATATCAGCATGGATATCCATGAAGGTGAAGTGGTCGTACTGCTCGGACCTTCCGGAAGCGGTAAATCTACCTTTCTTCGATGCCTGAATCAGCTGGAAATTGCGACCGAAGGCGAGATCATTGTGGATGGAAACAATATCACAGACAAGCACACCGACATCAACAAAGTGCGTGAGAACATCGGGATGGTATTCCAGCATTTTAACCTGTTCCCGCACAAGACCGTTCTGGAAAATATCATGCTGGCTCCGGTAGAACTGAAAAAAATGACAAAAGAGCAGGCAAAGGAAAAAGGACTTCAGCTGTTAAAGCGTGTTGGCATGTTTGACAAGGCAGATGTTTATCCGAATATGCTCTCCGGCGGACAGAAACAGCGTGTTGCGATCGCAAGAGCACTGGCGATGAGCCCGGATATCATGCTGTTTGACGAGCCGACCTCTGCACTGGACCCGGAGATGGTAGGAGAAGTTCTGAATGTTATGAAAGAACTGGCAGCCGATGGCATGACTATGGTCATCGTCACACACGAGATCGGTTTTGCAAGAGAAGTGGCAGACCGTGTTGTGTTCATGGACGGAGGCTACATCGTAGAACAGGGCACGCCGGAGGAAGTAATCCGCAATCCAAAAGAAGCACGTACCATTGATTTCCTGAATAAAGTTCTGTAAGTAGCATTCTTGAATGTTTATGCATAAAAATGCAGATAATATAATGATCTGGAAGGAGGAACAATATGAAAAAAATTATTACGATCAGCCGCGAATTTGGTGCCGGCGGCGGCGAAATCGGTCGAAAAGTGGCAGAGCGTCTTGGATATCATTATTATGATAAAGAGCTGATCCTGAGAAGTGCCGACACATCCAAGGTAGATGTGGAGAGTATGCGTCGCTGGGACGAGAAAGTTCCGGCCAATTTCGGATTTGCCCAGAGCCTGTTTAACTTTTACAACAAGCCGCTTAACGAGACCCTGTTTGAAGCACAGACAAAGGTGATCCGCGAAATCGGCGAGAAAGGCAACTGTGTGATTGTCGGCAGAAATGCCAATACAATCCTTAAAGAATTTGACGGCGGTCTGCATATTTTTGTCCATGCATCACCATACTGGCGTATGATGCGTATGAAAGACAAAATGCCGGATGCAACGGAGGCAAAGATCAGCGATGAGATCCGTTCCATTGACAAGACGCGGAAGAAGTATTGTTCTTACTATACCAATACCGAATTTGGTGTGGCAGATTATTATGATCTCTGCCTGAGCACTTCAACACTTGGCATTGATACCTGCGTCGATTTGATCTGCGACCTTGCACAAAAGTAAAGGATATCATCACAAGAAAGAGTATCTTCTGAAAAGGCAGCAAACAGCAGAATGGTACATAAAAAGAGCATTTTCATCGAATCCACAAAGGGTGGTTTTCGTTGGAAATGCTCTTTTTTATGATCCTGAAAAATCAAGAATTTGATATCAGATCAAGTTTACAGATCATATTCTCCGATCACGCTGATACCGACACCGTAACCACCAGGTCCGATGTGGCAGGAAATGCTGAAAGAAAGCGAATCATAGTAGACATCCATTTCAGGGAAGGACGCAGAAAGCATATCTGTCCATTCTTTTTCCTGCTCTGCACTAAGACCGGCACCTGCAGCACCGAGACGCAGACGTTCTTTCGGGATACCCTGGAAACGGGTTTCAAAATCATTTTTCAGAGCCTCGATCATGCGAAGTTTGGCCTTTTTCATGCCACGCACTTTTGCAAATGCATCCAGACGTTCGCCCTGGATCGTCAGAACCGGTTTGATGTTGAGGACAGAACCAAGGGCAGCACCGGCAGCAGTCACCCGGCCGCCTCTTTTGAGAAATTCCAGTGTATCGACGGCAATGTAAATGCTGGAGTTGAAAGCATTTGTTTCCAGAAGTTCCTTGATCTTTGCAGCCGAAGCTCCAAGATCTGCGTAATGTTTGGCTTCCATTACGGAAATCCGCATGGTAACAGAGATGCGGTGGTTATTGGCTACCTGAACTTTGCCGTCATAATCCAGAGCAAGTCCCATAGCAGCTTCGCAGGAAGCACTCAGCCCACTGGACATGGGAATATAGATAATTTCATCGTAACCGGAGTTTAAGATCTCATCCCACATATCCATGACATCGCCGGGGGATGGCTGTGAAGTAGATACGTTCTGATTGCCGGTCAGTGCAGCAAAAAAAGAATCGTGGGTAAGGTCAAGCCCTTCGTAGTGTGTTTCTCCGTCGATGATCACCGGCATCTGCATCAGAAAAATGCCAAGGACATCGGCCTCCTGTTTTGTGATACCACTGTTGGTGTCCGTCATAACGGCTGTTTTCATAGGTATGATCCTCCTTGTTTTTATCTATTAGGGTGCCGGAACGATTCCGGCTTATATCGGCTGCTCAATGTGTCCGCGTGCTGCCCCAGAAAAACAGAGCTACTGTTCCAGGACCGGTGTGACTTCCAATCGCAGTGCCGATAGAATGAATTTCTACTTTTCCATTTAAATTTGGAAAACGTGCCTCCACGAGATCTGCAACAGCTCTGGCATTGTCCATACAGGCAGACTGCGAAATATAACATTTTCCATTGTATTCCAAACCATTATCCGCAAATTCTTCCATTTTGTCAACAATCGCACGGATAACTTTCTTTTTTGTGCGGATCTTCTGGCGTGGAATCAGCTTCCCTTCGTCATTCATGTTCAAAAGTGGGCAGATGCCGAGCAGACCACCGATGGTACCGGCTGTCTTGGAAATACGTCCACCTTTGATGTAAAAGGTAAGATCCGTAGAAAAAAACCAGTGATGCAGATTCAGGCGATGCTGCATTGCCCAGTCGTACAACTGTTCAAGTGTGTACCCGTTATCGCGAAGATCTGCGAGACGATTCATAAACAGACCATATCCGGAAGAAGCTCCGAGAGAATCTACAATATAAATCTTACGCTCCGGGTAGCGTTCTTCCAATGTCTCCTTTGCAATCATGGCGGAATTGATAACGCCGGAAATGCCGGATGAGAGCGTTACATGCAAAATATCTTTGCCCTCTTTCAGAAAAGACTCAAAATAATGTTCAAATTCATCGGCATTTACCTGCGAAGTCTTTGCGGAAGCACCGTTTTGCAGGGCAAGATAGAACTGATCAAACGGTACGGATTTTCCAAGATCATCTTCATATTCTTTGCCGTTCAGTTCGTAATGAAAACATATATAAGAAATATTACGGCTGTTAAAATGTTCTTCTGTAAGATCTGCTGTAGAGCAGCAACTGAGAATAAAATCATTCATATGCATGAACCTCTCTGTTTTGTGGAATTTCATTTGCTGTTTATTGTAACACTTTTCAGTTAGGGATTCAATCTCAGAAATATTGAAAATATGGAACCTGAAAAACAGATGACTTGAAAATAGTTTTAAGACAGCTTGACAAATGTCGGTAAGGTTGGTAAGATACCGATAGAATATCAGAACACGTCGAAGAGACGAGTAGGATGCGGAAAGCTTCAGAGAGAAGTGCGTATGGTGTGAACACTTCAGCGGGAAACATCTGAAAACTACCTCTGAGTGGCCCCAATTCGGTCCGGTGACTCCGTTATCGTCAAATAAGTGGTTTTACAGTCTGCCTGAAGCATTTTACGGCAAAGAGACAGACGAGACAAACAGGGTGGAACCGCGGGTAAGAAAACTCGCCCCTTGCATTGCAGATGTGCATTGCAGGGGGCTTTCGTTTTGAGTAAAAGAAAGGAAGATAAAACGATGATTATTACATTAAAAGACGGATCAACAAAAGAATATGATCAGGCAATGAGTGTACTGGATATCGCAAAAGATATCAGCGAAGGTCTGGCAAGAGTGGCATGTGCCGGTGAAGTAGACGGAGAATTAGTCGATCTGCGTACCGTTGTAGACAAAGACTGCAATTTAAACATTCTGACTTTTGAAAGCGAAGGCGGTGCATGGGCATTCCATCACACCACTTCTCACATCATGGCACAGGCGATCAAGAGACTGTACCCGGGTGTAAAGCTTGCAATCGGACCTTCCGTGGCAGACGGATTCTACTATGATGTGGACAGTGAAACACCGCTGACAGCAGAAGATCTGGTGAAGATCGAAGCAGAAATGAAAAAGATTGTAAAAGAAGCTCTGCCGATCACACGTTTCACAAAGTCCAGAGAAGAAGCAATCGCATATTTCAAAGAAAAAGAAGAACCATATAAAGTAGAACTGATCGAAGACCTTCCGGAAGATGCCGAAATCAGCTTCTATCAGCAGGGTGAGTTCGTAGACCTCTGTGCAGGACCTCATCTGATGAGCACCAAACCGATAAAAGCATTTAAACTGACCAGTCTTGCAGGTGCATACTGGAGAGGCAGTGAGAAAAACAAGATGCTGACCAGAATTTACGGTACTTCTTTCACAAAGAAAGCAGATCTGGAAGAATATCTGAACCGTATGGAAGAAGCAAAGAAACGTGACCACAGAAAACTGGGCAAAGAGCTTGGACTGTTTATGATGCGTGAAGAAGGTCCTGGATTCCCATTCTTCCTGCCAAAAGGAATGGTTCTGAAAAATACACTGCTGGATTACTGGAGAGAGATCCACAGAAAGAACGGTTATGTGGAAATTTCCACTCCGATCATGCTTAGCCGCCATCTGTGGGAGACATCCGGTCACTGGGATCATTATAAGGAAAATATGTACACAACCGTTATCGATGACACGGATTTCGCGATCAAACCGATGAACTGCCCTGGCGGAATCCTGGTATACCAGTCAGAACCGCGTTCTTACCGTGATCTGCCGCTGCGTATGGGAGAGCTTGGACTGGTTCACCGTCATGAGAAATCCGGTCAGCTGCACGGACTGATGCGTGTACGCTGCTTCACACAGGACGATGCTCATATCTTTATGATGCCGGAGCAGATCCGTGACGAGATCAAAGGTGTAGCAAGACTGATCGATGAAGTATATCAGCTGTTTGGATTTAAATATCATGTAGAACTGTCCACCCGTCCGGAAGATTCCATGGGAAGTGACGAAGACTGGGAGATGGCTACGGAAGCACTGAGAGGTGCACTGGATGATCTGGGACTGCCGTATGTAGTAAATGAAGGAGACGGAGCATTCTACGGACCGAAGATCGACTTCCATCTGGAAGACTCCATCGGAAGAACCTGGCAGTGCGGTACGATCCAGCTTGACTTCCAGCTGCCGCTGCGATTCAACTGCGAATACATTGGTGCAGACGGCGAGAAACATCGTCCGATCATGATCCATCGTGTAGCATTCGGTTCCATCGAACGTTTTATCGGAATCCTGATTGAGCATTTTGCAGGTGCATTCCCGACCTGGTTATCCCCGGTACAAGTAAAAGTACTGCCGATCTCCGATAAATACATGGAATACGGTGAGAAAGTAAAAGCAGCACTGGAAGCAGCAAATATCCGTACTGAGATCGACACCAGAGCAGAAAAGATCGGATATAAGATCCGTGAAGCAAGACTTCAGAAGATTCCTTATATGCTGGTAGTAGGGGCAAAAGAGGAAGAAGAAAATACCGTTTCTGTCAGAAGCCGTTTCGCAGGAGATGAAGGTGCAAAGAGCCTGGATGACTTTATCGCAGCGATCACAGAAGAGATCAAAAACCGCGAAAACCGTAAAGTAGAGGTTGAAGAGCAGAAATAAAGAAATTGATTATACGTAAACAGGACGCCGTACGCTGCAAAAAGATCATCTGACGGAAGCCTTGCTGCCGTCAGATCGATCAGTTTTGCAGTGATACGGCTATTCTGTTTAGCGTTCAGTTTCTTTCGTTGCCATCAGATTTTCGCTTCGGAGACATCTGGCAAGCCAAGAACTTTTGATAATATGCAAAATGAACAATTCCAGGGAAGGCACTTTTACGTGCCCTTCGGGGAATTCGTTCATTTGCACATTCAAAAATTCTTCGATTTCCTATCGTAAATAATTCCGCATCGCCTTCAACGCCCCTTTCTCCAGGCGGCTGACCTGTGCCTGGGAGATGCCGACTTCATTTGCCACTTCCATCTGGGTTTTGCCTTCATAGAAGCGAAGCTTAATGATATGGCGTTCCCGCTCACCAAGCCGTTCTACGGCTTCCCTAAGAGAGATTGATTCAACCCAGTTTTCTTCTTTATTCTTTTTATCACTGATCTGATCCATCACGTAGAGAGAATCTCCGCCTTCGGTATAGACCGGGTCAAATAAGCTGACCGGCGTCTGGATGGCATCCATGGCGTAGACGATTTCTTCTTTTGCAATTCCGATTTCTGAGGCGATCTCGTTGATCGTCGGTTCTCGCAGATTCTTTTTCATATACCCCTCCCGGGCATAGATCGCTTTGTAGGCGGTATCCCGAAGCGAACGGCTGACACGCATGGCACTGTTGTCCCGCAGGTATCTTCGGATCTCCCCAACGATCATCGGTACCGCATAGGTGGAGAATTTTACCATGAGAGAAGGATCAAAATTATCTATGGATTTGATCAGACCGATACAGCCGATCTGAAATAAATCATCTGCATTTTCATTGCTTGCACCGAAACGTTTGATCACGCTGAGCACAAGACGCAGGTTTCCTTTGATAAAGGTTTCTCTTGCTGCCTGATCGCCCGCTTTGATTTTAATAAAAAGAGCATCTTTTTCTTCTTGCGTAAGCATAGGAAGCTTCGCTGTGTTCACACCACATATCTCAACTTTATTAAGTGCCATATTCGAAATCCTCCTGATTTATATTCCTGATAAAAGAATTCTCCGTTTCGAATAGAAATATGCGATTTCGCAGAAAATATAAAAAATATCAGACCTTGACATGATAATCGCTGAAGGAAGAATATCGCTGCAATCCACCGGAGATAGCAGCAGATGGAAAGCAGAATCTCGCTGCAGCACCCAGATTTGCAATTTGCAGGTAAAAGTGCTATAATGAAAAAACTATGGGGAGAAAAGGAGTACCGATGTTAAATAACAGAAAGAGCATGCTTGCATTGCTTCTCGGGATGTCCCTTGCAGTGACATTTCCGGTCGGCGTAGATGCCTCGGATAAGGGAGCGGACACCGCACAGGAGACGATGCAGGATTCTGAAAATACAACAGATTCTGTACAAGATACAGAGAACACGGAGAGCACGGAGAGTGAACCGCCGCAGCCGGAGACCAGAGCTACGGAAGCCGAGAGTGAGACGACGGCAGATACAAAGGCGGAAGAGACACAGGAGTCCGAAGAGATACAGACCGAAACGCAGCAGTCTGAGCCAGATGAGACAGATCCGGAGGATACAAAAGAGAAAGATCAGGACCTGGATGAAAAGGCAGCACAGCGTGAAAAGGAGAAAGAAAAGGCGAAAGACAAAAAGGATTCTTCCAAGAGTGAGAAGGATGCCATGTCGGAGCAGAAGTTCGATGAACGTTTTGAAAAGCTGGTGATCGATCCGGAAGAACTGGAAAAGTCGTTCCGTTTTGAGACAGTAGCAAAGGAATACGCTCTCGCAAAAGCGGATCTTAAGATCTATACAGCGAAAAACAGCCATGCAGACGTTGCCGGAACCCTTGCAAAGGGCGGACTCTGTTACATACTCTGGAAAGGAAAAAACTGGTCTTATGTTGAGTCCGGGAATGTTCGTGGTTATGTAAAAAATAAAAACGTTCTGACCGGTGAGGTCGTAAGAGTCAAAGTGGCACTCAAAAAAGAAGGTTTTATGACACTTGCGAAAGCAAAAATCGATCCGAAGGAGAATCCGGCTTATGCCAGCGTGAAAAAGACCATTCAGGAGACTGTTGTAAAACGTGTCAATGCGGTCGCAAAGGAGAATGAGCTGAATGTGCGGGAAGAGAAGTCAACCGACGCACGCGTGGTTGGTGTGATCCCGCAGGGCGGACTTTGTTATATTCTTGCAGATCAGGGTCAGGAATGGTGCTATGTGGAGTCTGGTGATGTGCGTGGATTTGTAAAAAGCGAGCTGCTTCTGACCGGTAAAGAGGCAGATGCCATCGTAAAGGCGACAAAACGCAAAAATATGACTCTGGCAACGGAAGAGATCAGACCGGAGGAGAACAGAGCCCTTTATTATACGTTCACTTCCACACAGAAAGCACATTCGGAAAAGGTAAAGTATCTGGGTAAATTTAAGCTGACAGCATACTGTGCATGCCAGATCTGTTGCGGTGAGTTTGCGAATGGCATCACAGCAAGCGGTACCGTTCCGGTTCAGGGACAGACGGTTGCCATGTACGGTGTTCCGTTTGGGACAAAGTTGATCGTAGATGATGTGGTTTATACGGTAGAAGACCGCGGCACACCGTATGGGCATATTGATATTTATATGGTAGATCACGAGGCGGCAGCGGCTTTTGGTACAAGAGAAGCAGATGTGTACCTTGGCAAATAATCAGGTTGCAGGTTGCTGTATCTTAAAGCAAAGCGGAAGAGGACAGATGTGCAGGAGGAAATCATTCGCATTTCTTCCTGCATTTTTCTTCTTCAATCTCGACCAGGATGATATCGGCACCGATCTGGCAGATACATTCCCAGGGAATGATGTATTCGGTATCGCGGCCGAGAAAACAGCAGATCTTTGCCGGACCGGGAACAATGATTGCTTTCACAAATCCGGTACAGATATCGATATCCACATCGCATACACAGCCAAGAGAACGGCAGGTACAGGTGTTGATCACTTCTTTCTGCCGCAGTTCACAGATTCGCATAAAATCCCCACACCTTCCTTTGAAATAGAACGAACCGATCGATGTGCACAAGATAGCAGATGCTTTCGAAAAGTGTTTTTTCTATAGTTTATGCGATCCGGGCAGAAGAGGTTCCGCTTTTTGCGGGTATGCACAGTTTGGAAAGATGTATTGACAGTAAAAACAGGATTCGTTATACTTCACATTAGATGATTTATCTTAGTCGGAGAAGACTCCCTCTTCTATAAGTGGCGAGCAACAAATTTGTCTTAGTGGGAGTGCAATCTCCGACTAAGATAAACGCTCCGCGAGAATG
>NZ_JAJEQE010000063.1 GCF_020687205.1 Hominisplanchenecus faecis
GCGGGTCCCAAGGTCTTTCATCCACCTATGAGCAAGCTCATGTGGATTTAGACCTTTTGACCCTGGCATCATCTTATTATTCTAACACAGGAAACAGCGGTATCGCAACTGTGGGAACTTCCGCCAAAGTTCTTTGTTTTGCCTCCATAACAAAAACCTCCAAAGCATCCGTTTTTTCATCTGCCCTGAAGGTTTTCATTCTTTTCTTATTGCGGTTTTATGAATTTCAGTTTCTGCTTATGCCAGTGCTTTTCCGAGGTTGACGCAGTTTGCTTCTGCCTCATCATCCGGTGTTTCGTTGCAGATCACGCTGTCACATGCAAGGGACGCACCGTCGTTTTTGCAGGTTTCTTCCCAGTTCTGCATCCATTCTCCATCGCCCCATCCATAAGAACCAAACAGTGCAATCTTCTTGCCCTGGAGTTTGGATTCGCAGGAAGCAAACATCGGCTCAAAAATGGTATCTTCCAGTTCTTCGCATCCCATGGACGGGCATCCGAATGCTACTGCATCAAACTCATCCATTTTATCAGCGGAGAAACCTTCTGCTTCAAATACTTCTACTTCTGCTCCGCCTGCTTTTGCACCTTCTGCTACTTTATTTGCCATGATCTCTGTGTTTCCTGTTCCACTCCAATATACAACTGCTACTTTGCTCATGTTTTATTCCTCTTCTTTCTTCTTTATATTTTTCATGCTGTCGGACTTTTGCCCTCCGACATTTTTTAACAATATCTGCGGAGCATCTGCTGCAAAATCATGTTTGCAGTCTTATGACGCGACAGTAAGTGTACGGATGTCCCGCCCCTGCTTCCACAGTCTTCGATAGACTTCTCTGCATTTTTTGTATTTTGCAAAAAGTTTTCTTGTTTCACATTCATTGCAGTATACTTTCCAGCAGCCGGAGCATTTGTAATTCTGCCCTGCGTTCTCAATAAAACCAACCACATCTTCCAGCGGATAGTCAAGGAACACACCAATCTCATGTGGGAATCCTTCTGCTTTTGCAAGACGCTCTTTCAGTCTCTGCAATGCATAATCGGCATCTTTCTGTACATAGCCGTATTTTCCAAGGAAGTTCTGCACTTCCTGATCATCGAGCCGCTCCTGCAGTCTCTGTTTGCGACATACATACATCAGTGCCTTCTGATTCTGTACTCTCAGGACAACAAGTGAAATCCCCCTCGCCTGTAATTCCTGATTCCAGTACCGTACCTGCTGCTCTGGCATTTCCTCCGGTGCAAAAGACCAGGTAAACAAATTTGCCGTCTTCACCGATGCCAGAGTCGGCGAACAGTGTTCGATCAGATATCGTTCCAGCATGAGAAACCTCCTTTTTACATTGCCACGCAGTGTTCTTCCAGTACTGAGTGCAGTGCACTTGCACTGCTGCTGTGGATCCTTGCAACCGGAATGTTGTTCCGTTTTGCTTCCTGGATCGCAGTGTTTACCATTTTGTGTGATACCGTGTTGGTAAACAGGATCAGAAGATCCGGGCAACCGATTTTTTTTCTTACTGAACCATGCTCTTTTGCAAAGACTTTTGCTTTGCAGCCATGGCATTTGCAGATGTCAGCGTACTGACAGACCATTCTTTCGTTTCCTCCAATAATCACTACACTCATGTTCTTATCCTCTCCATCTTTCTTAAAATTATAAGATGCCAGGGTCAAAAGCCTGAAGCCACGACGTGCTTGCACAGGATTGGTTTTATGACATCCTTGCTCCGATGCTTCTTTCAACTACCTTAAATTAGTTTTAACTAACTTATATTTTTAAAAAAACGGACTGCCAAGACTATCCTGAAACAGTCCGTTTTCCGCCTTTATCTGGCACAACACATGTCAGAATTCCAGGCTATTTTTTTTATTTCCTGATCTTCAATATATCCGCACGCTTTTAGACCTGCCTGAAATACTGCGTCCAGTTTCTCTGCCGAGAGACAGTACGTTGTGCGGTCACTCAGTTCCACGATGCAGCTGTTTGCAGCTTTTTTCTTTTCTGCTTCACAGCTGCCATTTTCGCACAGTTCTTCACAT
Source organism: Hominisplanchenecus faecis (assembly GCF_020687205.1). Lineage (GTDB taxonomy): Bacteria > Bacillota > Clostridia > Lachnospirales > Lachnospiraceae > Hominisplanchenecus > Hominisplanchenecus faecis. Next base: position 2,040 of record NZ_JAJEQE010000063.1, read on the forward strand.
GCCACTTTGTACATGTTCTTTCTGCTGATGGCACCGATTTCTTCCAACATATTCACCATACGGTAAACCGTTGCAAATCCAATCTTTGTATCTTGTCTGGAAGCTTTGTAATAAATTTCCTTGCAGCAGGAGCAGTCCTCCTGCAGGATGATATCCAGGATGATCAGTCTCTGTCTTGTAATCCTGCAGCCACGCTCCTTTAGCTTGCGGATGATATATTCTCTCTGTGGCACAAGCGTCCCTCCCTTAATGGCAGTGACCGCCACAATTCTTACAGTCTCCGCCGCACTGAATGGATTTTCCGTTTTTCTTATCGCGTACCATACTGCGGACAGCAAGTGCTACAACTCCTGCCACAATAATACCAACTACAACTGTTCCCATAAAAAATCCTCCTTTCAGGCTTTCGGCAAAATCTCTATTTTGCCCTGGATGTCTTTACGGATACGTTCAAAGTCTGACTCTCTTTGTAAGGACGAGCCAGCAGGTAAATGAATGCTACAATAACTGCGATCGCCACAATCGTCCAGATACTGAATCCGGCTCCTGTGAACAGTCCGCCGATCTGATTTACAACCAGAGATACCAGATATGCAAAACCGCACTGATATCCGACTGCTGTCCAGAACCATTTTGTATTGTTCATTTCACGTTTGATCGCACCCATAGCTGCGAAGCACGGTGCACACAGCAGGTTGAATGCCAAGAAGGAATATCCGCTTACTGCTGTGAAAGCTGCTCCCATGGTTGCGTAAACGCTTGCGTCTCCGCCTCCGTAAAGGATGCCCAGTGTACCAACAATGTTCTCTTTTGCAACCAGACCTGTAACAGATGCAACGGTTGCCTGCCAGTTGCCCCATCCCTGTGGAATGAAGATCCAGCAGATTGCTTTACCGATCGTAGCCAGAATACTGTAATCAATCTGGTCTTCGGAAAGCATCTGGAATTTGCCGTCCATGACACCAAAGTAAGTTGTGAACCATACAGCGATGGTAGATACCAGGATAATCGTACCAGCTTTTTTGATAAATGACCAGCCACGTTCCCACATACTTCTTAAAACGCTTCCGATCGTCGGCATATGGTATGCCGGAAGTTCCATAACAAATGGTGCCGGATCACCTGCAAACATTTTTGTTTTCTTCAGGATGATACCGGAGCAGATGATCGCTGCGATACCAAGGAAGTATGCAGATGGTGCTACCCAGGATGCTCCACCGAAGATTGCTCCTGCAACCATGGCGATAAACGGAAGTTTTGCACCGCATGGGATAAAGGTTGTTGTCATGATCGTCATACGACGGTCTCTTTCATTTTCAATCGTACGGGAAGCCATGATACCCGGAACGCCACAGCCGGAGCCGATCAGCATTGGGATAAAGGACTTACCGGAAAGACCAAATTTGCGGAACACTCGGTCCATGATGAAGGCAACTCGTGCCATGTATCCGCATCCTTCCAGGAATGCCAGGAAGATGAACAGGATCAGGATCTGCGGAACGAATCCGAGAACCGCACCAAGACCTGCTACGATACCATCCAGGATCAGACCTCTCAGCCATTCTGCACAGCCGACTTTGTCAAGTACATTCTCAACCAGAACTGGAATACCTGGAATCCATACGCCGTAGTCTGCCGGATCCGGAGCTGTGTAATCATATTTATCCATGGTTGCTACTGCTTCCTGGAAATCGGCACCGGTAGAAGTTACTTCTTCGTCTGCCATTGTCTCTTCATCTACTACAGAATAGGTTGCTGTATCTGCATCAGAAATGGTTGTTGCAAACTCTGTCAGAGCTGCTTTTGCTGCTGCCGGATCATAATCATCTGCTTCTGAATCCAGAGCTGTCTGAACGCTTTCTACGTCTACGCCCTGCTCGCTTTCATAATCCAGGAAACCATTTACTATCGTTTCTGCATCTGTGTATTCATCTGCAACTTCTGTGTAGGACGCTGTTCCGATACCGAACAGATGCCATCCATCACCGAATACACCATCGTTTGCCCAGCCTGTTGCGATGTCACCAACGGTTGTTACCGACACAAAGTATACCAGCCACATAACTGCAGCAAAGATTGGCAGTGCCAGCCAGCGGTTTGTTACAATCTTATCAATCTTATCGGAAGTAGTCAGTTTTTCTTTTCTGTCTTTCTTTAAGCATTCTCCGATAATAGAAGATATGTAAGTATATCTCTCGTTTGTGATAATACTTTCGGTATCATCATCAAATTTTTCTTCCATCTCAGCGATCTCTTTGGATACATCCACGCTGGTGTTCATCTGATCCTGGATCTTATCATCTTTTTCCAGAAGTTTGATCGCAAAGAATCTTCTCTGTGCATCCGGTACAACACCGACCAGTTTGTCTTCTACTCTCTCGATGATGTCCTCTGCATCTTTTGTAAATTCATGAACCGGAATGGAAGTTTTGTTCTTCTGTGCCAGAGCGACAGCTTTTTCTGCTGCTTTCTGGATTCCGGTACCTTTCAGTGCGGAAATCTCAACTACTTCACAACCGATCTTTTTGCTCAGTTTGTCAACATAGATCTTATCGCCGGATTTTTCAACGATATCCATCATGTTAACCGCCATGATCACCGGAATACCGAGTTCCAGAATCTGTGTGGACAGATACAGGTTACGCTCAATGTTGGTTCCGTCTACGATATTAATGATCGCATCCGGTTTTTCGTTGATCAGATAATTTCTGGCAACCACTTCCTCCAGTGTATATGGAGACAGAGAATAAATACCAGGTAAGTCCATAATGGTTACATCTTTATGGCCTTTGAGCTTACCTTCCTTTTTCTCAACGGTTACACCAGGCCAGTTTCCCACGAACTGGTTAGACCCTGTCAGTGCGTTAAACAATGTAGTCTTACCACAGTTCGGATTTCCTGCCAATGCAATTTTAATTGACATACTTTCCTCCTCTTTCCCAAAAAAAGATCACCCTTCGGGCTCATTTTTCCGAGAGCTGATTTACACAGCTTATTTTTATTTGCGTTTGCTTATTTATATTTTGTATCTCTTATTTATGTTAGTATTATCTAATCCATGAGTAAAAAAATTTATTCTACTTCAATCATTTCCGCATCTGCTTTTCTAAGAGATAATTCATAGCCGCGAACGGTTACTTCGATCGGATCACCAAGTGGTGCAACTTTTCTTACATAAATGCTGACACCTTTTGTGATTCCCATGTCCATGATCCTTCTTTTGACCGGACCAGCACCGCTCAGCTTTTTTACTGTGACAGTCTGTCCACAGGCAACTTCTCTTAATGTTTTCATCTCTGCCTACCCTTTCTGTTTTCTGATTTTTCCGGAGATAGCATTTTGCATCAGACCATAATCTTGTTGGCCATATCTTTGCCAATGGCAACTCTGGAATCTTTTACGTTCACGATCAGGTTTCCTTCTATTTCAGAAACAACTGTCACGGTTCCACCTGGCACAAATCCAAGTTTCTCCAAAAATCTTCTGGTTTCTTCTTTGCCACCGACCTTTTTGATTACACTCGGTTCTCCTGTGTTCACCATCGTTAAAGGCATCATTTGCAACCTCCCTTTTTTTATAAAAGTAAGCTCAAAACAGGCTCCTTTTCTTTTTCTTCACAGTTAGTATATGCTAATGTTCATTAGCTGTCAACAACTTTTTTAGTTTTTATTGATACATTTTCTCATTAAACACTTTTTATTAATATTTATTTCTCAAAAATAACGAATACTACGAACTTCTCCGACTAAAAAAACAGAACACGGTGGCCGTTATATCTTTTGATATAGAAAATGTAACTGCCATGTATTCTGTTTCTTGTTTTCAGCTGTTGTTTCTTTTATTCCGATTCATCCAGCAGATTCTTCATGCTCTGCAGTCCGATCACCAGCGTAGACGTATTGTGTAGCAGTGCGGATGTCGTAGGCGGAAGTACGCCTGTCACGCCGCATACGATCAGTCCGGTATTAAATCCGACGATAATCCGGTAGTTCCTGCGGATACGCTGCATCAGTGCATCACTCAGTCTCTTGAGTTTGACGATCTCTTTGAGGTCGTCTGCACCGACAGTGATATCTGCCACTTCCCTTGCGATCTCTGCTCCTTCGCTGATCGCAATGCCGACATCTGCCGCAGACAGTGCCGGTGAATCGTTGATGCCATCGCCGATCATAATGACTTTGCGTCCTGCCTGTTTTTCCCTTTCAACAAAGTTTGCTTTATCTTCCGGAAGTACTTCGGAATAATATTCATCGACACCGACACGTTTTGCGATTGCTTTTGCGGTACGGTCACTGTCGCCGGTCATCATAACGATCTTGGAAAGTCCTGCTTCACGCAGCTGTTCAACCACCTGGGCTGCTTCTTTTCGGAGCGGATCTTCAATGCAGATCACGGCTGCAAGCTCGTTCTGGATTGCCAGATACAGGTGGGAATATTCTTCCGGCAGGTTTTCAAACCTGTCTTCCATTCCTTCCGGTATCGTGCACTTTTCATCCTCGAAAATGAAGTGATGGCTTCCGATCACAGCTTTTTTGCCTTCGATCGTAGTAGAAATACCGTGTGCCACGATATACTCTACCTTTGTATGCATCTCTTCGTGATCCAGATGCCGCTCTTTGGCTGCATTTACCACTGCTTTTGCCATAGAATGAGGGAAATGCTCCTCCAGGCAGGCTGCGATGCGAAGCAGTTCATTTTCACTGTATCCGTTAAAGGAGATCACTTTTGCAACGATCGGTTTCGCCTCGGTAAGCGTTCCGGTCTTGTCAAATACGATTGTGTCTGCTTCTGCCACTGCTTCCAGGAATTTACCTCCCTTGACCGTGATCTTGAAGCTTCCGGCTTCGCGGATCGCAGAAAGAACGGATACCGGCATTGCCAGTTTCAGTGCACAGGAGAAATCTACCATCAACACTGAGAGAGCCTTGGTCACATTTCTGGTAAAGAGCCAGGTAAGGGCGGTTCCTGCAAGTGTATACGGAACCAGCTTGTCTGCCAGATGCTCTGCCTTGCTCTCCAGTCCGGATTTCAGTTTTTCAGACTCTTCGATCATGGCTGCGATCTTCTCATACCGGCTTGATCCGCCTGCTTTGCGGACAAGAACCGTGATCTCGCCTTCTTCTACGACGGTTCCTGCAAATACCGTATTCCCGGCTGTTTTGCGTACCGGTGCAGACTCTCCCGTCAAAGAAGCCTGATTAAGCATCGCCTCTCCATCCGATACAGTTCCGTCAAACGGAACCACATTGCCCATATGTACCACGATCTGATCATTTTCTCTGATCCTGGATGCGGATACGAGTACTTCCTGGCCGGATGCCTCTTTTATCCATACTTTATCTACATTCAGTGACATCGTCCTTGCCAGATCATCAACGGATTTCTTGTGCGTCCACTCTTCTAACAGTTCTCCGATGCCAAGCAGGAACATGATCGAACCTGCGGTCGCCGTGTCACCACGCAGTACAGAAACTCCGATGGCTGTTCCATCCAGTACCGGAACTTCAATCTTGCCTTTTGCAAGTGTCTGAATTCCCTTCCAGATGTATTTGATTGAGCAGAAACCGGTGTAAGCTGCGGCGATCGGTGCCGGCAGAAATACTTTTCTTCCGTAATGGAACAGAACTTTATTAACCAGTTTTTCCTGATACTGGGAATTCAGCTCCCTTCCGGAATGTTCCAGTATGCCATCCGGAACTTTTACATCTTTGCAGCGATAGGCAGCTACCTTCTTTAATAAAGTACTGCGTTCTCCCTGATAACAGATCACTGCATCTGCGGTACGTTCATATACAACTGCTTTTGTTACCTGAGGCAGCTCTTCCAGATAATACTGGAAAAGATCTGCCTCTTTATAAGACAGGCGTTTCGCCTCCATATGGATACGGATCCTGCCTCTTATCTCGTGTTTAATTCTGAATTTCAATCTTCCTCAAACCTCTATTCTGCAGTTTCCTCTGTTGTCTCTTCTGCCGCTGTTTCTTCTGTTTCCGCTTCTGTTTCTTCAGCCTCTGCTTCCACTTCATCCTCTACTTCTTTTAAATCTTCATCATCATAAACAGCTTCTTTTGCCGCACGCTCTTCGTTGATCTGTTTTGCTTCTTCGTAGATGTCACCTGCATTTTCCTGAACTTTCGTTACCGTCTGCATAACGCACTCTTTTGCACGAAGTACTGCTGCAGTAACATTTGTGTAAAATTTCTTTGCATCGTTGCTGGACAGTGCTTTAATACCGGCTGTACCAAAAGCAACACCTGCTGCAAAAATTCCTGTTTTTTTCCAATCTGCATTTTTTAAACATTTTAACATTCTTTTGTACCTCCTAGTTTTGTTTTATTTTTGAATTTCCTTGCATTATATCACTCTGATTTGTGTTTTTCTATTATTTTTTTCTTTTATTATTGATAATTTTTATCAATAGATTTGTCTATGGATAAACTTTATAAGGATTCGATCTTTTTGCAGATTCCCGGATCATAACCGCTGCGTCTGACGATACCCTGGATCTCCTGTGTGCTGATCTGCTCTTTTGCGTAAACTTGTGCTTTTTTCTGTTTCAGATTTACTTTCGCATAAAAGCCTTTCTTTTCGTTAAAAGCATTCTCCACTCTCTTTTTGCACTGACTGCAGGTCATACCCTCCACTTCCACTTCAAAATGATATGGATAATGAGAGACATCGGTATCCTCTGCTTTTACTTTTTTCACATCATCACCGGTTCCGCAGCAGCCGTTTGAAACACGTTTCAGGGAACTGCGGATTCCGAAGAAACAGATCACAACTAAAATGGCACAGATAATAATGGTTGACATATACATTCCTCCTGACGTAACGCTGAAAAAATTGATAATCTTTTTCACTTCTTTTTGCGTCTGTTTTCTTCGCCAAGTGCGATGTCATTTACGATTTCACCTGCCATGATCAGTCCCATGACAGACGGTGTAAAGGCCGTACTTCCCGGGATTGCTCTGCGGTCTGTACACTTTCTCTGTACACCCGGCGGGCAGACGCAGTGTGCCTTGCAGCTGATCGACATATCTTCGATCGGCGTGCGTGCCTTCTCTTTGGAATACACCACTTTCAGACTGTCCACTTTACGTTTCTTTAATTCCCGCCGCATGACTTTTGCCAGCGGGCAGACGGATGTCTCGTAAATATCTGCCACTTCAAACAGTTCCGGATGGATCTTGTTTCCGGCTCCCATTGCGGAGATAACAGGTACTCCTGCTTCTTTTGCCGCCATGACAATATCGATTTTTGCCGTCACGGTGTCAACGGCATCTACCACGTAAGTGCATGACGCAAAATCAATCAGATCACGCTGGTCCGGCAGATAAAAGCAGTTATGCAGATGGATCCTGGCATGCGGATTGATCTCCAGAATACGGTCACGCATAACTTCTACTTTTTGTTTTCCGACCGTTTTTCTGGTCGCAATGATCTGACGGTTCAGATTTGTCAGGCAGACTTTATCGTCATCGATCAGATCAAAAGTACCGACTCCGCTTCGTGCCAGTGCTTCTGCTGTATAACCGCCGACACCGCCCAGTCCGAAAATTGCAACTCTCGCATTTGCCAGGCGTTCCATTGCCTCTTTTCCATAAAGAAGCTCTGTTCTCGAAAACTGATTTAACATGATTCATAATCCTCCAAAAATGAATGTCTGACTCCGTTTTTCTTATATGCCACAACGGTGTCCAGATTTACGTTCTCAATACTGCGGAAAATATTGGTCTCTACATAAGGATTGACCTTTTTCATTTCTGCGATCATATGCTTGATCTCCATACGCTTCGATGCACTTTCCCCATTTGGCCTGCAGGTCGTACAAGTGTCTGTAAATCTGCATGCACACTGAATAAAGTGCAGGCTGTTATAGTCTCTCCAGTGTTTGATATCCTCTTCCCGGATCAGATAAAGTGGGCGGATCAGTTCCATGCCCTCAAAATGAATGCTGTGAAGCTTCGGCATCATGGTCTGCACCTGACCGCCGTAGAGCATTCCCATCAGGATCGTCTCAATCACATCGTCAAAATGATGTCCCAGTGCAATCTTGTTGCATCCAAGCTCTTTTGCTTTGCTGTAAAGATGACCGCGCCGCATTCTTGCACAGAGATAGCACGGTGATTTTTCAATATTATAAACTGCTTCAAAAATGTTCGTTTCAAAAATCGTCAGCGGAATGTTTAAGATTTTTGCATTCTGCTCGATGATCTGACGGTTGCGTTCGTTATAGCCCGGGTCCATCACAAGATAGACCACTTCAAATGGAAATTTGTGATGACGCTGAAGTTCCTGGAACAGTTTTGCCATCAACATGGAATCCTTTCCGCCGGAAATACAGACAGCAATTTTATCTCCTTCCCGGACAAGCTGATATTCATTGATTGCTTTTGTAAATTTGCTGAAAATAGATTTATGGAATTTTTTGCGGATGCTCTTTTCAATATCCGCATTTCTGGCTGTCTCCTGAAAATGGTTCAGCAGCCATTTATCATAACCGCCTTCCAGACTGCAGGCATCAAATCCAAACCCGGAAAGCAGTTCTGCCTGATCGGTACTGATCACACCGCTTTGGCAGTATACAATGATCTTTTTTTCTGTCTGAAGCTCGTCTTTTCGCTCAATCAGCTCATTTGCCGGAATATTAAGGGCATCTTTTAAATGTCCATGATCAAAAGCTTCCATGCTTCGGATATCCAGCAGCTGATACGTTTCCTGTTCCATATTTTCAAGCTCCGCAAGGGAGCAGCTTTTTACATTTTCCAAAATTTTTCTCCTGTCTTTTAAAATTCCCGGTAATCACCGCGGTCTGTGACGATCTCATAGCCGATGCTGCGGATTCTCGCATCAAGACATTTCCGACATTCTGCCGCCTCATCCCCGGTACACAGTTTATTGTCATAGAGCATATAATTTTTCCGCACAGATACCGGTGAAAGATTCGGCATCACGACATTTGCCCCGGAAAGGATTGCCTTTTCACGCCCTCTCGGATCGATCGTGCCAACCGCTGTTGTCGCCGGAATCATAGCGTTTGGATTCATCAGCCGCAACATGGCAACCAGATTCAAAGTCAGATCCAGACTGCCTCCTGTTTCTTTTGCAAATACCGTGTCTTTGTGTGGGATAAACGGTCCGATGCCGATCATATGCGGCCTCAGTTTTTTGATATAACACAGTTCCCGTGCCAGATATTCTAATTGCCAGCCCGGTGACCCCACCATAAATCCACATCCAGTCTGATAACCGGTTTCTTTTAATATTTCAAGGCAGTGCAGTCGGTTTTCCAGGCTCATCTGCTTTGGATGCAGCATCGCATAATGCTCCGGAACGGATGTCTCTTCCCGCAGAAGATAGCGGTCTGCCCCGGCTTTGTGCATCACACGGTAAGATTCTTCTGAACGTTCGCCAAGTGAGAGCGTCACTGCACAGTCCGGATATTCTTTCTTGATCGAGCGAATGATCTCACACATCCGTTCATCATTGAAATAAGCATCCTCGCCGCCCTGCAGCACAAAAGTCCGATAGCCCAGTTCATAGCCCATCTTACAGCACTCCATGATCTGTGAAAGTGTCAGACGGTAACGCACTGCATTCTGATTGCCCCTGCGGATACCGCAGTAGAGACAGTCATTTTTGCAGTAGTTGGTAAACTCGATCAGCCCTCGCAGATAAATCTTTCTGCCAAAGTGCCTGACCGCTTCTTCTGCTGCTGCCGCCCGCAGATACGCACTGGATTCTTCATCCAGATGCTCCAGAAGATACCGAAGCTCCTCCATCTGTGCATCCTGTTCTTTTCTCAGTTTTTCTATGATCGGTCTGCAATCCATGCCATTCCCCCAACTCTTTTTCTGCCGTTATTTTTATTTTCGCTGTTATTCTACATGGAAAACGCAAAAAAGTAAAGCCGACTTTTTATGTCAGCTTTACCGCTATTTTGTTCTTTTAAAAATAAGGATGCCTGCAGATTGCTCCGTTTCGTTTCAGGCTTTTAACCCGGGCATCATCATATATAATACATATATTCTTCTTCGTTATGCTTTAAATATTCTTCCTCCATATCTTCGAGTGTGACACCCTGAAGTACTTTCTTCGTCTGCCGGTTCAGCGGATCGATGATCAGCTCCTGGATGACATCGGATATTTCTTCATCTTTACAGGGATCGGCTGTCTTTTCGTCTGTTATATAATAATCACCGTCGATCGCATAGACAATGTCGCTGACGGTGATCTCACCGGCCGGTCTGGCCAGATAATACCCTCCCTGCGGTCCTTTGATGCTTCTGACAATTCCGGCTCTTCGAAGGCTTGCGAAAACCTGCTCCAGAAACTGCGGCGAGATCCCATTTCGCTGTGCAAGGACATTCAGAGGCACATGTGCTGATTTGGAATGGATCGACAGATCTGCCAATGCCCGAAATGCATATCTGCTTTTCATTGATAATTTCATAGCTACTCCTTATCTTTATATTTCACATATGTTTACTAGGTTTTAATTATGGTATCATAAAACAGAAAACTTGTCAATACATTCAAAACATAGTGATATGGTATGATATCTTCCGTCAAAAAAAGACAACTGCCGCTGTGCAATTGTCTTTTTTTCTTTTTTATTTTAGCCTGCCAAATGCAGTATATTGATCAGAAGAATCCAGCTCAGTCCGTAATAAGACACAACTGCGACAAGGTCGTTGATCGTTGTGATCAGCGGGCCGGACGCAACGGCCGGGTCTACATGGATCTTCTTGAAAAACAGCGGGATACAAGTACCAACTGCTCCGGAAACGACCATCGCCAGTACCAGAGAGAGGCCGATGCATCCAGACACCGCATAGGCAAACAGGAATGTCTTGCCTTTAAACAGTGCGATATATAATCCCACCAGAGCAAACGATATCGTTCCCAGGATCATACCATTCGAGAATCCGATCTTCATTTCTTTCAAAACAAGCTGGAACTTCTGTTTGCCGGTCAGAGATTCATCCATCAGGACACGGATCGTTACAGCCAGTGACTGCGTACCGACGTTACCTGCCATATCCAGAATCAGTGACTGGAATGCCATGATGATCGTCAGCTGGCTTACTACCGTCTCAAACATACCTACAACAGAAGAAACAAGCATACCAAGACCTAACAGAACGAGCAGCCATGGCAGACGTTTTTTGATACTCTCACGCAGAGGCTCTTTTAAATCTTCCTCCGCAGTCAGACCGGCGAACATCGCATAATCCTCGCCCATCTCATCATCGACCAGTGATACGATGCTCTGCGATGTGATAACACCGAGTAGTTTATTGTTATTATTTAATACCGGGATAGAATCCTCGGAATAATCTTTCAGTTTTTCAATACAGTCATCGATCAGCTCATGACCATATACATATGGATAAGAAGTTACAACCAGATCCTCAAGTGGAGAATCCTGTCTTGCAATGATCAAATCCTTTAAATCCATGGCTCCGTAAAACGTCTGATCCTCCGTCACCATGAAAATGGTAGAAATATTATCGTTCTTTGCTGCCTGTTCTACCAGGCTGCTCATCGCCTGCTTTACCGTAAGATTCTCGCGGATCATGATAAAGTTGGTCGTCATCCTGCTTCCGATCTCTTCATCATCAAAAGAAGCGATCACAGCGATATCTTCTCTTGTATCTGCATCGGTCAGCTCGATCAGCAGTGCTCTTTTCTCCTTCGGTATCATCTTCAGGACATCGATCACCGCATCGGTCTCCATACTGGAGAGGATCTTTGCTGCCTTTCTGACATCCATCTCATCCAGATACTCCGCTGCCGGTTTCTCATCGATATGTTCAAAAATATCGGAAAGCATCTCCGTATCCAGGATACGACAGATCTTTCTTCTTTCTACAATGGTAAGATCCGGGAACACCTCTGCCAGGTCATTCTCATGGTAATCTTCGAGCTGATTCCGCATAACACCCGGTGAAGCATTGCTTCTGATGATACCCAGGATCTCTGATGTATAATCTTTGTTTTCCAATGTCTCATCCTCCTTATTCTGTTTTCGTAACCGTTCAGCCACACAAAAATACAGAAAAACAAAACTGTAAATGATTTTCTGCACATGACTGAACTTTCATAACGGTCCAGGGGAGTCGGAAAATAGGATAAGAAATCAGAAAACCAGACAGAACGGACTGCTGCTCACTTCCCATCCTATGCTTCTACTTCGCCCATGACTGTCACAACTGTCCATTCTGTTCACCTGCCTTTGTACTGAAATTTAAGAAAAAAGTTGAGGGCTTTACAGACCCTCAACCATTATAATTCCTTTTTCTTTAATTGTAAAGCAAACTTTTATATGGTTTTTGTAAAGTTTGCAGCCGTTCAGCCATGCGGCAAATATTGCAGACAGATGCGTTATGCCTTATTTTACAGACACTACCTGATAGTCTTTATCCTCTACGGTCTTTTTCAGTGTCTCATCTGCGATCTCTGCATTCAGTTTTACAACTGCAGTTCCTTTTTCGTGGCTGACGACTGCTTCGTCTACCTGTGGCAGTGCCTCCAGTGCTTTCTTTACGGTTGCCTCGCAGTGTCCACACATCATTCCTTTGATTTCCATTGTTTTTTCCATAGTATGATTCTCCTTTTCCTTTGATTTATTTTGCATCTGTGATTTTGCATTCACAGTCTGTAACGTAACCTGATTTTTTATTTTTTTATCTTTTTTTGCATCGTACATTCCGAAGAAATTCAGACGCAGTGCATTTGTTACCACGCAGAAGCTTGAAAGGCTCATGGCTGCTGCCCCGAACATCGGGTTTAACTGCCATCCAAAGACCGGGATCCAGATTCCGGCTGCCAGAGGAATGCCGATGATGTTGTAAATAAAAGCCCAGAACAGATTTTCATGGATATTTCTCAGTGTCGCACGGCTCAAACGGATCGCTGCCGGTACATCATCCAGCTTACTCTTCATCAGCACAACATCGGCCGCATCGATTGCGATATCCGTTCCGGCTCCGATTGCAATTCCCATATCTGCCCTTGTCAGGGCCGGTGCATCGTTGATGCCGTCACCTACCATGGCAACCTTTCCTTTTTCTTTCAGAGAGCGGATGACACTTTCCTTTCCTTCTGGAAGGACTCCGGCAATGACCTCATCAACGCCTGCCTGCCGTCCGATCGCCCTTGCTGTCCGCTCATTGTCCCCGGTCAGCATGACTACCCGGATTCCCATGTTCTGCAGTTCTTTTACGGCTCTTGCACTCTCTTCTTTGATCACATCCGCTACTGCGATCACACCGAGCAAACGGTCTTCTTTTGCAAAAAACAGCGGCGTCTTTCCATCTTCTGCCAGTGCTTCCACCTGGCGTTTCTGTTTCTCTGAGATTTTGCAGATTTCGGAGATAAATTTCATATTTCCACCAAAGAGGCGGCTTCCATGAAGACTGGCTGTCAGACCATTTCCCGGAAGTGCCTGAAAATCCGATACTTCCTCTGCTCTGACTTTTTGCCGCTCTGCCTCCAGCAGGATCGCTTTTGCCAGCGGATGCTCACTTTTCTTTTCCAGAGCAAATGCCATCTGAAGCAGCTCCTCTTCGCTTACGCCTTCCGCCGGAATGATATCGATTACTTTCGGCTCTCCGCTTGTGATCGTACCGGTCTTATCGAGTGCTACGATCTGCATTTTTCCGGTCTCTTCCAGCGAAACAGCTGTTTTAAACATGATTCCATGCTTTGCACCCATACCATTTCCGACCATGATCGCAACCGGGGTCGCAAGTCCGAGGGCACACGGGCAGCTGATAACCAGAACGGAAATGGCTCTTGCCAGTGCATATCCAAAGGTCTGGCCTGCCAGCATCCATACGATGAAGGTGATCACTGCGGTCGTGATGACTGCCGGTACAAACACACCGGAAACCTTATCTGCGATCTTGGCGATCGGTGCCTTTGTGGCTGCCGCATCACTGACCATCTGAATGATCTGTGAAAGCGTGGTATCTTCTCCGACTCTGGTCGCACGGCATTTGATAAATCCGGACTGATTGACTGTTGCCGCAGAAACTTTATCTCCTTCTGCTTTGTCAACCGGAATACTCTCACCGGTCAGTGCCGCTTCATTTACTGCACTGTTTCCTTCCAGAACGATACCATCCACCGGTATATTTTCACCCGGACGCACCACAAAAATGTCACCCGTCTGTACTTCTTCGATGGAAACGGTCACTTCCTGACCATCCTGCAACAGAACTGCTGTCTTTGGTGCCAGTTTCATCAGACTCTTCAGTGCATCCGTTGTCTTTCCTTTCGAACGTGCCTCCAGCATTTTGCCGACCGTGATCAGTGTCAGGATCATCGCCGCAGATTCGAAATAAAATTCATGCATATACGCCATGACAGCTGCCATATCACCCTTTACCTGGGCATCCGTCATCGCAAACAGTGCATAGACACTGTAAAGAAACGATGCTCCGGATCCAAGAGCTACCAGCGTATCCATGTTCGGGGATTTATTCAGCAGTCCTTTAAAACCACTGATAAAGAATTTCTGGTTGATGACCATGATCATGACCGTCAAAAGCAGCTGAAGCAGTCCCATCGCCACATGGTTTCCCGCAAAGAAAGATGGCAGAGGCCAGTTCCACATCATATGCCCCATCGAGAAATACATCAGTACCAGTAAAAAACCAACCGAAGCAAACAGCCTTTTTTTCAGTTTTGGTGTTTCCGTATCTTTCAGCAGTGCATCATCCTTTGCCGCACTGCCCTGATTTCCCTTTGTGCCCGTTCCTTTCTTTTCCGCATGATATCCTGCAGCTTCCACCGCCGAGATGATCGCATCGGAAGTTGCCGTCCCTTCCACGCCCATCGAATTTGTCAGCAGACTCACCGAGCAGGAAGTCACACCCGGAACTTTACTGACTGCTTTTTCTACTCTGCTGCTGCAGGCGGCACAGCTCATCCCGGTTACCGAATATTGTTCCATCGCAATTCCGTTACTGAAAACTTATAAAAAGTTATAAACCTTTATGTTTCATTCCTACTTCAATGAGTATGCTTTTGTACTGTCGAAACAGATACTACTCACAAGTTCTTGTACTCTCCATAGGCGTAAATTCCGAATTAACGCATCCGTACATATTTGCATTAACGTTTAATTGTTAGCTTGCAAATTTTTCTCCATAAACTTTTAGGTTTAGTGATGCTTGAAAATCTCTATTTATAACATTTCCACATTCACATTTATAAATTCTGTCAGATAATTTCAAATCCTTTTTTATATTTCCACAACAACTACAAAGTTTTGACGATGGATAAAACCGATCAGCTACAATGAGCTGAATACCATTGTTATTACATTTGTACTCAAGCTGTTTTCTGAATTCAAAGAATCCCTGATTCTGAACCGCTTTGGATAAATGTCTATTCTTCATCATTCCACTAACGTTTAAATCTTCGATACAAATAAATCTTGGTTTTCGATTTACGATTTCAGATGTGGTCTGATTTAAATAGTTTTTACGGATATTTGTTAATCTATGATTCACTTTAAGTAAAAGTTTTTCGTTTTTGATTACATTTTTAGTTTTACAGTAACTTACTCCTTTCTTATTTTTCTCATACTTTCGAGAAACT
>NZ_JAJEQE010000064.1 GCF_020687205.1 Hominisplanchenecus faecis
GCAAAATGAACAATTCCAGGGAAGGCACTTTTACGTGCCCTTCGGGGAATTCGTTCATTTGCACATGCAATACTATTCTTTTGCAAACACTATTTTAAAATGTGCGGCATTTCAGTTCTTTACACCTGCCAGGAAATCAACGATAAATTTTTATTCCGCATCCAGAAATCCTTCGATCACACTCCAGATTTCTTCTCTTCCCTGCTTTGTTTCTGCGGAAAACGGAATCACCCGTGTCCCTTTTTCTACCTGCAATCCCTGTTTGATGGCTTTGACCTGTTTCTGCACCTGGCTTCTCTTGATCTTATCTAACTTGGTAGCGATAATGATCGGTGAGAATCCATTATGCAGAACCCAGTCATACATCTGCTTATCGTTTGCGGACGGATCATGGCGGATATCGATCAGCAGAAAGACTGCTTTTAACTGTGAGGATTTATGCAGATAATCTTCGATCATCTTGCCCCATTTCTGCTTTTCGTTCTGCGAAACTTTGGCATAACCATAGCCCGGAAGGTCCACGAGATAAACCTTCTCATCCGCAGACACCATGCCCTGTGCTTCTTTTTTTGTCTCTCTGCGTCCGGTCACGGCATAGAAATTGATGGTCTGCGTCTTTCCCGGTGCCGAGCTGGTACGTGCAAGAGACTTTCGGTTCATCAGCCCATTGATCAGAGAAGATTTCCCTACATTTGACTTTCCTGCAAATGCCACTTCTATTTGCCCGTTTTCCGGCAATTTGCTGGTAATGCCACAGACAGTTTCCAGTTCTGCATTCTTTACGATCATCTCGTTTCCTCCTGTTTTCCTTTTGTTCTATTTCTGGCTGCAAAGTGCCAGTTCCAGCACTTCATCCATATTTTCCATAAAACGGATATCCAGTCCTTTTTTGATTTCGCCGGATATCTCCTGCACATCCACACGGTTTTTCTCCGGCACAAGCACCCTGTGCATACCTGCATTTTTCGCTGCCAGCAGCTTTTCTTTGAGTCCGCCGATTGGCAGCACTCTGCCCCGCAATGTGATCTCACCTGTCATGGCAACATCTGCACGGACCGGGATCTCCGTGATCGCCGACAGGATCGCTGTTGCCATCGTAATACCTGCGGAAGGTCCGTCTTTTGGAACCGCCCCCTCCGGAATGTGGATATGTATATCGTGTTCCCGGAAGAACCCCCGGTCGATGTTCCACTTATCCCCGACAGATCGGATGTAGCTGATTGCTGTCTGTGCGGACTCTTTCATCACATCCCCGATCTGACCAGTTAGCTTGAAATCACCTTTGCCCGGCATGCAGTTTACTTCCACCTGCAAGGTTACACCGCCGACACTGGTCCATGCCAGACCGCGTACGATGCCAACCTCATCTTTTTCATTGGCTTTTTCTACGTGGTAACGTTCTTTTCCGAGATAACGACTCAGGTTGCTCTCTGTGATGCGGACTGCCGTTTTTTTCTCTTCGAGGATCTCTTTTGCCGCTTTCCTGCAGATCTCGCCGATGCGACGCTCCAGTCCCCGCACTCCAGCCTCTCTTGTATAAGATGTGATCATCTTTTTCAGAGCACCGTCCGAAACGGTAAAGGTATAATTTTCCAATCCATGTTTTCGAATCTGCTTTTTCAAAAGATGTTCCTTTGCGATATGCAGTTTCTCATTCTCCGTATAGCTGGAGATCTCGATCAGTTCCATACGGTCAAGAAGCGGACGCGGGATCCCCTGCACATCGTTTGCCGTTGCGATAAACAAAACTTCTGAAAGATCCACCGGGATCTCAATATAATGATCGCGGAATCTGACATTCTGCTCCGGATCAAGGACTTCCAGCAGAGCAGATGAAGTATCGCCTTTGTAATCGCTGCTCACCTTGTCTACTTCATCCAGCAGCATCAGCGGATTTTTGACGCCTGCCATTTTCAGTCCGTTCGCAATACGCCCGGGCATCGCTCCGACGTATGTTCTTCTGTGGCCGCGGATCTCAGCTTCATCCCGCACACCGCCAAGACAGATGCGGACATATTGTTTGTTCAGTGCTTCCGCAATGGATTTTGCAATGGAAGTCTTACCGGTTCCCGGCGGGCCAACCAGACAGAGGATCGGACTGTCCCCTTTCCTGGTCAGCGTCCGGACTGCCAGAAATTCTAACACACGCTCTTTTACTTTCTCAAGTCCGTAGTGATCCTGATCCAGCTGCTTTCTCGCTGCGGAAATATCTTCGTTATCCTCAGACATTTTATCCCACGGCATTTCCAGCAGTGTCTCGATATAGCCACGGATCACTCCTGCTTCAGAAGTATTGCCTGCCGAATTAGAAAAGCGTTTGATCTCTTTTCGTATCTTCTCTTTGACTTCTTCGCCTGCCGTCAGCTTTTCCGTTTCTTCCAGAAAATGCTGTGCATCATCCAGCGTTGTGTCATCGCCCAGTTCTTCTCTTATTAATTTCAGCTGTTCTCTTAAAATATATTCTTTCTGATTTTTGTCGATACGTGCCTTTACCTTTTCCTGAAGCTGCACTTTGATCCGCATGATATTCTCTTCGTTTGCAAGAATCACACAGAGCTCTTCATAGCGGTCATACAGAAAAACAGCTTCCAGAATCCTCTGTTTTTCTTCATAGTACAGTGGAATATGGATCGCGATCTGATCTGTCAGATGCTCCAGATCTTCGATCTCCATGATCTGACGCACCAGCTCCTGGCTGATCTTGCCGTTTGCCTGTGCGTACTTCTGAAACAGTTCTTTCAGATTGCGGATCATCGCCTGCTGTCCGACTTCATCGCCTTTTCCCGGATAATCCTGATCTTTGACATCCGGGAACGTTGCAACTTTGGCGTCCAGATATCCGGCAGATACTTCCATTTCCAAAAGTTCCGCACGCTCCAGGCCTTCTACCAGTACGCGTATAATATTTTTCGGTAATTTCACAAGCTGTTTGATCTCCACAACGGTACCGATGTGATACAGATCATCGATCCCCGGATCTGAAGCTTCCGGATCTCTCTGTGTCACCACAAACAGTTTCTGGTCCGCTGTCATCGCCTGTTCGATCGCCTTTATCGATTTATCCCGGCTTACATCAAAATGCACGATCATCGATGGCAGGATCGTCATCCCTCGCAGTGCAACTGCCGGCATACGTGTTATTTCTTCACTCATTATGCTGTTTCTTCAACTCCATTTTTAAAGCGTCTGCCGCGTGGTTTTGCGGCTGTTTTTTCTTTATGTGTGAGGATTGGTTCTCCTGTGCCTTCGATCACTTCTTTTGTCACACCGCAGGAAGCGATCGTATCATCGGACGGTATGCGGTACATCAGATCCATCATAGCCTGTTCCATGATCGCACGCAGACCTCTGGCACCTGTCTTTCTCTCCAGTGTCTTGTCTGCAATGGCCTCGATTGCACCATCATCAAACTCCAGATCCACGCCATCCAGCTCAAACAGTTTTTTGTACTGTTTTACGATGGAATTCTTCGGCTCCTGCAAAATACGGATCAGGGTGTCACGATCCAGCGGATTCAGAGAAACGATGACCGGCACACGACCCATCAACTCCGGAATCATACCGAATTTAATGAAATCCTGCGGAAGTACTTGTTTGAGTACAGCTCCGACATCCTCTGTCTTTTTCTCCTGAAGTGCCGAATTAAAGCCGATCGCCTTAGTGTCGGTACGGTTCTCGATGATCTTTTCCAGTCCTTCAAATGCTCCGCCGCAGATAAAGAGGATGTTTGTGGTATCGATCTGAAGCAGTTCCTGATGCGGATGCTTTCTTCCTCCCTGAGGCGGAACAGAAGCAACCGTACCCTCCAGGATTTTCAGCAGTGCCTGTTGCACACCTTCACCGGACACATCTCGGGTAATCGATGCATTCTCCGATTTTCTTGTGATCTTGTCGATCTCATCAATATAAATGATACCATGCTCTGCTTTCTTGATATCATAATCTGCTGCCTGAATAATCTTCAGCAGAATATTCTCCACGTCCTCGCCGACATATCCCGCTTCCGTCAGTGCTGTCGCATCTGCGATCGCAAACGGTACATTCAAAAGCTTCGCCAGTGTCTGTGCGAGCAGTGTTTTACCGGAACCGGTCGGACCAAGCATCAGGATATTACTTTTCTGCAGTTCTACATCCAGATCTTTTCCTGCAAGGATTCTCTTGTAATGATTGTAAACAGCAACAGAAAGTGCTTTTTTGGCCTCATCCTGTCCGATCACATAATCATCCAGGAATGCCTTAATCTCCTCCGGTTTCAGAAGATTGATCTCCTCATCCACCGTCATGTTAAATTCATCTTCTAATTCTTCTTCCAGGATTTCGTCACAGATTTCGATACATTCATCACAAATATAAACCCCATCCGGTCCTGCGATCAGCTTGCGCACCTGATCTTCTGATTTATTGCAAAAGGAACATCTTACTTTCTGTTCTCCTATTTTTCCTGCCATTTCAAACCTCCAAATAACAATATCAACATCATTCTGTTTCAATCGAAAAAGGGGCGTTGCATAATGGCAACACCCCTTCCTTTGTATCTAGTGATTGCTGATCACATCGTCGATCAGGCCATATGCCTTTGCCTCTTCGGCACTCATGTAATGATCTCTTTCTGTGTCTACCTCAATCACGCTGAGCGGCTGACCAGTATTTGCTGCCAGATGCTCATTCAGCTTTCTTCTGGTATCAATGATCTTATCTGCTACGATCTTGATATCAGATGCCTGTCCCTGCGCTCCGCCAGATGGCTGATGGATCATAATTTCTGCGTTTGGAAGTGCAAAACGTTTGCCTTTTGCACCGCCTGCCAGTAAGAATGCACCCATACTTGCTGCCATGCCCATGCAGATTGTGGAAACATCACATTTCACATAATGCATGGTATCATAAATTGCCCATCCTGCACTCACGGAACCGCCCGGGCTGTTAATATACAGATGAATATCCTTTCCCGGATCTTCAGATTCCAGGAATAAAAGCTGTGCAACGATCAGATTGGCACTTACATCATTTACTTCTTCTCCAAGAAAGATGATACGGTCTTTCAGAAGTCTTGAATAAATGTCGTAAGTTCTCTCACCGCGGCTGGTCTGTTCCAGGACATAAGGTACTAAACTCATGTCAACACTCCTTCCACTTGCCATCATTGTCTGTCAATCGGCTTATGCTTCTTCGCTTTTCTCTTCTTCTTTTGCTTCTACTTCTTTTGCTGCATCTCTTACCAGATCTACTGCTGCCTGGATTGCCAGGTCATCTTTCATCTGATCAATCGCTGCATCGTCCATCAGAGATTTCACTTTGTCCAGCTCCATCTTGTAAGCGTCTGCCATCTTCTGCAGTTCTTCTTCTACTCTTTCATCAGAAATTTCGATATTCTCTGCTTTTGCTACTGCTTCAAGAACCAGGCTGTTCTGGATTCTCTTCAGTGCATCCGGTCTCATCTGCTCGAACAGTTTTTCTGCTGTCATGCCTGTAAACTGGAAGTACTGGTCAACGGTCAGTCCCTGTGACTGGATTCTTCTTGCGAAATCGTCTGCCATGTTGCGAACCTGTGTATCTACCATTGCATCCGGAATTTCCATGGTTGCATTTTCAACAACTTTAGCAACAACAGCTGCCTCTTTTGCAGCTTTTGCTTCTTTTTCTTTCTGCTCCATCAGATTTTTCTTGATGTCTTCTTTGTACTCAGCCAGTGTATCAAATTCAGAAATATCCTGTGCGAAATCATCATCTGCTTCCGGAACTTCTTTTACGTGGATTTCATTTACTTTGCATTTGAAAACTGCATCTTTTCCTGCCAGATCTTTTGCATGGTAATCTTCCGGGAAAGTAACCTTAACGTCTACCTCTTCACCGATCTTGACACCTACCAGCTGATCTTCAAATCCCGGGATAAAGCTTCCGGAACCAACAGTCAGGTCATAGTTTTCTGCTTTGCCACCGTCGAACGGAACGCCGTCAACAGAACCGTCAAAATCTAATTTGATCATATCGCCCTTTTCAACTGCTCTGTCATCGATATCGATGGTTCTTGCATTCTGCTCTCTCTGTTTGTCAACTTCTGCGTCGATCTCAGCATCCGTTACTTCAACCGGTGCTTTTTCAACTTCTACTCCTTTATACTCACCCAGAGTTACTTCAGGTTTCAGAGCTACTTCAGCAGTAAAAATAAATGGTTTGCCGGACTCGATCTGAACCACATCAATCTTCGGCTGAGATACGATCTGCTCCTCACACTCGCTCAGTGCTTTGCTGTATGCATCCGGGATCAGCTCGTTTGCTGCATCTTCATAGAAAACACCTGTACCATACATTTTCTCGATCATTCTTCGCGGTGCTTTGCCCTTGCGGAATCCTGGAAGAGAGATACTTTTCTTTGCTTTCTGATATGCTTTCTCAACAGCAGCCTCAAACTCTTCTGCGGAAGCCTCGATTGTCAGCTTCGCCATGTTCTTCTCTAACTTTTCCACCTGTAAACTCATGATTTCCTATGTCCTCCTTAATTCTATAAGTCAAGCGGATATGTGCAATCCGTTATCATCTTGCCCATAACCCTACGCCGCATCAGCGGTCTGTAGATTTCTTTACATACTTGCAGTCATTCTAGAAGTATAACACAGCACCTTTCAAAATGCCACTGTTTTTTTCAACAAAACCATAACTTTTTTCTAAAAATTTCATAAATCCGGCACTTATACGCCCAGATCCGTCTCAAAACCAGGCAGTTCCGTGCTGTCACAAACCCCGTCCGCAAGGGCATTCTGCCGCAGCACTTCATAAAGCCCGGCCTTTGCAAACTCCCGGTACGGCATGGTGTAAAACACCGAAACCAGACCC
Source organism: Hominisplanchenecus faecis (assembly GCF_020687205.1). Lineage (GTDB taxonomy): Bacteria > Bacillota > Clostridia > Lachnospirales > Lachnospiraceae > Hominisplanchenecus > Hominisplanchenecus faecis. The sequence goes on from NZ_JAJEQE010000064.1 coordinate 6,835, forward strand.
AGTGAAAAAATTCCCGCGATCTCCCAGAAAAGAAAGGACAGATCCATTTTCAGCATCGCCATCTTCTGCCCTTCTGACATTTTTGTACTGAGCTGTGCCGCCCTTTTATACTGCATGGTCGGATTTTCCGCAAGAATATACGGAATCAGGCTGTACTCATAATGCTTTATAATGCCCGGTACGATAAGCAACAAACCATGCCCTATGATACTGACTGTACGGTAAAACATCGCCACTGTCACATGCATCGTATAGTGATTCCGAAACACATACAGAATCATGCCGATGTTGGCTGTCCTTTTCCGGTTGCACATAAAAAAACGTTTGGAACTGACCTTCACCGGATTACCGATACAGAAGATGACCAGCAGACCAAGCACCACGATCACGATCGATGCTGTGACCGCAAAGACAAAGACCAGCAGATTCAGCTGTTTCTGTACAATGCTGATCTTATATTCTGCGATCGGATTGCGGTCTTTCAGATCATCTTTCAGTTCTCGCATCCGCTGCTCTGACATCTCAAGCCCGGATGCATTTTCTGCCTGGATCCTGCCGATACCGATGCCCGCACTGCCAATCCATCCGGTCAGCATCGTCGTCAGAAGACAGACTGCAACCGCCGGCCAGTAACAGTTTTTCAGAAGTTTCCGTGCTTTTTTCTTAAGATCACGTATCGTCCATATCATACGTTATAAAGGATCGAACGGCCAACCTGCTTCGCCGTCTCTTCATCCTTCAGTCTTTTCGTCAGTTCCAGTGCAAATGCGATCGCCGTTCCCATGCCGCGGCTCGTGGTAATGTGCCCGTCTGTTACGACCGGAACTGCAAGCACTTCGGCTCCGGTCAGACGGCTTTCAAATCCCGGATAGCAGACGGCTTTTTTCCCTTTCAGAAATCCGAGGTCACCAAGCACGCTCGGTGCCGCACAGATCGCCGCAATCCCGCGTTTTTCCTGGTCTGCCTTTTTCAGTGCCTCCGTCAGCTTTTCACATGCCGCAAGATTCGTCGTGCCCGGCATACCGCCCGGCAGCACCAGCATATCCAGTTTATCCGGATCGCACTGTACGATATCTTCGTCCATATCTAAAGCGATCCCATGTGCTCCCGTCACTTTCTTTTTCCCATTGATGCTGATCATGGAAATATCGATCCCGGCTCTTCTTAAGATGTCAACCACCGTCAGCCCTTCGATCTCTTCAAATCCATCTGCAAGAAAAATCCCAACTCTACTCATTTTATCCTCCGTTCCGGTATCTGCATACCCTGTTATTTCCTGTTGATCTATCTGACATTCTACCAAAAACAGACGCTTCTTTCCAGTCCCAATCTACTTGTACTTGCACTTTTTTGTTTTCTGCGATATTCTTTTTTCAGGAGGTACTGATTTATGGAAATTGAACGAAAATATCTGATCGATGAAAAAAATCTTCCTGCGGATCTTGAATCCTGCCGCAGTGTTCTGATCGAGCAGGGCTATCTCTGCCGCAAACCGGTCGTCCGCATCCGCCGTCAGGACGACGACTATATCCTCACCTACAAATCCGGCGGCCTGATGGCACGGGAAGAATACAACCTGCCGCTCGGTGCAGAAGGTTATGCCCATCTGAAAGAAAAAATCGACGGCAAACTGATCTCCAAGAGACGTTATCTGATCCCTATGGAGAATGGTCTTACCATCGAACTGGATGTATTTTATGAACCCTGCAAAGGCCTGCTTCTTGCCGAAGTCGAATTCCCGGACGAAGCAAGTGCCAATTCTTTCTGTCCGCCCGCCTGGTTCGGGGAAGATGTCACATTTGACGGGCGTTATCACAACAGCTATTTAAGCCGCTGAATCTGTTTACTTTCCTGCTTTTTGCAGAATATCTTTTGCCGTGTATTTCGGCGGTGCGACGCGAATATACCTTTTTGCCAGATACCGCCGTTCTCTGCGGCATCCTCGCCTTAAGAACATCGTGTACCATCTTACAATTATCCGTTTCCACGGATTTTTACTGTTTTTGTTTTTCATTACATAACGCAAATATTTCCATTTCATTCTGTCAATTCCCACTTCTCTTCCTCAAACTCTGTTATTTTCCCCAAACCCAAGGCTTTTATGTTATACTCAACTGTGAAGATGTCAGGGGCAAACGTCCAAAACCACGATATGTCTGCACAGGAGCCGTTTTATGGCTTAATGGCATTTTTCACTGCATCACCAACAACAAATATACTATATGGGAGGTTCTTCATGAACACAAACGATCTTGCAAACCGTCTGAAATTTCTCCGTGCAAAAGCAAACTACACACAGTCCTATGTCTGCTCAAAAATCCATCTCAGCCGTTCTTCCTACAGCAACTACGAAAACGGCCTGCGTGTGCCACCTCTGGATATACTGAAGCTTCTGGCAGAATTTTATGATACCTCACTTGACTATCTGGTCGGCATGACCGACTGTCCGGAGAAATACCCCTTTGCCAGTACCGAAATGTATCTCCTCTTTGCAACCTGCCAGGATATGGCCTCCCCGGCACTGAACGAAGTCTTATCTTATGCCTGTTACAGAAAACAGATGGAAAAACACTGAGCCATTTCTTTTATAATCTTTTGTTATTATAATATCTTTTCTCTTGTTTTGCAATATGTGGCTTTGCAAAATGAACCTGCTGAGCCTTTTTATTCTCATTTTCCACATATAAAGTTTTGGCGGAGGTATCAACTCATGTCAAACACAAATTATCCCAGACAACTGCAGCAGCTTGGGCTGAATATCGCCCGTTACCGCAAACTGCGCGGACTCACACAGGAGGAACTTGCCGCCCTGATATCGATGAGCCGGACACATCTGAGCAATCTGGAAGCTCCGGGAAAGATCACTTCGATCTCCCTTGAAAAGCTGTTTACGATTGCAGACGTTCTGAACGTTTCTCCCGCTTCTCTTCTGTCTTTCGACTGATTTTCGAAGTTTTGGCATCTTTACCTGTTCTCCCCATATATTTTACAGGTTGTACTTGTTTTTATTATAACAGCTGCCTCTGAGCGATACAAGTATAAATTGTATGATATTGGAGAAGGAGAGGTTACAAATGAAAAATCGCATTCGTGAATTACGTGCCGAAAAGAATATCACACAACTTCGCCTCAGTCTGGAGCTGGAAGTATCTCAGGAAACCGTCAGTGCGTACGAAAACGGAAAGCATCTGCCAAGTCTGAAATCTCTGATCAAAATGGCAGATATTTTCCATGTCAGCACCGATTATCTGATCGGACGCTCTGATGTAAGAAAACCATCCGCAACAAGTCCTCTTCCCAACGAAGACATTGCACTGCTTGATTGTTTTCACGATCTGGATACGGTTGACAAAGCAAGGCTTGTCGCCTATGCTCAGGGATTGTCCGACAAATCTCTGAAAGATTAGGGCAAAAAAGAACACGTTCGCTTCGCCGGAAGATCCGGTAAAGTGGGCGTGTTCTTTTCTTATGCATCTAAAAATAATGTCTCATAAAGTTTTAATCCATGGAGATGCTGGAAAAATCCGGTGTTCCCATCAGGTCAAACGGGGTGCTCTGGTATACATAATAATTCAGCCAGTTTGTATACAGATTGTTTGCATGTGCTCTCCACAGAAGCAGCGGTTTGTTTTTGCAGTCGTTATTTTCATAATAATTTTTCGGCATCTGGATATCCATTCCTTTTCCAAGATCCCTCTTATATTCTCCATCCAGAGTCACACGGTCGTATTCCGGATGTCCCATGATAAAGATCTTTCTTCCGCCGTCTGCCATACCGAGGAAAAATCCTGCCTCATCGGACTCTGCAAGAATCGTGATCTCCTTTGTCGCACGGATGTCATCGATGGAAACTTCAGTATGTCTGGAATGTGGTGCAAGAAAGACATCATCAAAGCCACGCACCAGCGGGATCTTGCGGTTCAGCACGCGATGCCAGAACAGACCGAACATTTTCTGCGGAAGCTGTCTTTTCTTCAGACCGTAAAAATGATAGAGAGATGCCTGTGCCGCCCAGCACAAAAAGATGGTGGAGGTTACATGCGTCTCACTCCAGTCCATGATCTCCGTGATCTCTTTCCAGTAATCCACCTCTTCAAACTCCATATTCTCGACCGGTGCACCGGTGACAATCATGCCATCGTATTTATTTTCTTTCACATCCTGAAAATGCAGATAGAATTTATTCAGATGGCTGGTAGAGGTATTCTTGGATTCGTGACTGTTCATCGTTAAAAAGGTCACATCGATCTGGAGTGGCGTATTGGAAAGGGATCGCAAAAGCTGCAGCTCGGTCTCTTCTTTGAGCGGCATCAGATTCACGATCAGGATCTGGATCGGACGGATATCCTGATGCATCGCCCGATTCTCATCCATCACAAATATATTTTCTCTTTCCAGTATTTCTTTTGCGGGCAGATCGCCCTGAACCTTGATCGGCATGATAATTGTCCTCCTTCAGTGTTTCGTTTTCTGTGGCACCGTCGTCCTATTTCTACATAAGCGGTGCAAATACACGCAGGATACTTCCTGCGATCTTGTCAAAGCTCTTTTGCTTTTTGTAATCTTCCTGTGTGATCTTCTGACATTTTTTCAGTGTTTCCTGGAAATCGTTCTCCACCGCCGGGATTTCACTGTTCTCATATAAAAAAGCTGCACATTCAAAATGAAGATACAGGCTGCGATAGTCCATGTTGATGGTTCCGACTACGGCCTTGCGGTCATCGCTTGTAAATACTTTTGCATGCACAAAGCCCGGTGTATATTCATAAATCTGCACGCCGGCATCGAGCAGTTCATTGTAGTACGTTTTCGCCAGGACGAAAGCATACCATTTATCCGGCACGTGCGGCATAATAATGATCACTTCCACCCCGCGTTTTGCCGCAAATTTCAAAGCTGTCATCATCTCATTATCCAGTATCAGGTAAGGTGTCATGATATGTACATACCGTTTTGAGGTATTCAGAATATCCATATACACCATTTTTCCTACGTGTTCTCCGTCAATCGGACTGTCGCCGTAAGGAATCACAAAACCTTCGCCGGAATGTTTTTCTCTTTCGTATATGACATCCAGATACGGATCAAACTCTTCTACTTTTTCGCTTTTGGCCACGTTCCACATCTCCAGGAACATCAGCGTAAAGCTTCGCACTGCGTCTCCTTCCAGCATGATCGCCGTATCTTTCCAGTGCCCAAAACGGATCTTGCGGTTCACATATTCATCCGCCAGGTTGATGCCGCCGGTAAATGCCACTTTGCCGTCGATCACCACGATTTTTCGGTGATCACGGTTGTTCTGATGTGTGGACAGAGCCGGCCGGATCGGCGAAAACACACGGCAGGCAATCCCTTCCTGTTCGAGTTTTTTCGGGTAATTCGGCGGCAAAAGCGATACCGTACAGGTACCGTCATACATGAAACGCACTTCAACGCCTTCGGCTGCCTTTCGTTTGAGCACTTCCAGCACCCGATCCCACACGTAGCCTTTCGCTACAATAAAATACTCCATGAAAATAAATTTCTCCGCTTTTTCCAGCTGACGGATCAGTTCTTCAATCTTATCTTCCCCACAGCTGAAGTATTTGACGCCGGTGTTTTCATATGCCGGAAATCCGCCGTATTCACAGACATAATGTGCCAGAGATGCAACCTCAGAATCCTCTTCTTTGAGCTGCTCCTGTACAGCTTCATCCTGCGTCCAGTGCTTTTTTGTCATTTCATGCATATGTTCAAGCCTTGCATTGAGCCACCGCACTCCGACCTGAAACTCCACAAAAATATAGAGCAACACACCGAACACCGGTGCAACCAGCATGATCGTCATCCATACCATCTTAAAAGCCGGATTGCTCCGGTTATTTGTCAGATAAATGACAAGGATCACCGCTGCTGCCTTCACAACAGAATCGATGAAGTACATCTTGCCCTGCAGATACGTGTATCCTGCGATCAGAAAACCGACCTGCAGCAAGATCAACAGTATGATAATACCGGTCCTGCCAAAAATCACACTGGCAATACCGCTTTTTCCTTTTTCTACCCTCGTTTTCGTCTGAATCGTCTGTACCGACTGCTTTTTTTCTTTCTCTGCCATGCTATTCTCACCTCTGTTCCAGCATACCAAGGAAATCTTCTTCTGAAATGACAGGTATCTCTAATTCTTTTGCTTTCTTGTTTTTTGAAGTAGATGACTGTGTGTCATTGTTGATCAGATAATCCGTTTTTGAAGTGACAGAACCTGTGACTTTTCCGCCTTTTTCTTCAATTTTTGCTTTCAGCTCATTGCGGTTTGCAAAATGAACCAGCGAGCCTGTAATCACAAAATTCTTGCCTGCAAAGATCTGTTCTGTTTCATTTGGCACATATTTTTCCAGATGGATCTCCTCAAGCAGATCATCCAGCTGCTCTGCCTTTTTCGCATCCCGGAAATAATCGGCAACCGCTGCTCCGATCACCTCTCCAATGCCGTCTACCCCCGCCATCGTCTCGGCATCTGCAGTGCGGATCTTTTCCAGGTCATAATCAAACGCCTTACAGATCATCTTCGCATTTGCAACGCCGATGTTCGGGATTCCAAGGCTGTAGATCAGCCGCGGCAGTGTCGTATTTCTTGCCTGCTCGATTCCCGCCATCAGTTTTTCGTAGGATTTTTCGCCAAATCCTTCCATCTCAACGATCGCATCTTTATATCGGGAAAGCTGGAAAATATCTGCAAATTCATGGATAAATCCGCTTCCGATAAATTTTTCCAGAGTCGCTTCCGACATTCCTTCCATATTCATCGCATCTCTGCTGACAAACAGTGCAAAAGATTTGATTTTCTTTGCCTGACACTCCGGATTGGTGCAGTATAAGGTCTCCACATCTGCCGTCCTCTGTATTCTGGTTACGCCGCCGCACACCGGACAGGTCTGCGGAATCTCTATGTTTCCGCTTCTGGTCAGGTTTTCGGCGATCTGCGGAATGATCATATTGGCCTTATAAACCTGAATGGTATCACCGATGCCAAGCTGCAGTGCCTTCATAATGCTGAGATTATGTACACTGGCACGGCTCACCGTTGTTCCTTCCAGCTCCACCGGTTCAAAAATCGCAACCGGATTGATCAGCCCGGTTCTTGACGGACTCCATTCGATCGAGAGCAGATGCGTTTCCTTTATCTCATCTGCCCATTTAAATGCAAAGGCATCTCTTGGAAACTTTGCCGTCCGTCCAAGGGAAATGCCATATGCGATGTCATCATAGATGGCTACCAGTCCGTCCGACGGAATCGGATTGTTCTCGATTTCTTCTGCAAACCAGGCAACGGTTTCTTCCACAGTCTCCCTTGTCACCATTTTGTGCTCTACCACATTGAATCCCTGCTCCGAAAGCCATATAAACTGCTTTTCTCTGGAATTTTCAAAATCCACGCCGTCCGCACGCACTAGGGAGAATGCAAAAAACTGTACATGGCGTCTGGCAGTGATCTCATTGTTCAGCTGACGCACAGACCCACTGCACAGATTTCGCGGATTTTTGTATTTTGCATCCACATCTGCAATCTCTTCATTGATCTTCTCAAAATCTTTATAAGAAATAACCGCCTCTCCGCGAAGGACCAGCTCGCCCTTATATGGTATCGTAAGCGGAACATTTTCAAAAACTCTGGCATTGTTTGTGATAACTTCCCCAATCTCACCGTTTCCGCGTGTGACTGCCTTAAAAAGCGTACCTTCACGGTATGTCAGTACGACGGTCAGTCCATCCATTTTCCAGGAGAGCAGCACTTTATGGGCACCGACAAAATCTTTCAGCACTTCGACTTCTTTTGTCTTGTCAAGAGAAAGCATCGGCTGCTCGTGTCGCTCTTTCGGAAGCTCTTCGAGCACTTCATAACCGACCTGTCTGGTCGGACTTCCTGCCAGGACGATCCCGGTCTCTTCTTCCAGTTTCTGGAGCTCGTCATACAGCCGGTCATACTCAAAATTGCTCATGATCTCACGGCTTTCCTGATAATAGGCTTTCCCTGCTTTTGTCAGAAGCTCTGTCAGCTCCTTCATTCTCTCGCGTTTTTTGTCCATGTTCCCCTCCTGCTCTTTCCTGCTTTTTTATTTCCTGCCCGTAACTGCCGGTAAAGTTCTTGCATTTCTGCTTCCGTCACATCCCGGTACTGTCCTTTTGGCAGATTACCAAGCTCAATGTTCATAACCCTCACCCGCACCAGTTTCTTCACACGACAGCCACAATACTCGCACATACGGCGGATCTGTCGGTTCAGTCCCTGCGTCAGAATGATACGGAAGCGGTATTTTCCGATCTTTTCCACCTTGCACGGTCTGGTTCTGGCATCCAGAACCGGGATCCCACCCCGGCTCATCTGCTCGACAAATTCTTCTGTGACCGGTTTATCCACCGTCACCAGATATTCTTTTTCGTGATAATTACCGGCACGCATGATCTGATTGATGATATCTCCGTTGTTTGTCACCAAAAGCAGTCCTTCGGAATCTTTATCCAGCCTTCCAACCGAAAAAACGCGTGTCGGATACTGAAGCACATCCTCCACGGTCACATCGTTCCAGCGTCTGTCCGTCGTGCAGACTACGCCCTCTGGTTTGTGAAACGCCAGCAGAACCATTTTCTGCCCTCTGCTGCATCGTTTTCCGTTGACGGTGATCTCCATCTCGTCCGTTACCTTCCTGCCATTTTCTGCACGCACGCCGTCCACAAATACTTTTCCTTCTTCGATCAGGCGGTCTGCTTCACGCCTTGAGCAGACGCCCGCCTCACTTAAATATTTGTTCAGCCGCACTTCCTGGTGTATATCTTTTTCTTCGAACTCTTTTCTCATGCGATTTTCTTTTTTTGCCGGCATGTTCTTCTCTCCCGCTCTTTTAAAAGTATAGTACAGTATAACACGTTGTACAACTGCCGTCAAACACTCTCTTTTATCCGTTTTTTGCACTCTTTTTTTCTTTTTTCCGACAATAGTTCTGCAAAATCCGAATATTCTTTTCTTCAAGATTTAAAAATTCCCGGGCAATCGTTTCAGACTCTTTTCCGCAAATTTCCAGCTTCTGCGTTGCTTTCTGCATATCACTTCTGCGAAGCCGTTCTTCTTTTGCCAGCATATTCGCCATATATCCGGTATTTACATTTAATGCCGTCTTCGCCTGCAGCATTCCCCACCGCTTCGCCCGCTCCATCACACCAAGCAGCGGCGGAACATTTCCCGTCTCAAACAGACAGTTTGCCGCCTTTTCTTTGATCCCGGAATAGCCTGCCGCCTGTATGTTCAGATCCAGTGCCAGCTCATCGTCATAGACCTTTCCCAACACAGTATAAATATCCTGAAGCGACCTGCTCGTATTTTTCACAATGCTTTCCAATAACTCCTGTTCCGCATAAGAAATCATATCCTGCCTCCTTGCATCATCTCTCTGCCTTTTTGCTGATTTAGGATATGCATTTTCTTTTTTTCTATACTTCAGCTTTTCATACTGTACTCATTGAATCTGAGCATGTTGTATTCTCTCACAGTGAACTACCCATTGTCTAAAGCCAATGGGCTTCCTGCTTCGCAGACCTCGCAACCTACTATCTCCACAGGCGTTAATTCGGACAGTCCCTGCCCTATATTGTTATTTTTATGCTATTTGTCTTAATCCTTCTTCCAGTATATTTTTTGCTGCATTGATATCTCTGTCATGCGTTGTGCCACAGACAGGACATACCCATTCCCTTACGGACAGGTTTTTTGTCTCTGTATTTTGGTATCCACAGGCTGAACACAGCTGACTACTGGCATAGAATCTATCTATTTTGACATATTTCCTGCCATTCCACTTTGCCTTATATTCTAACTGTCTTGTCAGCTCATACCATGATACATCACTTATAGACTTTGCCAAACGATGATTTTTTA
>NZ_JAJEQE010000065.1 GCF_020687205.1 Hominisplanchenecus faecis
AATAATACCTCCATAGGTATATTTAAACACATTTAACCATATTAAGCAATATATTTAGTTACTTATAAATTCCTCCTCTGTATAATAAAATCTCATTGTGCAGCAATTTCTAATGGATTTTTGCATCATAAGATGCCAGGATCAAAAGCCTGAAACCACGATGTGCTTGCACAGGAGTGGTTTTATGGCTTAATGATCCGCCCAAATATGAGCATAAAAGTGGAGCGTCAGCTTCACGATATGCGAATATTGGGGTGCTATGTGCCAGTGGCACATGTTTAGCACCGACCGAAGCGGAGCGTAGAAAGAATTGTGGGAGTACGAAGTACGGAACAATTCGTATGGCATCTTTTGCCTAATTATAAGTGTAACTCGCAACTATGAATTTTCAATCGCACTGTAAGATTCGTAGATCGGCAGCATAACTGCGATCATAATAAATCCGACGATCACCGCCATCATCATAATTAAAAGCGGCTCCATCAGCGTTACCATGCGTTTGGTCGCTTCTTCGGCATCTGCCTCCAGAGACAGTGCGATGGAATCCAGCATGACATCCAGTCGTCCGCTCTCTTCGCCGACAAGAATCGTGCTGGCAAGTTTTTTCTGTAATCCATCTACCTCCCGCAGTGCCTGTGACATTGGGATACCGCTTCGCACCAGTGCCACAACCTGCTCAAACTGGCCTTCGACATAGCTGTTTCCGATCGTGTTTCCGGCGATGCCAAGTGCCGTTGCGATCGGCATACCGCTCGAATACAGGCTGCTCAGGGTTCTCGCAAAACGTGCCGTATAAATGATCTTAAACAGCTTTCCGAAGACCGGCATATGTACTTTCCGGTAATCGATCTGTCTTCGCACAGCGGGGATTGCCATGATAATACGGATCAGCATGAAAACGGTAAATACGATCAAAAGTGCCGCATACCATTTCTGCACCAGGAAATCTGAGATCGCGATCAGGATCTCCGTCGGCACCGGAAGGCTGTCCATCTGGTCAAATAATGACTGGAACTGCGGCAGGATAAACGTTACGATCAGAATGACGATCGCCACGCAGAGCACCAGTAAAACCACCGGATACGTCATCGCAGATTTGACCTGCTGCGTCAGTTTATAATCTTTTTCGTACTGCAAGGTCAGTCGCTCCGTAACCTGATCCAGATTACCACTTCCCTCACCGGCACGGATCATACCGATCATCAGATCCGGAAAACATTTTTTGCTCTCCATGGCGTCGGAAAGGCCGATACCTTTTCGCAGGTCCAGCAGAACCGCCTGATAGATCTCACGTTCTTTCGGGTCGATTCCCTCCTGATCGGAGATAATATCCAGTGCACGCACCAGGCTGACTCCGGATGCGAGCAGCGTTGACAGCTCTTTACAGAATCCCGCCAGCTGTTTCGCATTAAGCTTTTTATAGCCCTTGGCTTCGGTCAGGTTTTTGGCTTCCACAAGGAAAAGTCCCTGCGATTTCAGCTCCTGGATCATGGCATTTTCCGTCAGGGCTTCCATCGTGCCCCGCTTTGTTTTGCCATCCATGCTTTTCGCCGTATATCGAAAACGTGCCATTCCTTTTTCCTTTCTTCTGTTGTGCCGTTTTTATGAGGTTTTATTTTACCCAACAGAATCACTGTGCATTCTACACTTCGTTGTTCGCCACTTATAGAAGCGGGAGTCTTCTCCGACTAAGATAAAAGGCTCAAATACCAGTTCACGATCTGATCTCCGAAAAATACTGCCAGTGCCAGGCCAAATGCCAGGAACGGGCCAAATGCAAAGTGGTCTTTTTTCTCCAGCTTCTTTCCCAGCAGCATCGCCGCCCCGTATCCGCCTCCGGTCAGAAGGCCAAAAAACATGGCACAGACCACCGGGCCTGTCCCCAGAAAGAATCCGGACGCTGCCATCAGTTTGATATCGCCTCCGCCAAATGCCCCCGGTATAATAAGAGCCAGCAGAAGCATCGGAACAGAAATGATCACCGCCCCGATCAGTCGGTCAACCATACCATGTTCCGGGAACAGCCACAATGCTGCCACTCCCAGCAGAAGGATCAAAATGTGAAACCGGTCATATATAATCTGAGTATCCCAGTCAATCCGGGCTACCACAAGTAATATTCCTAAATACGCAAAAATCACTGCGCCCTTCAGGGATAAAATCCCGGAACTGCCGCAGCCATAACTCAAAACGCAGCCACAGAAAGCTGCTCCTCCTGTCATTTCTGACCAGAAATCCCTTACCGGGATCTGGCTTTTGCATCCCTTGCATCTGCCTTTCAGTGCAAGGAAACTGAAACATGGGATCAATTCCCATGCCGTTAAAACTCTTCCACAGTTCGTACAGTGACTGCGGCCTTTCACCACGCTCTCACCACGCGGCATCCTGTCAATAACAACATTTAAAAAACTGAAAATACAGGCTCCGAACAGAAACCTTAAAAACCATAGGATTGCTTCTACTGCTGTTAACATTTTCTTCTCCTGTTACTCGTCCTGTAATATTTTTGGTGAAATGATCCTCTCATTTCGATATAGCCTCCGGCGGATTGCAGAGGTGCACAGACGCTCTCTGTGACGCCCCTTCCCGTGAGGCGTCACAAAAAGATCTGCTCTCGCCGTAAGTCTCCCTGCCAGTCATCTGAAGTACCAGCCGCACCGATTTTGCATGCCCCAGAGCTACCTGAGCGTCTGCCCGATAAAGAATTCGGAGTACCCCAGGTATAACTGTAACGACCGCCGGCAGAATCACCACCGGAACGAGTAAAACCATTCTGAGAATGCGATATTGAATTGAAATCTTAAGAGATTCATTTTCATCTCGCTGTGTTGACAGTATGGTTTACTCGCTTTCTGGTGGATTTATGTCACTTTTAAACTATGCTTCAGGAGTATCTCCCTTTGTTACATTATAGTTTCCATCTGAGCTATTAGTCTGTGCTACAGAACTATATGTACATGTTCTTCCACCATTTGAATAAGTAAGGGATGTAATTTTACCGCCGTCATCAACTGTTACGCTAGAAATTTTTCCTGTTGTTTCTGCCAGTTTTCTCACGTTATCATAGGTAACTGTTCCAGCAGGTGCAACAGTAATTGCAGTTGACGCATTATTTGCATACTGCTCATCTACCAGTGTCTGTGCAGCCATTACGGTCTGTCTTGTTTCTGCTACGATACTCTTGTTTCTTGCTTTGTCAATGTAACCTGTCAGTGCCGGGATCAGCAGTGCTGCCAGGATTGCCAGGATTACCAGTACAACGATCAGTTCTACCAGAGTAAATCCTTTTTTGTTGTTCTCTTTGAGTTTTTTGAACATCTCTTTTTCTCCTCTTTCTTTCGTTTATTATTTATACAATCGCCTCGGTGCCGGCGTTCGTACCTAGTCTTTCTGTGCAATAGCCGTTATGTCGGTCTTGCATGCTATTTTGTGGCGGAATTCGAGAACTTCGCTGTCTTCTGCGATGGGATCTTGATAATCTGCATCACTGTAAAGTGTGACAGTCGCGAGGATATGATCGGTCACACCTTCTTCCTGTGCTCCGTCCGGCCAGGAGTAGGTAATCTTTAAATAATTGCCCATATAAAAGCCTTTGCCGTATACGGCCGCCACGGCTCTCGCCGCTGCTTTTCCGTCTTTTTCGTAAGTGTATGTTCCGCCATCCACAAAATAATATCTGGTCAGGAGTTGTCCTTCTTCCACTGCTTTCGCAGTTCCGATGACATTGTCCCCTATGTACAGTTCGGTGTCATCACAACCATCGGTTGAGACCAAAACTGCATAACCTTCTTCATTTATAAATTCTATCGTATTGCCATCACAATTACCAGTAGAATTTGCAATATTCTTAGCATTTTCGTATATTTTTATGTAGGAACTGGCATTTTTTGTGATCGCCCGCAGTTCTGTCATCACCGTATCGAGGATGGACTGGGCATATTGGGTTTTCTGCACCTGCATAAAGATATGTGATGCGGAGCTTAGGGACGATACTGCCATGGTCATCATGATGCTGATCAGGAGCAGTGTGACCATCATTTCTACCATTGTTGTGCCCTGTTTCTTACGCAGGATCTCTGTTATTTTTTTCACGATCCGTCACCTCCGTCCGGTGTGGCGGAATCGGAGTCGGAGTTATTGCTGCTGCCGTCGTCCACTGCTTCGTACATATAGAAGGATGTACTTTTCGTCTCGCCTTTGCTGTCCGTATAGACAACGGTCTTGCTGACCAGTGAGGTATTGATGTTAAAGACCAGATTTCCTTTTACCGTCAGGTCGGAATTGGTCGCCACAAACTGCATATTTTTAACCATTTCTTCCTGTGTGGCGGCACTTTGCAGTCCTTCGATGATTTTTGCATTCTCGCTTCGGATCTCTTTGTTTTTGGCAAGGGATGCCTGGCTGTAGGAGATCGCCCCCTGTATGATGCCAAGCATGATCAGAAAGATAAAAATACTTGCCGTCACTTCCACTAATGTCTCGCCGCTGTTGGCTCTTGTTTTCTTATGTTTCCGCATCGGCAGTTTCCTCCTGTATATCTGCATTTTCTACAAAGATACACGACGTTGTGCTTCCGGTCAGGTATTTGTACTGGATCAGATCAGAATTATCAAAACTGTATTCATTTCCGCTGGTGTTACCCACTTTCCAGACCTGATCGTCTGTATCCCACACAATGGTCGTGCCGTTGTGTGAGAACTGGACATTGTATTTCTCTTCTCTGGTGTACTCGGTGCTGTAGGCATAGGTCATATCATTAAAATATGCCGTAACTTCTACCGTAAAAATATACTGCCGGACAGAAATATTCTGTTTTTCGGCGATGACGGCATCATAACTGCCGGTCTGTACCGGGATCTCGCCGCCTTCTAATTCTGTCTGATTTTCGCTGCTGTTCTTTTCTTTACTCAGGGTGATGCGAAGGTTCCCAAAGTTTTCCGGCAGGCTGCCGGATTTTGTAATGTCACTCAAATCTGTGGTATCCAGCACATACTGATACTTGGAAGTATCCGGATAATCGGAGTTGTATTCCAGATAGCGTTCTCCGTCCAGAAACTGATTGGCAAATGCATAGAAGCTCCCGGCTGCTGCCGTATCGCCTTTGTTCTGATACCTGGTCAGCTCTCTTCCCAGTACGTCCGCATAGCTTTTGGCAAGCCTGTAACAGCGTTCCTCTTCCAGGCGGTGCGTGGACTGAGCCGTCACAACGCCCGCCGTGTAGAGGATTGCAGCTGCAAATGCCATAAAGAAGGCAGAAATGCACAGTACAAGTGCCATCGATACTCCTTTTTTACCATTTGCTTTTAACTGTTCCAGACCATGCCTTATCATAGGTTCCCTCCGTTAATTTGTCCATTTGATCTCATTTGCAGCGGATTCTGCATAAGCTGCACTGCCCTGTTCACTCAAGTTGTCTGTTACATTTGCCTTAAATGCAGCACTTTCGGTGACTGCAAGATCACTGTGTGTGATGACAGTTCCGTCATCTGCAGTTACTTTTGCCGCATCCGGAAGTTTCAGTGTGTAGGAAAAGCCTCCGTCTGCATTTTTCGTGGCTTCCAGTTCTGCCGTCAGGGTAAGTTCATAATAAACTTCTGCCTGATTCAATGCTTTATAATTAGAAGAGATTGCAACACTGTAGCTGCTCAGTTTGTAAACGGATGTTCCGGCAGGCTGTGAACTGTCCGTGCTCTTTGCCACGGATTTCCATACCCACTCGTTCGCTCCGGTGTCTTTATTCTTCTGGGAGACATACTGCTGCACTTCCACGGTGCCGTCTGACATTTCCTGAACACGGACTTTCGCACTGATCAGTGTTTTTCCGGTCTGTGAGTTCGGATCGGTCATGTTTCCGGCAAGATCGATGCTGTAGAGATTGGCACATTCTACGCTGTCCCACATAAGAACGGTGTGCTGTACATTCCATGTCTTCTCCTGTCCCGGAATATCCGGATTTTCAGTTACTTTTGCTTTTACTTTATAAGTTTTTGTATCAGATGAAACCGTCGGTGCTTCCAGTTTTACATACGGCAGCCGAAACGCTGCGGATTTTGTCCAGAGTGAGCTGATGTTTCCGCCTCCGGAAGAGATTCTCGCATAGAATACGATCCATTTTCCGGCATGCTGTATCGAAAGGTTCGTCAGATTCTGATAATAATTTCTGGAATCAGTGACACTCATCTGTACCAGAGATCCGTCCGCCGGATAAGATGCCAGGAACTGCTCTCCCGGATCGCTGTCGATCGCTGCCGCCGCTGCCTGCTCGCTGTCATAGATATAAGCCTTCAGAAGATAAGCACTTCCTCCTGACGGGATGCTTGCTGCATCTGCAGTCAGACTGACACGCAGTCCGCCGGATCTGAAGGATGACACCTCAACCGGACTTGTTTTGTCGTATTTCCAGCCGACTTTCCAGGTGACATTCGGCTTTGCCAAACGTTTCGGGATTGGAAGCTCACAGGTAACACCCGATACGCTGTCGAGATAACTGCCGTTCGGATCGGCTTTTGCGATCACATATACGACCACTCGCTGACCTGCATATTCTTCCAGATCGGTATTGATCGTGTAAACACCATTTTTCTTCTGATCGGTCGTCACGAGATTTTCAAGAACCTCTTCTGCCCCGGGCGTTGTACTGTTGTATTTGCGAATGCACACCTGATAACCCGCACACCCCGTCTCGGAAGCGAGCGGTGACCAGCGGATCTGATAATCCAGCTCGTTGTTGTCCAGGTTTTCTACCATCGGCTGTCCCGGTCTTGCAAGTCTTTGTTTTACTGAATACGTTCCTTCAGAGGAAAGACCGATCTGTTTCTGACTGGCATCTCCGATCCTTGTCACTTTCAGCCTTACTTCTTTGTAGTTCCAGTCACTTCCGTTGATGCGAAGCGACTTACCGCCTGTGTAAGCACCGTCCGTGCTGATCACGACCTCACGGTCACTGTCATCGATTCCGGTCAGTGCTGTCTGATAATTGGCGTTATTCGTTCCGGATACACCGGTATCCCAGGTGAAGGTGTAGTAAATATCATTGTTCTCATCAATCTCCGGGATCAGCGTCGAACCGACATTATCCAATTTTGGTGTCGGCAGGAACTGCCAGAGGACACCGCTCCAGTAAGTATAGTTTTCAAAATACTGTTTTGATCCGCTCTGTGCCAGAACTGAACTGTAACTGTAATCCCATGTTTCGCTTCCGTTTTCATCCACGCCGGTCAGTTCTTTGATGTTCGCATTTGCTTCTGTCACATCCTCATCCCAGTAAGTGTAAACAGGTCCAAGTCCGGACGCCGCATACCAGATACGGATTTTGATGTCCTTCGCCTCGCTGATATATTCCGGAAGATCACTGAATGTTGCATTTGCACTTCCTTTTGATACGATCAGTGTATCTTCCTTTGCAAGAACGGTATCCACCTGACCATTCCAGGTACCAACCAGTTCCACTCGATAGATTGGCGGGGTATCCATTGCATTGCTTCCGGCATTCAGTTCTACATTGACCGTCAGATCATCCAGCGTATTTCCGGTGATTGTAATGTTTTTGCTCAGCTGAGGTGTCCACGTTTTTAAAGTGATCGGCGGACGATAATACGGCAGCGAAACTGCTGTCGAAATCTGTTTTGAGGACTGCATAAGCGTTGTATTTCCCGGCTTTGATGACGCCTGGGCAACCATCTGATAAATATATTTATCCAGGTTTGACACTTCCATTGTTCTTGTTGGATTGTCTGCATCCAGCGTTACTGTTCCTACACTTTGTACATTGACGGTCACCTGCCAGTTCGGATAAGCGGCATCCCCTTTTTTATCTGTTTTATTATATTCATCCAGATTTTTCAGACGATAGCGGTAAGAACAGCCATTTGTCACATCGCTCTTTTCCACCAGCTCAATCACAATATCCGGATCAGGAAGGACTTTATTAATATTATTTTCACCAATCTTATACCAGTCAGACGGCTCTACCTCATCATACATACTTACAGAACGCACACGGATCTGAAGATTATTGCTCATTCCGGACGGAATATTGAAACTTCCCTGTTCTGTATAAACGGTACGCACGACCTTTCTATTTGCTGCCAGATCAGTGACTTCTACTTCGTATGCAAATGGATCACTCCGTTCATTATCATAACTTCCCGGCAAACTCTGCGGAGTAATATGAAGCGTTACTTTACCATTACTTACCTGTGCTTCTGCAGAATACGGTTTCAGGATCTTGTTATCGATCACACCTTCCAGACGTTTATAACTGTTTCTTGCATTCACAAAGACCGGATTCGTACTATCTTTCATAATATAGTCATAAAGTCTGCTGTTATCATAACTGCTGTTATCAATATAATAGAGAACCTGTCCCTGCTTGCTGCCGTTTCGATTTACAATGTATCCATTCTCATTGATGTAGCTGTCTTTTCCGTTAATGTTGGTCATCCCGCTGTTTGTCCTGTTATTGATACTTGCAAGGAAATATTTCTGTTCTGTCATATCATACATAAAGAACATATTTACGCAATATCTTCCTGTACCGCTTTCATAATAACCATTTCCGGCACTTCCGCTTCCTTTTCCAAGTGTTCCTTTTCCTTCTCCCAGCTTCAGATTACTGTAACCCCAGCTCTGAATCCCCTCAATATAATAATTATTGATTCTATCTTCTGCATTCATGTTGCTGGAATTTCCCTCACCGATTCCGGAAGCATAGACAGCGTATACATCTTCTGCACCGCTGCCGTCGTGGCTTCCATGCATATAGGACGGTTGCGGCTTTATTGAATAATTATCCTTGACGATCGTAGTATTTTTCCAGCCCTGCAGTCTGTCTCCGAAAATTCCGGTTGCATACTGACTTCCCAGCAATTTATAGGAAAAATTGCGGCAGCGTTC
This sequence comes from Hominisplanchenecus faecis, assembly GCF_020687205.1. Lineage (GTDB taxonomy): Bacteria > Bacillota > Clostridia > Lachnospirales > Lachnospiraceae > Hominisplanchenecus > Hominisplanchenecus faecis. The sequence goes on from NZ_JAJEQE010000065.1 coordinate 8,896, forward strand.
GATGCGGATGACAACGTTTCCAGTAGAAGCTTTGAGGTCTTTCTTAGCCTGTTGAAAATCACTGACCGGATTATCACACGAAAGAAATCCGAAGATGCCCGAAGCCATCGATGAAGAATAAATCTCTACCCCAGGTGCATTAAAGCAGTCTAAAATCTGTACCTTAAAGTTTGAAGCATCCTGTGCATTTTGGACTTTGTAAGTTGTAATATTTCCAAGAATACCCGCACTGTCGTTCGCACCCTGCCCATCCGCCTGGTTACGCCCATTTTTCGTAAATACACTTCCATAGTTTCCGCAGCCGATGACATTGTATTCCTGCCCTTCCTGTGCATGATAAAGCTGTGCAACAATACCGGCTGACGCTCCGATCCATGCTGTTCCATAACTGGTCTGAAGCATACCGTAATTACGGCAGTTTTCAATGGTGCCTCCGGTACCGGTCCACTGCCCCATGATGCCTCCGGAGTAATGTGTCCGATAACAATAAATAGTTCCATAGTTAATACAGTTCTCGATATGCCATTCGTTGCTTGTCGTATTATTCTGATTTCCGATGATGCCGCCTGCAAAACGATTTGTGTCGTTGCTGGAAAGCTGTCGTCCGACAAAAGCACCGTTTACCAGATAACTCAAATCCTTTTCCGACTCATTCATGCCGATGATGCCGCCGGTTCCGACACTGATCGCACTGGATTTGTTGTTCAGGAACCAGTTACCGGATACACACTGGTCGATTGTGCCCGTTGTTCCATTGTAAGCTGCGATACCTCCCAGATTTCCGTTGCTTGTCATATACATCTGCATTCTTCCGGATATTACTTTACTGCCTCCGTTATAACTGAGGGACTCTATATTTGCAATTGTCCGATCTCCCGGCCAGTTCACATAATCAGTATCCGCCTTCAGAACATCTTTACCTGATGTATTGCTGACGTTCACTGCATTTGTATTCAGTGCTTCCACGGCTTTTCTGCCCTGTTTCTGTTCCTCTGTCAGGTTCATCACAGCCACCGTGATGCTGCTGCCGGACATGGTGATCGTTCCTTTGTTAAATCCGGTCACGCCGCCGAGCATGCCGTAATCCGCACGGATCCTGCTGTCCGGATTGTTGTCAATGACGCAGGATGTGATCGTTGCAGAAGTTTCATTTTTTCCGGTGATGCCTCCGGCATGGCTTGCCAGACTTTCTTTCTGTGCTGCCGTACTGGTACTGGTTGCGGTATAGACACCTTTGATCTCCATCGTGATCTTTGTGATCTCGCATCCGGACAGAGTTGCATAGTTGATGCCTGCGATACCGCCGTAGCAGTTTCCGGCTGCACCGGTCTTTTCCGTCATCGTTCCGGAGTAAACACAGTCTGAGACGCCTGCAGTGGTTTTTCCGCTGCCGCCGTTTGTTCCGGTGATTCCTCCGAGATAGCGATAACCGCTGAATTTTGCAAATTTTAAGTCTTTTGCGACTATCTGTGTAATGATCGCCTCATTCGCACCAACGGCTCCGCCGACGGTCAGTTTGCTCTTTGTGGCATCGATGACCGGCATGCTGGTCAGAGTGATAACAGCTACGGTGCCTGTATTTCTTCCTGTCACGCCGCCAAAGATTGAGGCATCGCCCTGGAGCGTTACATTTCCTTCCGGATAACTTCCACTGACCGTGCCGCTGTTGATCGCACAGACGGCTCCGATTTCTTTTTCACCGAGGCTGTGGATCTTGATCCCGCCCGTTCCACTGCCGCCGGATACAACACAGTCACGGATGGTTCCTTCGTTTGTCGCTGCGATGCCGGCTGCGTAGCCGTCACTGCTGCTGACGTTTCCATAATTTTTGCAGTTGCCGATGGTCTGACCGCTGTGATTTTCTGCGGTGATGCCGCCTGCTGTCCCGGCATCTGCCGTTATATTTGTACAGCGGTTGACGGCATGAAGAATATCTTTTTTCGTCTCACCGACAATACCGCCCACGATACCATGGGAAGCACGCACCAGCTTTGCCTTGCAGGTCAGATCAGCTGTCTGACTTTCTTTTCCAATCTGACCTTCGTTTATGCCGGCGATTCCGCCGACTTTCGTTTCTCCGGTGACCGTAAGTCCGCTTCCGACTGCAACGACTTCTGTCGCACTTCCTTTTGCGTTGACTTCGATCTTACCCTGTGTCTCATTGATGCCGACGATCCCGCCGATCGCTTTGCCGTTTGCTGCCTCGATCGTCCGGTCTGTGGTATCGTCTTTGTCATCCGGAATCTGGATCATTCCGCTGTTTCTTCCGGCGATCCCTCCGGCGTAACTTCCGGATGCCGTGATATTTGCATAGCTTGTATTCTGCTTTACAACACCATCGGTAAGATTCCATCCGACAATGCCGCCAAGACTGCTGTTTCCAGAGACGGTTTTGGACGGCTGCGTACTGCAGCTTTCGATTGTTCCGGCACTGTATCTGACGTTTGTTGTGCCGGTTTCGGTTCCTGCCGCGTACGTTTTTGCCGCAGAAGCACCGCTGCCGTCAGGTCCGATGTTGATCCCGGCGATTCCGCCAAGATAATTCAGTGCTGCATTTCCGAAATGCTCGCTGAGCGTACATTTGTAGATCAGTCCGGCATTTAAACCAACCACACCGCCGATTCCGGAATAGCCGGACATACTTCCGGTATTCGTACAGTGATCGATGACCTGATTTTCCAGGTTGACACTGATGATGCCGCCGACCAGATGCATCTCAATATTCTTCCCTTCATCCGGTATGCTCTTTTTGCTGATTTCATCACTTTTTGCATATACTTCCAGAAGCACTGAACGGTCGCTTCCGCTGTCCGCATAAGAAATATTTCCGGCATTTTTGCAGTTTTTGATAATAAGATTACTGTTCTTCTCACAGTATCCGACGATGCCTCCGGCATACATACCGGCTTTCAGCGGAATGTTGTTTGTCTCTGTATTCAGCATTGTGCCGGTATTGGTATTGGTGGAAATCGTAAGCACATGGCTGTTTTCAGATTTCTTTACGATTCCCGGAACATTTCTGCCCTGAACGGTCGGAACATCCCCATCGCCCTGCAGTCCCGGAAACAGACGCTCCTGCGTATTGCTCGCCGCCTGCATGCTGCTCTCCACGGCCTCACGGATGGAGCCGTTTTCTGCAGTCTGTATCTGACCGGTGCCATAGGTTCTCTGGTATCCCATCAGACCGCCGCAGAATGCATCTCCGGTAATCGTGCCGAGTACATTGTCTGCACGGAACCGATCCATACTGGTATCTGCTGTAAGATTTACGATATTGGCACCGATGCAGCCGCCGACATAATAATGTCCCTGAACGCTGCCCGGCTTAATCGTCAGCTCCTGCTGCAAAAGCTCTGTGGATGCGTTCAGTCCGAATCCGCCTCCGGCACAGTCGCCATAGGCGTAGATACGTCCGCCGATCAGGGTGTAATGCACATCCAGGCTTCCGTTTACATCGTTAAATCCGGCAACTCCGCCGACATAACTTCCTCCGACCACAATACTGGAAACGGATTTGACCGTGATCGCCTGGCTTTCTGCCGTGAACGTGATCTGACCGTCATTGTATCCGGCGATGCCGCCCGCATAGTCACCTCTGGCATTCCAGGTATCAACAATCATATTGAAAATGGAACTGTCATAATCAGAAAGATAACTTGCACAGTCGTAGATCATGCCGTCTTTTTCGTTGTAGCCAACGATTCCGCCCACGTAGCGGTCATAGCAGGCTGCCACGCCGTTGTTGACGCAGTTTTTCAAGGTTACATTCTGTTCGTTCTGTCCGACAATTCCGCCGACATACGTCTGTCCGATGACATAACTGCTGTTTGTCGTGACTGCCACCACGCTGTCTGCACGGATCGCCTCCGAAATATTTCCGCCCAGTGCTCCGGCGATCCCGCCCACGTAGTCGGAACCGAGCACGTAACCGTCTTTTTCCGTAGAACAGTTGTTGACCAGTGTGCTGTTGCCGTAACCGACGATCCCGCCCACATATTTTCCTTTTAAATATTCTGTTTTTTTCGACTCATCAAAGGAGAACTGTGCCGCCCGTCCGGATGCACTTGCCGCATCGTAGATCAGTGACTGTTCTGCATAACCGGCAATCCCGCCGAAATATTTTCCCTGAAGAGTAGTGTCATTTACCTCTGCCGTGCACAAAATCAGACCATCATTGTCCGCTTCTTTGATGTTGGCGATCTTCGCCAGATCATCATCGGTGTAGCTGCCCTGATAAATGAGCTGACTGTCTATCGTTCCGACGATCCCGCCCACCATCAGATTTCCTGAAACATCGGCATGGTTCGTGCAGTTCAGAAGTTTCGCTGCATTTTCACTGGTCTGCATCTTTGCATAGCCGACGATGCCGCCGACTCCGTAAGCATAGTCTTCCACCCGGTCAGTCAAGGTCTTCGGCAGCGAAACTTCTACGTTTCCTTCCATGGTGATATCCGACATTCTGCCGGATGCCAGGGCTTCCAGTGTATTTCCGCTCTGATCCTGGTCTGCAAAAATACCGGAAATTCCGCCGACTGCCGCTGTATCGCTGCCCACAGAAATATTGGTTCTTATTTTTTCAAAATCTACCAGAACCTGTGTCTGGCCTTTGTCCTCTGCGGATGTCACCGCCACATGGTTCATCGTACCTTCGCTTCGTCCGGCAAAAATACCGATACCCTGAAGGCTGTTAAATGTTTTGCTTTCTTCGTTCTGACCAAGTGTGAGCGTAACATTCTGCAGGGTCACATCCTCGATCGTTCCGTAAACTTCTTCAAATAATCCGAGATATTTTGATTTCTCCTGACCGGCTGCCGATGCAACGCTGTCATCGTTCACAGATTCTTCACCGAAACTCAAATTTGAGATCAGGGTCTGTGTACGTTTTCCGGAAAAGGTGTGTCCGGAAGAGAGCTTGGCGATCGCCGGGAAATCCACCGTTTTTTCTTTGCTGTTTTCCTTCCAGGAGAGCTTCTGTCTCTGACTGCCCCCCGCCTTTGTCTCCAGCTCAAAATCATAAAGTCCTGTGCCGACCGATGACCAGTCCAGATTTCGGCTTGTCAGTGCAAATTCTGCCGTATTGCTTTCATCGTAATAACGGATGTTGGAAAGATGGCGGAATGCTGCGATCTTGACGTTTCCATCCTTTGTACCGTCCGCATACATGCTGTTTGCCACATTAGAGGAAACCGCCTCACTGTTGCGGTACTCCTGCGTGCTCGGCTCGTCTTTCTTCCCTGCATAGGAAACGGCTTTAACCGTTGCATAAATATCCTGCGGATTTTTCAGATCTGATGCCACTTTTCCAAGGCGGCAGATGCTGGTACTGGAAGTTCTGGCAAGTGCCTCCGCTGTCGTGCCGCTTCCGGATGCCAGCACTGCCTGCACTTTTGCAGACATCATCGCATCCAGGATCAGAGAATAACGATTGTCACTGTAAGTGATCGGGAACGTCCACTGTCCTTTGCTGTTTCCTTTTTTATCCTGAATTTCAAAGGAAACCAGCCCCTCGGTTGTGCCGGAAGTCGCCGTCCAGCCATTTTTTCGCATTTCATATGGCGAAACGGTCATCGTAAATTGTTTTGATTTATCAGAATTTTTATAGAATGTAAGCTCGTAACTGACATCCAGGCTGTTTCCGACGTTGCTGGACCAGTTCAGAGACAGTTTTTCGCTGTTCTGAAGGCTGATCGTCGTGATACGGAGACGTATCGGCTTCAGATGGACCACATTTGCCGTGTCTTCCGTCGAATAATAGCCAAGCAGCCTCTTTTTTCTGCTCTCGTAATCTCGGTCACGCATTGTCAGATAATCATCAGCATCTCTCTCGGCATAGTTCAGCCCCTTGCATTTTGTCGCAAAAAATGCGGAATAGACCTCGCCTGTCTCACTGTCGATCTCGATGGCGATCGCCCCGTTCATGACCTGCTTGTCGTAGCTATAATCATCGATCAACTGAAGCAAAAGATCATCGCTGCCCGCCTTTTCCTGATAAGTGTTCGCATCCAGCGTAACCGTATAGATTCTGCCGTTCAGCTCACTGGTACTGTCCGCAAAAACCGCCTGTGTGCCTTCTCTTTTTAATCGTTCCTGAAACTTCTCCCACTGCCCGGAAGAACGGTAGTAGGTCAGTTTTGATTCTGCTGCAAGATAAATGGTCTTTGCGTTGGATTCGTTTTTCTGAAACTCCGCAATCCTCCAGTATTTTATAAAAGAAGGGACTGCGATCGCCGCAATGATCGCAATGATCACCAGTACGACCGTCAACTCCGTCAGAGTAAATCCTTTTTTCTTTGTGTTTTTCATCTATATTCCTCGTTTATCCGCTGTTTTCGGCATCTTTGTATTACTTTTTATTATATGATTTCACTTGTATTTCGTCAACGCACTCTGACAAAAAATCCCCCGATATTACCGTAAAAACGGCTTTATCGGAGGATTTTCCCGTAAATTCACAAAATCTCTGTGAAATTACTTTTCATTTCTCAGATAATATACAAAGGAATAGATCATCGGAATAAATGTGACCGCAAGTATGAGCACCAGACTTATCGGAAATGCCGGGATCCACGGCTGAATGGCCAGCAGAAGAATCAACACGCCGCCTGCAACCCACAATTTTCCTGCCATCCTGTGGGTTGCATCCCAGTTTGCTTCGCTGGCGAGTGTCCACGGAACCTTTATGCCAACGGTATAATTCTGGCGGCATTTCGGCAGATAGTTGCCGACGAGCAAAAACAGAAGTCCCAGAAGTATGATCACAAATCTGGAAGATTTCATAAATTTCACTCCAAAGGTATTACCATAGATTGCAGCTGCACAGAACAGGGAAACTGCCGGACAGATCCATAAAATCAGTGCGTACATCTTCTGCCCGATCGCCTGTTTTTTCGGATCTGCCAGTGTTCCAAATGCACAGAACAGATGTGCAAAAAGGCAGATCAAATATGGACCGAACACTGCAAATGCCCGACTACTGTAGCCGTTTGGAATGCCGTTGGCATCAAAATGTGTTGCCACCTGTTCCGGAAGTTTATTCCATAAAATCAGTCCCGCCAAAATCGGCAGAATCGTAATCATGCTTGTGATCAGAATGATCTTTTTATTTTTCTTCGTCATCTTCACTCTCTCCTTTCAGCTCTGCAAGCCAGAGCATCACTTCCTCGACCACGGAAATGTTAAGCGAATAGTAAATATAATTTTTCTCCTTTGTCTCGCAGACCAGACCTGACTTTTTCAGGATCTTCAGGTGATAGGAGATCGTCGCTGCCGTCATATCAAACTGTGCTGCGATATCTCCCGCTGACATGCTTCCTTCTTTCAGCAATGTCAGAATGTCACGCCGTACCGGGTCAGACAAAGCTTTGAAGGTTTCTGCAAATCCCACGTTAGCCTGCCACTCAAAATGTGATTAAATATACTCACACCGAGATAATGTAGACCCTCACGAGTTCTACTTACTGCTTTAT
>NZ_JAJEQE010000066.1 GCF_020687205.1 Hominisplanchenecus faecis
CGGGGCGGGTCCCAAGGTCTTTCATCCACCTATGAGCAAGCTCATGTGGATTTAGACCTTTTGACCCTGGCATCATTAAATGATGTTGAAATATTTGACCGAACCGGTCTGATTAAATGATTTTAGAAATTCACATCTATGATACATTAAATGTGAACTGGCTCCCGCCTCGACAGACGGCAAGCAACAAGTTTGTATCAATGGTGGGATTCGATCTCCCAACCGATGAATGTATTATATATCTTTTGTATTTGGATGTCTATAGTAAGTAACTATATTTTTTAACTTTGTGAGATTTTTACAAAACCTTTTTACAAAAACTGACACCCCTCAATTCCATACAATAAAAGCACCCCCGGAACGCCCAGAACTCCGGTTGTTGTCACACTGATCACATTGCAGCCAACCTTAAGATCCACTCCTGCATTGTCAAAAACCTGATTTAAGAAAAAAACACATGCCATCCCAATAATTATCCGTACCAGAAAACGAGAAATATACTTCATAAAAGCACCCTGTCCTTTTTCTAAATTGTATGAACTCTACTGACAATTCAGTACAGATTGCAGCAAGAAAGTCCTGAATATAAAAAGTATTATAACTGTTCAGTACCTTCACAGTTACGAGCCAAAATGCATTGAAAATCACCTTCAGTGATGGCATTTTGGCTTGCATGTCTCGGGATTTTGGCATATTCATGCCAAAACACCTCGCGGGACAGTGACCACTGAATAGTTACAAAGTATTATACTTTATAATCCAAGAATATCTCCGGTATTCTTATGATATGAAAAGATGCCAGACAAATTGCTTTGTACTTTTTACTTCCACAATTCTCTGGCACCTTCTTATTTTTTCAGATCAGAATTTAAAGATTGCAATTCCGTATGCCGGCAGGTCGTATGCAAAAGAGTATTCTCTTCCGTCACATTCACTCTTCACTGCCTTGTATACAACCGGACGCTCCGTTGTATTTCCGCCAAATTCTGCTGCATCTCCATCCAGCACGAGGCGATACTGTTTTCTTTTTGGTACACCGACGCGATAATCCGGTCTTGCTACCGGTGTAAAATTGATCACAAAGAGCAGATTGCTCTTACCGTCTTTGGAATGACGCACAAAGCTGAAAATGCTTCGGTCGGCATCATCTGCATTGATCCATTCAAATCCGCATGGATCCTGATCTGCATCATAAAGTGCCGGTGTCTTTTTATAGAGATGAAGCAGTGCTTTGACGTAATTCTGCATCTGCTGATGTTTGTCTTCTGCAAGCAGATACCAGTCAAGTTCTCTTGCTTCGCTCCACTCCTGAAGCTGTGCAAACTCCTGTCCCATAAACAACAGTTTTTTGCCCGGATGACCAAGCATGTATGCATAGCCGGCACGTAAGTTTGCAAACTTATCATCGTAGAGTCCCGGCATCTTATTGATCATCGAACATTTCAGATGAACCACTTCGTCATGTGAGAGTACCAGTATGTATTTTTCTGCATAAGCATACGTCATGGAGAACGTCATTTTATTATGGTTCCATTTGCGGAAATACGGATCTAATTTCATATATTCCAGGAAATCGTTCATCCATCCCATGTTCCATTTATGGGAGAATCCAAGTCCGTCCTCTTCCGGTTTTCCGGTAACTTTCGGCCATGCTGTGGATTCCTCTGCGATCATCATTGCTCCATGATTTCTGCCCAGCACAACGCTGTTCAGATGTTTGAAAAACTCGATCGCTTCCAGATTTTTATTTCCGCCGTAAATATTCGGGGTCCACTGACCGTTTTCTCTTCCATAATCCAGATAAAGAATGGATGCCACCGCATCGACACGCAGTCCGTCGATATGGAAATGCTCAACCCAGTAAAGTGCATTGGCGATCAGGAAATTCTTGACTTCACTCTTGCCAAAATCAAAGACTTTTGTTCCCCATTCCGGATGCTCGCCCTTTTTTGGATCCGCATACTCGTAAACACATCCACCGTCAAATTCTTCCAGTCCGTGTGCATCTCGCGGAAAATGTGCCGGTACCCAGTCAAGGATAACACCGATTTTCTGTTTATGCAGATAATTTACCATATAAGCAAAATCTTCCGGCGTACCATATCTGGAAGTCGGTGCATAATATCCGGTTACCTGATAACCCCAGGAGCCATCAAACGGATGCTCCGCAATCCCCATCAGCTCTACATGCGTATAACCCATTTCCTTCACATATTCTGCAAGTGATTTTGCAAACTCTCTGTAATTATAGAATCCATCCTCGTCCTCTCCATGCGGATGTTTCTTCCAGGAACCCGGATGTACTTCATAAATAGAAACCGGAAGGCTGTCATTATCTCTCTGCTTTCTTGCTTCCATCCACGCCGCATCACTCCATCTGAGTTTCGTGATATCTGTGATCCTGGATGCGGTTCCCGGACGCTGCTCTGCATAATTTGCAAACGGATCGGCTTTGTAAAGTCCTCTGCCATCTTTTGTTTTGATGAAGAATTTATAGAGCATACCCACTTTTGCTCCGACTACAAAACCTTCATAGATACCGGACGGCTCAAGGCGTGTCATCGGATTTGCCTCTTCTCTCCAGCCGTTAAATTCACCGATCACGCTGACAGTAGCTGCATTCGGTGCCCAGACTGCAAAATAAACACCTTTTTTGCCATTCATCACTGCTTCATGTGCACCCATTTTTTTATAAATATCATAATGCGTTCCCATACTGAACAGATACTGATCCAGTTCTCCGATACGGAAATCTTCCTTTGCTGCAGCCTTTGTTCTCGTTGTTCTTTTCGCTGCTGTTTTTGCTGTTGTTTTTGTTGCTGTTCTCTTTGTTGTATTCGCTGCCGTTTTCCCGGCTGCCTTTCTTACCTTTCTTTCTGCCATAACTACCTCCGACTTTTTCTATACATTTCAACCATAAATTGATATCAGAATCACAAATGTCATACTAATCCTTTTGAACTGGCATCATTTTTTTCTGAATACTTTACTTTCACATGCATCCAGATGAACCTGGAGTCTGCCATCCACCACCGGCACTGCTTCTTTTGTGAACGCATTTTCATAAGTTCCGTCCACTGGAACCGGGATGCTCATATCCGCCGGACTCTCATCGTTATTCGCTGCCACAACGATGGCATCCTGATCTTTGATTCTTGCATAAGCATACTGTCTGTTTGTCAGTACCAGCTCTCTGTATTTTCCATCTGCCAGAACCGGATTTTCTTTTCTCATCTTTCCAAGTGCCGCAATATGTGCTGTCAGCTCCGGATGCGGATTCTCTTTCTGCATTTTTTCAAGGTCAAGCTGCGGACGCATGGCATCATCTGAGGCACCCTGCTTTCTTCCTTCAATGCCCCACTCGGAGCCATAATAAATAGATGGAATGCCCGGCAGCGTGTAGAGCAGTGTATAAACCTCGCGGATATGATCTTTGTTGTTTAACTTGCTCATCAGACGGTCCACATCGTGGTTATCTACAAAAGAATACAAAGTACGTCCTCTGTAAATACCGCCGTTGTCATCAAACTGACGGCGGATCGTATGGGCGATCTCAAAATAATTATGATCATTGTGTCCCGAATACAGACCCTTGTGAAGCTCATAATTCGTTGTGGAATGAAGCATTTCGTCATTTACCCATCTCGCATAATCGCCGTGGATCACTTCACCCATCAGCCAGAAATCCTCTTTCCACTGACCGGTGCGGTAACGCATTTCTTTCATAAAATCAAACGTCAGACAGTCAGCACAGTCCAGACGGATACCGTCAATGTCAAACTCCGTGATCCAGAAATGAATCACATCAAACAGATAATCACGGACTGCCTGCTCGTAAAGATTTAAATTGACCAGCTCAAAACAGTTTCTCCATGCTTCATAACCAAATCCATCGTTATACGGAGAATTCCAGCCAAAATTCACTCCTTTATACCAGCTGCAGTACGGAGAATGTTCTCTGTTTTTCTGGATATCCTGAAATGCAAAAAACTCTCTTCCGGTATGATTGAAAACACCGTCCACAACCACGTGGATCCCATTTTCATGTGCCAGTCTGACAAATTCTTTGAAATCTTCATTATCCCCAAGTCTTCTGTCTACTTTTTTGTAATCTTTTGTATCATAACCATGTGTAGAAGATTCAAACAGCGGTCCGATATAGATCGCTGTAACTCCGATCTCCTTTAAATGGTCGATCCACGGAAACAGCTCCCGCAAGCGATGCACGGTCTCCGGTTCTTTGTTTTCCTTTGGTGCCCCTGTCATACCCAGCGGATACATATGATAAAAAACTGCTTCGTTATACCACTTTCCCATTTGCAAATACCTCCATCTTAACTGTAAATACCATACATAAACTGCTTTACAAGTGCCCGCTTTTTCTCCTCTGAAATCTGCTGCGGTCTGCCTTCCCGGTCGCATGCCAGCAGAATATAGTGATTGATCAGACCGATAAATCCAATCGCAAACTGCTCTTGCCTTCCGTTCATATTTCCAAGCTCATGCTCCGCCGCATCAAAGAAATGTACGATCTGCGAATAGAACTTTTTCACAAGCGGCTTTACCGCCCGGTACGCTTCATTCTCCTTCGCAGAATAAAACATCGCCATCAGAAGTGCATAGACTTTATAATTTCTCATCGCATAATCTAAAAATGCAGAAGCAATATTGTAAAGCGTCGCTCCGACATCCCCTTCGTAAAAAGATGCCCGCTCCAGTTCTTCATTCAGAACAGTAAAATGTTTCGTCAGCAAAGTCTCCAAAAGACCATATTTGCTGCCAAAATAGTAGTACAACGTAGGTTTTGTAATCCCCGCTTTCTGAGCAATCTCCTGTACGCCAACGGCATCGTAACCCTTGGCATAAAACAGCTCCAGTGCACACTGCAAAATACGTTCTCTATTGTCCATAAATCCTGTCCTTTACTCCTGTTTACGGTTGCTTTCTTCATTATACCGTTCGGTATATAAAGTGTCAAGGAATATCCCGCTAACTTCATAATAAGACAGTCCGGTTTCCCGGCAGATTCTTGCGACTTCTTCGTACTCCGGATAAATCCTTTTCCCATCCGGCAGATCGCATACTTTTACTTTCATTTTGCCAAACGGCGTGTCGATCTCTGCCGCTTCTCTTTTTAAGATACTTCGTTCCATGTACATTCTGCGGATGCCGATTGTTGTCGTTCCCTGAAAAATAAGTTTCTCCAGCTTTTCCGCATCTTCTTTTTTGCAGATTACATTTACCTGATATGCCGGGCGATTTTTTTTCATATAAACCGGCGTATAATGAACATCCTTCGCCCCCGCCTGCATCAGACGCTCCATCAGAAATCCGAGTGCCTCGCCGCTGCAGTCATCAATATTTGTCTCCAGTTTACAGATCTCATCTTTTTCCATCCAGCTCTTTTCATTCTCGCTTTCCAGAATCATTGCACGCAGAATACCGGCACAGGCATATTCTCGTTTTCCTGCACCAAGACCTGTTTTTTCGATGAAAAATGACTCCGGAAGTTTATCAGAAGTACGGATCGCCGCCACAATCGCTGCACCAGTCGGCGTAACCAGCTCACCTTCTATCTGCGTAAGTTTCAGTTTCAGATGATTGGCCTGTACGATATTTGTCACCGCCGGAACCGGGATCGGCAGAATGCCGTGCTGACAGCGGACCGTACCTCTTCCTTCGCAAAGTTCTGTCACAATTACCTGATCGATATCCAGATTATCCAGGCAGACCGCCACCGAGAGAATATCTACGATTGAATCTACAGCACCGACTTCATGAAAAGACACCTGATTTCTTGGCACGCCATGTGCTTTTGCTTCTGCATCCGCCAGAACCGAAAAAATATCCGTCGCTGTTTTTTTCGCACGTTCCGTCAGGCTGCTGCTCTCAATAATCTGCAGAATATCCACAAAACTTCTGTGCTCATGTATATACTCTGCATCATGGTTATGCAAATCATGCCCATGCATATGCTCCGTAGCATGATTATGTGCATGAGTATGACCATGCAGATATTCCATATCATGATCATGATTTTCATGTTCCTTATCAAGAACCACATCAAAGTCGCACGCATCCAGACCGGATTTTTTTACCCTGGAAATGCGGATATCAAATCCCTGTACCGGAAGGCTTGCAAGAGCTTTTTTCAGAACCTGCTGATCTGCTCCAAGATCCAGAAGTGCTGCCACCGTCATATCTCCGCTGATACCGCTTTCACACTCCAGATATAACGTTTTACCCATTCGCCTTCACCCCCAGTCTGTTGATCTGCGTTGCCATATAACCGGCTCCGTAACCATTATCAATATTTACCACCGCAATTCCGTTTGCACAGGAATTGATCATCGTCAGAAGTGCAGAAAGACCTCCAAAATTTGCACCATAACCGACAGAAGTCGGCACAGCGATCACCGGCTTGTCCACCAGACCTCCAAGCACACTCGCCAGTGCACCTTCCATACCCGCAACGGCAACAACACAGTTTGCACTCTGAATTGCCTCCAGATTTCCGAGCAGTCTGTGGATGCCGCTCACGCCCACGTCATAAACCCTCGTCACTTTCGTTCCAAAATATTCTGCCGTCTGTGCAGCCTCTTCCGCTACGGCAATATCTGCCGTTCCCGCAGTGCAGACTGCGATATTTCCGATATGCTCTTTATCCTTTTTTTCAATTTTTATGATATGGGAAATCGAATCATATTCTACCTGCGGATATTTTTCACGCAATATTTCGTACTGATGCTGTGTTGCCCGCGTTCCGAAAACCTGTCCATCTGCCTTGTATAAATGCTCAAAAATATGAAGCAGATGTTCATCTGCTTTTCCGGCACAGTAGATCACTTCCGCAAAACCGGATCGCACCTTGCGATGCATATCCAGTTTCGCATACCCCATCTCTTCAAACGGCTCCCTTCGCAGAAATTTCTCCGCTTCTTCCACAGACATTGTTCCGTTTTTTACTTTTTCCAGAATTTCCTGCATTATTCTTACCTCTCTGCCTGTCTTTCAAAATTTCAGAATCCAAAATCTTCATAATCCTCTTTCAGGAATCGATGATAAATAATATGGCATCCTTCATCTTTAAAACAATAATAATATGGATCGTCCGGTTTATCTTCAAAACGGATCAGAATATCAAATTCTCCATTGTCCATATTTTCTGTAATAATATTATCAGAATACTTATGAAACAAATTCAGAATATCATCCATCTTGCATCCATGTTTCTGAAGCAACTCGATCAGGCTTTTAATAAATTCATTTTCCTTCATATTATTATGGACGTACTCGCTGCCTTCCTCCGGAATGTGGAAGCAAAATCGCTCCGCTTTGTGTGTCGCAGCAACCTCTCCCAGCTTCTCTGTGATCACCACCGGAAGGTGGTTCAGACGCTCCTGCATCTGATCTGCATCATCACTCGTACCAAAAAAATGATTCAAAGAGCTGAGCGGATAATACAGGCGAATTTTTTCTTTTCGAAATCCCAGTTTCGCATGGTCTTCCTTGATCACATCAATCAGATTCTTTAACAGTTTTTTGTATCCTTCATTTCCCGGAAACTGATACAGATTCAATCCAACACCGTCCTTATCATAAAAACGTTCCACTTTTCCATTGACTGTGCGGATTGTGATTTCAGCCGTCGCCGAAATCCGACACTCATTGAGATGACCGCCTTTGACATTCATCTTCTCATCGCAGAGATTAATGTGAATATGAAGATAAGTTTTACCATCCATCGTGGAAACATTTCCCGTCAGAGCCGTGATCTCCATCGGTCCGTTCAGTTCCGTTTTATGGTAAACCTGTTCCCCGACATTATACAGACCGATCACCGCATGGTCTGCCGCACCGATACCCTCGATCGTTGCCAGTGTGATCTTTTCCCTGTCGCAAATCTTTGTCAGAGACTCTACGATCTCCTCGCTGCGATCCAGACGAACAACATATACATCATCAAATTTCATGTATTCCATATCTATATATCAGCCTTTCCTTTTTTTGTCCCCATAATACCACGAAAGAAGCAGGGATTGCAAATTTTTATAATCCATTTCATCCACTTACATAAAAATGATGTGGATGTCAAAAGTCCCCAACTATGATGCCTACGGATTGTTCCGTGCGTTGCACTCCCACAATCCTGGCATCATAAAAATACAGAAGATTATGAAATTTCGTTTTCATAATCTCCTGCATCTTCTCTTTATACTTCTATTCGAATTTGATTATAATGTGCAGCCTACCGGATCTTAATCGTTACAGATTTCTTCTTTCCGCTTCCATCCGTTGCCATTGCGGTGATCTTCACTTTCTTTCCTTTTGCATTTTTCTTTGCCTTTACTTTTCCGTTTTTCACCGTAGCAAATTTTTGATTGCTGCTTTTCCAAAAAAGTCTGGTATTGGCCTTCTTTGTGGCTTTTACTTTCGCTTTCAGCTTAATGCTCTTTCCTGCTTTGACGGTTTTCTTTCCGGAAATCGTAACTTTTTTCACAACACCTTTCATACCGGTGATTGTATAAACTGCCTTTTTGCCGCTTCCATCTGCTGCCTTCGCAGTGATCGTTACTTTCTTTCCGCCGCTGCCTTTTTTCATTGTGACAATACCATTTGCATTTACGGTGGCAGTTTTCGGATTGCTGGAAGTCCATACCAGTGTTTTGTTTGTCGCATTTGCCGGCGAAATGTTTGCCTTCAATGCGATTTTCTTTCCTGCTGCAATCTTATTTGAAATTCCGCTGATCTTAATGCTGCCAATTAGTATACTCTTTGAAGAATCTGTACCCGGTCTTGGATTTGGACTCGGATCTGGTTCTGGATCTTGGCTGCCCGGATTTACAATATAAAATGTACTACTCAATAATCCTTCATAATCACCAATTCCATGAACACCGGCCCAGGCTTCGCCAATTTCTACATTATCATCCAGAAAAACTTCGTAATCCACACCTTCTTTCAGGATTTTTCCATCTGCATCTTCTACCGAAACTCTCGGAATCACCGCATTTCCAGTATAACGAAGATCGCCGAATACATACATTCTTCCATCTTCGATATTTTTCTTTGTGTTCTTCTTTTTGTAGATAAATGTCCAGGAATCTTCGTCACCTGCCATTACCGTCATCTGTGCTTTTTCCGGTGTATAACCGCTCACATCCGGTGCATCCAGCGTCTGGGAACTTCCAAACAAAGCACGGACTGTTGATGCTTCTGTCAGATCATCTCCCGCTTCATCTTTGTAATATACTGTATAGTCTTTTTCTTCCGGTGTGATTCCTGCTTCATAGGTTGTTTCTGCAGAGTCATACTGTACTGCAACCGTCGCATTTTCGGCTGTTTTTTCTTTAAAATAAGCATAATAGCCAGATGTAACTTCTTCACTTGTACCATCATCCCAGGTAACATTCAGCGTAAGTCCGGTCGTATCGATTTCTTTCTCTGAAGAGCCATACTGCTGTTTATCCGCCGGTGCTGCCACTTCCACAGAAACTGCCCTGCGGATACGTTCCTCTGCCATGATGCCATTTGTCTCTGCATACTGCCATGCCGTACCGTTTTCACTGCACCATAATGTCAGATTTGCATTATCTCCAAATGCGGAATCTCCAATCTCTGTAACACTGTCCGGCACCTCTACACCTGTCAGAGAATCACAGCCTGCAAATGCATCTGAACCGATCGTTTCCAGCCCATTTCCTGATACAACCATATCAAGTGAACTGCAGTTTTCAAATGCCTGACTGCCG
Organism: Hominisplanchenecus faecis; assembly: GCF_020687205.1. Taxonomy (GTDB): domain Bacteria; phylum Bacillota; class Clostridia; order Lachnospirales; family Lachnospiraceae; genus Hominisplanchenecus; species Hominisplanchenecus faecis. The sequence continues at coordinate 9,753 of NZ_JAJEQE010000066.1, forward strand.
ATTTCCGTCACCGTATCCGGCAGGAATACAGCGTGGATTTTATCCTCATTCCGGAATGCCTGCGGATCGATACCCACAACGGTACGTCCATTGATCGTCTCTGGAATGCAGAGCAGATCCTGTGTATCACTCAGTGCCCTTGTCATACGTCTGGAAGCATCTTTTGTCTTTTTGCCATTTAAGCTCACGATCCATACGTGATTGTTTTCATCGGTGCGATACTCGAAATTCGCCGCTTCTGTTCGGTTCATATTTCTTCTGCAGGTTGCGATAAAATTGTCATACCGCATTTTCTGTGAATACAGACTGATACATTGATCCAGCCATTTTTTCTTATATTTTACAGCTGCATTTTCCCCTGATTTTTCCGCAAGCTCACTGCATTTATTTGCCATCTGAAGCAGCGAAGCTTCATAGGCTTCATATGCAAACTGATATTCTTTTCGAAGTTTTTTACCTGCTGTTTTTCCGGTCTTCTGATAATTTTGTGCAATCTCAGCGTATTTATTGTTCAGTCCGACACTCAGTGAATTGCAAAGCGACATACTATAAGCAATCTTCACCAGCTCATCATAGTCTGCAAGCTTTATTTGTTTGCTGATACGTGAATAGAACAGTTTTCCGACTGTAAGTGCACCGCCGACATCAATGCCGGAAAGCGGATCAAACAGCTTTGCCATGTCTGTAACTCCCTTTTTCACAAGGGCTTCCGCAATTTCTTCAAAGTACTTATCTACAATAAATTCCTGAATCGCTACTTCCGATGATGCCCAGTATTTCTGCAGTTTTCCCTTTAATTTCTTCAGTCCCTTATAGGCTGTAGAATCCGGTGCTGCACTGTTCAAAAGCTGATTGACCGTTTCCATTTCCAGATTCGCCATAATGCAGATCGTTGTGCCAACCTGGACTGCCGAAGTTGCAATTCCAACCTTTTTAAAGATGCCGTCAATCTTTGACCAGTTTCCTTTTACCTGTTCAAAAATAGTTTTTGCCTGTTCGGTGGTAAGTGCATCTCCCTTTTCCAGTTTAGCAAGTTCCCACTGTACGCTGGTATCCATTGGCTTCTTTGCCGCTGTAACAAGCTTATAAAATTTAGAAACATTCTTTACTTTACCGCAAACGTTATCCACTACATTTTTTAATGTATCATCCTGTTCATCAATCTGACGGATCAGTTCAATCGCCACTTCCTCTTCTAACTTATCCTCTTCCCATCGTTTTCCGGTAATTGCTTCCAGAATCTGTTTCGTCGGACGCACGATCACATCACCGGACAATGTCTTAATAACAGAAAACAGCTCATCATTATCCGTACGTGCCGCCAGAACATCCGCAGCCGCATCATACAGCGTTCTGTGCATCGTTTTGTATGCCTGGTTATCTCTCAGATAGTGGTGATATTTTCCAAACAGATCATCCAGACTATACGGATTTTGTGCTATGTCCTCAGCAAAACCCGTGAAATCATACAGATAGCAGCCACCGTCCTGTTTCATCATTGCAAAACTAGCTTCTACATACGTCCATTCAAAATCATAATTTCCCGACAGCAGTTCTTTCCCTGTCTGGTCGATAATTTTACAATCATCATACCACTCTCCCACTTTTGCAATTCCATTATGCATATTTCCGGCAAGATTAAACTGCTCCGCAATCTGCAGGTTTCCGTCTTTATCACAGTAACCCCAATCGCCGGATTCTCCTGTTCGAACCCGAATCAACCCATCCGAACCATAACCTGAACCATCCACATATTTTTTCAGCAAAACTCCCTTACGACTGTAAACCAGATACTGGTCATAGTTCACAGAATCACTGATCCAGAAAGCAAAATTTCCATTTTTTGTAACCGATACATTACTTCTTCTGTAAAACTCATTCATCTGTGCGATCTTTTGAAAAGAACCATTATAGAATACACCGTTTATCAAAAATACAATATCCGAACCAACAATACTTTCTTTAATGTCATCCCAGCCCAGGCTTTCATCCGGATCCATTTTCGGTTTATCCCATCCGGAAAATGTTTTGTCCAGCATATTAAACAGTGCCGTCTTACCATCCTTTTCCAGAAGAACCACATGGCTGCTGTCATCCCTCGGAATACTTGCAGAACAGTCCAGATTCTTTTCATTCAAAACTACTTTGTTCTCCGCTGTATCATAAATAAGCACATTGATCTCATTTGTTCCATATGGATTATATTGGAGATAAATCAAACCATCCCGCACTTCTTTTATCTCAACCTCGGTATTGTTGTCAAATGAATAAATCTTTTTCCCTTTTGCATCAATCAGACTGCATAATACCGTTGACTCCCTCATCGTTGAACTGTAGTCCGGGTTACCGTCCGCACACTCAAGCTTAATCGCATATCCATCTTCATATCTGCTGTATGAAACATACATATTGTCTGTTTTTCCGGATTGATCTATGTAGTCTTTAAAGTGCTTCTTCCCATCTGCATCATAGGCTACCAGATAGCTTCCATGTTCCGCAATAGCAGAACCGTAAAATTCTTCCATAAAAATCTCACAATCCTGATCATCACAGAAATCGCTGTTGTAAAGCTGTTCTCTTGTGATCAGATTTCCACTTTTTGTCAGATACAGGATATCCATGTTCGTTTCCAGATTATCCGGTACGATACGAAAACATCCATCACCCAGAGCTTTCATATCACCGCCGGAACTGATCTGGTCTGCAAATTTCTCGCCTGTTTTCAGATCCAGTATCATATAGCCACCGTCTTTATCTTTTACCTTTTTTCTGTAGCCACTCAGATCCCATGTTGATTCATATCTGCACACACCATCCCAAAGTCCTTTGGAATCTATAAAACCATATAATTCCCCATCCGAAGTTTCCTGCGTAACCATATAAAGCAGATCATCTAATTCTTCCATTCCATCAGAAAAATGTTGATTATATGCAGCCCTGTCAACTTCATCGTACACTGCCTCATACAGAATGCTTCCATCATTCTTCAGCATTCCTGTTTTTCCGTCTTTTACAATTCGATAAACACCTGCCGAATATCCTTTTCCATCACCATAATACGTTGGTTTCTCATCCAGATCATACTCAAAATATTCCCCCGTTGTCGCATTGTAAACATCATACTTCGGAGTCTGCGTCTGTGGCTTCTTAATATAATATAAAAGATCTCCCTCATCCGAAAAGCTCCATATCGCATCCACAGAACTATGCGAAGTCGTTTTCTCCCAATCGTCATAAACATGTTCCTTTTCATCCCAGTCTGCATCCGTGCCCGAAACTACAAAAGTCTGGACTATTCCACTCTTTCCAATCAGATAAACATTGTCATCGTACTGTGTCTTCTTTGCACGCACAACAACCAGTCCCGGATAATCTGCAACAACCTTTGCATTTTCCGTATCTGTGATCTGAACATGCCAGCCCTTTACACTTTCATCTTTAATGTCCTCATTTGCCTCCGTAATTGTAAACGGAAGAGCTTCTTTCGTCTGCTGCCTTTCCGTCTTCACAGGCTGCGTCTCCGCCGCAAAAACAACCGGCGAACTCGTAAGCAGCATTGCTGCACTCAGCAACGTACATAAAATTCTTTTTTTCATGTGAACCTCCTTTTTTACTTTTCATTTCCTGTGAAATCAAAACAATTTCACAAGTTTCCCTTTTTCCTATCATCACACTCAGTATAACAAAATTACCATTCTTCGATACTGCAAGTATGATGCTTTTCACTATCATAACTAATCCCGACTAAGAGAATCTTACTTTCATATCCCGATAACGCACCCTGGTATCGTTTCTCTTTTATCTGCCTGATCACAGTATCTGCTGATTGATTATATTTTAATTCCACAATCATTGCTGGGCGATTCCCGGCATTTGCCCTTGGCAGAAAAACAAAATCAGCAAATCCTTTTCCGGCCGGCATTTCTCGAATAATAGTATAATATGCCGGTGCAGTAAAATACGCCATTGTAAGCACACAGCTTAAAGAGTTCTCATCGTTGTACTTTAATATAGAAGTATACGTATCATGTGCAAGCTCGATAAGTTCAGCTACTTTCTCAGTGTTACCACTAATCGTTGCCATAAGTAATGTATCACATTTGGAAATCGACGCAGCAACATCTTTCCATTCTCCTGTTTTTAACGCGGATTGAAACGCCTTAGCCACTTCATAATTTGGAATATAGGCACTTAACATATCCGCATCATATCCAAGATATCCAAGATGAATGAGAGCAGTTAACGCATCATCCTTTGAATGAATTTCTGCCAGATCATTTTGGAAACATTCCGTATCCACCATGACTTTTCCACCGGATAGCATTGTAAGGACATCCTCTTTCAATCCTGAATAATTCATCATAATAAAGTTATTAATCGTGCCAAAAGCAGAGGTATTTCGCCAATAGGAATCAAAATCATGATATTTCATCGCCTGTGATACGGAATTTGGATTATACATGTGCATTCCATCGATTAGATATCCATTGTACCATTCTTTTGTAGTTTCAAAATCCATATCATATCTTTTACATAAAGCCTTAACTTCTTCTTCGGTAAAGCCATAGTATTTCGTAATCAGTCTGGATTTTAACATAGTATATTCTTCAAAGTTGTTTAAAGCCGATTCATCCTTTATTTTCTTAATTGGCATGATACCTGTGATATATCCAAGTGCTAAAAAGGATTTTGATTCTTCTGACTTAAACAAAGAATGGAGAAACTGTAAATATTGATGGATCAAATCCTGATCTGTACTGTTTCGTACCACACAATCCCATTCATCAATGATAATCACAAAAGGAATCCCTGTTTTTTTGTATATTTTCATGAGTACATAACTGATACGATCCCGTTCATTAAATTCCTCCGGGTAATCCATTTTCAATTCTTTAAAAATATCTTCTATTATCTTTTCTACAATATCCTTTTTATGAAAATCCCAAAAGGACGAAATATCCAAATGGATCACATTGTACTTATTTCTGTATTTTTCATAATCTGGATCTGATGCAATCTTTGTACCTTTAAACAATTTTGCAGAATCGCTGCCAAGACTATAATAAGCATCAATCATCCCCGCAGCATGTGACTTTCCAAACCGTCTGGCATGGCTGACAGCAATACAATTTTTAGGTGTTCCAATGGCTCTGTTCAAGTATTTTAGTAATTCTGTTTTATCCACATATATTTCATAATTTCTATCTTTGGTAAAACTCCCATTTCCCGGATTAAAAAAAATACCCATCGTACCCCTCCTTTTACCTTACCTTTCCCTTTAAAACTAAAATCCTTTCACAGGTTTCATTTTCCTATTACTACATTTAGTATAATGAGAATTTACAGACCGCACAAGCTTTCTTTTTCGCACATTTTGCAAAAAACAAAATCGATCATCTGATTTAACAGTTGCTTGCCTTTGTTTTATTGTGAAAAACATTTTATCAGATTTACATTCTGCTTTTTATTCAGAATGATCCTCTATAAATTTTTCTAAACTCGGAATTGCTTCGATATCCTTTAATACCTTCTCTACTTCTGATTTTTCCTGTTCCAGATCACTTATTTCTCATTTTTCAATAAAAAGAGACCTTTTAATCTAAGATGTGATTATATTTTTCACTTGCATAATTGGTATTTTTCTGATAGAATAGCAAATCGAAATAAAAACGGTTATTTATATTGGAAACGCACATCCTCCGGATGATAACGAACAACACATAGCTCATTATCAAAAGGAGGATATTTTTATGCCAAAAACTAAATTTGAAGACGCAATTTACACAATTATCATGGCTACCATTATGGTCTACGGAATGATCGTATACAATGTAGCCCTGAATACCGGTGGTGTATCCGGTCAGACCTTTCTGCTGGCTATCCATGAAATGATCATTATGGTTCCGGTTGCCTTCGTTCTGGAATTTTTTATTGTCGGAAAAATTGCTCAGAAACTCGCATTCACCGTAATGAAACCTACCGATCGTCCACAGTTCATCACCTATGCCATTTCTATCTGCATCTGCTGCATTATGTGTCCGATCATGAGCCTGGTTGCCACTATTCTCTTTAAAGACCAGCACACATTCGGCACCTGGATCCAGACCTGGGCCATGAACTTCCCGATGGCAATCTGCTGGCAGATGTTCTACTGCGGACCGCTGGTGAGATTGATCTTCAGAACGATTTTTCGCAAGAAATAAAAATTTACCGTTGGTTTCCTGGCAGGTGTAAAGAACTGAAATGCCGCACATTTTAAAATAGTGTTTGCAAAAGAATAGTATTGCATGTGCA
>NZ_JAJEQE010000067.1 GCF_020687205.1 Hominisplanchenecus faecis
ATTCTATACTAATAACCTGCAAAATTCAACAGTTGTTTATATACTTTTATAAGTTTTATTCAGCTGTTCTTTACCTCCTAATGTTTTGCCTGGTGTCAGGATCAAAAGATATTATACGAAAAACTTTCGTATTTTTCTTATCCTGTCATCATTTCATAAGTTTCTTCAGAAGATCCACCAGCTCATCAATCGCTTCGTCTTTTCCATTGCGGATGTCCTCTGCCACGCAGGTATGGATATGATTGGACAGCAGGACTTTATTGAAACTGTTGAGTGCAGAATTGATCGCCGAAACCTGTACCAGAATATCGGCACAGTAGGCATCTTTTTCCAACATTCCTCTCACACCGCGAACCTGCCCTTCGATGCGGCTTAAACGATTGATCAGATCTTTATATTCTTTTTCTGAGCGTTCCTTTTTTCGCTCAGAACACTGACAGCAGCATGTTTTTTCTATCTGTTCCCTGTTTTCTTCCATTTCATTCACTTCCTTTTCTTATATACCCCTATTAGGTATTTTTCGTATTGCATTATATACCCCCATGGTGTATTTTTCAAGTCCTTTTCCTGAAAAAATTTATGCATTAACGGATATCAGGATATAAAGAATGAACATTCATGTAAAGCTCACAGAGCTTCGCATTGCTCATGTCACGCAAAAAAGGCAGGATTTCTCCCGCCTGTTTTTTGTCTGAATTCTTTATTTTGATACCTGTTCTGTTTTGCTTATATGAAAAATTCTTCCGCTGCTCTGATAAAACTTCCGGTATCTTCCACACCGGCTGTCTCATACGGAGAATGCATTGCAAGCTGCGGAAGTCCGATATCTACCGTATTCATCGGTACCTGCGTATTCGAAATATTTCCCAGGGTCGATCCGCCCGGCACATCGGAGCGATTCACAAAGGTCTGGTATTTTACGCCTGCCCGGTCGCAGAGATCCTTGAATTTTGCCGCTGACACCGCATCGGTACAGTATTTCTGGTTGGCATTGTATTTGATGACAATTCCGCCGTTTGGCAGCGGCCGGTTCACCGGATCTGCCTTTTCTATGTAATTTGGATGCAGTGCATGGGCATTATCCGCCGAGATCATAAAACTGCCTGCCAGCGTCATCAGATATTCTTCATACGTTCTGCCAAGGCCATCGTTGATCCTTCGAAGCGTATCTTTTAAGAAAGTAGAAGCTGCCCCCTGCTTTGTTCCGCTTCCGACTTCTTCGTTATCCAGAACACAGTGCACCGCAATGCTCTCCTCGTGCTTTCCGGCAAGCATTCCTTCCATCGAAGCAAACGCACACTGCAGGTCATCCAGCCTTGGTGCCGAAACAAATTCTCTGTCTGCACCCCAGATCGTACCCTCCGTCCGATTATAGAGGAACAGATCATGTGCAAGAATATCCTCTGTACTCACTTTAAGTTCTTCTGCAATGATGTTTAAAAGCTCCGGCTTCGAATCTCCGCACCCGAGAAGCGGCAGCAGATCTTTCTGCGGATTGTAAGACACGCCTTTGTTTGCCTCCCGGTTCATGTGGATTGCCAGACTTGGGATCATGACCAGATCCCGGTCGATATTGACCAGTTCCTCTTTCAAACTGCCGTCACGCCTTACAACCACTCTGCCCGCTACCGACAGCGGCCGGTCAAACCACGGTGCCATCAGCATACCGCCATAACCTTCCACATTCAGTTTTGTGTAGGCATTTTCTACCCGCATTTCCGGATTTTCCTTGATCTTAAAAGCCGGAGAATCGCTGTGACTTGCGATAATGTGAAACTTCCGACATTCCTTCTTTGGAATCGAAAATGCAATCAATGCCGAATGATTTCTTGTTACGATATATTTCCCGCCCGGCTGTAACTTCCAGTATTCCTGCTCTGAAAGAAGCTGATATCCGTTTTCTGTAAACTTTTTCTCCATCTCTGCCGTCGCCTGAAAAGCCGTCGGACTTTTTTTGATAAAAGCAAGAAGAGATTCTGTTGTTTTGTAATACATATAAATGCCTTTCTGTTGTATCTTTTAACTGTTATATTTTTTATCGGAACTTTTTGAACTTTCCCGAAAATTCCCTGAAATTATATTGATCTCTGGAATGATCCAATACCGCAAAATCAATACTTCGGAAATAATTTTCGGATTTCCCGCCGGAATACTCAAATTTTTTTATAATTTTGTCTCACAATATTTTTGTTACATTCTCGCATTATCTAACATTATATCTAAGATATATACTTTTTTCAAGATAACCTTAATAATATGCTGTTGAAATCAAAAGAAAAGACCGGCACCTTTGCACCAGTCTTCTCTCTTACTTCCATTCTGTTTTTCTTGATTTCTTACTTTGTGATCTTCACGCTTGCCTTCTGGCCTTTTCCTTTCAACAGGCGTTTGTAACTTGTCAGTTTCTTCTTTGGTACTTTAATCTTGCATTTTTTGTCAATACCTTTGAAGGCTTTTTTTCCGACTTTCTTCAGCTGTGTGGATTTGATCGTGATCTTTTTCAGTTTCTTTGCACCGTTAAATGCATTTGCACCGATCTTGGTCACATGTTTGCCAATGATAACCTGCGTCAGTTTTTTGTTGTTCTTGAATGCATTCTTTGAGATCTCGGTTACTTTGAAAGTAACGCCGTCAATTTTCACAGTTCCAGGAACGGTAAATTTCTTTTCTGTTGCTTTTCTCGGTTTCACCAGAGTAACGGTTCCGTTCTTTGCATCGGATTTTGTTACTTTGTAGAATCCTCTTCCAACCGGTTTGGTTGTTCCGACAGCAGGTACTTTCTGAGTATTCGGATTTGTGTTTGGCTTTTCTGTTCCAGGCTGTGTGCTTGGTGTTTCCGGCTGTTTATTCGTTTCGGTTTCTTTGCCCGTTTCGGTTTCTTTGCCCGTTTCAGTTTCTTTGCCTGTTTCGGTTTCTTTGCCTGTTTCGGTTTCTTTGCCTGTTTCGGTTTCTTTGCCTGTATCCGGCTCGCTGCCTGCCACTTTCAGATTCTGCTCTGCTTTTTTCAGGCTGTCCAGTGCTTTGCGGACGTCTGCGGCACTTGCAGTCTTAGAAGCGGCTGCTTCTTTTGCTGCTGCCAGTGCATTCTGGAATGCATTCCAGCTTGCATCGCTGTAATCGCCTTTTGTTTTGTCTTTTACTTCTGCAATCTTGCTGTTCAGTACTGCTTTTGCTTCTTCTAACTGTACATTTGTGGTCGGATCTTCCTCCCATTTTGCAAACAGTGTCAGATCTGCACTTACCGGTGATGCTGCTGTATATGCTACTGTGCAGTTTACATCGCTGTACCAGCCCTTGAATACATATCCGGCTCTGGTCGGATTCTGCGGCAGGCTCCAGCTTTCGCCGGCTGCTACTTTCAGAGACTCAATGCTGTTTCCGCCTTTTGTATCAAAAGCAACAGTATATTTTTTCTGTGTTGCTGTGCTCTTAATTGCTTTTCCGTAAACTTCTAATTCGCAGATATGGTTTCCGCCATGTGCTGTTCCACTTGTCAGAATACTTCCGCGTGTGTAAATACGGATATAACGTGCTTTCTGTTCTTTTGCTTCAAATGTCTTTCCTTCTGATGTTTCTGCATATTTTGCATCCGGATTTGCAAGCTTTTCATTGCTCAGCAGTCCGTATGCATACTTGGAATCTGAAACGCTGCTGTACAGCACGGTATCATTTGCATCAAAAGCAGCATCTTCAGATGCAACTACGATCGTATCCTGGTAGGTACGTCCGTCTGCAAAATAACGCCACATTTTCACCTGATCCAGCTTGAATACATCACCAAGATCGATCTGGAAGTATACGCTGGTTCCTGCCAGTACATCACTTTCAATGCTGTCCAGTGTACAGGTAAAGGAGTTTGAACCTTTATTACCATCGATCATTTTTTCCGGACTGCTGTCTTTATTTGAAACATCCTGATCATTATCTGCACGTTTTACTGTGATGTTGGAAGCCTGCAGAGGGATTTTTCCGTTTTCATCCGGAACAATACCGGAATCTCCGCTGCTGTCTCCGCCAACTGCTGATCCTGCTTTTTCCAGTGCAGCCAGCTTAAGTGTTGCATCTTTTACTTCTGCCTGGCTTACCTGAAGATCACTTCCGCCTCCAACAGTCAGGGTTCCATCTTTCAAATCTTTGATGTTTTTCTCATATCTGCTTGCATCCAGTGTACCGTTGACATAAACTTTCAGACTGCCATTCTTTTCACGGATACCTGCAATGTGTTTCCATGTTCCATCGTTTACAGCTTCTTTGGAAGTTACAGATATATCTCCAACTGTAAAGACTGCTTTTCCGTCTTTGTCAATGGAAAGGCTGTAAGCACCTTCCTGTTTCAAAATGTTCATGTTGTTTCCGGTTGTTTTCACATAGGCAGATGCTGCAAAATCAGCGATTCCTGTAACAGCTGTTCCGTTCAGCTCATATGCTTTTGTAAGACCAAGTATTGTCTTTCCTGCCAGTGCTTCGTCTGTTGTCTCCGTTACATCATTTGCATTCTTCAGATCTGTTTTTGCTGCTGCTTTCGCTACAACCTGATTTTCCTGATATACAACTTCTGTATTTACTGCTGCTGCATTGCCGGTTAAATCTTTTAATCCACTTACAGAAACCGTTACTTTGCTTCCTGCACTCAGAGTGGATGTAGTCAGCGTTACTTTTCTCTGATTTGCACTTACTTCTGCTTTTGTAACATTTGCTCCGGAAACGGTTGCAGCAGGAGTACCGGTCACACGCTCATCAAATGTCAGCTCAATCGTGTTGTCCGCAGTTGCTTTTGCAAGCGTCAGCTGAGGTGCTTTTGTATCTTTTGCAGTAGAGAGAGACCAGATACGTGCCTCACCCGGCTGCAGTGTAACTGTGATCACATCTCCGTATTTTACTGTCTGATAGTCGGTCTGTGCATCGGTTGTCTTGTGATTCAGAATTGTTGTACGGTTGAGTGTCTTGCCTTTCAGACTTTCTGCCGCACCAACGTTTCGATCCAGTGTAAAGCTCAGTGTCTTTACGGATGCACTTGGATTTCGCATGGAAATAATACCTTCTTCACCATCCCAGCAGGAGTATCCGTAGGTATTGCCCTTATCCGGTGTCGTACCGATCAGTTTCGCATTTTTCAAAATGTGATAATTTTTCTTAGCCCACTCCAGATATTCTGCATTGATATCCCATTTCTGACCTTCATCTATCATTTCCGGGCTGTAGTACAGCTCCCAGAATGCCGTTCCTCTGGTTCCCATCATATACAGATACGTTTTGAACTCATCATCTGTCATCTGGTTTGCCAGATTGGTTCCTGTTTTTCCATAGATTGGATCATGGTTGTAAATGTTTGCCAGTGGGAACTGGAACTCTCTTTCTTTTACAAAATCAAAATATCTGCCGTCACGGTAAGAAAGCAGCTGATCTACCTGTCTGTTCTGTCCGACCTGAACACGTCCGATATCCTGGCTGTTCTGGATCCAGATAGAATTTGCCCACTGCAGATACCATGGACTTGGGTTTACATAACAGGTCAGGTTAAACCACAGATTGTCAATGCCGTTTTTCTCTGCATTGGTACGCAGCGTCTCAAACAGATCGATCCATGCTTCCCAGGTATCGGAAAAATAATACATACCATTCTTTCCGCCTGTCATATGTTTATGATTTGCATTTGTACATGGCTTTGTCGCAAATCCATCCAGTTTCCAGTAATTTACTTTATAAGCATCCTGCATCTGTAAGAAAAACTCAGTCAGTTTCGTCACATACCGTCTGTCACCGACATCAATATCATCGGTTACCGCATTGTATGCACCAAAACCTGCTTTTTCAATAATCTTACCCATTGCAGCGTTATAGTTATAACCACCTCTAGGTCCTACCCATACACCAAATCCGGAGCCGAAGCTTTCTGCAAGATCAGAAGCAGGACGGAATCCGTTCGGGAACTTATTATTGAACTCCCAGAACCCTGTCACATTATCCGTGGTACCGCAGCGTGCCACATCATGAACAGTAGAAGTTGTATTCGAGTTGTTATAATTATTCCATCCGTCATCCACAACATACGAATCCATCGGTTCTACGCCGGATTCAGAGAATCCCTTTTCCATTTTTTTGAATGCAGATTCAATGTTGTCATCGTTAATGGTCATCATATTATCGTACCAGGAATTGTACTGCGTACGGAAATCGCTTCTTGTTGCAATGCTGTTGATATATTCATAAAAGTCAGACTGAATGACATTCATATCCGTACTTCTTGCAGCACCCGCTACGGTCTGCCAGGTCACATATTTTCCGTCTGTGGTAAGCTGGTTATCTTCCTGCAGTTTTTCGAATGTCTTGCCGGAAAAATAACGCATATGTGCATTTTTATTGCTGTCGATCTCTGTTTCGGTCATCGGGAACTCACATCCAAGGAACATACCCTGAATATAAACCGGCTGACCAAGAGAAATGACATATCCGCTCATACCGCCAACGCCTTCACCCATGATCGGATGTGTCCACACGGTATCATTTGCATTGACATTCAACGATTCCAGATCGATATAATCAATTGCTGCTTTTTCTTTGTCACTTACTTCGATTTCCAGGAATTTACGCATGAAATGATCTCCGTCATCCATGGTAACTTTCATGGTAACATCCCAGTCTACACCGTTTTTGGAAACGGTCTCAAACGGGAATTCTACCATGACTCCGCCGTTCGTATCTACTTTTTTAACCTTGCTGCCTTCCAGAGTCATCTCGCTGGATCTGATCATGGCACTTGCATCTGCTGTACCGACTGCTTTGCTGTACATCTTTACTTCTGCCGCCGTTGCCCATGCCTGACCGTCCGTCTTTGGTGATACAGCAACCAGTTTTACATAACGACCCTTTTTCGGTGCTGTCAGATTGATATAGATCGTTTCTCTGTCATTATAAGTAAAATCACCTTCTGCCGCAAGGTTTGCATCACTTTCCAGATCTGTTTCACTGTTTCCCACATACAGTTTATATCCTTTGATATCGCCGTTTGTGGAACTGTCCTGGCGTGGCTGATAAGAAAATGCGGCAATTTCCTGTTCGCTCTTCATATCAAAAGTCAGGGAATGCGGATATGGCTGATCCGGTGAATACTTGCTGTGCCAGATTGTAGATGCATCACCATCAATAACATTGGCTCCCGGACCGTCTTTTGCACCTACTTCATTATTGTACTGATCGCTTGCTGTAACTGTCCAGTTTGTGCGATCCAGCTCTCCATCCAGTTTTGTTGTACCATCCTGGCGAAGTTTGATAATGAATTCTTCGGAACCCTGTGCCGGTGTAAACGTCAGATCTGCCCTCTTATTGTCCAGTTCTGTCGTTGCCAGCTTGTTGTCTGAAGTAGAAAATTTACGCTCCAGATATTCATTTCCGATCGTAACTTCTCCGTTTTTCACGGAGACTTGTGCTTCTCCTGATGCCGCCTGAACGGTCGTTCCAATCCCTGTTGCTGGAATACCGGTCACTACCATGGCCGCACTCAAAGCAATTGACAACCATTGTTTTTCTTTCTTTTTCAAAATTTTCCTCCTTGTTTGTGCAATATGCATAATTTTATTCGTCTCCCCCCCCCCCGCTTTTTATAATAACATTCGACATTCTTTCTGTCAATCGAATTTCCTTTTTTATTCATATCTTTCAATCTCTGTTTACTCTGCCTATAAAAAAGAACCGTTTGCATAATTTTTTCATTGCAAACGGTTCCCGCAGAATATTACTTACTCATTTTTTAATTCAGGATATGAAAAATATTCAGTTAATATCCAAATCCGCTGTCACCTGATAGTAATCACAGGCATGTGCCATATATCCGGTTACATTTGCCCGTGAGATCTGGCTCATCTTCAGGAAAGAGCAGTATACAAAAGCATTGTCATCCAGAACCGTCTGCTGCATCTCTACTGCAAGCTTGGCACGTTTGTCGGTGTCAAATTCCTGGCTGAGCTGCTCTTCCAACTGATCCAGTTTCTCATTTTTATAAGCTCCCTGATTTTTCGTTGCATTGGAAGTTGCAAACACGGTAAACCAGTATTCCGGATCTCCGGTCGGAGCCTGCACATTTGCCATAGCATAGACATCCCACGCTGCCGGATCCTGCACAACACTGTTGTTGTCAGCCGTACAGTTGATATCCACATCGATTCCGATATCTTTTAACGTAGCCTGTGCGGATTCTGCCAGAAGCGGAAGCTCCTGTCTGCTTGGATAGGTAAGCCATTTGATCTGAAGCTTCTGTCCGTCTTTTTCACGGATACCGTCTCCGTCTGTGTCCGTCCATCCGGCTTCTTCGAGAACTTTCTTTGCACCTTCTGCATCATACGTCTCTGTCGTTACTTTGTCTCCGCCAAAAGCAGAACCAGCAGGGAAGGTTCCATTTGCCGGATAGCCGTTTCCTTCCAGCAGATTTTCCACAAATCCTTCTTTGTCGATACCCATAGCGATCGCTTTTCGCACGGCCGGATCGGTACATACAGATCCTTCGTTAAAATTCATTTTCAGGAAGAAACATCTGGATGTGGAAATCTGTGAAAAGGTAAAGTTATCGTTTTCGAACATCGGATAGCTTTCATATGCCATACCATAAGCTGCCTGTATCTCTCCTGAGAGCAGTGCATTTGCAAGGGTATTTCCATCGGTGATGGTCTTGATTGTCAGTTCATCAATATGTGGCGTTCCATTCCAGTAATTTTCATTTTTCACCAGGGTCAGATGATCGCCGGACTGACAGTCGGTTGCAATGTATGGACCGGTTCCGGCTACGATTCCATCGTCAAATCCTGCATCTACATCGATGATACAGCCATATGGATCTCCAAGGTAATTCAAAAGTGCCGGCTTTGGCTCGGATGTGTGGATCGTAAGCACCTGACCGTCTGCTTCCATCGAATCAATCTTTGTATCGGCTGCCGCACGGTCATGGTTTGCCAGCAGATGCTCCAGACATTGTTTCACTGCCTCGGCATCCATAGCTCTGCCACTTGAAAACGTCACATGATCCTGCAGTGTGATCTTCCAGGTGAGCGGATCGGTATTTTCCCACTCTTTTGCCAGCCACGGCTCCAGTTCCATATCGTCTGAATATTTTACCAGCGTTTCTCCGATTCCATAGCGGATGCATGCCCATCCGGAGTAAGAATTGTGCGGATTGACATCCAGTTCTTCATTGGAAGGATTGAAAGTTGTATCCCCGATCACCAGCGTTTTTTTCTCAGAACCGTCTGTGGCTGCCGCAGATGTATCCGACTCAGCTGCCGTACTTGTCCCGCTTTCCGTTTTGTCATTCTTGCTTCCGCAGCCGTACAGTCCCAGGCTGAGTGTCACGGTAAGAAGCAATGCCATTATTTTTTTCATGTTCTTTTTCATGCGTTTTTCCTCTCTCTTTTTCTTTTTGATATTATACAACTTGTCTCTGACATACTATGGTATCCATAAATCGCTCCGTCACAAAATAACTTTCGCATTTTTTCAATCGGATGTATATAAAACTTGTCATTCGATTCTGATTCGTTTTGCTGACATCTATCTGATCCGTATATTTGCTATACAAACAGCTGCCGGCATCACAGCACACTGTCCAGCAGCATACGCGTGTATTCGTGTTTCGGAAAATGCAGCACTTCTTCTGTTTTTCCCTGTTCTACGATCTTTCCCTGATACATGACCAGCACACGGTCACAGAAATTCTGCACCAGTGCAATATCATGGCAGATAAACAGATACGACATCTGACGTTCTTCCTGCAGAGCATCTAAAAGCTGCAGAATCTCCGCCTGGACGGTGACATCGAGTGCCGAAGTCGCTTCATCTAAAATCAGCAGTCTGGGCTTTATTGCAATCGCTCTTGCAATCGCTGCCCTCTGGCACTGTCCGCCGCTGACTTCATGTGGATAACGTTTCATAAAATTTTCCGGCAGTCCGCACTGCTTAAAAAGCTCTTTTACAATTTCCATGGCTTCTTTTTTGGGTATACCGGCATTTCTCAGGCTCTCTGCCACAGCATCTCCAAGGCGGCATCTCGGATCAAAACTTTCGGTCGGCGTCTGAAAAACCATCTGCATTTTCCGGTAAATGTTTTTCATTTTGTTTCTTTTATAGTGGGTGATGTCTTCTCCATCGAGCAGAATCTTTCCATCGGTACTGTCAAGAAGCCTGGTGATCATATTTACAACCGTCGTCTTTCCGCTTCCGCTCTCCCCGATGATCGCCAGCTTTTCTCCCGGAAACAATTCAAAACTGACATCATCCACCGCCTTATATTCATCCTCTTTTCCATCTGAAAAATTTTTAGTCAGATGCGAAATCTGTAATAATGGCTCCATGTTTCACCTCCGAAGAACAGGAATCGCTGCAAGTAATCGCTTTGTATAATCCGACTGCGGATGACTCAGTACCTCCTGCGTCTTTCCGTATTCTTCCATTTTTCCATCTTTCAGAACCAGCATGGAGTCCGCCATCGCACGGATCACTCCGATGTTGTGCGTAACGATAAGGATCGTTGTCCCATACTGTTCTCGGATCATTTTCATCTGCTCTACGACCTGTTTCTGAATCGAAACATCCAGTGCCGAAGTCGGCTCATCCGCAAGCAGGATCTTCGGTTTTAAGAGCATCGCTGCCGCAACGCCAACACGCTGCTGCATGCCACCCGACAGCTCAAACGGATAACTTTTCAGGATTCTTTTTGGATCCTGAAATCCGAATTTTGCAAGCATTTCCGCTGCTTCATCCTCAAATTCGGCTTTTTTTATTTTTCGGTGCTCTTTCATTTCTTCCAGCAGCTGATCCCCAACGGTTCGGATCGGGCAGAAAGAACTTCCTGCATTCTGGAAGATCATGCCAATTTCGCTCCCGCAGATTTTACGTAGTTCTTTTTCATTTAAATCCAGAAGATTTTTTTCTTCGTACCAGATCTTTCCGCCTGTGACGCTTCCATTCTTTCCAAGCAATCCGATTGCTGCCTTAATCAATGTGGATTTGCCGCTTCCGCTCTCCCCTGCGATCCCTAAGATTTCACCTTTTTCTGCCGAAAAGCTGACCTTTTTGATTACCGGACTGCCATTGTAACAGATATCGACGTTTTCATAGCAAATGATTCCTGACATATCTACCTCTCATTTCTTGGATCCAACAGATCCCTTACCGTATCGCCAAGCAGGTTGAAAACCATGACCGAAAGAAAAATGGCAATTCCCGGTGCAAAGGTTACCCAAGGATGTGTCGTCAGCAGATTTCTGGTATCACTCATCATGCTTCCCCACTCCGCAACCGGCGGTTTTGCACCAAGTCCCAGAAACGACAGACCTGCAAGCTCCATCATCATCGTTCCGATATCCAGCATGGCAGTCACAAGGATCGGTCCTGTGATATTCGGCAGAATATGTTTCAAAATCAGTTTTCCTGTACTGCATCCAGATAAGATCGCCGCCCGCATATAGAGGCTTTCTTTCTGTGCCAATGTCTGACTTCTGGCAATCCTTGCATATTTCGGCCAGCTGATCGCCCCAAGGGCTATAACCGCATTCTGTACGCCGCCTCCCATCACGGCTGCAACTGCCAGGGCAAAAACCAGACCGGGAAATGCAAGGAAAATGTCGGATATCCGCATCAGAATCGTATCCAGTTTCTTTCCGTTCCATCCACAGATGATCCCGACGATCGTTCCGATCACCGTGATCCCGACAACCAGAAGCAAAGTCGAATAGATACTGGTCTTGCTTCCGACGATGACTCTGGATAACATATCCCTTCCATAGCGGTCTGTTCCGAATGGATGTGCCAGTGACGGACTTGCTTTTGCGATACTAAGATTCTGCTCATAAGGATCATATGGGCATAAGCGTTCGCTGAAATAAGAACCGACAACAAGAATCAGTGCCAGCGTGGCAAAAATAAAAAATCGCTTTTTCAGATAATTTTTCTGCTTCTTCGGTTTTCTTCGTGCTGATTTATCCATTTTGATTCACCCCCAGACGGATTCTCGGATCCAGGCAGTGGTATAAGAGATCCGTGATCAGATTGACTATGACATAGATCAGTGCCATCCATACGACATATGCCTGAATCACCGGGTAATCGCGTGTCGTGATCGCATCCACTGCCAGCTTTCCGACCCCATCCCACATAAAAATACTCTCAATGATCGCTGTACCGCCAAGCAAACTTCCAATGGATAATGCAAGCAATGTAATGATTGTAAGCATGGCTGATTTTATGACGTTTTTCCATAAGATCACGCTTTCCCTGATACCTCTCGCCCTGGCTCCCTGAACATAATCTTTGTTCAGCTCCTCCAGAACGGCCGCACGAACCTGCCGCATATACTTTGCAGACATGGAAATTGCCAGCGTCAGCATCGGCATCAGTGCACTTCTGATATTTACACCGCTTGCGATGACCGGCAGAAGATTCAGTTTGATCGACAGCAGCTGCATCAGAAGCATCGCCACAAAAAAATTCGGCATCGCATTACCGATAAAGCTGAAAAACCGCAAAAGCAGATCCACCCACTTATCCTGACAGACTGCCGCCAGAACACCAAGCGGGATGGAGATCACAACCGTTGCCAAAATCGACATGACCGTAAGCAGCAGCGTTGCCGGAAGTTTGGATACAAATTCATCAAACACCTTTTTCCCGGACACATAGCTTGTCCCCATATCACCATGCAAAAATCCATTCAGCCAGCTTACATACTGAACCAGAAACGGCTGATCCAGGCCAAGTTCTGCTTTCTTTGCATCAATGATCTCCTGCGACACCGCCGTGCCGCGGTTTTCATACATCTCCGTGACAGCATCGCTTCCCGCCACCCGCATCATGGCAAAAGACAAAAAAGTAATCCCTATGAGAATAGGGATCAACTGCAAAAATCGTTGTATGATATATTTTCTCATTACATTACCATCCTGTATACAATTGTCACCGATCAAGCTGTCACACTCGCACCGGGAACACTCTGACTTTTTGCAAAAAATACAAACCGCACTGTTATTGTATCCCCCCCGCAGGCTTCTTTCTTTTTTATTTTTATGATAGGATACTACCTGATAAAATAATGAAAGGAACCTTGAATATGAATATCTCAAACATGAATAATATAGAATCACGTGTCCAGAGTTACTGGACAAAACGGGCACACAACTTCAATATCGTGCGAAAAAATGAATTAAACAGCAGCATTTCCGAACGCTGGAGAGAAGAAATCGTTCATTTTCTGCCGGAGGGCAAAGTGCTGCAGATCCTGGATGTCGGCACCGGAACCGGATATTTTGCCATCCTGCTTTCTCAGATCGGACATCAGGTGACCGGGATCGACCTCACCGATGCCATGCTGAAGGAAGCCCGTGATAACGCTGCACTCTATCAGGTCCATCCCACGTTTCAGCAAATGGATGCCCAGAAGCTTGCGTTTTTGGATCAGTCTTTTGACGTTGTCATCTCACGCAACCTGACCTGGACGCTGCCGGATCCGGAATCTGCATACAGAGAATGGATGCGCGTGCTGAAAAAGGGCGGCATCCTGCTGAATTTTGATGCTGACTATGCATCTAATGTCCGAAATCAAAATACTTCCGCTTCTCATATATCCGATACTGAAGTGTATGGTCACTGCGGTGTCACACCGGAACTGGAGCAAGAAAATGCATCCATCACCCTTTCCATGCCGATGAGCCGGAAACAGCGTCCTTACTGGGATCAGGAATTTCTGGAAAACATCGGATTTTCCAGATCCGGATACGACCTTTCCGTCGGTCAGAATATCTTAAAAGAGCACGACCTGAAAGATGCTCCTATGTTCCTTGTATGGGGTGTGCGGTGATTATTTTACCGCACAGACCATAAACACCGGTGTAGACTGGTAATTGATCTTCTCTGCATCGCTGAGCACTCGCTCTCCGATTGTCTCATCTGCCCAGCAGTCAAGTCCGATTTTCTTCAGGACATCCAAATCCCATTTCGGACGCTTCAGCGGGCTTAACGGAACTTGCTTTGCAATGTTCTCCATCCATGCAATGTCCGTTCCTTCATAATAATCTTCTACCTGTTCCTCTTTTGCCCGTTGCCTGTCCTGCTCATATCCGAGTTTTAATTTATCATCATAAAGATATGCATACCAGTTCGCATCAAAATTCAGGATCTTCCCTCCTGGTTTCAGCACCCGTTGCCACTCCCTGTATGCACGCTTCGGATGTTCCAGATTCCAGGTTACATTTCTCGTCACGATATAATCAAACGTCTCCTTTGGAAATTCCAGATTCTGAGCATCCATTCTCTTAAAACTAATCTGATCCGCCAGATCCGCCGCATTGGATTTCGCTTCCTGCAGCATCTGCTCCGTATAATCTACCGCCGTTACCTGATATCCCTCTTCCGCTAAAAGGATCGCAAAAAATCCAGGTCCCGTTCCGATATCCAGAATCTTCACCTGATCTTTTTCCTTTTTCGGCAGTTGCTCCAGCAGCACCTCTTTCCATTTTTCCTTCTGCTCACTGTGCAGCTCTTCCTGATTTACTCTTGAATAACCATCCGCACGGTTGTTCCAGTAACTTCTGATCTCCTCCAGAAGTTTTTTGTTCTCCATAAGGAATACCCCCTATCAAATTCTTCTGTGCAGGCACAATCGCAATTTAGATTTTTGACACTGACATCATTATATTGATTTTGTATACTTCATACAAGCCTCCCGGGGGGTTGTTTTCTGCCTTGATTTTCTCTCCTTTTTCTTTTATAATACTCTTATCATTTCTTTTGCTAAATCGTGATTTAGTAAATCTGGATTTAGCAATCTTCTCATCTGCAAACAAGCTTAGGTATAACCATAGCAGAAGAAAGCAAACTCAGCAAATTCAAGAAAGGATGTGTTAGGATGCCATTACCACAGCATGAAGATTACACTACCGAAGATATTTATCATTTGCCTGAAGGGACCCGAGCTGAGCTGATAGATGGTCAGATTTATTACATGGCACCGCCAACCAGAACTCATCAGAAACTTCTTTTTTCAATCAGTCGTACCATTGCCGATTATATCGATTCAAAAAAAGGAATCTGTGAGGTTGATATTGCTCCATTTGCAGTATTTCTGAATGAAGATAACCGAAATTATGTAGAGCCTGATATCAGCGTTATCTGTGACACAGAAAAACTCTCAGAAAAAGGCTGCACCGGTGCTCCAGACTGGATCATTGAAATTGTTTCACCCGGCAGTCGGAAAATGGACTATTTCACCAAACTTTTCAAATATCGCACTGCAGGCGTTCGAGAATACTGGATTGTGGATCCAGGCAAAAATCTGATTCTGGTTTACAATTTTGACACCAGCGATTCCGAACAATATACTTTTGCTGATACAGTCAAAGCCGGGATTTATGAAGATCTGTATATTGACTTTGCTAATCTTAAATAAAAAGTTGTCGGTGGTTTCCTGGCAGGTGTAAAGAATTGAAATGCCGAGTGTTTTAAAAGACTGTTTGCAAAAGAATAGTAGTGCATGTGCAAATGAACGAATTCCCCGAAGGGCACGTAAAAGTGCCTTCTTGGGAATTGTTCATTTTGCACATTGCT
>NZ_JAJEQE010000068.1 GCF_020687205.1 Hominisplanchenecus faecis
CGGGGCGGGTCCCAAGGTCTTTCATCCACCTATGAGCAAGCTCATGTGGATTTAGACCTTTTGACCCTGGCATCATACAATATTAGAAATTAGAAAAATTATCCAATTCATCGAAAAAACCTTTGCTTTAGATATGGGATATAAGATGCGTCCATTGAATTTATGCTTATATCAAATTTTGATAAAAACTTTTCATTTTTTACTTGTGAAAGTGTTGCTGACATGGTATGATATTTTAAGACGTTGCATGGAGGGAGCTATGATTTAAGCGGATAAAATTGCAGCTCTTCGGTCTTGCAGTCGCAGATAACATCCATGTGATGTGCGTGGAAGTATATTGTCGGATTTTGGAACTTAATGGGAGGTATACAACTTAATTTGCTAATTTAAGTTTGCGGCCTCCCTGTTTTAAACGAGAGTTTGTTAAAAAATAGACAATATCAGTAAACTTATTCAGGAAAGGAGTAATTTATGAGCAGCAAAATTACTATCATTGGAGCAGGAAGTGTTGGGTCTACAATTGCTTATACGTTATCTAATCAGGATATCGCATCTGAGATCGTTCTGATTGATATCAATAAAGAAAAAGTAGCAGGAGAAGTTATGGATATTATCCAGGGAACCTGCTTCCGCGACCCGATCAATATCAAAGCAGGTGAATATGAGGATGCGAAAGATTCCAATATCGTTATCATCACCTCCGGTATTGCAAGAAAACCAGGTCAGACACGTATTGAGCTGGCACAGACAAATGTAAATATTCTCAAAGATATTACACCGAAAATTGTTAAAGAGGCACCAAATGCTCTCTACGTAATCGTAAGCAATCCGGTTGATATCATGACTTATGTATTCACAAAAATTTCCGGACTGCCGGAGAATCAGGTTGTTGGTTCCGGTACGATCCTGGATACAGCAAGACTTCGCTGTGGACTGGCAGAGCATTTTGATATTGCACAGAAGAACATCCACGCTTATGTATTTGGTGAGCATGGTGATACTTCTTTCATTCCGTGGTCACGTGCACATATTTCCTGTGCAAACATTGATGAGTACACTACACTGATGAACAATATCGGCAAAGAAATCCCGACTCTGGATAAAGATGCAATGCTTGAATATGTACAGAAATCCGGTGGAAAGATCATTGCAAACAAAGGTGCTACATTCTATGCAGTATCTGCTTCTGTATGTCGTCTGTGCGGACTTCTGCTGTCTGCTTATGATTCTACCGCAACGGTATCTTCTATGATGCACGGTGAATACGGCATTGATGATGTATGCTTAAGTACACTGAGCATGATCGGTCCGAACGGTCTGAAAGGTAAAGTTCCGGTACCTCTGACAGACGAAGAAGTTGAAAAACTGAAGAAGAGTGCAGATGCACTGAAATCTGTTATTGCACAGATCGAACTGTAAGATTTCAGCAGACAAAACACCATAGAGAAAGAAACTTGATGGATTTTGTACTGCGGTTGTCAAAAGACGGAACCGTTACAAATAATGGTATAAAGAATGTTTGAAAAATAACAGGGAATTTTAAGGTATGCAGTATGCGATACAGAACATTATATCCATGAAAATCAGAATTTTCAAAATTCTCTGTTATGTATAAAGTTACTATAAATAAAATATCGCAAATATGCGGCATCAGGAGGTAAAAATGGTTTACAGTTATTTTCCTGGATGTACTCTGAAAACAAAAGCGAAAGATCTGGATCGTTACGGCAGAGAATCTGCAAAAGCCCTTGGATTTGAGCTGGAAGAGATTGAAAACTGGCAGTGCTGCGGCGGTGTATATCCGCTGGGAACAGATGAGATTGCCAGCAAACTTTCTTCTGTTCGTGCATTAAATGATGCAAAAGAAAAAGGTCAGGATCTTGTTACGCTTTGTTCAGCATGTCATCACGTAATCAAACGTGTAAATGATGATATGAAAAATGTGGAGGACATCCGCACAAGAGCAAATAATTATATGCAGCTTGAGCAGCCTTATGAAGGTGAGACAAATGTACTTCATTATTTAGAGGTACTGCGTGACAGAGTGGGATTTGATGAATTAAAGAAAAAAGTGGTAAAACCGCTGACAGGAAGAAAAATAGGTGCCTACTATGGCTGTCTGCTTCTTCGTCCAAGCTCAGTACTGGCATTTGATGACCCGGAAAATCCAACCATTATTGAAGATTTTATCCGTGCGATCGGAGCAGAACCTGTTATTTACGGTTACCGCAACGAGTGCTGCGGAGGATATATTTCCCTGAAAGAAAAAGAAATGAGCGGAAAAATGGTTGACCGCATCATGGATTCTGCAGCCGGAATGGGAGCAGAAGAACTGATCACAGCCTGTCCGCTGTGCCTGTATAATCTGAACACCAGCACAAGTGCAAACAAGCTTCCGGTTCATTACTTTACAGAACTGCTTGCAGAGGCACTGGGTCTGAAAGAGGAGGTGCAGGAATAATGAAAACAGCAAGAGATAATGCAGAAAAGATCAAAGAGATCAGCGGTGCAAATCCTCA
Organism: Hominisplanchenecus faecis; assembly: GCF_020687205.1. Lineage (GTDB taxonomy): Bacteria > Bacillota > Clostridia > Lachnospirales > Lachnospiraceae > Hominisplanchenecus > Hominisplanchenecus faecis. Next base: position 2,520 of record NZ_JAJEQE010000068.1, read on the forward strand.
GAAATGTATGAAATGCGGCAAATGTTCCGCAACCTGCCCTGCTTTTAATGAAATGGATATCAAGCCACATCAGTTTGTATCCTATGTAGCAGAAGAAAATATTGATGCATTGATGCAGTCCGAAACTCTGTGGAAATGTCTTTCCTGCTTCGCATGTGTAGAAAGATGTCCAAGAGATGTAAAACCTGGAAAACTGATTGATGCAGCAAGACAGATGGTTGTGCGTCAGAGAGGTGCAGATTATCTGAAAGCAGAAGAAATACCAGAACTTCTGGATCCGGAACTGCCACAGCAGCTTCTGGTAAGTGCGTTCAGAAGATATAAGAGATAAATGAGAGAAAGTTGGAGGTGAACTCATTGCAGAGAATAGGAGTATTTGTCTGTCATTGCGGAAGTAACATTGCAGCTACTGTAGATGTGAAAAAAGTAGTGGAAATGGCAAAACTGGAGCCTGGAGTTGTCCATGCAGAAGATTATCAGTATATGTGTTCTGAAGCAGGACAGGCAAAAATAGATGCTGCAATTAAAGAAAAAGGTCTGACAGGAATGGTAGTATGTTCCTGTTCACCACGTATGCACGAAACAACATTCAGAAAGGCTGCTGAAAGAGCCGGACTGAACCCATACATGGTAGAAATTGCAAACATCCGTGAGCATTGTTCCTGGATCCATAAGGATATGGAAGAAGCTACAAAAAAAGCGGTTATCCTTATGAGAGCAGCCGTTGCAAAAGTAAACTTAAATGCACCGCTTCAGCCGGGTGAGAGCCGTGTAACAAAACGTGCACTGGTTATCGGCGGCGGTATCGCAGGTATTCAGACAGCGATTGATATCGCAGATGCCGGATATGAAGTAGATATCGTTGAGAAAGAGCCGAGTATCGGAGGAAGAATGTCCCAGATCGATAAGACATTCCCGACGCTGGACTGTTCTGCATGTATCCTGACACCGAAAATGGTGGAAGCTTCCGCACACGAAAAGATTACGCTGTATACATATAGTGAAGTAGAAAAAGTAAGCGGATTCGTAGGTGATTTTACGGTTGATATCCGTAAAAAAGCAAGAAGCGTAGACATGGATAAATGTACAGGCTGTGGTGTCTGCCAGGAAAAATGTCCTTCCAAAAAGACTCCAAGTGAATTTAACCGTGGACTGAGCAACAGAAGTGCGATCTACACACCGTTTGCACAGGCAATCCCGAATGTACCGGTTATTGACAGAGAACATTGTATCAAATTCAAGACCGGAAAATGTGGTGTCTGCTCAAAGGTATGTCAGGCAGGTGCGATTGATTACGATCAGAAAGACGAGATCATCACACAGAAATATGGTGCAATTGTTGTAGCAACCGGTTTTGATATGATCAAACTGGATAAATATGATGAATATGCATACAATCAGAGCCCGGATGTTATTACATCTCTGGAACTGGAGCGTATCATGAATGCAGCAGGTCCGACAAAGGGACATCTGGAGCGTATGTCAGACCATAAAGCACCAAAGAAAATGGTATTTGTACAGTGTGTCGGATCAAGATGTTCTGATGAAAGAGGAAAGAGCTACTGCTCTAAAATCTGCTGTATGTATACTGCAAAACATGCAATGCTGATCCGTGATAAATATCCGGATGTAGATGTTACCGTATTCTATATTGATGTTCGTACACCAGGTAAGAACTTTGACGAGTTCTATCGCCGTGCGGTAGAAGAATATGGCGTTCACTACATCAAAGGCCAGGTAGGAAAGGTTGTTCCGCAGGAAAACGGACAGCTGCTTGTACAGGCTTCTGACCTTCTGGACAACAAACAGATCCTGATGGAAGCTGACATGGTTGTTCTGGCAGCAGCAATCGAGCCGAACCCGGATGTAAGAAAGATCGCTACCATGCTGACAGCAAGTATCGATACAAACAATTTCCTGACAGAAGCACACGCAAAACTGCGTCCGGTAGAATCTCCGACAGCAGGTATCTTCCTGTCCGGTGTATGTCAGGGACCAAAAGATATTCCAGAGACAGTATCTCAGGCTGGTGCCGCAGCAGTAAAAGCAATTGGTCTGCTTGCAAAAGACAAACTGATGACCAATCCATGTACTGCAAAACCAGATGAACTGCTGTGTAATGGATGTTCTACATGTGCAAATGTTTGCCCTTACGGTGCAATCAGCTATATTGACAAAGAAGTAAACGACCACGGTATCCGTGAAGTACGCCGTATTGCCCAGGTAAACAGTGCTCTGTGTCAGGGCTGTGGTGCTTGTACCGTTGCCTGCCCATCCGGTTCTATGGATCTGCAGGGCTTCTCTAACAGACAGATCTTAGCGGAGGTAGATGCAATATGTCGATAGAAAATACTGAATTCAGACCGAAAATTGTAGCATTCTGCTGTAACTGGTGTAGTTATGCAGGTGCTGACCTTGCCGGCAGCAGCCGTCTGGTTTATCCGGCCGATGTAAAGATCATCCGCGTACCTTGCTCCTGCAGAGTAAACCCGATGTTTATCTTAAGAGCATTTGAAAAAGGTGCGGACGGCGTTATCATGTGTGGATGCCATCCGGGAGACTGCCATTACAGTACAGGTAATTATTATGCAAGAAGACGTATGACACTGCTGTTCTCCATGCTGGACTTTATCGGCGTGGAAAATGGACGTACACGAGTAGAGTGGGTGTCTGCGGCTGAAGGTGTGAAATTCTCTCAGACTATGAACGAGTTTGCAGAGAAGATTCATTCTCTTGGTAAAAACGTAAGATTGGAGGATTTGAGATGCAGGAAGAATTGATCAAACGTGCGAAAGAACTGTTAGCAGACGGTACCGTGGCACGCGTGCTTGGCTGGAAAGCCGGCGATCTGCCTTATAATCCGGAACCATCTTATTTTGAAAACGAAGACCAGCTGAAGAATTTTGTATACAATGGATTTTGCGGTGCAAACCTGAGCAAATATATGATCGAAGCTTCCAAGCTGGAAGGAAAAACACTGGTATTCTTAAAACCATGTGATACATACAGCTTTAACCAGCTGATCAAAGAACATCGTGTAGACAGAGAAAAAGCTTTTATCATCGGTGTTGGATGTAAAGGTAAACTGTCCATCGAAAAGATCAGAGAGCAGGGCATCAAAGGTATCGAAAGCATTACAGGTGCCGAGATGACAGATGATGCAGAAACTCTGACGATCCAGACAATTTATGGCGAAAAGACCTGCACTTATGCATCTGCAATGCTGGGACGCTGCCATGTCTGCAAAGGAAAAGAGCATCAGGTATATGATGAGCTGATCGGCGAATCCAAAGATACCAAAGATGCAGATCGTTTTGCAGAAGTAGAGAAGATTGAAGCAATGTCTCCGGAAGAGAGATTTGCATTCTTCCAGAACGAATTATCAAAATGTATCCGCTGTAATGCCTGCCGTAACGTATGTCCGGCATGCAGCTGCCGTAAATGTGTGTTTGACAGCACAAAATTCGACAGTGCACAGAAGGCAAATGTGGATGATTTCGAAGAGAAGATGTTCCACATTATCCGTGCATTCCACGTAGCAGGACGTTGTACGGACTGTGGCGAGTGCAGCCGTGTATGTCCGCAGGGTATTCCGCTGCATCTGTTCAACCGTAAATTTATCAAAGATATTGACAAATTCTACGGAGAATATCAGGCAGGAGAGGATACAGATTCGAAAGCACCACTGACAAACTTTACATTTGACGATGTAGAGCCAAGCATTGTTGGAGAAAGGGGATAATGTATGTACAAGATAGCGAAAAGTAATTTGCCGGCATTATTCCGTGCAATCGCAGAAACAAAAGAACTGTATCTGCCGATCAGAAGAGCAGGACAGGTAAATTTCGGACCTTGGAGTGAAGACGCAGAAGTTGACGTTGAAACTTTAAAGACCGTAAAATCTCCAAAAGATGTATTCTTCCCACAGAGCGAAAATCTGTATAGCTGTGAGAGAGAAGGCAAAGACATCAAGATCGAGCCTCAGGCATTACAGGATCAGGAGTTTGTTGTATTTGGCATGAAAGCCTGCGACATCAAAGGTGTAGAAGTACTGGATAAAGTATTTTTAGCTGATCCGATCGATACATTTTATGCTGCAAGAAGAGATCACGGAATCATCGTTGCCATGGCATGTCATGAACCGGAAGAAAGCTGTTTCTGTAAGGTATTTGGCGTAGACTGTGCAGATCCGGAAAAATCAGCGGCAGACGTTGCTGTATGGATGCTGGGCGATGACCTGATCTGGAAAGCAATCACAGAAAAAGGTGAGGCACTGACAAAAGCAGTGGAAAGCCTGCTTGAAAATGCAGATGCCGACAGCGACAAGCTGGAAGAAGAAAAGAACAACATCCGTGCAATCGTAGAAAAACTTCCGTACTCCAATCTTTCCCTGGAAGGATGGGGCGGAGACAAACTGGAAGAGAAATTCAATTCTCCGAAATGGGAAGAGCTGTACAAACCATGTCTTGCATGTGGAACCTGTACTTTTGTATGCCCGACCTGCCAGTGCTACGATATCAAGGATTATGATACAGGACACGGTGTTCAGAGATACCGTTGCTGGGATTCCTGCATGTACTCTGATTTCACAATGATGGCTCACGGAAACAACCGTACAAGCCAGATGCAGCGTTTCCGTCAGAGATTCATGCACAAGCTGGTTTATTTCCCGGCAAACAATGATGGCATGTATTCCTGCGTTGGATGTGGACGTTGTGTGGAGAAATGCCCGTCCTCTTTAAATATCGTTAAAGTTATCAAAAGCATGGGAGGTGAACAGTAATGAGCGAATGTACCTGTCATAAAAATTATACACTGGATACACTGATTCCGAAGGTTGGTGTGATCACAAAGATCACGCAGGAAACACCGGATGTAAAAACATTCTGTGTAACTGCTCCGGGCGGCGGAAAACTATTCGAACATATGCCTGGACAGTGTGCAATGGTATGTGTACCGGGTATCGGAGAGGCAATGTTTTCCATTACTTCATCCCCTACAAATAAAGAATATCAGGAATTCAGTATTAAAAAATGTGGTGTACTGACAGACTGTCTGCACAGCCTGGAAGTTGGCGATGAGATTACTGTCCGTGGACCTTACGGAAATAATTTCCCGGTAGATACAGAGCTGAAAGGCAAAAATCTGCTGTTTATCGCCGGTGGTATCGGACTTGCACCACTGCGTTCCGTTATCAACTATGTACTGGATAATCGTGATGACTACGGAACGGTTGACATCCTGTACGGATCACGTTCCGCAGATGACCTCGTAAAACTGAAAGAGATCCAGGAAGTATGGGCAAAAACTCCGGGTGTCAATGTACATCTGACCATTGACCGTCCGCAGGAAGGCTGGGACGGCCACGTAGGATTTGTTCCAAGTTACCTGAAAGAAATCGGTTTTTCAACAGACAAGACCGCTCTGGTCTGCGGACCGCCAATCATGATCAAGTTTGTACTTGCAGGACTGGAAGAGCTGGGCTTCAACCGTTCTCAGTGCTATACAACACTGGAACTTCGTATGAAATGTGGTATCGGTAAATGCGGACGCTGCAACATCGGTTCCAAATATGTCTGCAAAGACGGTCCGGTATTCCGCTGCGATGAAGTAGACGAGTTGCCGAACGAGTACTAAGAAAAGGATCACTAGACAAAGTACAGAAAGGAATGGTACGACAAAATGCAGGAAATGGTAAATGTATATTTTTTCGGTAAAAAATACAGTGTTCCGGCAGATTTAACAATCATGACAGCTATGGAATATGCAGGCTACACCCTGAAAAGAGGATGTGGCTGCCGTCATGGATTCTGTGGAGCATGTGCAACTATTTATAGAATCAAAGGACAGAACGAACTGAAAACATGTCTTGCCTGTCAGACACAGGTTCAGGAAGGTATGTATGTAGCAAGCATTCCATTCTTCCCGACAGACAAGAGAACTTACGACATCGAAGAGATCAGACCGACCGAGCAGATCATGATGGAACTGTATCCGGAAATCTACAGCTGTATCGGATGTAATGCATGTACAAAAGCATGTACACAGAACCTGAATGTTATGCAGTATATTGCATACGCTCAGAGAGGCGAATTTGAAAAATGTGCAGAAGAATCCTTCGACTGTGTAAGCTGCGGATGCTGTTCTGTAAGATGCCCGGCTGGTATTTCTCATCCGATGGTAGGTCTTCTGGCAAGACGTCTGACAGGAAAATATATTGCACCGGAAGCAAAACATCTTACCGAGAGAGTGGAGGAGATCCACAAAGGTGCTTATGATGAACTGATCGAACAGATCATGCAGAAACCGATCACAGAGATGCAGGAACTTTACAACAACAGAGAAATTGAGAAATAGGAGGGCGTAAAATATGTATGCACCATATCCGGAAAATATGATGGAGTCTATCAAAAAGGTAGAGGCTACAAGAGCGGAGCGTATGGCTACAGAGCCGAGACGTCTGACAGCAGACGAAAAAGACGCTCTTTTGAAAAAATTCCATCCAGATTATAACCCAGATGCGTTTGCTGAAATCAAGGTAGGAGCAAACAAAGGCCAGAAAGCTCCTCTGCAGCTGGCAGAAATGCTTCATTCTACAAGCCGTCTGATAAAAGATAAAGTGGATATCACAAAAGTAGATTATGACGTAGATGTACTGGTTATCGGCGGAGGCGGTGCAGGTTCTTCCTGTGCTATCGAAGCAAATAAAGCAGGTGCCAACGTAATGATCGTTACCAAACTGCGTATCGGTGATGCAAACACCATGATGGCTGAGGGTGGTATTCAGGCAGCAGATAAAGAAAATGACTCACCGGTACAGCATTATCTGGACTGCTTTGGCGGCGGACATTTTGCTGCAAAACCAGAACTTGTAAAGAGACTGGTAATGGAAGCTCCGGATGCAATTAAATGGCTGAATGAGCTGGGTGTTGAATTCGATAAAGATGCAGACGGAAGAATGGTAACTACACACGGCGGCGGAACTTCCAGAAAGAGAATGCATGCTGCAAAGGACTATTCCGGAGCAGAGATCATGCGTACGCTGCGTGACGAAGTGATCAACCGCGGAATTCCGGTTGTAGAATTTACTTCTGCTGTAGAACTGATCAAAGATGACAAAGGACAGGTTGCAGGTGCTGTTCTTCTGAACATGGAGACAGGAGATTACTCTGTTGCAAGAGCAAAAACAGTTGTTATCGCAACAGGTGGTGCAGGAAGAATGCATTATCAGGGATTCCCGACATCCAACCATTACGGTGCAACAGCCGATGGTCTGATCCTGGGATACCGTGCAGGTGCTTCCCTGTTATATCAGGATTCTATTCAGTATCATCCGACAGGTGCTATTTATCCGTCACAGATCCTGGGTGCTCTAGTAACAGAAAAAGTTCGTTCCGTAGGTGCACAGCTGGTTAATGCAAACGGAGAAGCTTACATCCATCCGCTGGAAACTCGTGATGTCAACGCTTCCGGTGTTATCCGTGAGTGCAGCGAAGGACGTGGCGTAGAAGTTCCGGGCGGAGCAAAAGGTGTATGGCTGGATACTCCGATGATCGAGATCCTCGGCGGTGAGGGAACCATCGAAAAGAGAATCCCGGCTATGTTCCGTATGTACATGAACTATGGCATTGATATGAGAAAAGTACCGATCGTGATCTACCCGACTCTTCATTATCAGAACGGTGGACTGGAGATCACAGGAGACGGATTTACAAAAGAAATCCCGAACCTTCTGGTTGCAGGAGAGGCAGCAGGCGGAATCCACGGAACCAACCGACTGATGGGTAACTCTCTGCTCGATGTCATCGTATTCGGCAGAAATGCAGGTAAAAAAGCAGCTGCAAAATACAAAGACGTAGAACTTGGTGAGATGAACCTGGATCATGTAAAAGCATATGATGAAGAACTGAAAGAAGCAGGAGTAGAAACAAACGAAGTATCTCCGATGCTGCTTCCTCATTATGCAAGACATGAAAGAAAAATCACAGGTGAAGTGGTAAGTGCATAATTAAGTAAAAAGATGCTATAAAACCACTCTTGTGCAAGCACATCGTGGTTTCAGGCTTTTGATCCTGGCATCATTATATTTTCATTTACGGGAGCTGTCATGAGCAGCTCCTGTAGATAATGAGAGGAGAAATAACATGCGTGAAATTCAGGCAAGCCAGATTACAGATGTAGTCGAAAAGCTCTGTATCGAAGCAAATGAGCATCTTCCGGAAGATGTGAAATGTGCGATCAAAAACTGCAGAGCGTGCGAAGACTGGGAAATTGCCCAGGGAGTACTGGACAAGATCATTGAGAATTATGAAATCGCTGATACACAGTGCGTACCGATCTGTCAGGATACCGGTATGGCATGTGTATTCCTGGAGATTGGTCAGGATGTACATATCACAGGCGGAGATCTTGCAGATGCGATCAACGAAGGTGTACGCCGCGGATATGACAAAGGTTATCTGAGAAAATCCGTTGTAAAAGATCCTGTCCGCAGAGGAAATACAGGTGATAATACACCGGCTATGATCTACACAGAAATCGTTCCGGGCGAGCAGATCAAGATCACAGTAGGACCAAAAGGTTTCGGAAGTGAAAACATGAGTGCGATCCGCATGTTCAAACCATCTGCCGGACTTCAGGGAATCAAAGATTTTATCCTTGAGACGGTAGAAACAGCAGGTCCGAATCCATGCCCTCCTATGGTTGTAGGTGTTGGTATCGGAGGAACTTTTGATAAAGCAGCACTGCTGGCTAAAAAAGCACTGATGCGTCCGATCGATTCTGAAAATCCAGATCCGTTCTATGCAGACCTTGAAAAAGAAATGCTGGAAAAAGTAAACAAACTGGGTATTGGACCGCAGGGATTTGGCGGAAAGACAACAGCAATTGGTCTGAACATCGAAACCATGGCTACACATATCGCAGGTATGCCATGTGCGATCAATATTAACTGCCATGTAACACGCCATAAAACGGAGGTGATTTAAATGGAAAAACATATTACACTGCCTCTTACAGAAGAACTGGCAAAAACACTCCATGCAGGTGATACAGTTTACCTGACAGGAACCATTTATACATCACGAGATGCAGGACATAAACGTATGTGTGAAGCATTGGCAAGAGGAGAAAAGATTCCATTTGATCCGACAGATGCTACGATCTACTATGTAGGTCCTACACCGGCAAAACCAGGTCAGGTTATCGGGTCTGCAGGTCCGACAACCAGCGGACGTATGGATGCTTATGCTCCGACTATGATGTCTGTTGGAGCAAGAGGTATGATCGGTAAAGGTGCAAGACTTCCGGAAGTTGTAGAAGCTATGAAGAAATACCACGGCGTTTACTTTGGTGCAATCGGAGGAGCAGGTGCACTTCTGGCAAAATGTATCAAGAAAGCAGAGCTGATCGCATACGAAGATCTGGGTGCAGAAGCACTGAGAAAACTGTATGTAGAAGATATGCCTTTATTTGTTATCATCGACTGCGAAGGAAATAACCTGTACGATGAAGGACGTAAAGCTTATCTGGATACACAGGATAAATAAAAGTTACGGCGGAGGTTTGTGAATGTGCAAATGAACGCTGTGAGAATAGGTGTATGAAATAGGACGCCATAATGATTCGAAAACAATCTCCTGCTACCGTCAGTACGATTTGTTTTCGAATTCATTATGGCTGTATTGTTTGCAAGCTATTTTTACAATACCGTTAGTTGCACATTACCCAAAGCTCCTGGCCTGCCAGGGGTCGCTGAAGCGGAAGGTTTTAAAAAAATATAAGATTATATAATGCCAGAGGTACTATGACGGAGACTTGCTGTTGTCACTGTGCCTCTGGTTTTTGTTTTTCAGCACAATATACATTAAAAAGAATTGCTTGATTTTGTGGAAAAATGTATTAAGATAGAGATAACTATTCGGCAGCTTTACAGTTGCGATAAGGTTTGAGCTGTATGAAGTTATTACAGACAGAGATACAAGAACTGAAACAAAAAGACGAAAGAAAAGGAGGGCAGACGAGATGGGAGAGTTATTCGACAAACTGGCAAACTATGGAAATTCCGGTATCTATCCGTTTCATATGCCGGGGCATAAAAGACAGAAAACGGTTGATTTTAATCCATATAAAATTGACATCACAGAGATAGAAGGGTTTGACAATCTGCATCATGCCGAGGGTGTTCTCTTGGAGGCACAGAAAAAAGCGGAAAAACTTTATGGTTCGGAAGAATCGCATTTTCTGATCAACGGCAGCACGGCGGGCATCTTAAGTGCTGTTTCTGCATGTGCGAAAAAGACCGTTCTGATTGCACGTAACTGCCACAAAGCAGTTTACCATGCAGCACTGATCCGAAATCTGGATGTATATTACGTTTACCCGGAAATTCAGGAAGAATTTATGTTAAATGGCGGTATCAATCCAGCAGATGTGGAGCGTTCTCTTGAGGAGCATCCGGAAATCGAGGCGGTCGTGATTACTTCGCCAACTTATGATGGCATTGTTTCGGATGTGAAGAGAATTGCAGAAATTGCACATGCACATAAAAAACCATTGATTGTGGATGAAGCTCATGGAGCACATTTCGGATTTTCCAAATATTTCCCGGAAAATTCCGTGCATCTTGGGGCAGATATCGTGATCCACAGTCTTCATAAAACGCTGCCTTCTTATACACAGACAGCACTGATCCATATCAACGGAAAACTCGTTGACCGTCAGAAAGTCCGGATGTTTCTGCAGATGTACCAGACCAGCAGCCCGTCCTATATTCTGATGGCTGGAATAGATGAATGCATTCGTTATGTGGAAGAGCAGGGAACAGATGCTTTTGATAAATTTGCTGAGAGGCTGGATCGCATTTATAAAAGGGCAAAAGAATTTCGTTCCATTCATTTGGTGGATGAGAGCGTTGTCGGAAAAAACAGTATTTATGATTTCGATCGTTCTAAGCTGATTTTTTCTGTAAAAAAATGCGGAATCGCCGGAAATGAACTTCAGAAAATGCTGCTTCGTACTTACAATATCGAAATGGAAATGGCAGCGGGAAATTATGTACTGGCACTGACCTCGCTGTGTGACACGGATCAGGGCTTTCACAGACTGTTTTATGCCGTAAAAGGTATTGATGAACAGATCAACCGTTTCCAGACTACAGAAAGCAAAAAAGAAGGTAACTGGATTGAAGATGGAGTTACAAGAAATACTATCATTTGCACGATGAATAAAGCATTTGAATCCCAGAAAGAAAGCGTGGCTTTGCAGGAAAGTGAGGGACGGATTTCCGGGGAATTTCTGTATCTTTATCCACCTGGAATCCCGATGATCGTGCCGGGTGAAAAAATCGACGGCATGCTCCTGAAAAGACTGGAAGCATATAAAAAGAAAGGCTTCCAGGTTCAGGGGTTAAAAGATTATGAAGGAAAGAAGATTGAAGTGGTGAAGTAAATTAAAATTGACCGAGCTCTTTAGAGCGAGGGATGCTTCTTGTCCGAAGGGCAAGAAGATGGGCATTAAGAAAACTTATATGTAAAATATGACGCCATGATGATTCGAAAACAATCTCCTGACACGCATCGTTTCCTGTTCGGTTCGCTCGCCGGTTAGCCGCCCTTCCGCCTAAACTCGCCTCTTCGAGGCTCAGACAGCGGCTCTTTGGGGCGGCAACATCGCAAACCTCACGACGGAAGCCTTGCTACCGTCAGAGCGATTTGTTTTCGAATTCATCATGGCTGTATTATTTAACGCACCATGTTTTGCAATGCGGTTCGTCTGCACATCGCCCAAAGCTCCTGGCCTGTCAGTGAGTGCTTAAGCGAAAAGCTTTCTCAAGCCAAAATACAGAACATTAAAAAGCAGAAGTAAAGTAACGAAAATTTGCCGCCGTCACTGTGCCTCTGCTTTTTTACTATCTTGATGCGGAACGTTTTGATTCTAAAAACTTTCTGCGTGTACCAGCGTGGCAAAAGGCTGTTTCCTGCCAGCGTGTAAAATATGATATGAAGTGTTTTTAAAAACTATGGCCGTTCAAAAACGTACAGCAATGTGCAAAATGAACAATTCCCAAGAAGGCACTTTTACGTGCCCTTCGGGGAATTCGTTCATTTGCACATGCAATACTATTCTTTTGCAAACACTATTTTAAAATGTGCGGCATTTCCATTCTTTACACCTGCCGGGAAACCAACGGTAAATTTTTATTTGGATGTTTTTAAGAAAAGAAACAAAAAGGTTGACATGCATCACATATCCAAGTATAATAAACACAAACAAATTCAACACATCAAATCTTATTCGATATTCTATGCCATTCGGCAGGAAAATCCAAACATTAAAGACCTGCACGAAGCGGCAATAAACAGCAGTAATTCAGTCCTGGCAGCTTCGTGCCAAAAACAGAGGAAAAGGAACGAGGCCTATGGGACAAAAAGATATTACAGAAAAGGTATTGGAAGATTATAATGATGTTTTTGCAGATATCATAAATGGATTATTATTTGA
>NZ_JAJEQE010000069.1 GCF_020687205.1 Hominisplanchenecus faecis
AGGCCTCCTATGATTTTAATATTTTATCATAGAAGACCTTTGTTGTGTTGAATTTACAGAGTTTTTTTCACAGGCTCTGACTTAATCCACAATCACATCTCTGATTTGTGGATAAATCCACTTTATCTGTTATCATATTTGCGAAAATTATACATTTTGTTATCATTCTGTTATCACAAACGGTTGTCAGGACTCTCTCCCGGCAACCGTTTTTCTATACTGTTCGTTATTTATTTCCCACTCTTTTATATATTTCCAGGCAACAGAAAAACCCGTAGAACCGAAGTTCTACGGGTATCTTACGTTTGGACACAACGTTATCTTGCGATAACAAATCTATATTCAGATTGTATTACTCGATGATTGTAGCAACACGTCCTGATCCTACAGTACGTCCACCTTCACGATACTTTAATCCCGTTTTACCTCATATTTTTTATGGTTTTCTCTCCAAAATACAGTGAAAAACGGCTGAATTGCACCACCTATTTTGATTTGCCTGATTTCTTGGCACCGTTTTGGCACCGGAGAATACTCAAACCGATTTTCTTCTGTAGATACTAGATACTTCTCTACCAACTTTATATTGCACCGGTAATTTTTAACTGTTATAATCGAAACATGGGTGCTACCATAACGGTAGGCGGTTAGTCCTTCTCCAGAGGGACTGTGACCCTCTGATTACATAGAAACCTGTAAAGGAATCCATTGGAAAGGAGGGCTAAGCCAATGAGTATTATTGACTTCATAGCAGTAGTGAGCTTCGGCTTAACCTGCTTTAGTATCGGATATACATTAGGCAAAGATAATCATAAACCACAAAAATAACCGCCCTGGTCTGGTAAACTAAGCGGTTATCTTTGATGATATTCTAAATAGTAAAACGGACTAACCGTCTATCGGTAGCACTCTTTTTCTATAATCATATTAGCACGCATCTGTGGAAATGTCAAAAATTTTCTTCTTTCTCAACTATATCTATTTCCATACATTTTTACAACCTATTTCAAGTGTTCCTCAAAAATTAATTCGAGTTCCTTATTCCCTCTCAAGAATTCATACTCTTTCTTATTTTCAATTTCCGAATACAATTCACGAACAAAATTTTTTCCAACTCCCGAAAAGGCTTTTCCCTGTGCAGTATCTTCATACCTGTAATACAAAGGGGATTGTGTCATATTCCAAGGCTTCTGTGATTCACTTAATAATTGCTTAATTAACTGAACACATTTTTCTACATCTTTTCGATATCCAGCAATCAGCAGATATGGCACTGTGTTGCCGTAATTCCATAGTCCAAACAACGATATCATGTGATCTGTAATCTCAGCAATTCTCTCTGCTTTATCATGATTTCCTGTTTCTTCTTCCATTTCAATTAACTTATACAAGTAGCTTTGAATATTGACAACTGCCTGTAGCAGTTTCCCTTCCAGGAATAACGCAGCAGTGTCTGTTCCTTCCTGATGTGCTAATACACTTGTTTTCATAATCGTTGCATCAATTACAGTATCAGGAATTTTTTTCAAAAGGGCATTTGCTTCTTCATATTTCTCCATTTGGACATATTTTGTTGCAAGTATAAAAACGCTTGAATTTCTCACTCTTTCATCCTGACTGTCTGCTGTTCGTTCCAGCCACTCAATAATAGCTGTATTATATTCCATTCGTTCTTCGCCATTAAGATCTGACAAAGTCAAAGATCCGTTCAGAACGGTTGCGATCGTATATATTAATAAGTCGCAATGAGGATACTCCTGTATTTTACGAGATGCCATCTCGAAAGCCTCTGTAAAGCTGTCCAATGAAACTTCCGAAAGTTCATTCACAAATTGTCCAATCTCTTTTTCGGTCAATTCTTCACGAAACGAAAACAATTCATTCATATCAATTTTCAATAATCGTGCCAAAGCTGGAAGTAATGAGATATCCGGATATGTATTTCCCTTTTCCCATTTATTTACCGCAGGAGTAGAAACACCCAGATAATTTGCCACCTGTTCTTGTGTTAATTCCTCAGTTTTTCGATAGTTTTTTATCTGCTCACCAATACGCATTGTTCGCACCTCCTGTCCTTATTTCCATTATAGCGTTCCCAATACATGTTTACAATTGAGCCTTTGTTTACTTATTACTTTCTTTTTTTAACTTTCAATTAATTTTCTCTAATATTTATATCATCAGCAACAAACTGCCCACAAATTTAAGAACGGGCTACTAACCCTCAAACGACAGTGCATTACATTGCATCAGCTAAACCAACCTTGTTATCCTGAATCACCACTCCTTCATCTTCGCTTCATGCCTATTTTTCATAATTTGCAACTGGTATATAATGACAGGGATTAGAAAAATCACAGCAACTATGCCTAAAATAACAGACCGATTTACGGTAGCAAATGCCACGAGCATAAGCATTAATAAAAGCCAGGGATTTCGCAAATTACTGTAATAATTTGCCCTATCTTCATAGGACGTATGAAGTTCAAAAGGTTTTCCATCATTTTCTTTTTCTACAATCAGCAATTCCCTGTTAAATGTTGTAGTGTTTGTTGCAATACGACCGCCAATTTCAGCCCACGGACGCCAGCGAACTTTACCAACAGAATAATTAAGATTGATATTTTTATAGAATACGGAATATCCCATTTCTTCCAAGAAATCATGGTAATCTTCAGCATTAGCTTTTGATTTTTGTCCTATAAACTCCACGCAATATTGAACTTGACCTGGCTTACATTTTTCAAATTCATAGAGTAATTTTCCCGTTCGAATAAGGCGATAACCTTTTTCAGCCATCTTATTCAGCCAGTTTTTCTGTACCGTCAATAGCCCGCCAAAAAAACGATAACACTTTTTGCTCATAATGTACCTCCTACAATTCCGCTTGCAATACCTACAAGTTCACGAAGTCTGATAAGTTCTTTTTCAGCTATCTCCTTTCCTTTTACAGTGATAAGATACTCTTTTTTTCTACCTTCACTATCTCCGAAAAGCTCAATCCATCCCTTTTCCTGCATTGAATTTAATGCACCATATAAAGTGCCTGCTCCCAATGAAAGCCGCCCACCTGTTTTTTCTTCAATGAACTGCATGACAGCATATCCGTGTTTAGGTGAATAGAGTGAAAGCAAAATATAGAATGTCACTTCTGTGAGTGCACCACTTTTCACATTATCCCTCATAGCATCCCCTCCTTATTACGGTTACTGTAATAACTATATCAGTAACCGTAATAAAAATCAAGAGATGTGAAATAAATCTTAATAAGCCGGATAGTATTATACTTTTCCTGTTCAGTCCTTTACAACCAATACTTATATATAAAGTATTTCTCTCAACACCATTTCTTCTGCACTGGCTTTTATATTATTCATCAGCCTAACCCACTTCGTCTGGTTCTGTACCTTTAATTCTTCAGTTACACCCTGTTTTTCTGCCATCTGTTCCATAAGCATTTCCACCTGTTCTCTGCTCTCCTGATCAATCTGATTCAGGTGTTCCGTCAGCTTTCCAGTCAACAACAAATATTGATATTTTGCTAATCTGTGTTCCTTCAGAAACTGTTTTCGCAGCATTCCATATTTCCCATATATCGGTTTTTCTTCATTCAATACCAAATTCGGCAAATAATAATCTCCATGCAAAGTATAGCTTAATCCGTTCTTTTCATCATAAATGTGTGTTTCCATAATCTTATCTCTCCATTTCTCTGTTTTTTGATTTAGTTTTCTTACGCTGCTGATTCTCCATCTCGCTTTTTTTCATTCCCCATGCCAATCTTTCATGAATATTTCCCTTCGGCATTTGCTCCATCCGTCGCTTTTCTTCCAGGACTTTCTCGTTTTGAATATCCTGCTGTACTGCTGTATCTACAGTTTCTATTCCAAGAACACGCACAACACGATCATACCTATCAGAAACACCTTGTAATATATCTTTTTCTTCTGACAATTTCTGATTGTCTTTACGTATATCATCCAGTTCTCTCTGAATAGCATTATATTTCTGTTTCACCTTTTGATATTTTTTCTTCCACCCTTCCACCTCTTTCGTGAGTTCTTTAACCTGAGCCGCCATTACAGCAACCTTATTCTTTATTTGAAGAAACAGTGGTTTAATTTTTTTGTCTCGATAGGTTACTGCCCGTTCTAGCGTGCCCGCCTCCGGCAGTAACATTTTAACTGTTCCATATTCTTTGATTTCTTTGCTCACACTATCCATAATCGGTTGTAGCTGTTCTCTGCGATCTTCCAGGCTTTTTAGTTCTTTTTCTGCGCTCCCTGCCTTTTGTTCTGCTTCTTGCTTCGCCTTGATTGCCTGTTCCTTATCGTCTTTTAAATTCTGGATATCTGCTCTGGATTCTGCAATTTGTGCTGTTAATTCTTCTTTTTCAGCAGTTAGATGCTCTTTTTCCTGCTCCAATTCCTGTACTTCCTTTTTCCGTTCTTTTTTCTTGAAGTTATAGACATCCAGATGTTCCTCATGAGTACCTTTCTGTTCCCATTCAATTCCATACTGCCTTGCAATCTCTGCCAGTACTTCTTTTTCATGATTTATCCACTGATTCAGCTCCGTATCATGCTTATTTCCACCTTGAAATCCAAGACCTTTTAATGCCTGTTTCAGCGAAACTCTGGTATCCATTCCTTTTCCTTTCCAGCCCGTCACATAAGGAATAAAGTCAATATGAAGATGTGGAGTAGCCTCATCCTGATGCAAATAGCAACTAAATACCCGAAGTGTCGGATTCCGTTTCTGGAAATCTTTTACATACTCATCCAGTACGTTTACAGCCAGATTTCCTGCTTCTGTTCCAACAGCCATATCTTCTCGGTTTCCAATCTGGAAAATCACTTCATGGAACAACTTTTCCTGTTTTCCCTGCCGAATTTTTTCATAGTAATTTGTAATCTTCCGGTCTTTTCTTTTCCCGGTATTGTATCTCTCCACAGCATCATCAAATAACTCTTTGTAAACTTCTTTCAGATTTTCATTCTGGTAACAAATATTTAATTGTACTCTGTCTGGGTCTACATTCTCTGCGAAAAACTCTCTCCTGTTATGATCCAGAGAACCTTTCCCAATCATACCGCTAATTGTTCGTTTTATCATAATGTTTCTCACCTCTTTTCTAATCAAGTGCTAGATATGGCACATAATTTTTATTCACGCCAGTAATAGCGATATTAAGAAACTTTCGCCGGATACGGCGGTTTTGTTACTTTTGTCAAAAGTAACGCAAAAGCACTTTCGACAGCCGTACCGTCCATCAAAAGTACCCTTGCGCCCTGCCGGGGGCTATTCCTCCCGTTGGTCGGTTCACTCCTGCGTTACTTGTATGGCTGAATTATCCCGGTATCCTTGCCCGGATATATTCCAGATCACCACAATACGGTGTTCCTACAAGATACCATTCTCTTGCAGGATTCATTTCCATTCTAGTCTGAACCCATTCATCATCAAGCAACACTTCCAGGCATTCTCCACAGTGAAATCCTGTATCAATCCATAGATCTGATGATAATAATCCATATCTTTTGTTATAACTGTTATATCCTAATCTTCCTTCTCGCATTATGCCATTCTCCTTTCATTTAGCGTTTCCGCAGGGACGCCCTGAATCAGGGCTCCCTTTTGAAAATTCTCTTCTCCACCAACAAACTCCCGGCTACATCTTACCAGCTTTCTACTTGTCTGCTATCTACAGGTGCGTGACACGCTCCTGTAATAAAGTAGTCAGAAAGAACCTTTACCATCGAAAGTTCTCCGGTATTCCCCGTCTGTCCAGATATTCCTGCCGGAACTTTTCCCTTTCTTCTTCCGTTGGTGCTGTTTTGGATTTGCTATACACTTCACGATTCACCATTGCATCCAGTTTTTTCTCCAATCCCAACCGGATTATTTCTTCGCCATCGTAGTTATCCATCAAAAAATATTGCAGGAGTTGAAAAAATAACTCGTATGGAATCTGTACATTTTTATTTTGCATCTGTTCTCCTTTCAAGATGGCAAGATTCCCTCTTCTTAAGAAATGGTAATCTTGCCATCTTCCATTTTTATTCTGGCAGCATCCAATACCATTGCTTTCCACGTTTTACAGAATCAATTTCAAGTTCCCGTTTGGCATTCCATAACGTTTTACTTTTTATTCCTCTGGTTTCGGCTTCTTCTGCAATTTTCTTTTGAGTCATTCCTCCATTTGCCAGTATTTCAAGGAGAAATTCTTTTGCTTTCCGACTTTTCTGCCCTCTGCCGTCTCCATTAAGAAGTTCATCGGCACTGATATCATATTCTCCAATCCATTCAAAGCCATTATTCTTATCCAGTCTGAATGCAATGGACGTTCCTTCCGGTGCAAGAGAACTCTTCGTATGACATACCACTCTTACTTCTGGTTCATCTTTCACTCGCCCGACAATCAGGACACTTCTTGCAGCAGCCTGAAAATCAATGGAGCCAAGTCCTCGATAAGAAGATTTGCCGTTACTGTTTTTGTTCATATGACCGATTAAAATGACTGCACAGTGATATTTTTCTGCCAGCACTGCGACACGCTTCATCAATGGCCTGATCTCATTTGCCCTGTGCATGTCTACCTCTGCTCCCAGGAATCCCTGAATCGGATCAAGAACAACCATTTTGGCTTTTGTCTGCACGATTGCTTCTTCTAATCTGGCATCTGCCATTGTCAGTGGCTGGTCACTGTCATCAATCACCAGCACCCTCGAACAATCTGCACCTGCAGCAAGTAATCTGGGTTTGATAGTATCTCCTAGACCATCTTCCGCTGTCTGATAAATCACATTTACAGGTGACATAGAAGACTGTTCCTGAATATTATCTTTGGCATCTAGATCTTCATTCTCACTACCGACTTCATCACTTCGTTTTTCTTTTGTTGTATCAGTAACAGGAAGAATCGGCTCTCCTCTGGTCAGTTTTGCAATAATCTGAAGTACCATTGTTGTCTTTCCTTCTCCTGGATCTCCCTGTATAATGGTCACTTTTCCATAAGGAATAAACGGATAAAGCAGCCATTCTACCTGTTCCACCTCTACTGAATCCATATTGATCAGTTTCAGTTTTGGTTCTATTCTGCAATTCTTAATTTTGTTTTTTTCATTCATATTCATTCCATCATCTCCTCCTGCCCTTCCGGGCAAGTCTCTGATGAACAGATATTCGGGAATTGTCGTATTTCTCGATTCGTGATATACTGAATCTGCCAAGATGGTATATCAGTTAATCTGATTATCAGAGAACTTGCTCAGATTATTTATCTGGGCTTTTTCTTTTGCCTTTTCAACATTCATCTCTTTCTTCTCCCAATCCGGTAACTGCATTTTCATTATCCAGCAGATTTGCAATCTTCCTCTGCTGATTTGGATAAAGATGTCCATAAGTATTCAATGTGATACGAATATCTTTATGACCCAATCTGTCCCGGATCAGTAACGGTTCTACACCTTTCTCAATGAGATAAGCCACATGACTGTGTCTGAGATCATGCACTCGGATTTTCTTTACTCCTGCCAGTTCAATCTGCCGTTTCATCTTATGCTGTACCGCTTCCTGAACAACTGGAAACAATCTTTCTGTATCCGGCATTCCGTAGTGACCATCTACAAATTCCTTAATTTCCTCTTTCAAAAATTCTGGAATTTCGATTGTTCGAAAGGACTGTTTTGTTTTTGGTTCTGTGATAATATCCTGCATTCCTGTTCGGTAATAAGTCTTATTGATACTAAGCTGATTCTTTTCAAAATTGATATCAGCTTTTGTAATCGCAAGCAGCTCCCCAATCCTGCACCCAGTCCAGAACAGCATCTCAAATATAAGATAATATCTTGTTCCCGGCTCCATTGTCTGTATAAACTGTTTGTACTCGTCCAGTGTCCAGAAGTTCAAACTTCTCGAATCCGAATTTCCCATTCGTTTCACTTTCTTGCATGGATTAACTGGCAAATCATATATTTTAGCTGCATGTGTAAACAGACTGGTCAACTGATTCTGAATCATTCTCAGATAAGAATCTGAATATCCTTTTTTCTGAATTTCATTCTGCCACTGAATAATCTGTGAAGCCTTGATCTCACTCATCATCTGATTTCCAAAGTATGGAACGATATGCTGTTGCATCATATATCTTTTATTTTTGATTGTTCGATCTTTTAGGTCATTCTGTTTGTCTGAAAAATAAATCTCAATAAAATCGCTCAGTTTCATATCCATACTTCGCTCAGTGCTCAACTTTTTACTTCGTTCAAACTCCAATGCTTCTCGCTTTGTTTCAAATCCACGCTTTCTGCGTTTTTTCTTCTCACCCATAACATTTGTCTCAAACCACTGGGCTGTCCATTTTTTTGTGTCTTTTTCTCTGTAAGCCATATTAATCCTCCTTAATTTCCTGCTATTTCATAGCCATACATCTTTTTTGCCCAAAACGCCTTTGGTATTCTTCCAGCCATCGTAATATATCCCTGTGCAGCCAGTTCCTTATTCATAGCTTTCACCAGTTTATAAGCATAAGATTTTGAGCAGTTTAATTCCTGTGCCACTTCATCAGCACTCATCATATAATTGTAGCTTGCCATACTGCATCCTCCTTTCCTCTCCAGATACAGAATACGTTTACTGTATTTCTATATCTGTACGATTTTCGTAAATTGATAATATCATGTATTTATTTCATTGTCAATATTTCGTAAACATATTTTTACGAACTTCGTATATTATTTTCTCTTTATTTTATTCCAGGTCTGTGCTATGATATTCTATAGATTTATGTTTTTCGTAATTTTGCAATATATGAAAAAGGAGGATTCTATGGGTGACGGTAAAAATTTAAAGAAATATCTTGATGAAAAAGGCACAAATGTCCGTAAAATTGCAAAGGCAACCGGAATCAGTGCCACAACCTTATATTCAATTATTCAAAAAGATTCCAATATTCGATTTGATTTTGCTTTAAGACTTGCAAATGAATTACAAATTGATGTGAATGAGATATGTTCTGCCAGTCCATTTTCTGGCACAATTAAGGAAGAAGAGATTTATCCTACACTTCCAGACGGTTTGAACGGAGCATTAGACGCAAGCCGTGTAAAGACTTATTTAAAAAATTCTATGTACCCGTTGATGTATCTTTTCGGTAAGAACAGTATGCCTGATGTAGATAATCTGCTCACATCGTTCTATCAGCTTGATGATGAAGCCAGACAGGAAGTTGTGGAAACGATCCGTCTGAAACTGCAATATCATCGTGATCCGGAACGTGCTGAACAGATCAAACAGATCAAAGGCTGGTAAAAAAATTACTCCTGTGAATAGCAAATATTCGCAGGAGTTTCTTTTTGGCACCGTTTTGGCACCGCTAGACTGATTTTTCAATTTTAAATTTATCCGTATTTCATCTTTCTGATAAACGTTTCACTGTTTCTAATCTGATAATTTTACAAACAATTCTTTTCTTAGAGTACAGAAAAACCCCAGAAACACAAGGTTTCTGGGGTATCTTACGTTTGGACACAAGTTATCTTGCGATAACAAATCTATTTTCAGATTGTATTACTCGATGATTGTAGCAACACGTCCTGATCCAACAGTACGTCCACCTTCACGGATAGCGAATGTAAGACCCTGCTCCATAGCGATCGGGTGGATCAGTTCGATTGTCATTTCTACGTTATCACCAGGCATGCACATTTCTGTACCTTCTGGCAGGTTGATAACACCTGTTACGTCAGTTGTTCTGAAGTAGAACTGCGGACGATAGTTGTTGAAGAATGGTGTATGACGACCACCTTCATCTTTTGTCAGAACGTAAACCTGAGCTGTGAATTTTGTATGGCATGTTACTGTACCTGGTTTTGTAAGAACCTGACCTCTTTCGATGTCTTCTCTTTTGATACCACGCAGCAGAGCACCGATGTTATCACCAGCCTGAGCTTCGTCCAGGAGTTTACGGAACATTTCGATACCAGTTACAGTTGTTTTCTGAACTTCTTCTTTGATACCGATGATTTCTACTTCTTCGTTCAGATGCAGAACACCACGCTCTACTCTACCAGTTGCAACAGTACCACGACCTGTGATTGTGAATACGTCCTCTACTGGCATCAGGAACGGCTGATCTGTAGCACGCTGAGGATCTGGGATCCAGCTGTCAACAGCATCCATCAGTTCCATGATCTTGTCGCCCCATGGGCCGTTCGGATCTTCCAGAGCTTTCAGAGCAGAACCCTGGATAATTGGTGTATCATCGCCTGGGAACTCATACTCGTTCAGCAACTCACGGATTTCCATGTCTACCAGTTCAAGCAGTTCTTCGTCGTCTACCATATCGCATTTGTTCATGAATACTACGATGTAAGGTACACCTACCTGACGAGACAGCAGGATGTGCTCTTTTGTCTGAGCCATAACACCATCAGTAGCAGCAACAACCAGGATAGCACCATCCATCTGAGCTGCACCAGTGATCATGTTTTTAACGTAGTCAGCATGTCCCGGGCAGTCAACGTGAGCGTAATGTCTCTTTTCTGTTTCATACTCAACGTGAGCAGTAGAGATTGTGATACCACGTTCTCTTTCTTCCGGAGCTTTATCGATGTTTTCGAAATCTACTGCTGCGTTACCTGCAACTCTGGCTGCCAGAGTTTTTGTGATAGCTGCTGTCAGAGTTGTTTTACCATGGTCAACGTGTCCGATGGTACCAATATTACAATGCGGTTTGGTTCTCTCAAATTTAGCTTTTGCCATTTTGAATGTCCTCCTTGAAATAATAGCCGTATTGGCTTACTTTTATTTTCCTTATATACATAGGCTATTTACGATTATATTTCAAATCCAGGATATTTTCAAGCCTAATTTACCTGTTTTTATGAGTTTTATAACGGTTTGACCAGATTCTTCTTCCGGATCTCTCCAAAAGAAGAACCTTTGTCAAGCCATGGCTTATCTGATATCAGATTATTTTGCTTTTGCACTCAGTACTTTTTCCTGTACAGACTTCGGTACCTGCTCATATTTTTCGAAGAACATAGAGTAGTTACCACGTCCCTGTGTCTTGGAACGAAGGTCTGTAGAGTATCCGAACATCTCAGCCAGCGGTACATAACCTTTAACCATCTTACCGCCACCGATATCTTCCATACCTTCGATACGACCACGTCTGGAGTTGATATCACCGATTACATCGCCCATGTATTCTTCAGGCATGGTAACTTCAACTTTCATGATCGGCTCAAGCAGTACCGGATTACCTTTCTTCATAGCATCCTTGAATGCCATGGAACCAGCGATATGGAATGCCATTTCACTGGAATCGACTTCATGGTAAGATCCGTCGTATACATTTGCATGTACACCCAGTACCGGGAATCCGCCCAGGATACCAGCTTTTGCTGCTTCTTCGATACCTTCTCCTACTGCCGGGATGTATTCCTTCGGAATAGCACCACCAACAACGGTAGATTCGAACTTGAATGTCTCTTCGCCGTTCGGATCCATCGGCTCGAATTTAACTTTACAGTGACCGTACTGTCCACGACCACCAGACTGTTTTGCATACTTGCTGTCTACATCTACAGGTTTTGTAAATGTCTCTTTGTAAGCAACCTGAGGAGCACCTACGTTTGCTTCTACTTTAAACTCACGAAGCAGACGGTCTACGATGATTTCCAGATGCAGCTCACCCATACCAGCGATGATTGTCTGACCAGTCTCCTGATTTGTATGAGCACGGAATGTCGGGTCCTCTTCAGCCAGTTTTGCAAGAGCCTCACCCATCTTGCCCTGACCTGCTTTGGTCTTCGGCTCGATTGCCAGCTCGATAACTGGCTCTGGGAATTCCATAGACTCCAGAATAACCGGATGCTGTTCGTCACAGATAGTATCACCTGTTGTTGTAAATTTGAAACCTACTGCTGCTGCAATATCACCAGAGTAAACTTTATCAAGCTCTGCTCTCTTGTTTGCATGCATCTGCAGGATACGTCCTACACGCTCTTTTTTATTCTTTGTTGCATTCAGTACGTAAGAACCGGAGTTCATAGTACCTGAGTACACACGGAAGAATGCCAGCTTACCTACGAACGGGTCAGCCATGATCTTGAATGCCAGAGCGGAGAACGGTTCTTCGTCTGAAGAATGTCTTACTACTTCGTTGCCATCTTCGTCAACACCTGTAATAGCCGGGATATCGGTTGGTGCAGGCATGAAATCAATGATAGCATCCAGAAGTTTCTGAACACCTTTGTTTCTGTAAGCAGTACCACAGCATACAGGAATTGCCTGACATTCGCAGGTTCCTTTACGCAGTGCAGCTTTCAGTGCGTCGATGGATGGTTCTTCACCTTCCAGATATTCCATCATCAGGTCATCATCCAGCTCGCAGATTTTCTCGATCAGTTCTGTATGATACAGTTCTGCATCGTCTTTCATATCTTCCGGGATATCTGTGATTGAGATATCTTCACCCTTTTCATCGTTATAGATGTAAGCTTTCATCTCAAACAGATCGATGATCCCCTGGAATTCATCTTCTTTGCCGATTGGCAGCTGCAGGCAGATTGCGTTTTTACCAAGTCTTGTACGAATCTGATCAACAGCATTGTAGAAATCTGCACCTAAGATATCCATCTTGTTGATGAATGCCATACGCGGTACATTGTAAGTGTCAGCCTGACGCCATACGTTTTCAGACTGAGGTTCTACACCACCCTTTGCACAGAACACGCCGACAGCGCCGTCCAGTACACGAAGGGAACGTTCAACCTCTACTGTAAAGTCAACGTGACCCGGGGTATCAATGATATTGATACGATATTCCTGTGCACCTTTTTTCGGTTTGCACTGTTCCTGCGGAGTCCAATGACAGGTCGTTGCGGCTGAAGTAATTGTGATACCTCTTTCCTGTTCCTGCTCCATCCAGTCCATGGTAGCAGTACCTTCGTGAGTATCACCGATTTTATAGTTTACACCAGTATAATACAGGATACGCTCTGTCAGTGTTGTTTTACCAGCATCGATATGAGCCATAATACCAATATTTCTGGTTCTCTCTAATGGATATTCTCTTCCAGCCAAGGTTTTTCTCCTCCTTAGAATCTGTAATGAGCAAATGCCTTATTAGCCTCTGCCATCTTATGCATGTCTTCTTTCTTCTTCACAGATGCTCCTGTGTTGTTTGCAGCATCCAGAATTTCATTTGCCAGTCTCTCTTCCATTGTCTTCTCGCCTCTCTTGCGGGAATACAGAGTGATCCAGCGAAGTGCTAATGCCTGACGACGATCAGCTCTTACCTCGATAGGTACCTGGTATGTTGCTCCACCAATACGTCTAGCTTTTACTTCCAGAACTGGCATGATGTTATTCATAGCCTCCTCAAATACTTCGATAGCCGGCTTGTCAGTTTTCGCAGCAACTCTTTCGAATGCTCCGTATACGATTTTCTGAGCTACACCTTTCTTACCATCTAACATAATGTTATTGATAAGTTTGGTAACCACTTTATTATTGTACAGCGGATCCGCTAATACATCTCTTTTCTGAGTATGTCCTTTACGTGGCACGGTACTTCCCTCCTTAATCATTGAAATTAATTCATCGGTACTCACATGTGTCGTTCTACTGTGTATCGTGCTCGCAATTTCTATATTAACCCGCAACCACTGGTAAATAAGAATACGGCACAACAGTTAGTTCTGTTTGTGATACGACTTTATTGTTCTATTCCTGTTTCGCTTAAAAGTCTGTAACTTTTATTATTTCTTAGCGTCTTTTGGTCTCTTTGCTCCGTATTTGGAACGAGCCTGTCTTCTCTTAGCAACGCCTGCTGTATCCAGAGTACCACGAACGATGTGGTATCTTGTACCTGGAAGGTCCTTTACACGTCCTCCACGAATCAGAACAACGCTATGCTCCTGAAGGTTATGTCCCTCACCTGGGATGTAGCTTGTTACTTCGATTCCGTTTGACAGACGAACTCTGGCGATCTTTCTCAGAGCTGAGTTAGGTTTTTTAGGTGTAGCAGTTTTAACTGCTGTGCAGACACCTCTCTTCTGTGGTGCAGAAACGTTTGTGCTCTTCTTTTTCAGAGAGTTGAAGCCCTTCTGCAGAGCAGGTGCTGTAGATTTCTTTTCTGAAGTCTGACGACCTTTTCTAACTAACTGGTTAAATGTTGGCATTCTTTTCACCTCCTGTAATATTCCGCATTTGCGGTAGTGGTTGCTTAAAATCATTTTCAGGTGTGTGGATACATAGATATAGTGTATCGGCACGCACAATTCACATTATATCGGCAGAAACAGCGTCTGTCAAGGCTTTTTATGCAGTATTTACAGGAATTTTATGCACTTTTTTTATGCATATTTGTGAACTACCCATTGTCTAAAGCCAATGGGCTTCCTGCTTCGCAGACCTCGTAACCTACTATCTCCACAGGCGTTCA
>NZ_JAJEQE010000006.1 GCF_020687205.1 Hominisplanchenecus faecis
GTAAAGCTGGTGCGTCCTGCTGGGGATATGCTGGGGCTTCATTCTGAATTTCTTCCTGCCAGCAAGCGATATATCAATGATTATGTGCAGTATGTAAAATCAGACTTCTTGGCAGGGCTTGGGTTTGGTGCTACCCAGCAGTTAGGGGAAAACACGGGTATCTATATGGGTTATTCCGTTGATACGGGAAGAAATGTGTATCTGCAACCGTCCCTTGCCAGTCAAGGTGTAAAAGGTACAGTAACAAACGCCCTTGCTTCTGCTTTTGTCGGTTCGCTTGGCGGTGGGAAGTCGTTCTGCAACAATCTTCTGGTGTATTACTCCGTTCTCTTTGGGGGACAAGCGGTTATTTTAGACCCAAAATCAGAGCGTGGCAACTGGAAAGAAACACTCCCAGAAATCGCCCATGAAATCAATATCGTAAACCTTACCAGCGACAAGGACAATGCAGGACTTCTTGACCCATTCGTGATTATGAAGAATGTAAAAGACGCTGAAAGTCTGGCAATCGACATCTTGACATTCCTTACGGGTATTTCTTCTAGGGACGGCGAAAAATTTCCCGTACTTCGTAAGGCGGTGCGTTCCGTTACCCAAAGCGAAAAAGGAGGACTGTTACACGTCATTGAAGAATTGCGAAAAGAAGATACACCAGTATCAAGAAATATCGCAGACCATATCGACAGTTTTACGGACTATGATTTTGCACACCTGCTGTTTTCGGACGGTACGGTAGAAAATGCTATCAGTCTGGATAATCAGCTCAATATCATTCAAGTAGCCGACCTTGTACTGCCAGATAAAGATACCACTTTTGAGGAATACACGACCATTGAATTATTGTCGGTGTCTATGCTGATTGTGATTAGTACCTTTGCCCTTGATTTTATCCATTCGGACAGAAGCATTTTTAAGATTGTAGACCTTGATGAAGCGTGGGCGTTCTTAAATGTGGCACAAGGAGAAACGCTCTCTAACAAGCTGGTTCGTGCTGGACGAGCTATGCAGGCAGGCGTTTATTTTGTTACCCAGTCTGCCTATGACGTGTCAAAGGAAAGTCTGAAAAACAATATCGGCTTGAAGTTTGCATTTCGTAGTACCGACTTGGGCGAGATAAAACAGACCTTAGAATTTTTCGGTATCGACAAGGACGACGAGAACAACCAGAAACGGCTTCGTGATTTGGAGAACGGACAATGCTTATTGCAGGACTTATACGGGCGTGTCGGTGTGGTGCAGATACACCCAGTCTTTGAAGAACTGCTACACGCCTTTGATACCAGACCGCCCGTACAGAGAAATGAGGTGGAGTGATGAAAGAAAGGATAAAAGGTGCGTTCACAAAAAAGAAGATTTTCCACTTTCTCAAAATGGCTCTGTTCGTGGTGGCACTCTCCCTTATCCTGCTTTCACTTCTGGGGACGGTGGCTCATGCGACGGGGCTTGTGGACGATACCATAAACGCAGAAAATCTTTACTCAAAATATCCCCTTTCCAACTACCAGCTTGATTTTTATGTGGATAATAGCTGGTCGTGGCTTCCGTGGAACTGGCTGGACGGTATCGGAAAATCGGTGCAATACGGGCTTTACTGCATTACCAACTTTGTCTGGACGATAAGCCTTTATTTAAGCAATGCTACGGGCTATGTGGTGCAGGAAGCCTACAAACTTGATTTTATTAACGATATGGCAGACAGTATCGGAAAAAGCATACAGACCCTTGCAGGTGTAACACAGAACGGCTTTTCTTCTACGGGCTTCTATATCGGTTTTCTGCTTCTCATTATCTTAGTGGTGGGACTTTATGTTGCCTATACGGGACTGATAAAAAGAGAAACCAGCAAGGCACTTCACGCCGTTATCAACTTTGTGGTGGTATTCGTGTTGTCTGCTTCATTTATTGCCTATGCTCCCGATTACATCAAAAAGATAAATGAGTTTTCATCAGACATCAGTACCGCTTCACTTGACTTGGGAACAAAAATCATGCTCCCCAACTCTGACAGTGAGGGCAAGGACAGCGTGGACTTGATACGGGACAGCTTATTTTCCATTCAAGTGGAACAGCCGTGGTTACTCTTACAATTCGGGAACAGCAACGCAGAGGAAATCGGGACAGACCGTGTGGAAGCTCTCGTATCGGCAAGCCCAGAGGACGAGGACGGCAAGACCAGAGAGGAAGTCGTGAAAACAGAAATCGAGGACAACGACAACAACAATCTGACGATACCGCAGGTCGTGAACCGTTTAGGCATGGTGTTCTTCCTATTGTTTTTTAACCTAGGGATAACGATATTTGTATTCTTGCTTACGGGCATGATGTTATTTAGCCAGATACTTTTTATTATCTTCGCTATGTTTCTGCCTATCAGTTTTCTACTCTCCATGATACCGAGTTATGAAAGCATGGCAAAGCAGGCAATCGTAAGGGTGTTTAATACCATAATGACACGGGCAGGAATAACGCTCATTGTAACGGTGGCGTTCAGCATTTCCAGTATGTTTTATAACATATCTACGGACTATCCGTTTTTCATGGTGGCGTTCTTGCAGATAGTGTGTTTCGCTGGTATCTACATGAAGCTGGGCGACTTAATGAGTATGTTCTCTTTGAATGCTAACGACAGTCAAAGCATGGGACGAAGAATTTTCCGCAGACCATATCTATACTTGGCACATAGGGCTAGACGTATGGAAAGACGGCTTGCTGGTGCGGTTACTGCTGGCGGTGTCGCTGGTGCGGTGGCAGGTAGCACGATTTCAAACAGAAAACCGACAAGGAACACAGCTACAAAAGACAGTCGGGGCAATACCACTTCCAGCATGGGACAGCGTGCAGGCTCAAAGGTGGGTGCTGTCTTAGATACGAAAAATAAAGTGAAAGACAAGGCAAATGCTGTCAAAGAAAATATCAAGGATATGCCGACACAGACCGCTTATGCGGTGTATTCCGCAAAGGAAAAGGCAAAGTCCAGCGTGTCCGACTTCAAGCGTGGCATGGTGCAGGAACAGCAGTCCAGACAGACGGGACGATTGGAAAAGCAGGAACAGCATAGACAAAATATCGCTGACAAGCGTATGGAGCTTCAAAAGGCACAAGAAACAAGGCAGGCACAGCGAAAGGCTGACGGATCAGCGACAACGGGAGCTACCCGTCCCCATGAGCGACCAGCCACAGCTTCAACCATTCCAAAGCCGAGTGTTGAAAAAACGCAGGAAGTCAAACGTCCTGCCACAGCGACCACTTCAAAAGCAAGCGAGCCAGTCAAGACAAATGTTATCAAAGAGCGTCCATTATCTTCTGGTGCTTCTGATAGGAAAGCGACCCAGTCTGCACAGCCAGTACATAGGCAGAATGTAGAAAAAGTGGTATCGCAGGAAACACGCCAGAATTACACAAAAGACCGTAGGACAAAGGTTCAGCAGACGCAAACCGTCCAAAAGAACCAGCAGACAACAGAGAAAACTCGTAACCTTGTGATGAAGAAAGGACAGAAGAAAAAATGAAACTGAAACATATCGCTATCATTGGCAGTCTGTTTCCTATCCTCTTTTCTATGGTGCTTTTCTTTGGTGTGTTGATTAGTGCGGACAGCGACGACGAGAACAGCAACTTTTCTTCTGGCATTACGGGTATGAATTTGTCCGCAGAAGTCTTGAAACATCAGCCTATGGTAGAAAAATACGCCAGAGAATACGGCATTTCCGAGTATGTCAATGTGCTATTGGCTATCATTCAAGTAGAAAGTGGCGGTACGGCAGAAGATGTTATGCAGAGTTCGGAAAGTCTTGGCTTACCGCCCAACTCTTTAGATACGGAAAGCTCAATCAAGCAGGGGTGTAAATATTTTGCGTCCCTGCTTTCTTCCTGCAAAAATCAAGGTATCGACGATTTGAATGTAGCGATACAGTCCTATAATTACGGCGGTGGCTATGTGGGATATGTGGCTGGAAACGGGAAAAAGCATACCTTTAATCTTGCAGAAAATTTTGCCCGTGAGAAGTCGGGCGGTAAAAAAGTAACCTACACCAACCCGATAGCCGTTGCGAAGAACGGGGGCTGGCGGTATGGCTATGGAAATATGTTCTATGTGGAATTAGTCAATCAATATTTGACTGTGGCACACTTTGATAATGCGACAGCACAAGCGATTATGAATGAAGCGTTGAAATATCAAGGCTGGAAGTATGTGTATGGTGGCAGTAACCCGAACACTTCCTTTGATTGTAGCGGACTTGTGCAATGGTGCTATGGAAAAGTTGGTATCTCCTTACCGAGAACCGCACAAGCACAGTATGACGCTACCCAACATCTTCCGCTTTCGCAGGCAAAGGCTGGGGACTTGGTGTTTTTTCATTCTACCTATAACGCTGGTTCGTATGTAACCCATGTGGGAATATATGTGGGAAATAACAAAATGTACCATGCAGGCGACCCGATAGGATATGCAGACCTAAGTAGTAGTTACTGGCAACAGCACTTAATCGGTGCAGGACGAGTAAAACAATAGAAAGGACTTGAAAAATATGTTTAAGAAGAATAAGAAACAGACAGAAAATGTCAAAGAAAAAAAGGTGCGTACTGTCAAGGTAGGCATATATAAGAAAACCGTGATTGCGTTATGGGTGGTGCTTATCGCAAGCGTGAGCTTTGGGGTATATAAGAATTTTACCGCTATCGACCAGCACACGACCCACGAAAAAGAAATCATTGAGCTTCGCTTGCAGGACACCAACGGGATTGAAAATTTTGTGAAGAACTTCGCAAAGTCCTATTACATATGGAATAACAGCAAAGAAGCGATTGAAGCAAGGACGCAGGCAATCAGCGGTTATCTGACAAAGGAATTGCAGGACTTGAATGGTGATACAATCAGAACGGATATACCGACCAGCTCCACAGTTACAGATGTGATTGTGTGGAGTATCGAACAGTTGGGAACGGACACTTTTTCTGCTACCTACGAAGTAGATCAGCAGATAAAAGAGGGAGAACAGACAAGCAATGTGAAAGCAACCTATACCGTAAAAGTCCATATAGACGCTGACGGGGATATGGTAATCGTTCAGAACCCTACCCTTGCACCAGCAATCGAAAAATCAGACTATGAGCCTAAGACATCAGAAGCAGACGCAAGTGTAGACGCTGATACTGTAAACGACGCTACCGCATTTCTGGAAACATTCTTTAAGCTGTACCCAACAGCGACGGAAAAAGAGCTTGCTTACTATGTATTGGGAAATGTGATTGAACCTATCGGCAGGGACTACATTTATTCTGAACTGGTAAACCCTATCTTTATAAAGGACGGCGACAATGTGAAAGTCAAGGTTGCGGTAAAATTCATTGATAATCAGACAAAAGCGACGCAGGTATCGCAGTATGAGCTTGTGCTACATAAGGATAGTAACTGGAAGATTGTAGGATAAATGATATAGCGTGCATTTCCTATCAGATTTGCACGCTTTTACAAAACGACAAGAAAACTGTGCAAAAATATTGACTTGTAATGACCGAATGCTATAATATAAATGACAAGTGTACTTGGTATTATTTGAAAGGAGCGTTATATAATGGATAAAGAAAAAATACTATCACAAAACAAAAAAGAGAATCTATATCTTGATGAATACGAAAAACATATTAAACTTCAAGGGAAATCTTTTGGCTTAATGTTTGTTTTATTTATCTGCATTTTAATTCTTTTCATTAAAGCAGTTTGTAAAGAACCTTACTATGACATAATGACAATTATTGGGTCTGTGGCATTTGGCTCTATGGGTTATGAAGCACATATTTCAAAAAATAAATCCAAATTTGTTATTGCTTTATTCTTTCTTCTATTTATGGGGTATTACTTTTATAAATTTTTAATGATAGGTTTATAGAATGGACGAACATTTAATTTTGCGAAACAGATTAAAAACTGTACGAAAAGAAAAAAAATTATCACAAACAGAATTAGCTGAACTAGTCGGGGTTTCTCGGAATACAATTAGTTCTATTGAAACTGGACAATTTAATCCAACAGCAAAATTGGCATTAGTGCTTTGTATAGCTTTAGATAAAAAATTTGAAGAATTATTTTATTTTGATTAAAGGAGAGAACGATTATGGAATTAGAGGAATTGATTGTTGAAATAGTTATAGGATTGTTTTTACTTTTTACATCTTATCAAATAGGAATAAAAGAGAATATTACTTTATTACATGGTTATCATTATACACAACTTGACCCTAAAGATAAAAAGGTGTTTACAAAAAAAATAGGAATAGGCACTTTACTGGTTAGTATTGGTATTCTTGTTATGCCGATTATCAATTTAATCTCTCATTCTGAATTAGGCTATTACATAGGTCTTATTTTGATTGTTGTAGGAGTGTTTTATATCATATTCATCATTGTAAAATACAACGGAAAACTTATTAGCTTTAAAAAGTAGAATTGAGGTATGAATATGATAGGACTGAACAAAAGAGATATAAAAAAGGCCTTGAAAGCAGGAGCAAAAGCTGGCGGTGTATCATTGGCTGATGTTCGGGCGGATATTGAAGCAACGATTGATGAAGCTATGAACAGCACCGACCCAGAAGTGCAGGCAAATTTCAAAAAGTATTTTGGAAATAAACGCCCTACACCAGAGGAATACATTTATACCATTACGAAAAAGACAAAGGTAAAATTATAATAAAAGGGTCGTGGAAATGCTTCACAGAATTGTGATCTGCATTATCACGGCTCTTTTACTCTCTGTTTACTTTCAAAACTGTAAGTGTAATTGAATACTGCCCTTGCTATAATTTAATTGTATTCCAAAACAAATAAATGTGGCAGGAAGAAAGGAGCGATTTTTAATGGAACACATTTTAAATTTAGAGCAAGTAAAAAAATACTATGGGGGTAACTCTGGAAATATCACAAAGGCAGTAGACGGTATTTCTATGTATGTAGATAAGGGCGAATTTGTCGCAATCATGGGAGCTAGTGGTTCTGGAAAGACTACCCTATTAAACTGTATCTCTA
The DNA here is from genome assembly GCF_020687205.1 of Hominisplanchenecus faecis. Lineage (GTDB taxonomy): Bacteria > Bacillota > Clostridia > Lachnospirales > Lachnospiraceae > Hominisplanchenecus > Hominisplanchenecus faecis. The sequence goes on from NZ_JAJEQE010000006.1 coordinate 7,028, forward strand.
CGATTGATACTGTAACCAGCGGACACATTACAGTCAATAATCAAGATATTACCAAAATCAAGGATAAAGATTTTGCTGATTTCAGACGTGAAAATCTAGGGTTCATTTTTCAAGACTTCAACCTTTTAGATACATTAACGATTGAAGAAAACATTTCTTTGTCATTGGTTATCAACAAACAGAACTCTGCTGATATTGAGAAACGGGTTCATGCTATCGCTGATAAATTAGGTATTCGAGAAATTTTATCAAAATTTCCTTATGAAGTTTCTGGCGGACAAAAACAGCGTTGTGCTTGTGCTAGAGCCTTAATCAATGAACCGAAACTGATTTTAGCTGATGAACCGACGGGAGCTTTGGACTCAAAAGCTTCCAGATTATTACTGGAAACAATGTCTGAAATCAACAAGAAAATGCAGGCTACTATTTTAATGGTAACACATGACCCGTTTAGTGCGTCTTTCTGTGAACGTATTTTGTTCTTGAAAGACGGTAAAATATTCAATGAAATTTTCAGAGGGGAAAAAAGCAGAAAAGATTTCTTCAATGAAATACTGGATATATTAACCTTGCTCGGAGGTGAAGTGGGAAATGTTAGGTAAGTTAGCGTATAGAAATACAAAAAGAAATATTAAAGATTATTTGATTTATCTGATAACCGTTACTGCATCCTTTTCTCTTATATTTGCTTTTAATTTGGTGGCAAATTCTGATGAAATTGTAAAGTTATGTTCCAGTATGGATGCATTTAAGAATTCATTGTTCGCTGTAAATATTCTTATTATTTTTGTGATATGCTTTTTGATCAACTATACAACGAAATTTATGTTTGAAAAAAGAAGTAAAGAATTAGGAACATATATGCTTCTTGGCATTAAGAAAAAAGAAATTGCCTACTTAGTTGTAATTGAAAATATACTGTTGGGAATTTTAGCAATTGTATTAGCTATTCCTATTGGCTTTTTATTCAGCCAGTTTGTGTCGTTAGTAATTGTAAACTTACTGGGTATTCCAAAAACTCTCTTTATTTCTTTGAATTTTGTTTCTATTGGACTATTGATAATTTATTTTTTAACTATTTATGTTTTGGTTTTACTTAATCTATTAAGAAGAATAAGTAAAATGACGATACGTGATTTTCTTTACTTTGATAAACAAAATGAAAAGAAAATGTTCCGTGACAGTAAAAAAAGAAATGTCATTTTTGTTTTAAGTATTATTCTTGGTGCGATTTCTCTTTTTCTCTGGAATTCACGTTGTACTATGGATAATTTTAATAAGCAAGAAACACTTACTTATTTGATGGTAAGCGTAATCATGTTGATTATCAGCATTTATGGTATATCTACAACTTGTGCAGATATGTTCTTGACTGTTTTGTTAAAGAATAAAAAAATGAAATATCAAAATGATAATCTGTTTGTAGCAAGAACATTTGCTTCTAAAGCAAGAACAATGAGCTTCACATTTGGTACATTGTCTATGTTGATTTTAATTTCACTGCTGGCTCTGAATTATTCTAGTATCAACAAAGCTTCGTATGATATCAGCGTGAATTTAAATGCACCATATGATGTACAACTCTTTGATGATAAGCAGGTATTTGATGAATATATTCGAGTAATTGAAGAAGAATATACGATTGATAATACCATTGAGTATGACATTTATAAAGAACCGAATCATCAGGTACAAAATTTTTTCCAATCAGAATATTATGATTTTGACCCAGTCTTGAAGTTAAGTGATTATAATAGGTTACTAGAATTAAGAAAGATGCCGTTGCTTTCTTTAAATGATAACGAATACTATATAGTTACAAATAGCAAGTTTGCATATGAGGTTGAAGATAACAAAGACATTGAAACCATAACAGTAGCAAATAAAAATTTGAAATTAAAAGGATATGACACTAAGTCTTATTGGAACTCTATAACTAATACTGGCAGATTTGTTGTTGTACTTCCAGATAAATATGTTCAAGGACTTGAAGTATCAGAAAATCATTTGATTATAGATACAAAAGAAGATACAGACGCAGAATTAGAAAATAAGATAAAAGAAGATATGCAACATCAATTAGTAAAGGTTGATGAAAATGGAGAAATAAATGATGAGTCGTATAGAGTAAACGTAAGAGGTGCAGAAATAGAACAACAAAAAGCAATGGTTGCAATAGTAGCCAGTCTGTTTATGTACATTGCATTTATTTTGATTTCCGCAGTAGGAACAATTTTGGCAGTTCAATCATTGAGCGACTCTACTAAATACAAATATCGCTACTTGACCTTGCGAAGATTAGGAATAAATGATAAGTCGCTATTTAAGACAATCAGAAAACAATTATTGATATTATTTTGTGTCCCTGCAATATCAGCAATATTATGTTCTTTTGTGATGATGTCGTCATTGAATAATGTGTATCAACAAATTTTGGGAGATAAACACCTTTATCTAATGTACTTTGGCTTGAATTTAATTATCTTCTTCCTAATTTATAGTATTTACTGGATAGCAACGTATATCGGTTTCAAACGAAATATCAATGAGGAGAGTTAGATTTTTCTAGCTCTCCTGCTGTGAAATTATTATAATGGTAAATCAAGGGGGTGTTGAAATGAGAATAGCAATTATCGAAGATGATGAAATCACTCGTTTGGAGCTTTCTAAATTATTGAACACACAAGGATATGAAACAGTTTTATTGATTGACTTTGGAAACCTGACAGATGAATTAAAGCAATATTCCATAGAACTGGTTCTGCTTGATATTAACCTGCCGTATGAGAATGGCTATGAAGTATGCAGGAAAATAAAACAAGTCATGCCAGTACCGATTATCTTTGTAACAAGCAGAGATACAAATGCTGACGAATTGAAAAGTATTCAAGTGGGTGGGATTGACTTCATCACAAAGCCGTATGACACGCTTATTCTTCTTGAGAAGATCAAGCGTGCATTGCAGTTGTCAAACCCGAATAATTTCCGTGAGCTTGTCAAAAAAGATTGTACCCTTGATTTACATTTATCCATTTTGAAGTATCAAGAGCAAAGCATTGAACTGACAAGAAATGAATTTCGTATTTTGTACTACTTCTTTATGAACGAAGATAAAGTTATTAGCAAAGAAGAACTACTGGAAAAGCTGTGGAACGACAAATATTATATAGACGAAAATGTATTATTGGTTAATATGACCCGTCTAAAAAAGAAAATGAAAGAAATCGGTATTGTTCATTTATTGGAAAATATACGAGGAAAGGGTTGGAAACTGTGAGTTTTTTTACATTCTTAGAAGAAAAAATAACAGAGATATTGTTTCAGCTTTTCTTTCTTGCCGTAGTAGCATTTCTCTTGATTTTCTACGGTGTAGATACGCTGTTTGTTGTATCGCTGGTAATTCTGTTCATCAGCATACAAGGGCTTTTTCAATGGTGTTTGTATCGGAAGAAACGTAACGCTTCACAACATATTATTGATTTAGTAGACGGACTGGAAGAAAACTATTATATTGCAGACGTTTTACCAAAGCCAAAAGAATTTCAAAATAAAGCCTATTGCTACGCACTAAAAAAAGCCTGCAAATCTATGAATGATGAAATCGGCAAAATCACAGAGGAAAAGCAGGACTATCAAGAATATGTGGAAAGTTTCGTCCATGAAATTAAAATACCGATAGGAGCATTGTCTTTGACGTTTGACAATACAAAAAATTACACATTAAAAAAAGAAACAGACAAAATATTTCAGTTAGTGGAACAAATGCTCTACTATGCAAGAAGCGAAAATACGGAAAAAGACTATTTTGTAAAACAGTTGCAGTTAGACGAAGTGATACATAATGTCATTCTGAAATTCCGTCATTCGCTTATGGAAAGAAAAGCAATTATCAATATCCATGACATAGAAAATGTCATTTATACTGATGAAAAATGGCTGACATTCATTCTATCTCAAATCGTGCAAAATGCGATTAAGTATTTTGATAAGCAAGAAAATAAGCTGACGATATACAGTCAAGACAATGGTACAAATATATTGCTTGTGATTGAAGATAATGGTTGTGGAATAAAAGCGTCTGATTTATCCCGTGTATTTGAAAAAGGTTTTACGGGTTCAAATAGAAACAAGGCAAATGCAACGGGTATGGGACTGTATCTATCGAAAAAATTATGCGATAGGTTGGGCTTGAAATTGGATATTGCTTCTACGGAAAAAGAATATACAAGACTGACCATTACATTTCCAAAAGGAACAGTTCATAATTTTTCAGAGTAATTTGAAAATCATGCCAACATTGATACGGTGCTTTAAGGGGGCTTGCATTATGGAAAGCTTTAAGTACAATTCTTTGCAATCAAATTCCACCTAATAGCACACTATTAAAAATTGAATATGTTTTAGCTTTAAAGGCTCGTACAGACTATATGTTTTGTGCGGGCTTTTTTCATACCCGAAAAAAATTTAAAAATTTTTCAAAAGAGGTCATTAAATCACACCTTTCATTCCCTATATGGTGCGGAAAGAGGGATAAACACTTTTCAAATCATAGTGGAAAGGGGGTGAGATTGATGAAACCGTCTGACTTCCAGAAAACAGTTCAATGTCGCTTTGAAGGTTGTTTGAAGAAAGTTGTCCGTCATATTGTAAAGGACTACCAACAAGGATTGAAACGACGAAAAGATAAAGAAATTCCATTCTGTGAACTTCCAGAAATTTTCGTTGAAAATTTTGCTGTGTGGGATGACTACGAAACAGATTATACAATCTTTTCAGTATGTGGCATTGATATTCGTGTCCTTGATGATGAGCTGGCAGAAGCCTTGAAAAAACTTCCAGAAAGAAAGAGAAATACTCTGTTAATGTATTACTTCTTGGAAATGACAGAAAGTGAAATTGCCAACTTACAAAAGATTACGCAAAGCGGTGTATTTAGAAACCGACATCATGCTTTGGAAACTATGAAAAAAATACTAAAGGAGAAGCAGTAAAATGAAGCAAACATTTAAGAAGCCGTCCTACTATTTGCTTTCGCAAGCAATGGACGGGGACGAAAAAGCGATTGAAAAAATACTGGCATTTTATGACCCGTACATATCAAAGTGCTGTTTGCGCCCACTCTATGATGAATACGGCAATGTCTATATTGTTGTAGATATGGAGTTAAAGGGACTTATCCGAGAAGCACTTATCAAAATGATTTTAGGGTTTGATATTGCCTTAGAAATCGAAGAAGAATAAGCAGTTTTTAGCAGAGCATGGTTTAATGTCCCCCTCTTTCCTGCTCTGCCCTGCTTTTACATGAAAGCAACACGCTTTCGCCACAGCTCTTTGACAACTGAATAAAGCAGACAGATACGTTTGTGAGATAGCGAGCCACGGGGACTGTACGCCACGACCTTTCCAAAAGAAAGCGAGCGACTCACGCAGTGATCCGAGAGCGACTGTTGGAAAAGTCGTTTTGCCATGACCTATCCTCACAGAATAATGATACGTCCGCATGGTGCGGTTCTGCCCACAAGAATGGGAATAGTTGAGATACTAATGGAGCTTTCCAAAGCCGTCTGTCTGCTTATGTAACTTATAAATAGACACACAGTAAAGGGGGTGTTACATTATGTTAAATACTGATGTGTTAAATGATGTGATGTTCCAGCGAGGTAAGGTGTTGGAATATGAATAAAACGAAGATAAGAGCAACGGAACAGCCGATTGCTGTTGATATAGAGGGACTGTCTGCTAGGTTATCTTGTGGTCGTGCTACTGCAAGAAAGATTGGCGAGCAGGCAGGAGCAAAAATTGTGATAGGTCGCAGGGTTCTTTATTCCATAGAAAAAGTCAAGAAATACTTGTTATATTTGGAAGAATAGAGCGATTTTCTATTTATGTTCTCTGGCGTGTGTAGTATAATAAGAAAGGACAAAGCACGCTGTGAGAACAAGAAAAGAGGCTTTTTCAGAAAGGAATGGTTCTCATGGCAATTAGTAGAAAAGACCCAAAAGGAAGAAAATTAAGAGAGGGCGAAAACTGGCGTAATGATGGAAGATACAGTTATCGTTATACAGATGTAAGAACAGGCAAGAGATTGACAGTCTATGCACAAGATTTACCAGAGCTTCGAGAAAAAGAGAAGCAGATTGCAAAAGATATGGAAGATAATATATTGACAGACGGAGCAATCAAAAAAATGACGCTTAACACGTTGTTTGAGCGTTATATGGCAACTCGTGAGCTGGCTGATACTACAAGAGTTAGTTATGTTCGTGCTTGGGAAAACAGAGTAAAAGACGAGATTGGAAATATTAAAGTTGTTCAGCTTTTACCCTCACATATTAAAGCGTATTATGCGAAACTTTCCAAAGCTGGATATGCTTATTCTACAATCAAGTATATTCACAACCTGCTTTATCCTGCATTAGAAATGGCTGTTGATGATGATATTATCCGAAAGAACCCTGCAAAAAGTTCCATTAGTGATTATGGAAAACCAGCAGAGGAAAAAGAAGCCTTAACAGTTTCTCAACAAGAAAAGTTTATGGAGTTTGTAAAACAGAGCAATGTCTATAACACATATTATCCTATGTTTACCATAATGATTGGTACGGGGTTAAGATGTGGGGAGCTTATTGGTCTTACATGGAAAGATATAAACATCAAGGCAAAAACGGTTAATGTAGACCACCAGCTCATTTATAAGAATTTAGGCGACGGTTGCAAGTTCCATATCTCAACACCAAAAACGTCGTCGGGTATTCGTATTATACCTATGACACAAGAAGTTGCAAAAGCCTTTGAGGAACAAAGGAAAATCAATTTCATGCTTGCAAAGGATAAGAGCATTGAGGTGGACGGGTATTCGGGGTTTGTCTTTACAGCGAAATCGGGCAGACCGCTTATGCCGAATGGCGTAAATAGTGTTTTATATAACATTGTAGACGCATATAACAAAACCGAAGTAGAGAGAGCAAAAAAAGAGCATAGGAAAGCAGAGCTGTTACCAAAGTTTTCAGCTCATGTAATGCGTCATACAGCTTGTACCAGAATGGCAGAGTGCCGTATGGACGTAAAAGTTCTTCAATATATTATGGGACACGCTCATATAGATGTAACAATGGAAGTGTATAACCATATTGGAGAGCTGACAAGGATTGAAAATGAGATTGCAAGACTAGATAGTATGGTGTTAAATGCTTGACACCACAAAAAGAGAAATTGGTGTCAAATTGGTGTCAAAACAGAAAAAATCACAATTTCAAAAGAAATAAGATACTGCAAACCATTGATTTTAAAGGGTTTGCAAAAAAAATCTCAAAAAATTAGCACTCACCTCTTGACAGTGCTAATAATTGGTGTTATATTCTCAATATAACAAAGAAATATATAACATCTGGCAAACAGGAGGTGTTTTTATGAATATCAGTAAATTTACACAGAAGTCCATCGAGGCAGTGAACAGCCTTGAGAAACTGGCATATGAATATGGCAATCAGGAGATCGAGCAGGAGCATCTGCTTTATGCCCTGTTAAAACAGGAAGACAGTCTCATCCTCAAGATGATCGAGAAGATGGAGATTGATAAAACGTATTTTACCGAGGCGGTAGAATCTGCACTTGAGAAACGTACCAAGGTTTCCGGCGGACAGGTTTATATCGGTCAGTATTTAAATAAAGTACTTGTTCAGGCAGAGGACGAGGCAAAAGCTATGGGAGATGAATATGTTTCCGTAGAGCATCTGTTCCTGTCGATGATAAAAAATCCAAGTCCGGAGATCAAAAAGCTTTTCCAGGAGTTTGGCATTACAAGAGAACGCTTCCTGCAGGCACTTTCCACCGTACGCGGCAATCAGCGTGTGACGACGGACAATCCGGAGGCAACCTATGATACGTTAAATAAATATGGCCAGGATCTGGTGGAAAAAGCAAGAAATCAGAAACTGGATCCGGTGATCGGACGAGATGCGGAAATCCGCAATGTGATCCGTATTCTTTCCAGAAAAACGAAAAACAATCCGGTGCTGATAGGTGAACCTGGTGTTGGTAAAACGGCAGCTGTAGAGGGGCTGGCACAGCGTATTGTCCGAGGTGATGTGCCGGAAGGACTGAAAGATAAAAAAATTTTCTCACTGGATATGGGAGCACTGGTAGCAGGTGCCAAATACCGCGGCGAGTTTGAAGAACGACTGAAAGCTGTTCTGGAAGAGGTCAAAAAGAGCGAAGGTCAGATCATCCTCTTTATCGATGAGCTGCATCTGATCGTCGGGGCCGGAAAGACAGACGGAGCGATGGATGCCGGCAATATGTTAAAACCAATGCTGGCACGAGGTGAGCTGCACTGCATCGGTGCGACAACACTGGATGAGTACCGTCAGTACATTGAAAAGGATGCCGCACTGGAGCGGAGATTCCAGCCGGTTATGGTAGATGAACCGAGCGTGGAAGATACGATTTCCATTCTGCGTGGATTGAAAGACCGTTATGAAGTTTATCATGGTGTAAAGATCACAGACAGTGCACTGGTAGCAGCAGCAACCCTTTCCCATCGTTATATTTCCGACCGTTTCCTGCCGGATAAAGCCATTGACCTGGTGGATGAAGCATGTGCCCTGATTAAGACCGAGCTGGATTCCATGCCAACGGAGCTGGATGAACAGCGAAGAAAAATCATGCAGATGGAGATTGAGGAAGCAGCACTGAAAAAGGAAACCGATAAATTAAGTGCGGAGCGTCTGGAAAATCTGCAGAAAGAGCTGGCAGAGCAGAGAGAATCTTTTGCGGGCAAAAAAGCTCAGTGGGACAATGAAAAACATTCTGTAGAGAATCTGTCCGTGCTGCGTGAAAAGATTGAAAATATGAACAAAGAGATCGAAAAAGCACAGAGAAGCTATGATCTGAACAAAGCAGCAGAACTGCAGTACGGCGAACTGCCGAAACTTCAGAAACAGCTGGAGATTGAAGAAGAAAAGGTAAAAAGCAAAGATCTGTCGCTGGTACATGACCGTGTAACCGATGAAGAGATTGCAAGGATCATTTCCAGATGGACCGGCATCCCGGTCGCAAAACTGACCGAAGGTGAGCGTACCAAGATCCTGCATTTGGATGATGAGCTGCACAAACGTGTCATTGGACAGGAAGATGGTGTCAGAAAAGTGACCGATGCGATCATCCGTTCCAAAGCCGGTATCAAAGATCCGACCAAGCCGATCGGTTCGTTCATTTTCCTTGGTCCTACCGGCGTCGGCAAGACAGAGCTGGCAAAAGCACTGGCAGCAAGTATGTTTGACGATGAGCAGAATATGGTGCGTATTGATATGAGTGAATACATGGAGAAATATTCTGTGTCCCGTCTGATAGGAGCACCTCCAGGATATGTAGGATATGAAGAAGGTGGACAGCTGACAGAAGCAGTCAGAAGAAAACCGTACTCAGTTGTACTGTTTGATGAGATCGAGAAAGCACATCCGGATGTCTTTAACGTACTGCTTCAGGTACTGGATGACGGACGTATCACCGATTCCCAGGGCAGAACCGTAGACTTTAAGAATACGATTCTGATCATGACTTCTAACATTGGTTCGTCTTATCTGCTGGATGGCATTGAGCCGGACGGAAGTATCCGTCAGGAGAGCCAGGATCTGGTCATGAACGACCTGCGGGCACATTTCAGACCGGAGTTTTTAAACCGTCTGGATGAAATCATCATGTTCAAGCCGCTGACAAAAGAAAACATCGGCAATATCGTTGATCTGATGATGGCAGATCTGAACCGCAGACTCGCAGACCAGGAGATCAGGCTGGAGTTGACGGATGAAGCAAAAAGCTATATCATAGACGGTGGTTATGATCCGGTCTATGGTGCGAGACCTCTGAAACGTTTCCTCCAGAAAAATGTGGAGACACTGGCAGCAAGGATGATCCTTTCTGGAAATGTACAGACAGAAGACACCATCGTGATCGGTCTCAAAGACGGAAAACTGGCAGCGGAAGTAATGAAAGTCGAATGATGTGATAACGGGACAGAGATGTCAGGCTGGCACAGAGATTGGAAGTGACGCTCCGGAATTCCATAAGTATGCAAAAAGGAGTAAAGTATGATTCCAAAAGATCCGATGATATTGTTGAGCTATGTAAACACACAGCTGCGTGATTATTATGAATCACTGGAGGCACTGTGTACCTGCCGCGGACTGAACCGGCAGAAACTTCTGGAGAAAATGGACAGCATAGATTATCACTACGATGAAAAAACAAACCAGTTCATCTAAAAAAATAATTGCAATCTTCGCACTGTTCCTGGCGGCATTCACCTGGGGCAGTGCCTTTTGCGTATTAAAAGACACGCTGGAAAACGTCTCACCGATCTGGCTTCTGGCCTTTCGTTTTCTGCTGGCGGGTATCATTATGACTCTGGTCTGTATCCCAAGAATGAAAAAAATGAGCATCCGCACGTTAAAGCGTGGCATCATCATGGGCATTGTCCTGTATTTTGAATTTCTGTTCTTTACGGTCGGACTGCAGTACACGACCTCTTCCAAATCTTCCTTTATTATAGGATCTTATGTGGCGATCCTGCCGCTTATTTACTGGGTGATCCGCGGGAAAAAGCCGCAGAGGGCGGATATTCTGGCGGCACTTGTCTGTATTGTAGGACTTGGCTTTATTTTGCTTGGAAGTTTTGACGGGGTCAACAAAGGAGATCTAATCTCGCTGCTCTCGGCAGTGTGTTATGCGATCCATATCGTTGTGACCGGGATTTTTGCAAGGGAAGAGGACGGCTTTCTGTTAAATATGCTTCAGATCGGAACGGGCGGCATTTTGGGACTTGTGGCAGCGATAATCCTGGAGCCACATCCGGCAGCCATGTCCGGCATGAACATCGGAAGCATCGCTTATCTGGCGGTCTTCTGCACGGTTGTGCCATATCTGCTCAGTGTGTTTGGACAGAAATATGTGAAAACTTCCACAAGCGGCGTGATCCTTTCTTTTGAGAGCGTATTTGGATGTATTCTCTCAATCCTGATTCTTGGAGAACATCCGGGTGTGCGGTTTGTGATCGGTGCAATGCTGATGATGTGTTCCTTCTTGATTGTGGAAAAAATTTTCCTGCCATTGCCGAAAAGAGTAGCGGTGGAAGCAGAAAAATGATATAATGAGTCAAAGGGACAAATGGACACAAAACGGATGCTTGCATACGTGTTTGTGTCTATGGGGACCGCAAAAACATGAGAAAGCAGCCATTTTTGTAAAAAAATGAGCGGATTTCGAATGTTTTCGTGATTTTGAGAGTGCAAGGCACGGAAAAATCACGTATGACTCATTGAGTTAATTTTAAAAAAAATTCAGAACCCAAAACCACAACACAGGGCAAAGGAGGAACAATATGATAAAAAAAGGAAAAAAACTTAGTATGATGCTTCTTACGGCAATGATTCTGGCAGCAGGAAGTGTCGGAACTGTAGCAGGAACCGGAGCAAAACAGGTACAGGCAGCAGAGAATGCATATTATTATGTGTCACTGGGGAATCTTCAGCAGACAGCCATGACTAAAAACAGTGCAAGTATCACTTGGGAACAGACGTATGCAAGCTCTATGAATACACTTACAACAGAAGGATATAATATTTATCTTGGAGAAAGTTACAGTGATATGAAGCTGGTTGGAAAATCCAAGACACCATCCTATACACTGACAGGACTGAAAGATGGTAAGCGTTACAATGTGCGTGTAGAAGCTTACACATCAAATGGAACAAAAACAAGTTCACCGGTAAGCGGACAGGTTGAGACAATCCCGGCAGCCGTCCATAATTTCAGACAGGAGCGTTGGTGGTACTTTATCAACAAGCTGGAAGTAACCTGGGATAAAGTTGAGACTGCAGATCGGGTGGAAGTGACCCTGTATAACAGCAAAGGCAGACGTGTCGGCAAGACACAGAAACTGAACAGCTATGCTTACAGTGCATATTTCGATAAGATGAAAGATGAAGTTTACACGGTAACCATTCAGGCTTTCAAGACGGTAAATGGAAAGACTTATGCTACACCGAAGGCAAAGATCCAGTGTTTCAACCAGGCACGTATCAAAGAGACAAGCATCAAGGTGAAAAAAGGCAGCCTGAGCTTCCAGTGGGGAAAAGTCGGCGGAGCAAGTGGATATGATGTGTATATCTCCACAAAGCCGAAAAAAGGTTATAAAAAAGTAAAATCGGTCGGCAAGAACACCACAAAGCTGACCATCCGTAAATTTAAAGGCAAAAAGATCAACCCGAAGAAGACTTACTATATGTATGTAGAAACCAAAAAGAAAAACGGCTCCAAGGTCAATAAATCCGGAAGACTCTACTATTGGAATACAAAGAGCAAAAACTTTGGTTATTTCTAAGAAATCGTATAACCGTTCCATAACTTCACAGTCAGGAAATCTTGACAGAAAAACTGTCGTATGTTACGGTAGAAATAAGCGTTAAAAGCTGTTGGGGGCAAAAACTTGCTCCCAACATCTTATTATACAGGAGGCAGAAATGGATAAAAAGAAATTTTATATGACAACTGCGATTGCCTATACATCCGGCAAACCGCATATCGGAAACACTTACGAGATCGTCTTGGCAGACAGCATTGCCCGTTTTAAGAGAGAGCAGGGATATGATGTGTTCTTCCAGACCGGAACCGATGAACACGGTCAGAAGATTGAGCTGAAAGCAGAAGAAAAAGGTGTGACACCGAAGGTTTTTGTGGATGAAGTTTCCACAGAGATCAGAAGAATCTGGGATCTGATGAACACATCTTACGATAAATTTATCCGTACAACGGATGCAGACCACGAAAAACAGGTACAGAAGATCTTCAAAAAACTGTACGATAAGGGAGATATTTACAAGGGACATTATGAAGGTATGTACTGTACACCTTGCGAGTCTTTTTTTACCGAGTCTCAGCTGGTGGACGGCAAATGTCCGGACTGCGGACGTGAAGTGCAGCCTGCAAAAGAAGAAGCTTATTTCTTCCGTATGAGCAAATATGCAGACCGTCTGATTGAGCATATCAACACCCATCCGGAATTTATCCAGCCGGTTTCCAGAAAAAATGAGATGATGAACAACTTCCTTCTTCCGGGACTTCAGGATCTGTGCGTATCCCGTACTTCCTTTAAATGGGGTATTCCGGTAGATTTCGATCCGAAACATGTCGTTTATGTATGGCTGGATGCACTGACCAACTACATTACCGGTATCGGTTATGACTGTGACGGAAACAGCAGCGAGCAGTTCAAGAAAGACTGGCCGGCAGATCTGCATTTGATCGGTAAGGATATCATCCGTTTCCATACCATTTACTGGCCGATCTTTCTGATGGCACTGGATCTGCCGCTTCCGAAACAGGTATTCGGACATCCGTGGCTGCTGCAGGGCGACGGCAAGATGAGCAAATCCAAAGGAAATGTACTGTATGCCGATGAGCTGGTTGATTTCTTTGGCGTGGATGCCGTGCGTTATTTCGTTCTGCATGAGATGCCATTTGAAAACGACGGTGTGATCTCCTGGGAGCTGATGGTAGAGCGTATGAATTCTGACCTGGCAAATACCCTCGGAAACCTGGTAAACCGTACGGTTTCCATGTCCAATAAATATTTCGGCGGCGTGGTAGAAAATAAGAATGTAAACGAGCCGGTGGATGAAGAATTAAAGAAAGTCGTTCTGGAAACACCGAACAAAGTCATTGCAAAAATGGAAGAGCTGCGTGTGGCAGATGCGATCACCGAAATCTTTACACTGTTTAAACGCTGCAACAAATACATCGACGAGACAATGCCGTGGGCACTGGCAAAAGACGAGGCAAAAAAAGAGCGTCTGGCAACGGTTCTCTACAATCTGGTAGAGTCCATCAGCGTCGGAGCAACCCTTCTGGAATCCTTCATGCCGGAGACTTCTGATAAAGTACTGGCACAGCTCGGAGCACAGAAACGCAAGCTTTCCCAGATGGATACCTTTGGTCTGTATCCGTCAGGCAATAAAGTAACCGAGAAACCGGAAATCCTCTTTGCACGTATGGATATCAATGAAGTGATGGCAAAAGTTGCAGAGCTTCATCCGGCAAAAGAAGAAGTAAAAGAAGAGGAAAAAGGCATTGATATCGAGCCGAAAGAGGAGATCACATTTGAAGAATTCGGCAAAATGCAGTTCCAGGTAGGCGAGATCATTTCCTGCGAGGCAGTGAAAAAATCCAAAAAACTGCTCTGTTCTCAGGTTAAGATCGGCAGCCAGGTAAAACAGATCGTATCCGGAATTAAGGCACATTATACACCGGAAGAGATGGTCGGCAAAAAAGTCATGGTACTGGTAAACTTAAAACCTGCAAAACTTGCCGGAGTTCTTTCGGAAGGTATGCTGCTGTGTGCAGAGGATGAGAACGGAGAACTTTCTCTGATGGTACCGGAAAAGAAAATGCCGTCCGGAGCAGAGATCTGCTAAGAGGAAAAGAAGGTATGATTTTTGACAGTCACGCTCATTATGATGATGAGGCATTTGACAAAGACAGAGACCGCCTGCTCTCCACGCTGGAAGAGCAGGGTGTCGGTTGTATTGTAAACGTAGGTGCAAGTTTTCAGGGGGCAAAGGACAGTGTGGAGCTTTCTATGCGTTATCCGCATGTCTATGCGGCAGTCGGCGTGCATCCGGATCACGTCGGTGAACTGGATGAGGCGAAGATGCAGCAGCTCAGGGAAATGTGTGCCATGAAAAAAACAGTCGCAGTCGGCGAGATCGGTCTTGATTATTACTGGGATAAAGAGTCGCACGAGCTTCAGAAGGAATGGTTTGAACGGCAGATGGAGCTTGCAAAAGAGGTAGATCTTCCGATCATAGTGCACAGCCGCGAGGCCGCACAGGATACGTTTGATTTGATCAAAAGTGAGCACGCCGGAACGACCGGAGGTGTGATACATTGTTTTTCCGGCTCGAAAGAGATGGCAAAAGAGTATATCAAGATGGGCTATTACATCGGGGTCGGCGGTGTTGTCACGTTTAAAAATGCAAGAGTTTTAAAAGAAGTGGTGGAGAGTATTCCACTTGAGCGGATTCTGACGGAGACAGACTGCCCATATCTGGCACCGGTGCCGTTTCGCGGAAAACGCAACTGTTCTGCCTATATTTCCTATGTGCTCGACATGATCGCAGAGTTAAAGGGTATTTCCAGAGAAGAGGCAGAGCAGGTTACTTACGAAAATGCAAGAAATATGTACCGCATCACAGACTGAAAGGCAGGAAAAAATGGAGAAATTATCAAATCCACAGAAAACCATAGAAGTAATTAAAAAATATGATTTTGCCTTTCAGAAGAAATTCGGGCAGAATTTTCTGATCGATGCCCATGTGCTGAACAAGATCATCGCTTCGGCAGATATCACAAAGGATGACTGTGTACTGGAGATCGGACCTGGTATCGGAACGATGACGCAGTATCTGGCAGAGGCAGCCGGAAAAGTTGTGGCAGTGGAGATCGACCGCAACCTGATTCCGATCCTCTCCGAGACGCTGGCAGATTACGAAAATGTAACCGTGATTAATGAAGATGTGCTGAAACTGGACATTGCAAAACTTGCGGATGAATACAATCAGGGCAGACCGATCAAGGTTGTGGCAAATCTTCCGTATTATATTACGACACCGATCATCATGGGACTTTTCGAGAGCCATGTGCCGGTAAAGAGCATTACTGTTATGGTTCAGAAAGAAGTTGCCCTGCGTATGCAGGCAGGACCGGGCACCAAAGATTACGGGGCACTGTCCCTGGCCGTGCAGTTTTATGCAGAGCCATATATCGTGGCAAATGTACCGCCAAACTGCTTTATGCCGCGTCCGAATGTCGGAAGTGCGGTCATCCGGCTGACCCTGCATGAAAATCCGCCTACCACGGTAAAGGATGAAAGTTTGATGTTCCGGCTCATCCGAGCTTCTTTTAACCAGAGAAGAAAAACGCTGCTCAACGGTCTGAATAATTCGCCGGAGATCAAAGCAAGCAAAGAACAGATCCAGGCAGCTTTTGAAAAACTTAGTTTTCCGGCAAATGTACGCGGGGAGACATTGACCTTAAAAGAATTTGCGGCACTTGCAGATGAGTTTGCCGAATTTTAGAATAAGAGAGCGGACGTTTCACGGCGTTCGCTTTTTTAACTAAATCAGGCAGCAAAGCGGATTGCAAATATCCGTTTGACGAATGGTAAGAATTACTTTGTAACGGAGCAATTCGTATGGCGTTCGACTTGAATCAGACAGAAAGGGGAGAATATATGAGAAAAAAACTTACAGCAGTACTTCTGGCAGCGACGATGTTGCTTACTTCCGGTGTCACGGTCTTTGCAGACCGGGTGGATGCAGTCATCGACAAGCCATATCTTGCACTGGGAGCGGATTTAAGCCCACAGGAACAGATGACAGTTTTATCATTGCTCGGACTTAGTGACATCAACGTGGATGATTATGATATCATCAGCATCACCAATGCGGATGAACATGAATATCTGGATAAGTATCTGGATGCTTCGATCATCGGCACCAGAGCATTGTCATCGGTTCTGGTCGTTGGAAAAGAAGCCGGAAACGGCATCCATGTAACAACGAAAAATATTTCCTACTGTACCGAAGGTATGTATCGCAATGCACTTTTGACGGCCGGCATCGAAGATGCGGATATCACGGTGGCAGGACCGTTTTCGATTTCCGGAACGGCGGCACTGGTCGGTGCGATCAAGGCGTATGAGACCATGACCGGGGAAGAGATTGACGATGAGAATCTCGATGCGGCAAACGATGAACTGGTTCTGACAGGCAAACTGGTGGAGGATATCGGAGATTCTGAAAAAGCAGAAGATCTGATGGCACTGGTAAAACAGGAAGTGGCAGAGAACAAACTGACCAGTGCAGAGGATATTCAAAATGTGGTGGATCAGGCATGCGATCAGCTGGATATTCAGCTTTCCGAAGAAAATCAGAAGCAGATCGCAGAACTGATGAAAAAGATAGAGGGACTGGATCTGGATGTGGATAAACTGAAGGATCAGGCAAAAGATTTGTATCAGAAACTGGAAGATCTGGATTTCCATGTGGATAAAGAGAGCGTTGGGAATTTCTTTACACGGATCATTGATGCGATCGTAAATTTCTTCCAGGGACTGTTTGGAAAATAAAAGAGGGTAACGGAAAATAAAACAAAAAATGGAGGGAATTTATGAAAGGAAAAAAAGTTTTAAGTGTTCTGCTTGCTTCTGTAATGATGTTCACGGCAGTTCCGGTAGGAAGCATTGGGGCAATGGCTGCACCAGTCCAGAATGCACAGGTGCAGGAGCAGAAAGTGAAGACACAGGCAGAGAGCGGTCTTTCCAATATTGCAGCCGACTGTGAAATCAGCGTTCCAAGTGAGGAAGGAGCCAACGTCAAGGAAAATATGGTGGATGGAAATCCTTCTAGTTTGTGGGTGAATAACGGGGCGAACTGGCCATGTACGGTAACGTTTGCACTGCCGAAGGCAAACACGAAATGTGTGAAAAAAATAGTGCTGAAATTCGAATCCGGCCATACACCGTGGAGCGTGGATGTATCACTGAAGTATGCACTGAACAACGTAACGAGCGATCTGGTCAGTGTACCTGGATCTGCAAAGACTGCAAAATTTGACGATGGCTATACGTTTGAATTTGAAAATGCCCAGGCGATGACTCATCTGTATGTGGAACTTTCCAATCCGAAGAACAATGGTGCAACCGGCGCTTTCTGGCCGGCGATCGCAGAGGCAGAAATTTATATTGATAACGGTGCGGAAGAAACAGTTGAACTGGAAAACATCGCTGCTACCAGAAAGCAGAGTCTGACACTGAAAAGCGAAGTCAATGCATCCGCAGACAAAGCAAAAATCACCGACAACGATGAGACAACGGCATCTCCTCTTCAGGAGAAAACCTTTGCAGCCGGCAGCAGTGAGACCTTTGCAGAAGTTGGTTTTGGCGTAGAGCAGAAAATGCGTCAGATCATTCTGGCACTGCCAAAGGACAATCAAAATGCATCCTATACCTATAAGCTTTACGGAAAAGCAATAAAAAACGGCTCTTATGAAACACTGCCGTTTGCGACCGGAAACATCAATACCGGTGATGCAAACAAAGTAAAGATCAACGCAGCTGATGTGGATTCTGCTGTCAAAGATCTGGAATACGAATCCGTAAAGGCTGTTTTTGAGGCAGCAAACGATGACGGAAAAAATAACATCCTGTCTCTGGCAGAGTTCCAGATCCTTGCAAACAAAGCAACGATCGCAGAGGCGGATACTGAAAATATCGTATGGAAAAGTACCGCACTGCACAGCAACTACAGTCAGGAGACCCTGAACCGCATTGTTGACGGAAATTTAAGCAATACCTGGAGTGCAGACCAGTATCCGGCATATGTGGATTTTGATCTCGGAGCAGAGTATGATCTGTCAAGGATTGAAGTTTACACCCCGAAAAACGGCTATTCCCAGTATTCGCTGTACTACAGCAACGATGGTCAGAATTACAGCAAACTTGCGGAAAAAACCGGCACCGATGCCTGTCCGGATGGAGGAGAGGTTTATCAGGCAGAAGGAAAGAAAGCAAGCAGTGTGCGTATCCTGCTTTCCTACAATTCTGCAAGTTCCAAAGCCGTGCTGAATGAAGTTCGTATCCTCGGAACAAAGAGCGGGGAAGCAAAAAAAGCCGCATTTCAGGCACCGGTTTCCTATGTAGAATCCGCATACAATACAGAAGTTACCACGCAGGATACGATCGATGAAGTTTATGGTATTGTCAGCCGTAACCTTGGTAAGCAGTACAAAAACTGGTTTACCTTTGAAGTAAAAGACAAGGCAGAAGGTGCAGCCGATTATTATGAGATCGAAGATGTGAACGGTAAAGTGAAGATCACCGGCAACAGCGGTGTGACGATCGCAAACGGCCTGAACTATTATCTGAAATATTACTGCAAGGTGAGCATCAGCCAGGTCGGTGATCAGGTAACGATGCCAAAAAGTATTGTAAAAGTCGGATCAAAAGTACATAAAGAGTGCAAAGTGGCACTGCGTTATGCGTACAACTACTGTACGATGTCCTACTCGATGGCATTCTGGGGCGAGGATGAGTGGAGAAAAGAACTTGACTGGCTGGCACTCAATGGTGTCAACATCGTTCTGGATATCACCGGACAGGAAGAAGTCTGGAGAGAATTTTTAAGTGCACTTGGCTATACGCATGAAGAGATCAAAGATTATATCGCAGGACCTGCCTACTATGCATGGGCATATATGGCAAACCTTTCCGGATACGGCGGACCGGTCCATGACTCCTGGTTTACCAAGAGAACGGAGCTTGCAAGAAAGAACCAGCTGATCATGCGGAAACTCGGCATGCAGCCGATCCTTCAGGGATACAGCGGCATGGTTCCGGTTGATGTGCAGAGCAAGGCAAAAGGAGCGTATGCACTGACAGGCAACGATGTGATCCCACAGGGAACCTGGTGCTCCTTCCAGCGTCCGTACATGCTGCGTACCACCACAGCGGCATACGATAAATATGCAAAATTATTTTATGAGTGTCAGAAAAATGTTTATGGAGATGCAACACATTATTATGCGACAGACCCATTCCATGAGGGCGGAAATACCGGTGACATGTCCACAAGTGATGTAAGTTCAGAAGTGTTAAATTCCATGCTGGAGTTTGACAAGGATGCAGTCTGGGTGATCCAGGCATGGCAGGGCAACCCGAGTGTCGGACTGATAAACGGACTGAACGGAAGAAAAGAGCACGCACTTGTGCTGGATCTTTATGCAGAGAAGGACACACACTGGAACGACAGCAGTTACTCCGGCGGAAAAGAGTTTCAGAAGACACCTTGGGTTTACTGTATGCTGAACAACTTCGGCGGACGTATGGGACTGCATGGACATATGGACAATATTGTCAGCGGTGTTGTCGATGCGGCAAACAACAGTGAAATGCTGACCGGTATCGGTATTACACCGGAAGGTTCTCAGAACAACCCGGTTCTTTATGATTTATTATTTGAAACTGTATGGTGTGACGATGCAACAAAAACGCTGACAGAGATCGACACCGACCAGTGGCTTAAAGATTATGTGACAAGACGTTACGGAGCCAAGAGTGAATCTGCGTATGAGGCAATGAAGATCCTCGAAAACACCGTTTACAAGGCATCACTGAACATGCGTGGTCAGGGTGCACCGGAGTCCTACATCAATGCACGCCCGGCAGAAAGTATCGGTGCGGCATCAACCTGGGGAAATGCAGTGATCGGCTACGATATGGAAGAGCTGGAAAAAGCAGCAGAGCTGCTGCTTGAAGATTACGATACCCTGAAAAACAGCGACGGTTATCTCTATGATCTGGCAGATGTTCTCAAACAGGTACTGTCAAACTCTTCCCAGAAATATCACAGAGAGATGGTAAGTGCTTATCGGTCCGGTGATCTTGCGAAATTTAACGAGGCATCCGATCAGTTTTTAAGCCTGATCGACAAAGTGGAAGAAGTGCTCGGAACCAGAAAAGAATTCCTGTTTGGAACCTGGACAGAACAGGCGAAGAAACTGGCAGAGGGTGACGATGACTTCACAAAAGATATCTACGAACTGAATGCGAAATCGCTGGTAACTACCTGGGCTTCTTATCCGCAGTCAGAGAGCGGCGGACTGAAAGACTACTCCAACCGTCAGTGGGCAGGTCTTACACAGGATTTCTACAAAAAGCGTTGGACGATGTGGATCAATCAGAAAAAGGCAGAACTGAAAGGCGAAAGCACACAGAACATCAACTGGTTTGCTTTTGAGTGGGCATTTGCAAGAAGTCACACAGAATACACGACAGAGGCATCCGGCAAAAACTTAAAAGAACTCGGAGAAGATATCCTGAAAAATTACAGTTCCAAAGATCCGGCAGCAAATGGTGCAAACGATTACACCGGAAAAGTGACTGTAACAGCAGGTTCGGAAGAGACAAGCCAGGAGAACGGTGCAGCAGCCAATGTCCTGGATGGAAGTTCCGATACAATCTGGCATACCAACTACACAAATGCAGCCGACATGGCTTCCTACGAGAAACATTATCTGATTTTTACAATGGAAGAGGCAGTCAGACTTGGCGGACTTCGTTATCAGCCAAGACAGGGCGGAGGTCTTAACGGTATCATAAAAGCTTACGAGATCTACACCAGTATGGACGGTGAGAATTATACAAAAGCGGCAGAAGGAAACTGGACGGCAGACACTTCCTGGAAACTGGCTTCTTTTGACAAACCAGTTACTGCAAAATATGTGAAATTTGTCGTAAAGGATGCAACTTCCGAACAGGCTGGAAAATGTTTCAGCAGTGCGGCACAGATCAGACTGACCGTTCCGGAAAAAACAGGAGAAGACAAGCCGACTGAAACAGAAAAACCGACTGAGACGGAAAAACCGACTGAGACAGAAAAACCGAACCAGACCGAAAAGCCAAAGGACAACAAATCCGACCAGAACACTTCTGGTTCTGCCGGAAAGATCGGAGATGTGATCGCAGATGCAGCCGGAGTGTTCAACTACACGATCATCGGAAATGACACCGTGGAAGTAAAGAGCATGGCAGCAAAGGGCAAAACAAAGAAAGCCGTAAAAATTTCTGCATCGATCAAAGCAAATGATAAGACTTACAAAGTGACCAGTATTGCGGCAAACGCCTTTAAGGGCAATAAAAAGATGACTTCCGTGCTCATCGGAGGCAATGTGAAAAAGATTGGCAGAAGTGCATTTGAAAACTGCAAAAACTTGACGAAAGTTACCGTGAACGGCAGCAAACTGCAGACCATCAGCAAAAATGCATTCAAAGGCGATAAAAAGTTAAAGAACATCAGCCTGAAGAAAGTGAAATCTCTGAAGAAAGTAGAAAAGGCAGCATTTAAGGGCGTTTCGAAAAAAGTAACCGTAAAAGTGCCGAAGAACAAAAAGAAAGCTTACAGCAAGCTGCTGGCAAAAGGAGGCATTGCGGCAGGCAAAGTAAGATCATAAAACATAGCATAGAAGGATTCCGGCAGACATAGGATAGCATGAAAGAAACGGAAAGGGCGAAATTCCGGTGAAAGGATTTTTATACAGAAACTGGAAAAACATGCTTTTTCACATCTATCTGTTTGTACTGCTTGCCGGAATCGGAATCGGCAGTGTGGAATATATCCGCTGGTGTGAAAGATCACTTCCGACATCAGCGGATATTCCGCCTGAGATTGCCCTGACTTTCGACGACGGACCACATCCGGTCTATACGAAAAAGCTGCTGGACGGTCTGCGAAAACGAGGCGTAAAGGCAACCTTTTTTCTGATCGGGGAAAATATCGAAGGAAATGAAGAATTGGTAAAGCAGATGGCAGAAGATGGACATCTGATTGGAAACCATACCTGGTCCCATGTGGACGTTACAAAAATGTCGGATAAACAGGCATGTGAAGAGATTACAAAAACGAGCGAGCTGGTCAGAAGCATTGTCGGCTATGACACCGAATATATCAGACCTCCTTTTGGGGCATGGAACAAAAACCTGGAGTGCGGTTTTGAGATGTTTCCGGTGCTCTGGACCATCGATCCGCTGGACTGGAAAACAGAAAATGCGGATCAGATCGTAGAAAAAGTGATGTCTGAGGCGAAAGAAAATGCCATTATCCTGCTGCATGACCGCTATGAAGCTTCGGTGGAAGCGGCACTTCGGATTGTGGATCTGTTAAAGGAGCAGGGCTATACATTTGTAACCGCAGATAAACTTGTACTGGAATGACAGGATGTTATAGAAAGTTACTTTGTGACGGAGTTACTTGTGCGGTATCTTTCAAACGAAAAAGAAACACAGGAGGGGAGGAAGAACTTTGGATTTATTTGATTATATGAGAGAAACGAAAATGGAGAGTGAAGCACCGCTTGCTTCCAGGATACGGCCTAGGACATTGGATGAGATTGTCGGACAGCAGCATATTCTGGCAAAAGATAAACTGCTTTACCGGGCGATCAAAGCAGATAAACTCAGTTCCGTTATTTTTTACGGACCGCCGGGAACCGGAAAGACAACGATCGCAAAAGTGATCGCCGGCACAACGAGTGCGGCTTTTACGCAGATCAATGCTACGGTGGCAGGTAAAAAAGATATGGAAGAAGTCGTTGCCGAGGCAAAACAGAGGATGGGCATGTATGGAAAGAGGACGATTCTGTTTGTAGATGAGATCCATCGTTTTAACAAAGGGCAGCAGGACTATTTGCTTCCGTTTGTTGAGGACGGGACACTGGTGCTGATCGGGGCGACAACGGAGAATCCTTATTTTGAAGTCAACGGTGCTTTGCTTTCCAGATCCAAAGTTTTTGAACTGAAACCGCTTGAAAAAGAAGATATCAAAAAACTGATTCTGCGTGCGGTCACGGACAGCGAACGCGGTATGGGGGCATATGATGTCTGTATGGATGAGGAAGCGGCAGATTTTCTGGCAGAAGCGGCAGACGGCGATGCCAGGTCTGCACTCAATGCTGTAGAGCTTGGTGTGCTGACAACGGAGCGTTCTGCAGACGGGAAAATCCACTTTACGATCGACGTGGCATCAGAGTGTATCCAGAAACGTGTGATCCGCTACGATAAGGCGGGAGATAATCACTACGATACGATCTCTGCTTTTATCAAGAGTATGCGGGGATCAGATCCGGATGCGGCAGTTTATTATCTGGCAAGAATGCTCTATGCCGGAGAAAGTGTGACCTTTATCGCCAGAAGGATCATGATCTGTGCATCCGAAGATGTCGGCAATGCAGATCCGCAGGCACTTCAGGTGGCAGTTGCGGCGGCACAGGCTGTCGAGCGTGTCGGTATGCCGGAGTCGCAGCTGATCCTTTCTCAGGCAGCAATTTATGTGGCATGTGCTCCGAAGAGCAATGCAGCAACGAATGCGATCTTTTCGGCAATGGAATCGGTGAAAAATAAAAAAGCTTCCGTGCCGCCGTATCTGCAGGATGCACATTATGGCGGAGCAGGGAAGCTGGGGAGGGGCATTGGTTATGAATATGCCCACGATTTCCCGAAACATTTCTCAAAGCAGCGTTATCTGCCGTATGAACTCGGTGAAGTGAAGTTTTATGAGCCAAGTGACAGCGGATATGAGCAGCAGATCAGGAAGCATCTGGACTGGCTGCATGAAGAATAAAATGCAGGGCAGAATGGTTCTGTACTTCGAACTTCAATTCTGCCAGGTGTTCAGGAGAGCTGTGTCATCAGAAACTGGTAGACCATTTCGCATTTGTTTTTCCAGGACTTGCACATAGCCTCTGCCTGTTTTTTGTCCGGAACCGTAAGAGTCAGGTCGATCAGATCGGACTCTTTTTCTTTTATGACACAGTGTACGGCATATTCTTTTGCCGTGGTACGGTAATAATCCGCCGTGACCGAAACCTCATTTCGCAGCTCAATCTTGTGTTCCTGAAGATACTGATCGGCTTCCTCCTGGATTGCATTCGGGATGCGGTCACAGAAATAGCCAAGTGCCTCGCGTCCGCTCTTTGTCAGCTGAAACTGTGTGGTATTGCGGATGGTCTGTGGCTTAACAAGATTGGCCTCTTCCAGTTCTGAAAAAGCCTGCTGCAGCGTGAAATAGTTTGTGTAGCCGCGGTCAAGCAAAAAACTGGAAATCTGGCTGTTTGTAAGCGGAAAATCCACGCGGTCAAGCATATATAAGATGATTAATTTATAAAGCGTAAATGGTTCAGCCATAAAATGCCTCCTTATGTAAAAAATCTCTGCAAAAGCGTGTCGGGTCTCACCTGTGTCCGCTTTACTTTCATTCGGTAAACAGACGTCCCTGCCAGGTATCACGGACTTTCAGTTCGTGGTGGATATGATTGAGGACGCTGCGTTTTTTCAGGCTCCAGAGCGGTGCGATCAGCAGATCGCTCGGACCGTCCCCGGTCAGGCGGTGGATCGTGATATCCGGCGAGAGCACTTCCAGGCAGCGGATCACAAGATCAACGTATTCATCTTCTGATAAAATGTGAAATCCGGTCTGCCTATAATAATCTGCCAGATCGGTGTGTTTCAGCACATGGAGCAGCTGCAGCTTGATGCCGTCAATGTGGTGTGCATTTAAGTAACACATGGTCTCCAGGATATTTTCCGTATTTTCGCCCGGAAGACCAAGAATCGTATGAACGACCGTCTCTAATTTACGTTCCTGCAGTTTTTCAAGTGCATCTTCAAAACAGGAAAGTTTATAGCCTCTGCGGATAAAAGCGGCTGTTCGTTCATGGATCGTCTGAAGCCCAAGCTCTACCGTGACCGGTTTCTTTTTATTCAGCTCCGATAACAGATCCAGCGTCTCGTCCGGCAGGCAGTCCGGTCTTGTGCCGATCGAAAGTCCAACGATGTCTTCGTGTTCAATCGCCTCTGTAAAAATACGCTCCAGATATGAAAGC
The DNA here is from genome assembly GCF_020687205.1 of Hominisplanchenecus faecis. Taxonomy (GTDB): domain Bacteria; phylum Bacillota; class Clostridia; order Lachnospirales; family Lachnospiraceae; genus Hominisplanchenecus; species Hominisplanchenecus faecis. Next base: position 32,516 of record NZ_JAJEQE010000006.1, read on the forward strand.
GGAGCGTAAGTATTGGTGTAGGCCTGAAAATAGGCAATAAAATGCGTTGCCGGAAATTTCGGGGAAAGGCGAGTCTTCTGTTCCTCAATCTGCTGATGAACCGGGTGTGTCCTGTCACCGGCAAAATCACCGCTTCCGCCCTCACTGCAGAAAATACAGCCGCACTTTCCGAGCGTGCCGTCGCGGTTCGGACAGGTCATGCCGCCGTCTAAAGAGACTTTGTAAATCTTTTCACCGTAACGGTTCCGTAGATGATAATCCAGCGAGCGGTACGGTTTTCCACCGAAATCTGGCGGTTTTACAGTCATAAAGCTACCTCCGTGGTATCTGCCGGCAAAATCCGGCAGCTGTTCTTTAAAACTTATCATAGCATCTGCATTTGTAAAAATCAAGGAGACGAAAAAAGGTTTGCGGCATTTCCTCTGGTATGGTAGAATGATAGAAGAAAATGCTGGGTGTGCATGGCATGCCTTGGGATGTTTTACAGAAAGGAATCCAAAAGATGAGTATACTGATAAAAAACGGCAGAGTGATTGATCCGGACACCAGAAAAGATGGCCGGTACGATATCCTGATCGAGGAGGATAAGATTGTAAAGGTAGACCAGGAGATCAAGGAAGAGGCAGAAGAAGTGATCGATGCAGAAGGCTGCTACGTTATGCCGGGCCTGATTGACCTGCATGTTCACTTGAGGGATCCGGGACAGACGTACAAGGAGACGGTTGAGACAGGAGCAGCTGCAGCGGCACACGGAGGATTTACCACCGTGCTGGCGATGCCGAATACAAAGCCGGTAACAGATGACAGACTTAATATCCGTTATGTACACAACAAGGCAAAAGCGATGGCACCGATCCACGTACTGCAGGCCGGTGCTATTACAAAAGGGCAGAAGGGAAAAGAACTTGCCGATATCGACTCCATGGTAGCAGAAGGTTCACCGGCGATCAGTGAAGACGGCAGATCCGTTATGGATTCCCTGCTCTGCAAAGAAGCGATGAAGATTGCGGCAGAATGCGGCGTTCCGGTCATGGCACACTGTGAGGACATCGACCTGATGGACGGTGGTGTGGCAAATGATGATGAATATATCCGCAAACAGGGACTTCGCGGTATCAGCAATGCGGTCGAGGACATCATCGCCGTGCGGGATGTGATGCTGGCAGGAGAGACGGGAGCACACCTGCATCTGTGCCACTGCTCCACTTACGGAAGTGTGGAAATCGTCAGACAGGCAAAGAAACACGGGATAAATGTGACTGCTGAAGTATGCCCGCACCATTTTACACTGACATCCAAAGATGTCGATGCCGGCGATGCAAACTATAAAATGAATCCGCCGCTGCGTACGAAAAAAGACGTAGAAGCATTAAAACGAGGTCTGCGAGATGACATTATGGATGTGATCGCAACCGACCATGCACCGCACAGTGAAGAAGAAAAGAGACGCTCTTTTACAGCGGCACCGTTCGGCATTGTCGGACTTGAGACAGCTGTTCCGCTTACCATCAGCGAGCTGGTAGAAAAAGAGTATCTTACACCGATGCAGATGGCAGAAAAGATGAGCTACAATCCGGCAAAAATCCTGGGACTGGACAAAGGTTCCCTTGCAGAAGGCAAGATCGCCGATGTGGTCATCATTGATCCGAACGAAGAGTATGTGATCGATAAAAATACCTTCGCATCCAAAGGACGCAACACACCGTTCCACGGCAGAACCGTACGAGGCAAAGTCAAAGTGACGATCTGCGACGGAAAAGTGGTTTACAAAGATAAACAGATATAAATTATAGATAAAAAATAAAAATGTTGTTCCATGCAGCAGATGCATGGCTGCAGAAGAAAGGATAAGATTATGATTCAGAAATTGATCCAGAAAATCCAGAAAACACATGCACCGATCGTAGTAGGACTCGATCCGATGCTTTCCTATGTACCGGCTCATATCCAGAAACGTGCGTTTGAAGAACACGGTGAGACACTGGAAGGAGCAGCAGAAGCCATCTGGCAGTATAACAAAGAAATCGTAGACCATGTGTACGACCTGATCCCGGCGGTTAAACCGCAGATCGCCATGTACGAACAGTTCGGTATTCCGGGGCTTGTGGCATTTAAAAAGACCGTAGATTACTGTAAATCCAAAGATCTTGTTGTGATCGGCGATATCAAAAGAGGCGATATCGGCTCAACATCAGCAGCTTATGCAGTAGGTCATCTTGGAAAAGTCAAAGTCGGAAACAACAGCTTTGCAGGATTTGACGAAGACTTTGTCACCGTAAATCCATACCTTGGAACCGACGGTGTAAAACCGTTTGTGGATGTCTGCAAAGAGGAGAAAAAGGGTCTGTTCATTCTTGTTAAGACTTCCAATCCATCAAGCGGTGAGTTCCAGGACCGCCTGATCGATGGCCGTCCGCTCTATGAGCTGGTTGGCGAACAGGTTGCAAAATGGGGCGAGGACTGCATGGGCGATGATTACAGCTATATCGGAGCCGTTGTCGGAGCAACTTATCCGGAACAGGGTAAAGTGCTGCGTAAGATCATGCCGAAGTCCTTTATCCTGGTACCGGGTTATGGTGCACAGGGCGGAAAAGGTGCAGACCTGGTACACTTCTTCAACGAAGACGGACTTGGTGCGATCGTAAACTCATCCAGAGGAATCATTGCTGCTTACAAACAGGAGCAGTATGCAAAATACGGTGAAGAACATTTTGCGGAGGCATCCAGAGCAGCCGTTGAGGCAATGATCGCAGATATCGGAACTGCTCTTGAGAGGGCAAAATAAGCAGCCGTTTTCAAAATGTGGGGATTGGCATTTGCAGATTTCATACAGCCGCCTGGTTTGACAGGACAAAAAGAAAAGAAATGAGGATTTTAATATGGCTGGCAAATATAAAGAACTTGCAGAAGTTTTAAAGCAGGAGTGCATTGCTCCTGACATTTACAGTATGTGGCTTCAGACAGACAAGATCGCAGAGCAGGCTGTGCCGGGACAGTTTATTTCCGTGTACAGCAACGATGGCAGCAGACTTCTGCCGCGTCCGATCAGTCTGTGCGAAATTGATAAAGAAAAGAAGGCACTTCGTATCGTTTACCGTGTGGCAGGAAAGGGAACAGCGGAGTTTGCACAGTATAAGCAAGGCGATAAGATCGAAATCTTAGGACCGCTTGGAAATGGATTTCCGCTTGAACGTGCCGAAGGCAAAAAGGTATTTCTGATCGGCGGCGGCATCGGTATCCCGCCAATGGTGGAACTTTCCAAACAGCTTTCAGGTGAAAAGACAGTGATCGCCGGTTACCGCGATGACAGGCTGTTTTTAAAAGAAGAGCTGGCACAGAATGCAGCATTTTATGCGGCAACCGAAGACGGCAGTGCCGGAACAAAAGGAAATGTACTGGATGCAATCCGTGAAAATAAACTTACCGCAGATGTGATCTATGCCTGCGGACCGACTCCGATGCTCCGTGCACTGAAAACTTATGCACAGGAACAGGATATCGAGTGCTGGATTTCCATGGAAGAGCGTATGGCATGCGGCATCGGTGCCTGCCTTGCCTGCGTCTGCCAGTCAAAAGAGGTGGACGATCATTCTCATGTACATAACAAACGTGTCTGCAAAGACGGACCGGTATTTCTGGCAACGGAGGTGGAACTGTGAGTACAAAGATAAGTACAAGCGTAAATATTGCCGGAGTTGAACTGAAAAATCCGGTTATGACAGCATCCGGAACTTTTGGCTCCGGAGCAGAATACAGTGAATTTGTGGACCTGTCAAAGCTTGGTGCAGTGGTCACAAAGGGCGTGGCAAACGTACCGTGGCCGGGCAATCCGACTCCGCGTGTGGCAGAAGTCTACGGCGGCATGTTAAATGCTATCGGACTGCAGAATCCGGGCATTGATGTATTTGTAAAACGTGATATTCCGTTTTTGAAACAGTATGATACCAAGATCGTGGTCAATGTCTGCGGAAGAAGTACGAAGGACTACTGTGAAGTGGTAGAACGTCTGGCAGACGAACCGGTGGATCTTCTGGAGATCAACATTTCCTGCCCGAATGTCAAAGAAGGCGGCATTGCTTTCGGACAGAATCCAAAGTCTGTCGAGGACATCACAAAAGAAATCAAACGTGTGGCAAAACAGCCGGTTATCATGAAGCTCAGCCCAAATGTGACCGATATCACGGAAACAGCAAGGGCAGCAGAAGCAGGCGGTGCAGATGCACTTTCTCTGATCAATACACTGACCGGTATGAAGATTGATATTAATCGCAGAAAATTTGTCCTGGCAAACAAGACCGGCGGTATGTCCGGTCCGGCAGTCAAACCGGTTGCCGTGCGTATGGTATATCAGACCGCACAGGCAGTAAAACTTCCGATCATCGGTATGGGCGGCATCATGAATGCAGAGGATGCCCTGGAGTTCATTTTGGCAGGAGCAACTGCCGTTTCTGTAGGAACTGCAAACTTTATCGATCCGATGACCACCCTCAAAGTAGCAGAAGGGATCGAAGCATATATGAGAGCACAAAATGTATCCGACATCAGAGAACTGGTCGGTGTCGTGCAGTAAGGAGATAAGAAATGGAACAGTATAAACAGGAATTTATTGAATTTATGGTAGATTGTGATGTGCTGAAATTCGGCGAATTCACACTGAAAAGCGGAAGAAAATCTCCGTTCTTTATGAATGCCGGAGCTTATGTGACCGGTTCTCAGTTAAAGAAACTGGGTGAATATTATGCAAAAGCGATCCATGATCGATACGGCGATGATTTTGACGTACTGTTCGGACCGGCTTACAAAGGAATCCCGCTTAGTGTTGTGACTGCAATCGCATACAGTGAACTTTACGGAAAAGAAGTGCGTTACTGCTCCGACCGCAAAGAAGAAAAAGATCACGGTGCAGACAAGGGAAGCTTTCTTGGAAGCAAATTAAAAGACGGTGACCGTGTGATCATGATCGAAGACGTTACTACTTCCGGCAAATCCATGGAAGAAACGGTTCCGAAGGTAAAAGGTGCCGCAGATGTGACGATCGTCGGACTGATGGTTTCTCTTGACCGTATGGAAGTCGGAAAAGGCGGCGTAAAGTGTGCTCTGGATGAAGTGAAAGATCTTTACGGTTTTGAGACCGCAGCAATCGTAAATATGCAGGATGTCGTAGAGCATCTCTATAACAGAGAATGTGACGGAAAAGTTGTGATCGATGATAGATTAAAAGCAGCGATCGATGCATATTATGAGAAATACGGGGCAAAATAATTCGGTAAAATGGAGGCTTTTCATGAACGAAAAAATTTTTAAGACAATAAGAGGTACCGGTGCGGCAAGTCTCGCAGTCGGGATCGTGGTTCTGGTGACCGGAATTTCAGCCGGCGTGATGATGATCGTAAACGGTGCAAGACTTCTGAAGTGTAAAAGTCAGGTATTGATTTAGTTTTATGAGGAAGGAAACAAAAAAGAAGGTGCGGATACTGGGAGCGGTGCTGTTTTTTCTTTATCTGCTGGCACTGACGTATTTTCTGTTTTTTGCGGAAGGATACGGAAGATCCGTGGAAGGAAGAATGTATGCCTACAACCTTCAGCCCTTTCGGGAAATCAAAAGATTCTGGATTCACCGGGAGATGCTGGGGACGTTCGCAGTATTCTGCAATTTGGCGGGGAATGTGATCGGCTTCATTCCGTTTGGGATGATCCTGCCGGTCATATGGCCGAAAACGGGGAAAGTTTTACGGATCCTGCTTCTTAGCTTCGAGTTCAGTCTGTGCGTGGAGACGATACAGCTTGTCTGGAAGGTGGGAAGCTTTGATGTGGATGACCTGATCCTCAACACCCTGGGCGGTGTGATCGGGTATCTGCTGTTTTGGATATGTAATAAGATAAGGAGAAAGATATATGGCTAAAAAGCGTATGTATTCTTTTGCAAAAGAGAAACATTCCGGCAAAGGTATTCTTTCAACGATACTTGGTACACTCTCACTTGTCATTTTTGCCGTTCTGGCATGGCTGGCATATTATCTGGACGGACAGGGCGGCGTTTACCTGGGCAGCATCGGGCTGCTTGGCATGGTATTTGCCGTCAGCAGTGTCGTGTTCGGACTGATGGGATTTGGCGAAAACAATGTGCGCTACCTGTTTCCGAAGATTGGGTCGATCCTCGGCGGCATCATGGTGGCATTGTGGGTATTTGTAGTTTTAATTGGGATTTAAGGAAATGCCAGGGACGAATTGCGGGAGTACAAAGTACGGAACAACTCGTATGGCATCACTTTACTGTAACCTTTAAAAGATTGGCGGTGGAAAGATGGAGAGAACAGTACTGGAAGAGAGAGACGCTCTCTCAATGGAACGACTTGCATCCATAACAAAAGAGCATACCGCACAGGAGCCGTTTGGGGATTATTTCAGAAAAACGGCTTCTTTTGTTATAAAAATGGATGAAGTTTACCGAAAAATAAAAGATGGAAAAACGGAAAGCTATACGCTTGAGCAGTGGCAGGCATTTAATCAGAGCCTTTATGAGGAGATTCTTCCGGAGAACTATGAGCACAGCTATGGAGATCCAAAGTATGCGGTGGAAAAACTCGGAGAAGTGCACGGACGCATCTTAAGTTTTCTGTATGCCGAATTGTATGCCCTGATCGGCTATGCTTTTGAGCAGCGGCTGCATGAAAAGGTGATCCTTCAGGAACTTCTGATCGAAGTGTATAATTGCTTTGAAGAGGAAGAGCTCCCGGGATACCGAAGGATCCAGCAGATCATCTACTGGTTTGAGAGTGATTACAGTGAGATCACGGTAGCACACCGCATTCGGGAAGCTGTTGATCCAAAGCTTGATTTTGCAGCGAAGATCGTGATGGAGTCGGATCTGAAAGACCTTCGCTATCTGTATCGCTATGGTGAGTATATCACCGAAAACGAGCGGAAGATGGCAGAATTTATGAACAGCCTGGATGAAGAGACCGTAGAAAAGATGGCATCTACGTTTACCGAAGGATACCGGATCGGATTTGTGCTTGGCGGCAAGGATCTTTCGAAAAAACAGACGGTCAACATCCGCTATATGGTCGGATTTGAGCGGATGGTGCGTCTGGCAATACGAAATTTTGAAAAAATGGGATTAAAGCCGGTCATCTATCGTGCGGCACTGGAGCGTATCAATAAAAAAGGTGTGCACCGCATCGGCTATTACGGGGCAATCCCGAACCGCCAGTTTGACTATGATCACCGGGCAGACCAGGCAATCTATCTGGACAAGGCCTTTATGGAGCGACGCCTGGGTGTTATGCGTTCGGCGTACGAAAATTATAAAACACTGGCAAACGGTCATGCAGGCCCGGCCTGCATTGATACCTTCGGGGAGCCGGAGTTTTATCCGCAGACAAAACCGGAAGCCTATTATTTGTCGGATAAACAGAAAAAACTGCAGACACAGATGGATAACGAATCCGTGCAGATCACAAACCGCTATATCATCGGCAAAGAACGCAGTTTTACGATCATCGCCTTTCCGGTCCCGGAAATCGGGGCAGACTTCCCGGAGATTTTTAAAGAGACGATCCGCATCAATACGCTTGACTATCAGCTCTATGCAGATATCCAGCAGAAACTGATCGATGCCCTGGATCAGGGTGAGAGTGTACATGTGCTCGGAAAAGGAGAAAATCACACCGATATGCACATTGCCCTGCACAAACTGAATGATCCAAAGAAGCAGACTAATTTCGAAAATTGTGTGGCAGATGTCAACATTCCGGTCGGAGAAGTCTTTACTTCCCCGATATTGAAGGGAACAAGCGGCATTCTTGAGGCATGTACGGTTTATCTGGAAGGCTTAAAGTATGAAAAACTGCATCTGGAATTTGAAGATGGTATGGTAAAAGCATATACCTGCAAGAATTTTGAGCAGGAAGAGTACAATCAGAACTATGTCCGGGAAAATGTGCTGGCGAATCATGAGACTCTGCCAATCGGCGAATTTGCGATCGGAACAAACACAGCAGCCTATGCTATGGCAAGGGAATATCATATTGAAGGAAAACTGCCGATCCTGATCGCTGAGAAGACCGGACCGCATTTTGCCGTAGGAGATACCTGCTACAGCTGGGCAGAAGATACACCGGTATATAATCCGGACAAAAAGGAGATCATCGCAAGAGACAATGAGATTTCCATTCGCAGAAAAGAAGATCCGGGAGAGGCATATTTTGGACATCATCTTGATATCACGATACCATATGACGAGCTTGGCAGCATCGAAGTACAGTGTGCTGACGGCAGAAGAATCCTGATCTTTGCGGACGGAAAGTTCGTACTTCCGGGCACGGAGGAGCTGAATCGCTTCCTCAATTAAGGTTTGCAGGTTGACAATAAAAGAAAGTATTAGTAAAATTAAAAAGATGTTAAACACTTACAATGATGCGAAAAGGAGATTGAACCATGGCAAAGGTTGGAATTGTAATGGGAAGCGACTCAGATATGCCGGTTATGGCAAAAGCTGCAGACGTTTTAGAGAAACTGGGCATTGATTATGAGATGACGATCATCTCGGCACATCGCGAACCGGATGTTTTCTTTGAATATGCAAAGACAGCAGAGAGCAAAGGCTTTAAAGTGATTATTGCCGGAGCAGGTATGGCAGCTCATCTGCCGGGCATGTGTGCAGCAATCTTCCCAATGCCGGTCATCGGCATTCCGATGCATACAACATCTCTTGGCGGCAGAGATTCTCTGTACTCGATCGTACAGATGCCGACAGGTATTCCGGTAGCAACCGTAGCGATCAACGGCGGGGCGAACGCAGGTATTTTAGCTGCGAAGATCCTGGCTACTTCTGATGAAGAACTGCTCTCCAGACTGAAAGCATATTCAGAAGAAATGAAAGAACAGGTTGTGGAAAAAGACGCAAAGCTTCAGAAAGTTGGATACAAAAACTACGCAAAATAAAAGACAAACCCCAAGGGAGGACAAAAGCATGGATTACAAGAAAGCCGGAGTGGATATCGAGGCAGGATACAAATCAGTTGAATTAATGAAAGAGCACATCAAGAAGACCATGAGAAGTGAAGTACTGACCAATATCGGCGGATTTTCCGGTGCATTTTCCATGGAAAAATTCAAAGACATGGAAAAACCGACACTGGTTTCCGGTACGGACGGAGTTGGTACGAAACTGAAACTGGCATTTATTCTTGATAAACATGATACCGTCGGCATCGACTGCGTTGCCATGTGTGTAAATGATATAGCCTGTGCAGGCGGAGAACCGCTGTTTTTCCTGGATTACATTGCCTGCGGCAAGAACTATCCGGAAAAGATCGCTCAGATCGTAAGCGGTGTAGCAGAAGGCTGCGTACAGTCTGATGCGGCACTGATCGGCGGAGAGACTGCTGAGATGCCGGGATTCTATCCGGTAGATGAGTACGACCTGGCTGGTTTTGCAGTTGGTGTAGTAGATGAAAAAGACCTGATCACAGGAAAAGATTTAAAAGAGAAAGACGTTCTGATCGGTATCGCTTCTTCCGGTGTACACAGCAACGGATTTTCACTGGTAAGAAAAGTATTCAGCATGGATGAAAAAACACTGAACACTTACCACGAAGAGCTTGGAAAGACTCTGGGTGAGGCTCTGATTGCACCGACCAAGATTTATGTGAAAGCACTTCGCAGCATCAAAGAAGCAGGCGTTCGTGTGAAAGGATGCAGCCATATCACAGGAGGCGGATTTTATGAGAACGTTCCGCGTATGCTTCCGGAAGGAGTACGTGCCGTGATCCGCAAAGACAGCTATGAGGTTCCGGCAATCTTCAAGATGCTGGCAAGAGAAGGCCAGATCGAAGAGCAGATGATGTACAATACATACAACATGGGTATCGGTATGGTTGTTGCAGTTGATCCGACAGACGTTGACAAGACTATGAAAGCGATCGAAGCAGCAGGAGAAACCGCTTACGTGATCGGTGAGATTGAGAACGGTGAGAAGGGTGTGACCTTATGCTAAAGCTGGTAGTGCTGGTGTCCGGAGGCGGAACCAATCTTCAGGCGATCATTGACGGCATTGCGGACGGAAGCATTCCAAATACCGAGATCAAAGCCGTGATCAGCAACAATAAAAATGCCTATGCCCTGCAAAGAGCAAAGGATCATAACATTGCAGCTGCATGTGTCTCACCGAAAGATTTTGCAGACCGGGCAGCATTTAACCAGGCACTTCTGGAGAAAATAAAGTCTTATGAGCCGGATCTCATTGTTCTGGCAGGATGTCTGGTCGTGATCCCGGAGATCATGGTGGATGCTTATCCAAACAAGATCATCAACATCCATCCATCGCTGATCCCGGCATTTTGCGGAACCGGATATTACGGGCTGAAAGTACACGAAGGCGTGCTTAAGCGCGGTGTAAAAGTGACCGGTGCAACGGTGCATTTTGTGGACAAAGGAACAGATACCGGTCCGATCATCATTCAGAAGGCAGTGGAAGTACAGCAGGACGATACCCCGGAAATTCTGCAGCGGCGTGTCATGGAGCAGGCAGAATGGAAAATCATGCCGCAGGCGATCCGCCTGATCGCAGAAGGAAAAGTCCGTGTGGAAAATGGCAAAACGATAATCACAGAATAGAGACGATGTCAGGATCTCAGAAATGCGAAAAGATTCGGAGACATTGTATATTCAAGTACTTTATATATAGAAAGAAGGACGCAGGATGAAAGTATTGATAGTCGGAAGCGGCGGACGTGAGCATGCGATCGCATGGAAAGTCGCACAGAGTCCAAAAGTAGATAAAATTTACTGTGCACCGGGCAATGCCGGAATTGAAGAATTTGCAGAATGTGTGCCGATTCAGGCAATGGAGTTTGACAAACTGGTCGCATTTGCAAAAGAACAGGCAATCGATCTTACGGTAGTTGGTATGGATGATCCTCTGGTTGACGGTATCGTAGATGCATTTGAGGCAGAAGGACTGCGTGTATTCGGACCGAGAAAGAATGCAGCAATCCTGGAAGGCTCCAAGGCATTTTCCAAAGACCTGATGAAAAAATATAATATTCCGACCGCTGCTTACGAAACATTTACCGATGCATCCGCAGCACTTGCATATCTGGAAAAAGCAGATTTCCCGATTGTTCTGAAAGCAGACGGACTGGCACTCGGAAAAGGTGTGCTGATCTGTAATACGCCAGAAGAAGCAAAAGATGGTGTAAAAACCATCATGGAGGACAAGAAATTCGGTACAGCCGGCAATACAATGGTGGTAGAAGAGTTCATGACCGGAAGAGAAGTGTCTGTACTTTCTTATGTGGACGGCAAGACCATCAAGACGATGACTTCCGCACAGGATCACAAACGTGCCGGAGACGGCGATACCGGACTGAACACCGGTGGTATGGGAACTTTCTCACCAAGTCCGTTCTATACGGAAGAAGTGGATGCATTCTGCAAAAAATATATCTATCAGGCAACGGTCGATGCGATGGCAGCAGAAGGAAGAGAGTTCAAAGGCATTATCTTCTTCGGACTAATGCTGACCGAAAAAGGTCCTCGTGTCTTGGAGTACAATGCAAGATTCGGTGATCCGGAAGCACAGGTTGTCCTGCCGCGTATGAAAACCGATATCATTGACGTTTTTGAGGCGTGCATTGACGGAACACTTGACCAGATCGACCTGCAGTTTGAGGACAATGCGGCAGTCTGCGTCGTACTGGCATCCGACGGTTATCCGGTGAAATACGACAAAGGTTTCGTAATCCGTGGTCTTGACAAATTCAAAGATAAAGATGGTTACTATGTATTCCACGCCGGAAGCAAACGCACGGAAGAAGGCATCGTGACAAACGGCGGCCGTGTCCTCGGTGTGACTGCAAAGGGAAAAGACCTCAAAGAGGCCCGTGCAAATGCCTATGCAGCGGTAGAGTGGATTGATTTTGAGAATAAATATTATCGTCATGACATTGGAAAAGCGATTGACGAAGCATAAACGTTTTTGAAGGGAGAAAACATGATGTGGAAAAAGACCTGGAAAATCTGGGCAGTGTGCATGATGCTCCTGCTCTGTATTTCCGGAGTGACTGTGTTTGCAAGTGGTTCCGATGACAATTCCCTTTCGGATCTTGGCATCGAGAATGCGACGAGTATTTCTCCGGATTTTGAGTACAGCACAACGGAGTATGAGGTGGAGGTTCCGGAAGGCACGACTGAACTGCAGCTAAGTCCGGTGACTTCCGACGGTGCAGCGACCTGTGAAGTTTCCGGTCAGACTCTGACGGACGGAAAGACAACGGTTTACATAACGGTAACATCCGAGAGCGGTATGCAGGCAACGTATACCCTGAATGTGCAGGCGGAGCGTCCAAATGCGGCAGAACAGATCGCAGCAGCGAACGAGACGGATGCACAGACGGAGGCAGCAACCGAGAAAGCAAAAGAGGCACAGACAGAAACAGAAACGGAGACAGAAGCCGTTTCTGATGCGGCAAATGCCGTGCTCCAGAAAGTAGACAAGATCAAATCAGATGCGGATTTTTCCATAAAAGTGATCTACGCTCTGGTGGCTCTGTCGGTTCTTCTGATCTTTCTGGTGATCAACCTGATCCTGAAAAACCGTGATCTGAAAGATGATCTTCGCGATACGCAGGAAAGACTGGATATGCAGACCAACGAGTTTGCAAGAAAAGAGTATTATCTGGCAACGGAAAATTATTATGCACCGACGCAGCAGCAGGAGGCAACCGGTATGGTTCAGGAGGAAGAACCGCAGCCAGTACATCCGGAAACAGAAGCTGCTCCGGCAGTGGAAGAAGCATTCGGTGAAAATAAAAAGACCGGGCCGGTAAAAGCAGACCGGAAAAGCCGCAGAGAGAAAAAGCGTCAGCAGAAGCAGGCAAAACAGGAGATGGCAGAAATGCAGGATGATCCATCCGGTGCACAGCCACAGGAGGCACAGGTGAAACATACACCGCAGCCAACAGGCAATGCAGCACAGCCTGCACCGAAGAAAACAAAGAAAAAAGCAGATATCAATATGATCGATCTGTAAGAAGAGATTGAAATTCAATATCGTAAAAGAAAAACGCACCCGAAATGCTTTTCAAGAGCACTACGGGTGCGTTTTTTTACGTTCGACTTGAAACAATTTATGCCATCAGAGCATCAGCCAGAGCTTCCAGCTGAGCAACATCCGCTTCTTTCATTGCAGATTTGATCGTTACGACCGGTTCTGCGTTGGTGATGTTTTTCAGCTCGCCCATGATAGCCTGCATCTGTTTTGCAGTGCAAGGAGCCCAGGTTCCGTTCTGGATGTAGCCGACGGTACGTTTCTGGAAGTTCTTTGCCTTGAGTTTACGCAGGAATGTCTCCATGCAAGGGAAGATGCCGCCGTCGTAGGAAGCAGCAGCGACCACCAGTCTGTCATAACGATAAGCATCTGCGATGGCAGACGGCATATCATCTCTGGCAAGGTCATAGAGAACCACATTTTTCTCGCCTTTTGCTTTCAGGATCTCCGCCAGTTTCTTTGCAGCGATCATGGTATTTCCGTGAATGGAAGCACATGCGATCACAACGCCCTTTTCTTCCGGTTCGTAGCTGCTCCAGGTCAGATATTTGCCTATGTAATAGCCAAGGTTTTCTTTCAGGATTGGACCGTGCAGTGGGCAGATCATCTGGATATCCAGAGTGGCAGCCTTTTTCAGAAGATTCTGAACCTGTACGCCGTATTTGCCAACGATGTTGATAAAATAGCGTCTTGCTTCGTCTTCCCATGGCTCGTCTGCATCCAGGGCACCGAATTTACCGAAACCGTCAGCGGAGAACAGGATCTTTTCGGACTGCTCATAAGCAACCATAACTTCCGGCCAGTGAACAAGCGGAGCCATAAAGAACTGAAGCGTGTGAGTACCGAGATTTACCGTATCGCCTTCGCCTACAACCACCTTGCGGTCATCGCTTAAATCCACATCAAAGAACTGTGCGATCATCGTGAACGTTTTCGGATTTCCGATCACCTTGATGTCCGGATACAGATCCAGCAATGTCTTTAAGTTTCCGGCATGGTCCGGTTCCAGGTGTGAAACAACCACATAGTAAGGCTTTTTGTCACCCAGCGTTTCCTTCAGGTTGGCAAGCCATCCTTCCGTACCGCGTCGATCTACGGTGTCCATGATCGTGATCTTGTCATCTAAGATCACATAAGAATTGTAAGAAACACCGTTTGGAACGACATACTGATTTTCAAAAAGATCAATATTCTTATCATCTACGCCAACGTATACGATAGAATCAGATATAAAAACGTCTTTCATTTCAAAGAACCTCCTGTGTATATTAAAGATCGGCATTTACCTAAAAGATTATACCGCACAAAAAATACTTTGACTACAAAAAAATCAAAAAGGTGGTATAATGTCTGTAACGCCAGGGGCAAAAGCCTGAAAGCACGATGTGCTTGCACAGGAGTGCTTTTATGGCTTAATGCCCCGCTCTGAATTCGGATAAAAGCGGGGCGTATGCCCCGCGATATCCGAATTTAGAGTAGGATTGTGAGAATGCGAAGCATGGAACAATCCGCAGGGCGTTACTGAAATAAAAAACATGAGAAAGCCATTTTTCAAAGAAAAATGTGCGGATTTCGAATGTTGCGTGATTTTGAAAGCATGAAATGCGGAAAAATCACGAAGCTATAGGTAATGCAGGATTGTGAGAATGCAAAAGCCTGAAGCAATCCGCAGGGCGTTACTGAAGTGGAGAGAATCATAATACTGTTATACACAAGGAGGCTTCATGATGAATCAGACATTACAGGATTTAAAGACAAGAAGAAGCTGCCGGAGATATCGTCCGGAGCAGATAAAAGAAAGCGAACTGGAACAAATCCTTGAGGCGGGCGTGTTTGCACCAACCGGCATGGGTATGCAGTCCCCGAAGATCGTGGTTGTTCAGGATAAAGAAACCATTGAAGAGCTGAGCAAAATGAATGCGAAGATCATGGGCGTGACATCTGATCCATTCTACGGAGCACTGACGGTGCTGATCGTGCTGGCAGACAAGAACAGAAACACCTATCTGGAAGACGGTTCACTTGTCATGGGCAATCTGATGAATGCGGCACATGCCGTTGGCGTGGCATCCTGCTGGATCCACCGTGCAAAAGAAGAGTTTGAAAGTGAAGAAGGAAAAGCTCTTCTGAGAAAATGGGGCATTGAAGGTGATTATGCCGGAATCGGTCACTGTATTTTAGGCTATGCGGCAGAGGGCGGAGAAGCCCCGGCAAAACCGAGAAAAGAAGATTATGTTGTGAGAGTGCAGGGATAAGATATGTTACATGAACAGCTGACGGAAAATGATGTCAAAAAAATCAAAGAAGAGATTGAATATCGAAAACTGACCGTCCGAAAAAATGCGATCGAGGCAGTCAAAGAGGCGAGAGCACATGGGGATTTAAGCGAAAATTTTGAATATCATGCCGCCAAAAAAGATAAAAATATGAACGAGAGCCGTATCCGCTATCTGGAGAGAATGTTGAAAAATGCCGAAATCGTATCGGATCAGTCGAAATCCGACGAAGTCGGGATCAACAATACGGTGACACTCTATATGGAAGATGATGACGAAGAAGAAACCTACAAGATCGTCACATCGATCCGCGGCAATTCCATGAAAGGCCACATCAGCACGGAGTCCCCGATGGGAAAAGCCCTGCTCGGACATAAAGTCGGAGAGAGGGTATATATCAAAGTCAATGAAAATTTCGGCTATTATGCCGTGATCCGCAAAATTGAAAATACCGATGACGGAGGAGATGAAATCCGGAAATTCTGATTTCTAAAATCTGAAAAATTCCTATGAAAGGACTGTTCTGACGACAGTAAGCTTTCCATTGTGAGGTCGCCTTCAACGGTACAGTATTCTGCACAGGAATATCAGATTTTATGAAAACTTAAGTTTTAAAAACAGTCAGGGTACTTGTCTGTTGAAAAAAATGATAGTACAATATGTCGAAATACGGTGAAAGTGGAAGGAATGAAAAATGAGACGTAAAAAAGTTTTATTTATTGTGAATCCAAGATCCGGAAAAGGACAGATCAGAAATGCACTGTTGGATATCGCAGATATTTTTATCAAAGGAGGGTTGGATGTCACGCTCTATGTGACGCAGAAACCACAGGATGCGAGCAGAGTTGTGGAGAAACGGGCTGCAAAGTTTGATCTTGTCGCCTGCAGCGGCGGTGACGGGACACTGGATGAAGTGGTGACCGGCATGATGAACAGTGAGATCAGACGCCCGATCGGCTATATCCCGGCAGGAAGCACAAACGATTTTGCAAACAGCCTGCAGATCCCGAAACGGATGACGGACGCGGCACAGTGTATCGTAGAGAACAACGCCTATCCGTGTGATGTCGGCTCTTTTAACAGTGATTATTTTGTATATATCGCTGCGTTTGGAATGTTTACCGAAGTGTCTTATCAGACAAACCAGGATGTCAAAAATGTACTCGGCCATCTTGCTTATGTTTTAGAAGGTGCCAAGCGTATTTTTAATGTTAAATCTTATGAAGTGGAGATTGAACTGAACGGTGAGAAGATCAGAGATGAATTTATTTATGGAATGATCACCAATTCAGAATCCGTAGGTGGTTTCCGCAGCATTACAGGAAAAAACATCCGGCTGGATGACGGCCTGTTTGAAGTGACGATGATCAAAACGCCACGAAACGCCATAGAACTTCAGGAGATTATTACAAGCCTCCTTCGCGGGGAGATGGACAGCAACTATATTATCAGCTATAAGACCAGACAGGTTGCCATTCGTTCCGAGATTGCAATTCCATGGACGCTGGATGGTGAATATGGCGGCGATCATAAAGAAGTTGAAATTTGCTGTCATCAGAAAGCAGTGGATATCATTGTCAATCATCAGTTTGGCGAGAGTGAAATATAGTACTCAGAAAAAAAACAGGGGATATTTGACTAAAAAAGTATTTTCTTTTTGGTGCAATTAGGTTATAATAAAGCCAACACCAAAAATCACAAAGTGTGGAGGTAAAAAATATGTTAGTTTCAGCAAAAGAAATGTTACAGAAAGCAAAAGCAGGTCATTATGCAGTAGGACAGTTCAACATCAACAACCTTGAGTGGACAAAAGCAATCCTGCTGACAGCACAGGAGAACAACTCACCGGTTATCCTTGGTGTATCAGAAGGTGCCGGCAAATATATGACAGGATACAAAACTGTTGTAGGTATGGTAAATGGTATGATGGAAGAACTGAACATCACAGTTCCGGTTGCTCTGCATCTGGATCACGGCAGCTACGAAGGATGCCTGAAATGTGTAGAAGCCGGATTCTCATCTATCATGTATGATGGTTCTCACAGCCCGATTGACGAAAACGTTGCAAACACAAAGAAACTGGTAGAAATCTGCAAAGAACATGGTATGTCTCTGGAAGCAGAAGTTGGTTCTATCGGCGGTGAAGAAGACGGCGTTATAGGTGCGGGTGAATGTGCAGATCCTCAGGAATGCAAGAGAATTGCAGATCTGGGTATTGACTTCCTGGCAGCTGGTATCGGTAACATCCACGGCAAATATCCGGCAAACTGGAAAGGCTTAAGCTTCGAGACTCTGGACGCTGTTCAGGCTCTGACAGGAGATCTGCCTCTGGTACTGCACGGTGGTACAGGCATCCCGACAGACATGATCAAAAAAGCAATCAGCCTTGGCGTTGCAAAGATCAATGTAAATACAGAGTGCCAGCTGGCATTTGCAGCAGCTACACGTGAATACATCGAAGCTGGTAAAGATCTGGAAGGAAAGGGATTTGACCCGCGTAAACTTCTGGCTCCTGGATTCGAAGCAATCAAAGCTACAGTAAAAGAAAAAATGGAAATTTTCGGCTCTATCGACAAAGCCTGAGAATTATTTCTCTGAAATTTTATAAATTTTGTAGAAAAATTAAATTATACTTGCATTTGCCAAAAATGTGGAGTATGGTAGTAGCAAAATTAAAAATGATGAGCGAGAGAACAAAGACGTTCTGCCCCGAAAGGAGCGGAGCGTCTTTTTTGATTTTCTGTAAAGAAGCAGAAAGGTTACAGAGAAATTCTGTTCCGGCTTATCACAGAAAGGATGAGAAGAAGACATGACTGAAAAGATGAATGTTGCAAAGATTTTTGGTGAAAATGTATTCAACGACAAAGTGATGCAGGAGCGTCTGCCGAAAAAAGTGTATAAAGCACTGAGAAAAACCATTGATGAGGGAAAAGAACTGGATCCGATGGTAGCAGATGTGGTGGCAGAAGCTATGAAAAACTGGGCAGTAGAAAAAGGTGCAACACATTACACACACATTTTCCAGCCTCTTACCGGTGTAACAGCAGAAAAACACGATGCATTTATCACAGCACCGAGACAGGACGGTACCGTACTGATGGAGTTCTCCGGAAAAGAACTGATCAAAGGAGAACCGGATGCTTCTTCCTTCCCGTCAGGAGGTCTTCGGGCTACGTTTGAAGCCAGAGGATATACAGCATGGGATTGTACTTCACCGGCTTATGTACGTGAAGATGCAGCAGGAGCGATCCTCTGTATTCCGACCGCATTCTGCTCTTACACAGGTGAGGCACTGGATCAGAAAACACCGCTGCTGCGTTCCATGGAAGCAATCAACGAGCAGGCACTGAGACTTCTGAGACTGTTTGGAAATACAACCTCCAAAAAAGTAACACCGTCCGTTGGACCGGAACAGGAATACTTCCTGGTTGACAAACAGAAATATCTGCAGAGAGAAGATCTGATCTTTACCGGACGTACCCTGTTCGGGGCAATGCCTCCGAAAGGACAGGAACTGGATGACCATTATTTCGGAACCATCCGTCAGCGTATTGCTTCTTATATGAAAGATGTCAACGAAGAACTCTGGAAACTTGGTATTTCCGCAAAAACACAGCATAACGAAGTAGCACCGGCACAGCACGAGCTGGCACCGATCTATGCAGAAGCAAACATTGCAGTTGATCACAACCAGCTGGTTATGAAAACACTGAAAAAAGTAGCATGCCAGCATGGAATGCAGTGCCTGCTTCATGAGAAACCATTTGACGGTGTGAATGGTTCCGGTAAACATAACAACTGGTCCATCACAACCGATGACGGTATCAATCTGTTAGATCCGGGCAAAACACCGCATGAGAATGTACAGTTCCTTATGGTACTGACCTGTATCTTAAAAGCAGTCGATGAGCATGCAGATCTGCTTCGTGAATCCGCAGCCGATCCTGGAAATGATCACAGACTGGGAGCAAACGAGGCACCGCCGGCTATCATTTCTGTATTCCTTGGAGAACAGCTGGAGGATGTACTGGAACAGCTGATCAGCACAGGAACTGCTACACACAGTAAAGCAGGCGGTGTACTGCATACCGGTGTCAAGAGACTTCCGGATTTTGCAAAAGATGCAACGGACCGTAACCGTACTTCACCGTTTGCATTTACCGGAAATAAATTCGAGTTCCGTATGGTAGGTTCCCGTGATTCCATCGCCGGACCAAACGTGGTACTGAACACGATCGTAGCAGATGCATTCTCACAGGCATGCGATGTACTGGAAAAAGCAGATGACTTTGAACTGGCTGTACATGATCTGATCAAAGAATATGCAACCGATCACCAGAGAATCGTATTTAACGGAAACGGTTATTCCGATGAATGGGTAGCAGAAGCAGAAAGAAGAGGACTGCCGAACATCAAATCCATGGTGGATGCAATCCCGTGCCTGGCAACTGATAAGGCAGTAGAACTGTTCGGCAAATACAAAGTTTTCTCAAAAGCAGAACTTGAGTCCCGTGTAGAGATTAAATATGAGAACTATGCAAAGGCTATTAATATAGAAGCAAAGACGATGATCGACATGGCTTCCAAACAGATCCTGCCGGCAGTCATCGGCTATACCAAATCTCTGGCAGATACTATCCTGGCAGTTAAAGGTGCAGGTGCACCGGCAACCGTACAGACAGATCTGCTGAACGATGTAAGCAAACTGCTGGAAGAGGCAAAGGCAGCCCTGGTAACACTGGAAGAAGTGACTGATAAAGCAGCCGAAACAGGCGATATGGCAGCTGAAGCAAGATACTTCCACGAGAGCGTTGTACCGGCTATGGCAGCCCTTCGTACACCGGTTGACAAACTGGAAGTACTGGTAGATAAGAAAGTATGGCCGATGCCATCCTATTCCGATCTGCTGTTCGAAGTATAAAAAATGTAAAGATACAGTGGTTTCCCCACCCTGTTATTCCATCCCAAAAAGTAATGAAAGGGACAGAAATCAACAAAAGATTTCTGTCCCTTTTTTGGTGTGCAGCGATTCTCTTGGGCAGATGTCAGCAGAGCCTGGCAGGATTGCATAAGTTAGTTGCAAAACAGTGAAAAATAAGGTATGATTTGGAAGGATAGACAAAAGCAAACGAAAAAAGCTTTTTGGATATGAAAAGCAGCAGGTCACGATGGAGGATTGTAAGAAATGGAAGACAAGAACAAAGAAAAGATCAATGTGGTAGAGCTTTTTGGTTCGAATGTATTCAATGACAAGATCATGCAGGAGCGTCTGCCGAAAAAGGTGTACAAAGAACTGCATAAGACCATTGATGAAGGAAAAGAGCTGGATCCGATCACAGCAGAAGTCGTAGCTGGAGCTATGAAAGACTGGGCAGTGGAAAAAGGTGCAACGCATTACACACACTGGTTCCAGCCGCTTACTGGATTCACAGCAGAAAAACATGATGCATTTATTACAGCACCGCATGCGGACGGAACGGTCAGCATGGACTTTTCCGGAAAAGAGCTGATCAAAGGAGAACCGGATGCTTCTTCATTCCCGTCGGGAGGATTAAGAGCAACCTTTGAGGCACGCGGATATACAGCCTGGGACTGCACTTCACCGGCATTTGTACGTGAAGACAGTGCAGGTGCGATTTTGTGTATACCGACAGCATTCTGTTCCTATACAGGAGAAGCACTGGATCAGAAGACACCGCTGCTTCGCTCCATGCAGGCATTGCAGACACAGACACTCAGACTGATCCGTCTGTTCGGCAATACGACATCCAGAAAAGTGACACCTTCCGTTGGCGTAGAGCAGGAATACTTTATCGTGGACCGGCAGAAATATTTAAAGAGAAAAGACCTGATTTTTACCGGACGTACACTCTTTGGTGCCATGCCTCCGAAAGGTCAGGAGCTCGATGACCATTATTTTGGAGTTATCCGTCAGAGAATTGCCGGTTTTATGAAAGAAGTAAACGAAGAACTCTGGAAACTGGGTGTTTCTGCAAAGACACAGCACAACGAAGTCGCACCGGCACAGCATGAGCTGGCACCGATCTATGCAGAGTGCAACGTAGCAGCAGACCACAACCAGATCATTATGGAGACTTTGAAACAGGTGGCAGAGCGTCACGGGCTGCAGTGTCTTCTTCATGAGAAACCATTTGCGGGAGTCAATGGTTCTGGTAAGCACAACAACTGGTCCATCACCACAGATGACGGCATCAATCTGCTTGATCCTGGCAAGACACCGCACGAAAATGTTCAGTTCCTGATGATCCTGACCTGTATTTTGCGTGCTGTAGACCGCCATGCAGATCTTCTTCGTGAATCCGCAGCCGATGTCGGAAATGACCACAGACTGGGAGCCAATGAGGCACCGCCTGCTATTATCTCCGTATTCCTGGGTGAACAGCTGGAAGATGTGCTGGAACAGCTGATCAGCACCGGCTCTGCAACACACAGCTTAAAAGGCGGAAAATTACATACCGGCGTTAAGACTCTTCCGGATTTTGCAAAAGATGCAACGGACCGTAACCGTACCTCACCGTTTGCCTTTACCGGAAATAAATTTGAATTCCGTATGGTAGGTTCCAGAGATTCCGTAGCAGAATGTAACGTGGTGATCAACACGATCGTAGCGGAAGCATTCTCCGATGCCTGCGACCGTCTGGAAAAGGCAGAAGATTTTGAGCTTGCTGTGCATGACCTGATCAAAGAATATGCAACAGAACATCAGAGGATCGTATTTAATGGCAACGGTTATTCTGAAGAGTGGGTAGAAGAAGCAAAACGCAGAGGCCTGCCGAACATCAATTCCATGGTGGAAGCGATCCCGGCACTTGTGACCGATAAAGCGATCCAGCTGTTTGGCAAATTCGGCGTATTTACGGAAGCTGAACTCCGTTCCCGTGCAGAGATCCAGTATGAAGGATACTCCAAGGCACTGAATATCGAAGCCCGTGCCATGATCGATATTGCCAGCAAGCATATCATCCCGGCCGTTATGCGTTTTTCCAGAAACCTTGCCGGTACGGTAAATGAGATCAAGACAGCCGGAGCAGATGTGACCGTTCCGATGAACATGCTTAAAGATACAACAGCCCTTCTTTCTCAGACAAAACTGGCACTGGCAAAACTGCAGGAGGCAGCAGATCAGGCGGCAGCCATGGAGAATGGAAGAGAACAGGCAGAGTATTATCATGAAGTTGTGTTTAAAGATATGGAAGAACTGCGAGTTCCGGTGGATAAGCTGGAGATGATCGTAGATAAAGAAGAGTGGCCGATGCCATCCTACGGTGACCTGCTGTTTGAAGTATAAAAGGATGTAGGAGCTACAGAGCTGTACAGTTGCCTGGCAGCTCATGCAGTCGGAGATGAAAATCATAAACGCCAGAGATAAAAGCCAAAATCATAATATACCTGTAAAAGGGTGATTTCAAAGCTGCTTGTCTCTGGCGTTTTTTATCTTAGTCGGAGAAGACTTCCCTGTGTACATAAAAAGCTGAAAATAAAAAAAGCCCTGAAAAGGGAGGATGCCAGACAGAGGGCTGCCTGGCAATTATGAAAAAAGTATATTCAAATAGTATTAAAATACTGAGAAAATGACATATGTATTAGGTGTCAATGAAATATTTCTGCAACATTTTTGACATTTTGAAGTATAAAGGGGAAAAATGAATTTGGCATGATGAGCGAATGAAAGTTTTTTGAATGTATCATGAATAAAATATGAACGTATCGAAAGACAAACGCAGAGCATTTTGCACATTCCGAGATGCCAGAAAATATCTGAAAAAAATATTTGACAAATGCTGGAAAATGTGTATACTGTTTCTTGTAAGAACAAAGGCGTTCCGTTTATACGGAGCGCCTTTTTGTTCGCCGTTTTCCAATTTCTTACATACATTTTTCAGCAGAAAGCCCCATTTCCCGGGGCTTTTTGTTATGAATGAAAAGAATAGTACAGACTTTTGAAATTTTCGACGAAAAAAGCGAAGAATTTCACAAATATTCCTGCTTAAATTGCATAAGAAACTGATTCGAGATTGACAGTAAAACAGATAAAATGTATAATAAAGGTACTTATTTCGTGAGAAAATTTGCACTTTAACAACAAAAGATTTTCTTCGAAAAATAAGAAAACGATCGACGGGCGGGAGACGGAAGCTGCATACGGATTCCCGGTGTCGAACTTATGAAAAGGAGGATTTAGATGGGAAAGAATGTGAAAAAAGTCATCAGTCTTGTACTGGTTTTTGCCATGATTTTAACAGGCATGACTTTTACCGGATTTGATGCAAAAGCAGCAGATGCTGCAAATGACACTTCTGCGACAGCAGAATATGAAATTTATCCAACCCCGAGAAGTGTTGTTTACCAGGATAGCAGTTTTACCCTGGCAGATAAGACAAACGTTGTCTATGACAGCACGATCGACGAGGCAACACAGAAACGTCTGAACGAAGTACTGGCTATTCAGAATATCACAGGAACCGTGACAGGTGCCGTAGCTTCAAACGGAATGAACGTACTGGTTGGTACAAAAGGTTCCGATGGAGCAGTTGAAAAATGGTTCAACGACCATGTTACTTATGCAGATGATCTGTTTGACAAGAGAGATGCATATGTTCTGGCTATCCAGGACAATGTGATCGCAGTCCTTGGTAAAGACACCGATGCAGCATTTTACGGACTGAGCTCTCTGAAAATGATTTTTAACCAGGTGACAGAAAAAGCCGTACGCAAACTTCAGATCGAAGATTACGCATCCGGTCAGTACCGTGGATTTATCGAAGGCTACTATGGTATTCCGTGGTCTGTGGAAGATCGTATCAGTCTGATGAAGTTCGGCGGCGATTTCAAGATGAATATGTATATCTATGCACCGAAGGACGAGCCATACCACAATTCACAGTGGCGTGAGCTCTATCCGGCAGACAGACTGGAAGAGATCAGACAGATGGTGCAGGCAGGACAGGATTCCAAGTGCCGTTTTGCATGGGCAATTCATCCGTTTATGCACAGTGCTATCACAGCCTCCACTTATGATGCAGACCTGAAGGTTATCATTGCAAAATTTGAACAGCTTTACAACGTTGGCGTACGTCAGTTTGTGCTTTCCGCAGACGACGCAGCCGGCAAAGTAAGCCTACATGCAAGACTTTGCAAAGACCTGGATGCATGGTGCAAATCCAAAGGCGATGTTTACAATCTGTGCTTCGTACCGCAGGTATACTGTGCAGGTGCAGTAAACTGGAGCAGCTGGAGTGAAGGCGAAGCTCAGACCGTTGCAAACTACTTCAAACATTTTGAAAGTCTTCCGGATGTAGAACTGATGTGGACCGGTGAATCTGTATGTTATCCGGCAAGACAGAGTACTTTCAATAATTTTAAAAATTCTTATACAAACGGCAGAGAGGCATTTATGTGGCTGAACTGGCCGGTAAATGACGTAAACCACGCACGTTTGGTTATGGGCCCTGGAGACAGTGCAATCCTTGAAAAAGGTCTGACAAACTTCATGGGTATTGTAACGAACCCGCTGGAGCAGGCAGAAGCTTCCAAGACAGCACTGTTTGCGATCGCTGATTTTGCATGGAACACAGCTGACTTTGATGCAGAGAAGAGCTGGGCTGACGGCTTCAAGTACATCGACAGCGGAGCTCCACAGTCCCTGCATGAACTGTGCAAACATATGACTAACCCGAGCCCGGGCGGTATCACAGCGATGGGTGAGTCGGTAGAACTGACTCCGTACATCAATGCATTCAAGACTGCATACAACAGCAATGCAGATCTGACGGAATCCGGAAATGCACTGATTGAACAGCTGCAGAAGATCGTGACAGCTGCAGATGATTTCCAGACAAACGGAACAAACGAAAACCTAAAAGAAGAGATGAAACCTTGGGTAGATTCTCTGAGATATCTTTCCAAAGCAAGCATCGGATTTGTCAAGACTGCAATGGGACTCAAAGCAGGCGATGACGATGCTGTATGTGCAAATTATGTAAGTGCAGAAAACAATTACAAACTGTCACAGAACTGTGCGGCACCTCAGCTGAACGGCACTATCATGGCAGAAGCCGGAGCTATGAAGATCATGCCGTTCGCAGCACAGATGGAAAATTATGTGAAGAAAGCAGCACTGAAAGTGCTGGATAATACTTTCAGTGGCGGAAATACTTCCGGCGGTGGCACAGAGACCGGCGAGAAGAGACTGATGTACAGCGGACTTGGTGGATTCTACCAGGGAAATGCAGGCAATGTTATTGATGGAAATGACAGTACCTTTGCATGGTTTAATGCAAGTGTTACTGCAAATGGATACATTGGGCTGGATCTCGGAGCAGCTTATAAACTTGGCAAAGTCCGCATCCTGCAGGGAAGAACTCAGACAGATGGAGATATTTTCTCGCAGGGTATCCTGGAGTATTCCATGGATAATGAAAACTGGACACAGGTTGATGGTACTTACGGAACAAACGAGATCAACGTGGATCTGACAAACCAGTCCCTGAAAGCTCGCTACATCCGTCTGCGTACACCGGCTGCAACAAGCAAATGGTATGCAATCCGTGAATTCCAGGCAGAGACTTTCCCGGCAGATGAGTATGCATACACCAACACAGAAACTTACAAAGAGACAATTGTAACGATCAATAAAAATGAGGCTGCAATTCCGGAAGTCAAAGATGTTATCCTGAAAAATGGTGAGTACATTGGTATTGATTTCGGAAATGTACGTGAGATCAGCACGATTGCAGCAGATTACACAAACAAAGATAAGGTAACCTTTGAGTACAGCTATAATGGATTCAACTGGTATCCGGTTGATACCGAAAAAGGCATGGATGCAAAATACATCCGCTTCATCAACAAAGGGGAAGCAGATGTAACCTTTGATATCAATTCCGTAAGCCTGACCAACACCGATGCAGACAAGACCATCTTTGCAGAACCGGCAGGCGTGGAAGGATTTGATGCAAAACAGGCAATCGATAATTCTTTAACAACCATGTTCAGGGCAGGCGAAGGTGCAGGAACTCTGACTTACCGTCTGGATGCAGGTGTAAAAGACAGCCTTTACGTCATTCAGGATGGAGAGGAGATTTCCAATGCAAAAGTTTCTATCCATACCAATGCAGGTAAATGGGTAGAAGTCGGTACTCTGTCCAAATCGCTGAATGTCTTCAAGAATCTGGTATTCTACAATGGTATCAACGAAGTGAAGATCACATGGGATGGCACAGGAGCAGCTCCGGCAATCTATGAAATGTATACAAAAGAATCTGATTCTACAGCAGAAAGTGCACTGACAGATGCAATCAGTGCAGCAAAAGAACTGGATGAAGATCAGTATACCGCAGAATCTTATGCAGTTCTGAAAGCAGCGATCAAAGCAGCAGAAGCAGTAGCAGCAAAAGAAAATGCAACCGTTGAAGAAAAAGCAGCAGCAGTCAAAGCACTGGATGATGCCATTGCACAGCTTGTAAAAAGAGAGAATCAGCCGGCAGATGACGGTTATAAAAAATTGCTTCCGGCAAATATGACAGGTGCCGCAGACAGTGAAGAGTTGACAGGCGAAGGAGCCGGAAACGGTATCATAGCAGCAGCACTTGACGGTGACAGCAGCACATACTGGCATACAAACTGGAATGACAACAGCAAACCGAAGGCACAGTATTCCAACGGAACACTGACCGGCAACAACAATTATACGATCACTCTGGATA
Organism: Hominisplanchenecus faecis; assembly: GCF_020687205.1. Classification (GTDB taxonomy): domain Bacteria; phylum Bacillota; class Clostridia; order Lachnospirales; family Lachnospiraceae; genus Hominisplanchenecus; species Hominisplanchenecus faecis. The sequence goes on from NZ_JAJEQE010000006.1 coordinate 59,572, forward strand.
AGGCATATGCAGTAAAAGCACTGACTTATCTCCCAAGACCGGAAAGAGACAAAAATGGTGTTATCAAAAACGGTGCCGTAACAGAAGCAAACGTTTATGTATCCACTGATAACGGAGAAACTTATACAAAAGTAGCAAATGTAACATGGTCTTATGAAGGAGAAACCATCCCGACTGAGAAGAGCGTTGAGTTCGAGCCGGTTGCAGGCGTAACCAATGTTAAATTTGAAGCAATTCACAGTGAAGGTGCAGAACCGAATATGTTCATCAATGCAGCAGAGCTGAATGTTCTTGCAAAATTTGTGGAGGCACCGAAAGAAGAAAATGTGCTCGAAGCACCGGAAATCACTGTGACTGCACCGGCAGCAGGTGAGACATCCGCAGATGCAGTCGTATCTTCATCAAAAGAAGGCAAACATTTTGAGGCAGTTGCAGACCAGGCTGCAGATCCGGCAACACTGACGCTGAATGATAACGTTCAGGTATCCTACAGTGATGGATGGGGATATTCCGGATACGTAACGGCAGAGAATGATGGAACAAACAACGGAAAATTTGATGTTTCCGGAGAAGACAAAGCAATGTTTATCCGTTTCCGTATGAAATCAGATGAGATCACAGGAAGCGGTACATATCAAATGCTTGGCAAGATGGATGAGCAGTATGGTGTTCAGCTCAAGAGCAGCGGCGTACTTGTTTATGCATGCGACGCAAAAGGTTCCTGGGTTGAGAGCAGCTGTGCGATCGATTCCAGTTTCTGGAATAAATGGCATGATATTCTGGCAGTATTTACCGGTACAAAGATGCAGATCTATGTAGACGGCAAAGCCGGAACACCGACATCCGGAAGAGCAAACGCAAGCGACAATTACGATGTAACCCTGAAATCTTACAACACAAGTACCTTTACAACTGGTTATAACATCAGCAAAGATCTTGGTTCCTCAACAACACCTCCATATACCGGACTGCTTTCTGACATCCGCATCTACAGCGGAAAAGATTACTCTGATAATCTGCAGAAATCTTATGCAGTGACAGCTCATGCACTGGATCAGGCAACACCGTCTGTAAACATTGCACTGACACCGTATACAACCAGCACAACCTGGTATAAGGACGGCAAAGAAGTAGAAGCAGGTGCAGCATTTGAGGCAAATGCAAACTATGAAGTAAAAACAGTCCTGACAGCAGTTGGCGATTATCGTTTCGCAGACAGCAGCAAACCGCAGAGCATCAAACTCTCTGACGGTACAAGTGTGAAACCGGAAGTAAATGTTGCAGCTGATTACAGATCCATGACCGTTTCCTACAGCTTTAAGACAGAGGAAGTACCATGTACCTGTGAGATCACAGATCTTGTATTTGATAACCAGACCATCCAGATGGCAGCAGCAGATACAAGCAAAACACTGAAACTGGCTGCAAAAGCAACCGCAGCAGACTGTGCAGCACATGAAAAGAACATCACTTACACTTATACACTGGTAGATGCCGGCACAACAAAGGCAGCTCTGGAAGGTGATGTACTGACAGTAAGTGCAGCAGGAACAGCAAAAGTAAAAGTAGTTGCAGAACTGAACGGAAAAACAGCAGAAAAAGAGATAACGGTTACCGTAACATCTGACAAAGCAACGGAAGCTTCCAGAACAGAACTTGGCAATACCGTAAACAATGCGAAAGCAATCGACAAAACGCTGTATACCGAGGATTCTGTAAAAGCACTGGAAACAGCGATCACAAATGCAGAAGCCGTACTTGCAAAAGAAAATGCAAGCGAAACAGAAGTAGCAGCAGCAAAGAAAGCAGTACAGGATGCAATCGATGCTCTGCAGAAAAAAGATACGGTTGACAAAGACAAAGAAGAAGCACAGAAAGCTCTGAGTGATGCGGTTACAAAGGCAGATGCTGTTTATGCAGCAGGTCAGGGACAGTACACCAAAGAATCCTGGGATGCATTTGAAAAAGCATACAAGGCAGCAAAAGAAGCAGGTGCTGATCTTACGGCAGCTGCTCTGAAAGATCTGACAGCAGCTCTTGAAAAGGCACAGGCAGCTCTGAAAACAGCAGAGACACCGGATACAGAACCAAATCCGACTCCGACACCGGCAGAGAAGAAACTGGCAGCACCGACGATCAAGTCTGTGAAAGCAAGTGCAGCAAAAGCAGGTGTGGTTGTAAAAGTGATCGTGAATGCAGTGGAAGGTGCAGATCATTATGATATTTACCGCACCGTAAACGGCAAGACGGTTCTGGCAGGAAGCACTGCATCCGGCAAGCTGGTATTTAAAGATAAAAAAGCCGCTTCTTTGAAAGGCATCAAGCGTGCATCTTACCGTGCAGTAGCAGTATCTAAGGATGCAAACGTAAAAGCAAGTGACAACGGTGCAGCTAAGACTGTGAAGTTTACAGCAAATGTAAAAATCAAGAAAGCAGCTGCTTCAGGCAAGAGTGTAAAACTGAGCTGGAAGAGAAATAAAAAAGCAACCGGTTATGTGATCTATCGTTCTACGAAGAAAAACTCCGGTTATAAACGGATCAAGAAGATCAACAACAATAAGACCGTTTCTTATCAGGATAAGAAGATCAGGAAGAAAGGTAATTACTACTACAAGATCGTGACGGTCAAAAAAGGAAATGCAAGTGCAATGTCCACTGCAAAAAAGGTAAAAGTGAAATAAAAAGTCGATAAAATCGAAGGATTTTTACCCGAAAAAGGGCTGCTGCAGCGATGCGGCAGCCTCTTTTTATGCGAAAAATATGCGAAAAGCATAAAAAAACATAATTTTCTCTTTTCTTTTTTGGTGATTTATATTACAATAATAGTCAAGTCAGATTAATAAGCGTAGTTGGTCTGGTATGAAAATGTATGGAAGGGAGAGAAAGACATGATATCAAACCAGATATTACAGTCAACCATAGAAGGATTAAAAGAAATATCGAGGATTGATTTTTGCGTGATCGATCTGGAAGGCAATGTGCTGGCTGCAACGTTTCCGGAGTCAGAAGAATATCGTTCCTCAGTAGTTCCATTTGTAGATTCACCGGCAGACAGTCAGGTGGTACAGGGACACCAGTTTTTCAAAATATACGATGAGCTTCAGGTAGAATATGTGCTGGTAGCAAAAGGAAGCAGCGATGATGTTTATATGATCGGCAAGATGGCTGCATTCCAGATCCAGAATCTGCTGGTTGCATACAAAGAGCGATTTGACAAAGATAACTTTATCAAGAATCTGCTTCTGGACAACCTGCTTCTGGTAGATATTTATAACCGTGCGAAGAAGCTTCACATTGCAGCAAATGCGAGAAGAGTGGTATTTCTGGTTGATACGGCTCAGGAGAAGGATAATGCTTCCATGGAATGTATCCGTTCACTGCTTGGAACCAAGACAGGTGATTTTATTACAGCAGTTGATGAAAAGAGCATCATCGTTGTCAAAGAGCTGGCTTCCGAAGAAGGTTATCAGGAAATGGAGAAAACGGCAAAGCAGATTTTAAATGTTCTGCCGGCAGAAAAGCAGGAAGTATCGCATATTGCATATGGAACGATCGTAGAAGAGATCAAAGAAGTTTCCAGATCTTATAAAGAAGCACGTATGGCAATGGATGTCGGAAGGATCTTTTTCGAGGAGAAAAATATCATCGCATACAGTTCTCTTGGCATCGGCCGTCTGATTTATCAGCTTCCGATCCCGCTCTGCAAGATGTTTATCAAAGAGATTTTCGAGAACAAATCACCGGATGACTTCGATGAAGAGACGCTGGTTACGATCAACAAATTCTTTGAAAACAGCCTGAACGTTTCAGAGACATCCAGACAGCTGTATATCCACAGGAATACACTGGTATACCGTCTGGATAAGCTGCAGAAGAGTACCGGACTGGATCTGCGTGTATTTGAAGATGCGATCACATTCAAGATCGCACTGATGGTAGTCAAATACATGAAGTACATGGAGACGCTGGATTATTAATACAGCCTCCGTCATAAACTGCAGCATGGACACATAAAATAGCAACAAACAGAAGAAGACCGGAGAAGCCGCGTGCAAAGCCGGTCTTTTCTTGGGTTACAGAAAAGATGCGTTTCTGTACCGGGGAAGATATAAGGAGCAAAGATATGGCAAAGGACAAGAAGTTCGGAAAAGGTTTTTTCTGTGGGATCCTGACTTCTGCTGTGGTCGTTCTGGCCGGAAGCGGGATGCTTCAGCAGGGCGGCTGGATCACAGGAGCAGATCAGAAAGAAGCAGGGGCAACGCAGGAGAGCACAGACAGTGCAGGCACACAGCTCAGTCTGGAACAGAAGAAGGTAGATACAAAGATCAAGAAGATGGAAGAGATCATCAATCAGCTCTATCTTGACAGTACGGATAACGATGCGGTCGAAGCCGGCATTTATAAGGGCATGATCAGCGGACTTGGAGATCCTTATGCTGCATATTATACACAGGATGAACTCGAAAAACTGAATGAATCCACATCCGGAGAGTACAAGGGGATCGGTGCAAAGCTTTCACAGGATACACAGACGGGGGCAATCCAGGTCGTGACCTGTTTTGAGGGGACACCGGCAGAAAAGGCAGGGCTGCTTCCGGGAGATATTCTCTATTCGGTCAATGACATCGAAGTGACCGGGAAAGATCTGACCGATGTGGTCAGCCTGATCAAGACAGCAAAAGGAGACACCGTCCATCTGACAATCGCCAGAGAGGGTGAAAAGGATTATCTGGAGTTCGATGTGGAACGCTCGGATGTTGCCGTCCCGACGGTGGCTTACAAAATGCTGGATGATGAGATCGGTTATATCGCAGTCAGTGAGTTTGACAAGGTGACGGCGGAGCAGTTCAAGAATGCTCTGGCGAAATTAGAAGAACAGGGTATGGAAAAGCTGATCATAGACCTGCGAAACAACCTTGGCGGTGTGCTGGATACCTGCTGCGAGATGTTAAAACAGATGCTTCCGAAAGGACTGATCGTTTATACCGAAGATAAATACGGGCAGAGAACAGAATATACCTGCGACGGAAACAATGAGTTCAAAAAGCCGCTGGCAGTGCTGGTCAACGGGTACAGTGCCAGTGCGGCAGAAATCTTCAGCGGAGCGATCAAGGACTATGGGATTGGTACTTTAGTCGGTACGAAAACGTATGGAAAAGGGATTGTGCAGCGGATTGTCGGAATGGAGGACGGAACGGCAGTCAAACTGACGGTTTCCAAGTATTTCACGCCAAACGGCACGGATATCCACAAAAAAGGCATTGAGCCGGATGTGACCGTTGAGCTTGATGAAAGTCTGAAAAATAAAGTGACGGTCACGGAAGAAGAGGATAATCAGTTGCAGAAAGCCATTTCAATACTTCAGGAGGAAAAAAACGATGCAGAGTAAAATTGTTTTCAGAGAGATGTTAAGTGAGCTGAAGGCACTTGCAGATGTGCAGGGAAATTATCTTACAAAAGAAGACATAAAAAAATTCTTTCCGGGAGATGCCCTGAATGAGGAACAGTTTGGACTGGTCTGCGAATACCTTGTCAGCCAGAAGATCAAAGTGGACGGGTACGAACCGGCCCAAAAGACACCGGAAACCGCACAGAAGACAGTGAAGGAGCATGCAGAGAGAGCGTCTGCTTCGAATCCTGAGACAGAAAAACAGGAAGAAAACAGTGAAACACAGGACGGGGAAGGTCCGGATTTCCTTGGCATGTATCTGGAGGAACTTGCAGAGATCGAAAAACTTTCCGAGACGGAAGAAGAACGTCTGTTTTTTGAGGCGGTAAATGGCGATTCCATGGCAAAAAGCACGCTGGCAGGACAGTATCTGGAAACGGTCTACGAGCTTGCCATGACGTATGTCGCTTCCGAGCTGCCGATCGAAGATTTGGTGCAGGAAGGCAATATCGGACTACTGCTTGCACTTGAAAATCTGGAGGCAAAGCCAAATCTGGAAGAATACCGTAAGCAGGTGTTTGACGGTATCCGGAAAGCAATGGAAGAGGCCGTTGAGATGTCACAGGACAAAAAAGACCTGGATGACGAGATCGTAGGCAGAGTCAATCACCTGAACGAGTCGATCCTCAGCCTGGAAGAGGATCTTGGACACAAAGTTTCCATGAGTGAGCTGTCGGCCTATCTGGAAATGCCACTTGAGGAGATCAAAGATGTTCTGCGTATGGCCGGTGATGAGATGAAAGATAAATCAGATGTGAGATGATTCCCGCCTCTGCAGGCGGCGAGCAACAAGCCTGTATCAGTGGCGGGATTCAATCTCCCATCTGATATAGCCTCCGGCGGATTGCAGAGGTGCACAGAAGAATATGTCATGCGATGCATGACGTGCACCTCGCAGCAAGAATGCCAGAGGCATTCTTGAAAAAATGTTCTGCCGGATGGAAGGCTGTCATATAGTATGAGCAGGGGGGATTGCATGGAAAAAATGCAGAAACGATCAAAACCAGTGACCCTGCTCATTTCACTTCTGGGTTCCTGGATCGTCACAGCAGTGCTTCTTGTGCTGCTGGCAGCTGCGATGATGAAATTTCAGTTAGAAGAAGGAAAGATCTCGGCGGCTGTGACCGTCATTTATCTGGGATCCGCCTTTTTGGGCGGAAGGATCGCAGGCAGAAGGACGGAGAACAAAAAATACCTGTGGGGGCTGCTCGCAGGAATGTGTTATTTTGCAGTGCTTTTTCTTCTGACACTGATCCTGAGACGGAACATAGATCCGTCTTCCATACAGACGATAACGACAGCCTGTCTGTGCATGGGAGGCGGAATGTTAGGCGGAATGCTTGCTTTTTAAAAGCATTTCGTGTAAAAGTTCATATAGATTTTTAAAAACAGTTATGTTAAAATAGGCAGATGTTAGATTCAGAAACAGCCATCAAAGATGGAGGAAATACAGGATAATGATGAAAGAAAAATATGAATCGCTCTCAGCGGTTGAATTAAAGGCGATTGCAAAAGCCAGAGGCCTGAAAAATCTTTCCGGTCTGAAAAAGAGTGAAGTAGTTACAAGAATGCTTGAGGCAGATGAAAAAGAACGTGAGCAGAAAATATCCGAAGAGACGGAAGAACGTGCACAGACACAGACCGTAAAAGCGGAAAGACCAGAGATGACAGAGCATGCAGAGAGATCCGAAAAGCGTCCGGAAGAGAAAACAGGGCTGGATTTTTCACAGCTTGACAGCGGTCAGACAGTGACCGGTATTCTGGAAGTAATGCCGGATGGTTTCGGATTTATCCGATCCGATAACTATCTGCCGGGTGACCATGATATTTATGTTTCGCCGTCCCAGATCCGAAGATTCAATCTGAAGACCGGAGATATCATCAGCGGCAATACACGTATCCGCACAAATACCACGCAGCAGGAGAAGTTTGCAGCCCTGCTCTATTTAAAGAGCACAAACGGCATGCATCCGGCAGAAGCTGCCAAAAGATGCAATTTCGAGGATATGACACCGATCTTTCCGAACCAGCGTATGCGTATGGAGCGTGATTCGAAAAATGTAGCCATGCGTATCGTTGACCTGATCTCACCGGTCGGCAAGGGACAGCGAGGAATGATCGTGTCACCGCCGAAAGCCGGAAAGACGACACTGTTAAAAGAGATGGCAAAGTCCATCCTTGGAAATGACCCGGATATGCACCTGATCATTCTGCTGATCGACGAGCGTCCGGAGGAAGTTACCGATATCAAGGAAGCCATTGTCGGAGATAATGTAGAAGTAATCTATTCTACCTTTGATGAGCTGCCGGAGCATCACAAACGAGTTTCCGAGATGGTGATCGAGCGTGCAAAGCGTCTGGTTGAACATAAAAAAGACGTTACGATCCTGCTCGACAGCATCACAAGACTAGCAAGAGCCTACAACCTGACGGTTCCGCCAAGCGGACGTACCTTATCCGGCGGTCTTGACCCGGCGGCACTGCATATGCCGAAACGTTTCTTCGGAGCAGCGAGAAATATGCGTGAGGGCGGAAGCCTGACGATCCTGGCAACGGCACTTGTCGATACCGGAAGCAAGATGGACGATGTCGTATACGAAGAGTTCAAGGGAACCGGAAACATGGAGCTTGTCCTTGACCGCAAGCTTTCCGAAAAGAGAGTTTTCCCGGCACTGGATATCCAGAAATCCGGTACCAGAAGAGAGGATCTTCTGCTCGATCCGGAAGAGCAGGAAGCAGTGTACATCATGCGAAAAGCATTAAACGGTATGAAGTCGGACGAAGCCGTCGAGAACATCCTGAATATGTTTGTACATACGAAAAACAATAAAGAACTGGTACAGATGGTCAAAAAACAGAAATTTATATAAAATCGTTGCTTTTTATAAAGATTTATGGTATAATTCAAACGCTGTTTAACAGACAGTTTAACTGTAGGGACTTACAGGGATAGTCCGGGGTATCTTGCCGTGGAAACATCAGGAGCGGCATTGACCGGAAATCGACCGAGAAAGGTAAGCAGTTCACAAAATAAGAAAAAGAGGTGAAAATCATGAAGGAAGGAATCCATCCAGAGTACTATCAGGCAACTGTAACTTGCAACTGCGGTAACACATTTGTAACAGGCTCCACAAAAAAGGATATCCATGTTGAAATCTGCTCCAAATGCCATTCATTCTACACAGGACAGCAGAAAGCAGCAGCAGCACGCGGACGTATTGATAAATTCAATAAGAAATACGGCATCAAATAATAAGCGTTTTGGGTACAGGAGTATACAGATGTCCTGCGAAAGTAGGATGTATATGCTTAAGATAATGAGAGGGGTTGAGGTTGAAAAATCTCAACCTTTTTTATCACACGGATTTTTTGTGTGGATATTTTGAACGCAGAGAAGCGGATTGTGAATGTCCGCTTTACACAAAAAGTTTCCGGGTGTGGAAGTTGGAGGAAGCAGCAGTATGAAATCATCCAATATAGGCGGTCAGGCGGTCATGGAAGGCGTGATGATGCGAAATGCAGATAAATATGCAGTCGCAGTCCGCAAAACCGACGGCGAGATCGTTGTGAAAACAGAAGAATATAAAGGTATTGTTCAAAATAAAAAAATACGTTCTCTTCCGATCATACGAGGTGTGTTCAGCTTTATAGATTCCATGGTTCTTGGTATGAGTACACTGACTTATTCTGCATCTTTTTTTATGGATGAGGAAGAAGAGGAGAAAGACGAAAAGAAGGAGTCCGTAATGATGGGGCTGACGATTGCATGTTCAGTTGTGATGGCAGTAGCCATTTTTATGATACTTCCTTATTTTTTGTCACAGTTGTTTCGAAAATTTACAGATTCTACTACTTTGATCACACTGCTTGAAGGTGCAGTCCGTCTTGTGATTTTCTTTGGGTATATTCTGCTCATTTCCAGAATGAAAGATATTCAGCGTGTGTTTATGTACCATGGTGCAGAACATAAGTGTATTAACTGTATAGAGCATGGCATGGAGTTAAATGTGGAAAATGTGCTGAAAAGTTCCAGACTGCACAAACGCTGCGGAACCAGTTTTTTGTTTATCGTTATGATCGTCAGCATTATTTTCTTTTTGTTCATCCGGATTGAATCCCCGATCTGGCGAGTGGTATTCCGGCTTTTGCTGATCCCGGTGATCGCAGGCGTTTCGTTTGAGTTTATCCGTCTGGCGGGAAAGAGCGAAAATAAACTGGTAATTCTTTTATCAAAACCGGGTATGATGCTGCAGAAGCTTACAACAAGGGAGCCGGATGCTTCCATGGCAGAAGTAGCAATCGCATCGGTAGAGGCTGTGTTTGACTGGAGAGCATATCTGAAAGAAAATTTTGGGTGGCAGGAGAAAGTATGACGTACGAAGAAGCACGAAAAGAAGCAGAACAGATTCTGAAAGGGGCAGAAGTTCCGGATGCGGCTCTGGATGCCTGGTATCTTCTGGAATATGCGATACGGAAGATTGAAAAAAAGGAGACCGGGCGAACCTGGTATCTGATGAACCGAAAGGAAAGCATTCTGCCGGGGACACTCTTATACTATCAGGAATTGGTCTCCCGAAGAAAACAGCGGATTCCGCTGCAGCATCTGACAGGAGAACAGGAGTTTTACGGTTATCCATTTTATGTCAATGAACATGTGCTGATCCCAAGGCAGGATACGGAAGTTTTGGTAGAAGAAGCACTGAAGCGAAAAAAAGAGGGCATGAAGGTGCTGGATCTGTGTACCGGTTCCGGCTGTATTCTGCTCAGTATTCTGAAAAATCTGAAGCAGGGAACGGGAGTCGGCATCGACATCTCAGAACAGGCACTTGAGGTTGCAAGACGAAATGCGAAAAGGCTGGGGCTGGAAGCAGCAACAACTTTTGTTTTAAGTGACTTGTTTGAGAAGGCACAGGGACCGTACGATATGATCGTCTCCAATCCGCCTTATATTGAAACGGAAGAGATTGCACAGCTGATGCCGGAAGTGCGGGATCATGAGCCGCGTCTGGCACTTGACGGAATGTCTGATGGGCTTTATTATTACAGAAGTATCGTTTCACAATGCAGGGATTATTTAAAAGAAGACGGTGCACTGCTGTTTGAGATCGGTGCAGGGCAGGGAGTGGCAGTGAGTGAACTGCTCAAAGAAGCCGGTTTTGTGTCCGTCCAGGTAATAAAAGATCTGGCAGGGCTTGACCGGGTAGTTGCAGGAAAAGCAGGTACAAAGAAAGGAAAACAAGAAAAAGATGTTTGATAGACTGGAAGATTTGCTGATTCGATTTGAAGAGATCATGAGCGAACTGAATGAGCCGTTTGTCGTCAACGACCAGACCAGATTTCAGAAGCTTATGAAGGAGCAGAGTGATCTGCAGCCGATCGTAGATGCATATAAAGAATATAAAGAGAGCAAGCAGACGGTAGAGGACAGCCTTTCCATGCTGGAAGAAGAGTCCGATGAAGAGATGCGAGAAATGCTCAAAGAAGAACTGAATGATGCAAAGAAAAATATCGAAGAACTGGAACATAAGCTCAAAATTCTGCTGCTTCCGAAAGATCCGAACGATGAGAAGAACGTTATCGTCGAGATACGTGCCGGAGCAGGCGGGGATGAGGCGGCTTTATTTGCAGCTGAGATTTACCGCATGTATGTGAAATATGCGGATATGCACCGCTGGAAAACAGAGATGATGAGCTTAAATGAAAACGGTATCGGCGGTTTCAAGGAAGTAACATTCATGATCACCGGACAGGGTGCATACTCCAGACTGAAGTACGAAAGCGGTGTACATCGTGTACAGCGTGTACCGGAGACAGAGTCAGGAGGGCGTATCCATACTTCCACGATCACGGTTGCGATCATGCCGGAAGCAGAAGAAGTAGACTTCCAGCTGGATATGAACGACTGTAAATTCGATGTATTCCGTGCATCTGGAAACGGCGGACAGTGTGTCAACACGACAGACTCCGCAGTACGTCTGACACACATCCCGACCGGTATCGTCATCTCCTGTCAGGATGAGAAATCTCAGCTGAAAAACAAAGACAAAGCACTGAAAGTACTGCGTTCCAGACTTTATGAAATGGAACTTGCAAAACAGCACGATGCAGAAGCAGAAGCAAGAAGAAGCCAGATCGGAACCGGTGACCGTTCCGAGAAGATCCGTACTTACAATTTCCCGCAGGGACGTGTGACGGATCATCGTATCAAACTGACACTGCACAGACTGGACGGTATCTTAAACGGCGATCTGGATGAGATCATTGACAGCCTGATCGCAGCAGATCAGGCAGCGAAACTTGCAAACCTGCAGGAAGCTTAAAAGTGATTGTATATAGTATAAGGAAGTGAGGTTTGTATTATGGGTAAATATTTTGGAACCGATGGTTTCCGAGGGGAAGCCAATGTAACTTTGACGGTAGAACATGCATTTAAGGTAGGACGTTTTCTTGGCTGGTATTACGGACAGGAGCATAAGCCAAGGATCGTCATCGGAAAAGACACCAGAAGAAGCAGTTATATGTTTGAATATGCACTGGTAGCAGGCCTGACCGCATCCGGAGCAGATGCGTACCTTCTGCATGTGACAACCACACCGAGTGTTTCCTATGTGGTAAGAACCGATGAATTCGACTGCGGTATCATGATCTCCGCAAGCCACAACCCATTTTATGACAATGGGATTAAAGTGATCAACGGAATGGGATGTAAACTGGAAGCAGAAGTTGAAGCTAAAATTGAGGCATATATTGATGGCGAGAGTGGAGAACTTCCGCTGGCGACAAAAGAAAATATCGGCCGCACGGTAGATTATGTTGCCGGAAGAAACCGTTACATCGGCTATCTGATCTCTCTTGCAACCAGATCCTTCAAAAATTACCGCATTGGGCTGGACTGCTCGAACGGAAGTTCTTCTGCAATCGCAAAGAGTGTTTTTGATGCACTGGGAGCGAAGACTTATGTGATCAACAATGAGCCGAACGGAACCAACATCAATACAAACTGCGGCTCCACACACATCGGTGTACTGCAGCAGTATGTAAAAGAAAAAGGCCTGGATGTCGGATTTGCCTATGACGGTGATGCAGACCGGTGTATAGCAGTCGATGAAAATGGCAATGTTATTGACGGGGATCTGATTCTTTACGTGTGTGGAAAATATTTAAAAGAGCAGGGCAAACTGAAAAATGACACGATCGTAACGACCGTCATGTCCAACCTCGGTTTGTACAAAGCATGCGACAAAGCCGGCATTCACTACGAAAAGACAGCTGTTGGTGACAAGTATGTCTATGAGAATATGACACAGAACGGCCACTGCCTGGGCGGAGAACAGTCCGGACATATCATTTTCAGTAAACATGCGACAACCGGTGACGGTATCCTGACTTCTCTGATGATCATGGAAGTGCTTACCGAGAAAAAACAGACACTTGGAACGCTGGCAGGAGAAGTGAAGATTTATCCGCAGCTGTTGAAAAACGTGCGTGTTGCCGACAAGAAGACAGCAAGAGAGAATCCGGAAGTACAAAAAGCCGTCGATCAGGTGGCAGAAGCACTTGGAGATGAAGGACGTATTCTGGTGCGTGAAAGCGGAACCGAGCCGTTGATCCGTGTTATGGTAGAAGCAGCAGAAGACGCACTCTGCGAAAAATATGTAGATCAGGTCGTAGATGTTATGAAGGCACAGGGACTGGTTGTAGAATAAGAAAAAAGTGTGGGCTGTCCTTTTTCAAACAGGGCAGCCTTTTTTATAAGAACAGGAAACAGAAGGTATGATAAATTTTAGAAAAGTAGAGCTGGAAGATCAGAAAGCGTACAAACCTTATATGGCACAGCAACAGTGCAGAAGCTGTGAGTGTACCTTTGCAAATCTGTACCTCTGGTCCAGATTTTATGCCGTTACGGCGACGGTGGAGAACGGGATGTTGCTGACAAAAAGTGAGGAAGGCGACTATCTGTCTTATGGATTTCCGATGGGAAAGCCAAAGTATTTAAAAGAGGCGGTGGATGCACTTTATGAGTACAGTAAAGAGAAGAAACGCAAGTTTCAGATGCACAATGTAACACCGGAACAGTTTGCACTTTTAGAAGAAATCTATCCGGGAAGATTTCAGATCGAATACCGCAGAGACTATGCAGATTATGTCTATGAAGCAGAAAAGCTTGCAAAATTATCCGGAAAGAAATATCATGGAAAGAAGAATCATACGAACAAGTTCAAAAAGCTCTATCCGGACTGGCAGTATGAGAGACTGAATGATTCGAACGTGGAAGAATGTTTTCAGATGGCACTGAAATGGAGAAACAAAAACGGCTGTGAAGAAGATACGGAAAAAAACAGCGAGATGTGTGTGACTTTAAATTCACTGAGACTGTACAAGGAACTGGATCTTTGCGGAGGTGTACTTCGTGCAGAAGGAAATGTGGTTGCATTTTCCATTGGAGAACCAGTCTCTGATGACACCTTTGTGGTTCACATTGAAAAAGCATTTGCTGATGTGCCGGGTGCTTATCCGATGATCAATCAGCAGTTTGTGGAACATGAAGTGCAGGGATTTTCCTACGTGAATCGAGAAGAGGATATGGGCGAAATGGGACTTCGCAGTGCCAAAGAATCCTATCACCCGATTTTTATGGTGGAGAAAGGCATTGTGACAGAGAAAGGGGAATAACAGTATGATTTCAGAGAAGATGAGAGGATATGTGGAGAACAGTTCTGCAATCCGTGCAATGTTTGAAGAAGGCAAAAAGATGGCAGATCAGTTCGGAGCAGAAAATGTATACGATTTCAGCCTCGGTAATCCGAATGTGCCGGCACCTGCCGAAGTAAAAAATGCAATCGAAGAAATCCTGAAAAACGAAGATGCACGGATGGTGCATGGCTATATGAACAATGCCGGATACGAAGATGTCAGAGAGGCTGTTGCAGCGTCGTTGAATCAGCGTTTTGGCACAGCATTTCACAAAGAAAATATTTTAATGACAGTCGGTGCGGCAGGCGGCATGAATGTCCTGATGAAAACCCTGTTAAATCCGGGCGATGAAGTGCTGACCTTTGCACCTTATTTCGGAGAATATCGTGCTTATGTGACGAACTACGACGGTATTTTAAAAGAAGTGGAGCCGGATACCGAAACTTTCCAGCCAAACCTGAAAAAATTTGAGCAGATGCTCAGCGAAAAGACAAAAGCAGTCATCGTCAATACACCGAACAATCCGACCGGAGTTGTCTATTCTGAAGCAACCATTCAGAAAATGGCAGCGATTCTGGAGACAAAACAGAAAGAATTCGGTACAAGCATCTATCTGATTTCAGACGAACCTTACCGTGAGCTGGCATATGACGGCGTGGAAGTGCCGTATCTTACCAAATACTACCGCAACACGATCGTTGGTTATTCTTTCAGTAAATCTCTGTCACTTCCGGGAGAGCGTATCGGCTATCTGGTGATGCCGGATGAGCTGGACGGTGCAAAAGATATTATCGCAGCAGCAGCCGTTGCAAACCGTATCCTCGGATATGTCAATGCTCCGTCTCTGTTCCAGCGTGTGATTGCAAAATGTCTGGATGCAAAAGCAGATCTGGAGTACTATAACCGCAACCGTGAGACACTGTACAACGGACTTCAGAAGGCAGGACTTACCTGCATCAAACCGGAGGGAGCTTTCTATCTGTTTGTAAAATCGCCGATTGCAGATGAAAAAGAATTCTGCCAGAAAGCAAAAGAATACCATCTGCTGATCGTTCCGGGAAGCTCTTTTGCATGCCCGGGCTATGTGAGACTGGCATACTGCGTTTCTTATGAAACCATCGTAAATGCACTGCCAAAATTTGAAGAACTGATGAAAAATTATAAATAAACGCACGGACGAGGAGGAACGAAACATGAAGGCATGGGAAAAAAATGTCAGAACAGTGGTACCGTATGTACCTGGAGAACAGCCAAACCAGATCGGGATGATCAAGTTAAACACCAATGAAAATCCGTATCCGCCGGCTCCGGGAGTGCAGGAAGCAATCAAAAGCCTGGATGATAAAAAGATGCGTCTTTATCCGGATCCGACCGCAGATCTGCTGGTGAGTGAACTGGCTGATTTTTATCATCTGGATAAAGATCAGATTTTTGTCGGTGTTGGATCCGATGATGTACTGGCCATGTGCTTTCTGACCTTTTTTAACTCCGCACGTCCGATCTTTTTTCCGGATATCACTTATTCTTTTTACGATGTATGGGCAGATGTATTTCGCATTCCGTATGAGTGCCAGCCGCTTGATGAAAATTTCTGCATTGTAAAAGAAGATTATTACCGGGCAAACGGCGGTGTGATCTTCCCGAATCCAAACGCTCCGACCGGAATTGCACAGGATCTTTCTGATATCGAAGATATTCTGCAGCACAACCAGGATGTGGTTGTGATCGTGGATGAGGCGTACATTGATTTCGGCGGACATTCTGCACTGGAGCTGATCGACCGCTATGAGAATCTGCTGGTTGTGCAGACGTTCTCAAAATCACGTTCTCTTGCCGGTATGCGGATTGGTTATGCTTTCGGAAACAAACAGCTGATCAAGTATCTGAACGATGTGAAATACTCTTTCAATTCTTATACGATGAACTATCCATCTCTGGTGATCGGGAGAGCGGCACTTGCAGACCGTGCTTATTTTGAAGAGACAAGGAATAAGATCATTGCGACCAGAGAGCGTGTCAAAAAAGAACTGGCAGAACTTGGATTTATGTTTGGAGATTCCATGGCAAACTTTTTGTTTATCACACACGAAAAAGTGGCAGCCAGAGAACTGTTTGAGGCATTGAAGATCAAGAAGATTTATGTACGTTATTTCAATAAACCAAGGATCGACAATTATCTGCGTGTGACGATAGGAACGGATGAAGAGATGGATGCACTGCTTACATTCTTCCGTGACTATCTGAAGAAAAAAGCCTGAGAAGGGGAACAGAGAAATGGATGAAAGAAACGAAGATTACGATATCTATGGAAGCTTTGCCTGTGTATATGATAAATTCATGGATAACGTGCCTTACAGGGCGTGGGGTGAATATCTGAAATCGCTGCTGGAAGAACAGGGGGTTTCGGACGGGCTGGTGCTGGAGCTTGGCTGCGGCACAGGAAGCCTGACAGAGATCCTGGCAGATTCCGGATACGATATGATCGGTGTGGATCTCTCCGCAGATATGCTTGATATTGCCATGGAAAAACGGGAACAGTCCGGAAACAACATTCTCTATCTTTTGCAGGATATGCGGGAATTTGAGCTGTACGGTACAGTTCGGGCAGTGGTCAGCATCTGCGATTCCATGAATTATCTGCCCTCAGAAGAGGATTTTCTGCAGACTTTAAAACTGGTCAACAATTATCTGGATCCGGAGGGTGTATTTATTTTTGATCTGAACACGCCGTACAAATACCGGGAACTGATCGGGGATGCGACGATCGCAGAGAACCGTGAAGATGCCAGTTTTATATGGGAAAATACATGGTATGAGGATGAACAGGTCAATGAATATGATCTGACGATCTTTGCAAGGACAAAGGGAGAATACTATCAGAAATTCTTCGAAACACATTACCAGAAAGCTTATGAACTGGAGACAGTAAAAGAGCTGATCCAAAAGTCAGGGATGGAATTTGTGGCAGCTTATGATGCATTTACAAGGGAACCGGTCAGAGCGGACAGCGAACGTATTTATATTATAGCGAGGGAAAAAGGAAAGAAAGGAACCAAGCAGATATGACAGACTATATTGTAAGAGCGACGGCAGCGGACAGTCAGATCCGTGCCTTTGCCGCCACGACAAGAGAAATGACAGAATATGCAAGAAAAGTGCATGAAGAAAGCCCGGTTGCCTGTGCAGCACTGGGAAGACTGATGACGGCAGGAGCCATGATGGGAGCGATGATGAAAGGAGATAAGGATCTTCTGACCCTTCAGATCCGGGCAGACGGTCCTCTTCGCGGCATGACCGTGACGGCCGATGCAAAAGGAAATGTCAAAGGGTTTGCCGGAAATCCACAGGTGATGCTGCCTCCGAATGCTCTCGGAAAACTGGATGTCGGCGGTGCAGTCGGTCATGGCATTTTAAATGTGATCAAAGATATGGGCATGAAAGAGCCGTACGTCGGACAGGTTGGGCTGCAGACCGGAGAAATTGCAGAAGACTTAACTTATTATTTTGCAACTTCTGAGCAGGTTGCTTCTTCGGTCGGACTCGGCGTACTGATGAACCACGACAATACGGTTCGTCAGGCAGGCGGATTTATCATCCAGCTGATGCCGTTCACCGATGAGAAAGTGATCGATGCTCTGGAAAAGAAGCTTTCCAGTGTGAAATCGGTGACAAGTATGCTTGATGCCGGTATGACACCGGAAGATATTTTGCAGGAGCTGCTCGGTGAATTCGGTGTGGAGATCACCGAAAAGACGGAGACACGTTTTGCATGTAACTGTTCAAAAGAGCGTATGGAAAAGGCTCTGATCAGCATCGGCAGAAAAGACCTGGAAGAGATGATAAAGGACGGAGAACCGATTGAGATGAACTGCCATTTCTGTAATTCGCATTATCAGTTCAGCGTAGAAGAACTGAAAAAAATTCTGGCACAGGCAAAGAAAAGATAACGTTCAGAAGAAAAGGAGGCGAAAGGCATGAGAGATGGTTTTATCAAAGTTGCGGCAGTCACACCGGATATCCGTGTGGCAGACTGTGAATACAATGCAGAACAGATCTGCAAAAAAATGAAAGAAGCGGCAGCCCTTGGCAGTAAGATCATTGTATTTCCGGAGCTTTGTATCACCGGTTATACCTGTGAGGACCTCTTCTGGCAGGAGGTACTTTTAAATGGAGCAAAAGACGCACTGGATCAGATCAGAAAAGAAAGCCGTGAAATCGATGCATTGGTTTTTGTCGGACTTCCGTGGGAATGGAAAGGAAAGCTTTACAATGTTGCAGCGGCGATCTGCCATGGCAGACTGCTGGGACTGGTGCCGAAAAAGAATCTTCCGAATTATTCTGAGTTTTATGAGATGCGTCATTTTGAGCCGGCAAACGAAGAACTAGATTACATTGAATATCCGGGTGAAGAAGAGCAGGAATGGATTCCGTTTGGCATGCAGCAGATCTTTTACTGTCCGCAGATGGAGGGTCTTACTGTTGCAGCGGAAATCTGTGAAGATCTCTGGGTGCCGCAGCCTCCAAGCATCACACATGCCATTGCAGGAGCCAATGTGATCGTCAACCTTTCTGCGAGTGATGAAATCACCGGAAAGGACAGTTACCGCAGAAATCTGGTTGGCGGACAGTCGGCAAGACTGGTCTGCGGTTATATTTATGCAGATGCCGGAGAAGGAGAATCTTCTACGGATCTTATCTTTGCCGCACACAATCTGATTGCAGAAAACGGAACAATCCTTGCACAGTCAAAACGTTTTGAAAATGAGATCGTGACAGCAGATCTGGATATCCACAGGATTCGTGCAGAACGCCGCAGAATGACGACTTATCCGACTACGCAGAAAGAATACGAATGGACGGAGTTTGAACTGAAAACGGAAGAGACAAAACTGGAGAGAACGTTTGCACAGACGCCGTTCGTTCCGCAGAATAAAAATGACCGGGAACGTCGCTGCGAGGAAATCCTATCCATCCAGGCACTCGGTCTGAAGAAACGTCTGGTGCACACAAACTGCAAAAGTCTGGTAGTCGGAATTTCCGGCGGA
This sequence comes from Hominisplanchenecus faecis, assembly GCF_020687205.1. Lineage (GTDB taxonomy): Bacteria > Bacillota > Clostridia > Lachnospirales > Lachnospiraceae > Hominisplanchenecus > Hominisplanchenecus faecis. The sequence continues at coordinate 78,760 of NZ_JAJEQE010000006.1, forward strand.
CTGGACTCTACCCTGGCACTTCTGGTGGCAGCCCGTGCCTGTGATATGGCAGGCATCGGAAGAAATCACATTCTGTCTGTGACAATGCCATGTTTCGGAACGACAGACCGCACCTATCAGAATGCCTGTGAGCTGACCAGAAGACTTGGAGCTACCTTAAAAGAAGTGGATATCCGAAAGTCCGTGACATGCCATTTTGAGGATATCGGTCAGGATATCAACTGTCATGATGTCACCTACGAAAACGGCCAGGCGAGAGAGCGTACACAGGTACTGATGGATCTTGCAAACAAGAGCGGCGGTATGGTGATCGGAACTGGTGACATGTCAGAACTTGCACTTGGCTGGGCAACCTACAACGGTGATCACATGTCGATGTACGGCGTGAACGCTTCCGTTCCGAAAACACTGGTACGCCATCTGGTGCGTTACTGTGCCGATACCTGTGAGGATCGCAGACTGGGAGAAGTACTGTATGATATTTTGGACACGCCGGTCAGCCCGGAACTTCTGCCGCCGGAAGACGGAAAGATTTCACAGAAAACAGAAGATCTGGTCGGACCTTATGAATTGCACGATTTCTTCCTGTACTATGTGCTTCGATTTGGCTATGCACCGGGCAAAATTTACCGTATTGCCGGAAAATCGTTTGCCGGTGTGTATGACGATGAGACGATCCTGAAATGGCTGAAGAAATTTTACTGGAGATTTTTTGCACAGCAGTTCAAGCGTTCCTGCCTGCCGGACGGTCCGAAGGTCGGATCCGTCGCAGTATCGCCGAGAGGAGATCTGCGTATGCCAAGCGATGCCTGCGTGCGTCTGTGGCAGAGAGAGCTTGAAAAGTTATAAATCACATAAATATTAAGTTGAAATATAAAATAATATTTGACAGAAAAGCAATCTTTATGTATACTTCTATACAGAGAGCAACGAAAGAGGGAAAGCAAAAGGGGGTGCCTGTGACAGCACCTACCTTTGTGCTTTTGCCAGAGAGTTTTTGATTGCCTGAAATAATAATTCAGAAGTATATTTATTCTCACGGGAGCAAGTGATCCCATCTAAGGACTGTTTCTGACAGATCTGTTCGGACAGTTCATCCAAAGAAGGTTCTACGAGCGGAAAGGCAGTAGTGACCGAATCCCCAAGATTTACAAGGCGAATAGAATCAATCTGATCCCTATTTAACGTAACTTCAATATCCGCATAATGGTTGTTCAGAATCAGGGAAGCCGTATAGACTCCGGGCTGATATCCGACGGAATCTGCATCAGCGGAAGAAGAAAACGTTGTTTTTGTTTCTGTATCCGGTGTATTTGATGCATCGTGTGGCCAGAACATCAGAAAAAGCAGGATCAGAAGTACCAGGATTAAAAAGATAAAAATGGCAGTGTAGATCAATTCTCTCATGTGCAGGACGACAATTTTAGGTTTGGACATCGGTGTTTCCTTTTTTGTTTTTACCAGTATATTTCGCAATGCTTCTCGATATGACGTTTGACTTGAATCAAAAGAGGTGGTTTGTATGAAAAACGATGTAGGGCGTGCACCTCGCAGTAACGATGCCAGAGATATTCTTAAATCTCAGGAAATCTCTGCATGCAGGAAAAGAAAGGAGAAGAATTTGGATGAACACAGACAAATGGAAAAGGATACTGGCAGGCTTTCTGGCGATACTTTGTCTTCTGACGTCGCCGATGTCCGTCTATGCATCCGGGATGCAAAAGAGCAGTTTTGCGGGAAAGAGACAGACAATGAGCAGTGAGAAAGCAACAGAAGCGAAGAGTGCTCAGAGCGAAATACTACAAAGACAGACCGAACAGCAGATGCAGACGGAAAAACAAAAGCAGACCGAACAAAAGCGGGAGGAAGGTCTGGAGTCAGAGTCTGCATCGAAGAAAAATCCGGAGATAAAACAGGAGTCCGAAGAACAGAAAAATCCGGAGACAAAAAAAGATCCAGGCAATCAGGAGAATCTAGAATCGCAAAGGAAACAGGAATCGAAAGAAAATACGGTTCAGGGCAGTTCGGATCAGACGGAAAAGGTGATGGATTCGATGAAAATTTCACAGACAGAGCGGCAGAACCGAAAAGTGTCCGGAGAGGAAGAAAACGAAAAAAATCCGAAAGTGAAAAAGCAAAGTGCGAAGAACGAGGCGAGAGCTGCATCAGACAGCATTTATCTGACGGTGCGTTCCAGTGCGGTGACGCTGGATAAAGCATCCGGTGTGAAAGTTGGAAATGTCAAAACACAACTGCCGGATGGATACGAAGGCTACATTCGAAGGACTGCCAAATGTGAGACGAACCTTGGCAGTGATGTTTTTACAGCCGAAGGCGGACCGCTGGATGGCAGGGAGGACTGCAAGACACTTACGGCAAAAGACAAGAATAAGTATTATGCCTGGTACCGGAAAGGGATGTATTATCAGGGAAAATGGGTGGACATCAAAGTGACACTGGTTGATTTCGAACTGCGGGACGGAGCATTTTTCCGTTTTGTGACGGATCGGCCGGGGATTGAGACCTGTAAAGTAGAGTGGGCAGAGACAAAAATGGAGTTTTTCCGCTCAGATAATGGAAATGCGATCGATGTCAAGGGTTATATCACATTTCAGGATATCGATCTTTATCAGGGAATCCTGATGAAAAATGGTTTTGGAAATGTTTATGTGAAAAGAGCAGCACTGGAAAATCTGAAAGCAGCAACGGTGAAGGGCAAAAATTATTACTTTGACACGTCCGGTCTGAACCAGAGCGGAAGTGATACCGGCTTTATGCTGTCGGTACTGATTTCGGGAAAGGCGGCGACAGCGGTCTTTACATTTGTCAGGCCGGAAAACAATCTTGGAACCTCTACAACACCGTCCGGCGGGCTTGTGGCAAAAGCTTACAAAATGTTTCCAAATGCCCATCCGCATATCGAAAAATATGTTTCGGACAGTGACGAAAAGATGACGTCCGAAAACCGCCTTTCCACCAGAGAAGAGACATACACCTATACGCTTCGCACGATGGTTCCAATCGAAAATGAAGAAACCTGTTACCATGATCTGAGCATTTCCGATCAGTTGGATGATTTTCTGGAGATTAAAAATGTCACTGTGACAAACGAAAACGGGGCAAATGCAGAAAAGTTCTGGACGATACAGAAAACAAATGCGTTTGTGGCTCGATGCAGTGATATCAAAAATACCAGTTTTTACGGCCATACGTATGATTTTCAGATCACGGTCGGCGTGAAAAAAGATGCCGGTCTTGAAAAACGCTGGGATCCGGCAAAGAAAATGGCAAGGATCAAAAATCAGGCATCTGCCTCTTCTGACGGCAACACGGTTCGATCACAAACCGTAGTGACAAATATTGCACCGGTGAAATCTTCCGTTTCGGTGGAAAAGAGAGATGGCAAAACAAAAGAAAAACTTCCGGGGGCCGTCTTTGCCGTATACGAATGGAACGGCAGCAGATATGCATCAACACCTCTGTTTCAGCTGAAAAATGAAGCAGATGGAGTGTATGAAAGTGCAGAAATACTTTCTTATACAGATGAGAACAAGGGAAAATTCAAGATCATAGAAGAACAGTCGCCGGAAGGCTACACAAAGAGTGGATGGGAGAAGGAATTTGTTATCTCACCGTTTGAAAGTAAAAAAATCACGTATCACGGTGACAACGCCTGTTTCAATGAACCGCTGTGGATCACCGTGCAGATTCAGAAAAAGGATCTGGAGACAGGAAAAGCACTGTCGGGTGCGAGATTTGCGGTATACGAATGGAATCAGGAACAGCAAAATTATGTGCCGTATGCAGCTCAAACGGAGCTTGTGACAGCCATAAACGGAGAGGCAGTCAGCAGTAAACTTTACTATCAGAAAAAGAACGAAGGAAAATTTCGACTTCAGGAAACACAGCCGCCGAAAAACTATTTTGGAGATTATGTGGACGGTGAGAAAGAAAAAGGGCTGAAATTCTATGATTTTCGCGTCACTGCCCAGAATGCAGGACAGAGCCTGGAGCTGACCAACAACGGGAAGCAGACGGGATTTGTCAATACACCGCAGATGGCATCGATCGCGGTGAAAAAAATCGGCGAGGTCTTAACAGAAGCCAGAGATTCGGCGGAGGGTGTGATATTTCTCTATGAAAAGCAGCCGCTTGCCGGAGCAAAATACGAGATTACAGCGGCAGAAGATATCTATAAGGCCGACGGAGTGACACTGGCTCTGAAAAAGGGTGCAGTGGCACAGCAGCTGGTAACCGGAAAAGATGGTACGGCAGTCAGCAGGAAGTTGTATCTTGGCAGGTATCATGTGACAGAAACCGAGGCACCGCAGGGCTATGTGCGAAAAGATACGGTAGCAGGAAATACCAGAACAGTGACACTTTCCTACCGCGGACCGGAAATCCGGGAATATGTAAGCGAAGAGCAGGTCTTTGAAAATGAACGCCCAAAGATGCAGGTGACGGTTTTCAAACACTCCGAGAACACACAGAAGGGACTTGCAGGAGCACGGTTTGGATTGTATGCGGGAGAAAACATTCTGTCGGATGGAAACAGGATCGCAGCAAAAGATACGCTGCTTGCTCTGGCGTACAGTAAAAAAGACGGAAGCTGTCTTTTTGATGCGGATGTTCCATGCGGTTACCGCTATTATGTAAAAGAAATCCAGGCACCGGAACATTACTATAAACAGGTGAAAAAAGCACGTTATGAGTTTCGGTGGATTTATCAGGATGATAAAACACAGCTTTACACATTCCCGAAACCTGGAAGCGAATCAGAAGCCGTTTTTCTGAACCAGGAAGTAACAGCAGAAGTTACGGTTCAGAAAGTGGATGCACAGAGCGGACTTTCCAAGCCACAGCAGATGGCATCTTTAAAAGGAGCCGTGTACGGCATCTATGCAAAAGAAGCGATTACATCGGCAGATGGCGATGGAGAGATTCTCTATGAGAAGAATGCAGAAGTCATGCGAAAAGAGACGGATACAGAGGGCAGACTTTGTTTTACAGGACTGCCACTTGGAACGTACTATGTAAAAGAAATCAAAGCTTCGGAAGGATACCTTGCCGATGCCGCAGTTTATACGGTGGACTGTGCCTATGAAGGACAGGATATTCTTGTGATCAAAAAAGAAGTGTTCAGTAAAGAACGCATCAAATCTCAGCCATTTACTTGCTTTAAACTGACCGGAGACAATAAAGAGACGGATCTGGAATGGATGAGAGGTGCCGGATTCTCTGTGTACAGTGTAAAAGAGCTGGAAGAAAAAGGGCATCTGAAAAAGGGCAGTGCACAGCTGGAAGATGCAGTCCTGATCCAGGAAGTAATCGATCAGTATCGGGATAAAGATACGCTTCAATATCAGAAAATGAAAGCCCTAGAAACGGCAGCTTATTATGATGAGGCAGGTAAGATGCAGCGTCTTAAGGAGCAGTTTTCCGATGAAAACGGAGTTCTGAATATCCGGGCACTTCCATATGGCAAATATCTGCTGGTCGAGACAACCGTTCCAGAAGGAAAGGTGGCGGCGGCACCGAAAGTGCTGAATGTCGATTCGGATGAAAAAGACGGACTGGTGGACGGCGACGGCAAAGGGACATTGCAGATGGGATCTGCCATCTGGGATCAGCCGCAGACCAGTTATCTTAAAATCGTAAAGAAAGACAAAACAACCGGGGAAACGGTAGCGAAACCGGGAGCAAAGTATGTGATCCATGATGTCGAAGGAGCCTACTTTAACTGGTATATGGAAGATAAGACCAGTGAGGAAAAAGTCGATTATATCAATCGCTTTGGAAATCTTGTCGTTGCCTATACAAACGGAGAGATGCTGGGATCTTATGAAAATCCTTATGTGACTGCAGAGCGAAAGGACAGCGACGGCAGAGTGCTCGGCACTTATGTCTCCACGACCACGACACTGCCGCAGGGACTTTATATTTTAGAAGAAGTGCAGGCACCGGAAGGTTATGTACGCCAGGGAGCAGAAGGAAGATACCGCAAAAGAAACGGACAGTATTTCTTTGAAGCTTCGGCAAAAAAGCTGCCGGGTATGGAAGCGATCCACGCACTGAAAATCACAGAAGAAGCGGTCGGAACCTGGGAACAGGCAGACATTGCTTCTAAAGATTACCGGGTGCGGGTGCAGATCGGTTCGGATGAGGCAAAGACAACGTATGACAGACTGGCAGGAGCCTTTGTGACGGAAGCGGTTCAGGAAAACGAGGCGGCAGTCGGCAAACTGAGCATTTATGCAGAGGGAGAAGTACTGACCGGATACGATCTGAAAAAGGGATTTGCCTATACCTGTAAGCCGCTTGCCGGCAATGTTTTTGTCGTGCGGGCAGCAGAAGATATCTTTTCCGGTGAAGGAAAGGGAGGACAGACTTTACTTTTTGCAAAAGGAAGTGTTGTGACCACACTCACTACCGATGAAAATGGAAAAGCATGGACTGAAAAAATAAAAGCAGCCGGCTGGGAATGGTATGGACTTCCGCTCGGCACTTATACGCTGGAACAGATAAAAGCAGCCAAAGGCTATGCACTTTCCGGGGAAAATCAGGCGGCAAGAACATTTGAGATCCGATATGCCGGACAGGAAGTTCCAATCCGGTATCAGAGTGAACTGTATGAAATTCCAAGACAGAGAGCACAGATCCAGATTGAAAAGAAAGATGCAGAAACAAAAGAAAAACTTACAGGAGCAAAGTTTGGGCTTTATGCGGCAGAAGATATTTTGGCAGCTGATCAAAAAAGCATCCTGGTAAAGAAAGATACCAGACTGGCGATCGCAGAGACAAAAGAAGCGGAAAACGGTATTATGGATGCGGCCTTTGACCTGGATCTTCCGATGGCACACTATTATGTCAGAGAAGAAAAAGCACCGGATGGATATTATCGGTCTGATAATACAGAAGAAATTTCCTTTACAGCTGAAGATGACAGATCCGAAGATAATATGGCAAACAGGACAGAAAATGACAAGAAATCAAATGCCAAAACAGACACACAGCATGATGCTACAATCAAATCGTATGTACGCACGTTTGAAAACTATAAAACAATGCTTCAGATTAATATCATGGACTATGATACAGAAACGGAGCTGGATGGAGTAAAATACAGTATCGTGGATTCGAAGGGTGAGATTGTGCAGGAAGCAGTCAGTATACATGGCAACAATGTGCTGATCCGGGGGCTGAAAGTCGGAGAAACTTATCAGATCAGGGAGACAAAGGCAAGAGAAGGATATAACTGGCAGATTCTGGAAAAAGAAGGTTATAAGTCCCCGCATGTAAAAGAAGGATACGAACAGGGAAATCGTTTCTTTGAGGGAATCGCAAGTAAGGTATTTCGGTGTCAGGAAAATCAGGCAGAGATTCGGCTGGAAGACAAAGAATGTGTACAGGTTGTCAGCCTGTTTAACCGTTCCATTTCCGGAAAACTGAAGATCCGAAAAGAAGGAGAAGTGCCGGAAGCGGAGATCAAAGATCAGAAACTGCAGAAGATAGTCTATGAGACAAAAGGGTTAAAAGGGGCAGAATATGACCTTGTGGCAGCAGAAACGATTCCGCATCCGGATGGTTACAGCAAAGACCTTTATCTGATGGGAACGACCATTGCCCATGTGATAACCGATGAACAGGGAAAAGCGATTCTTTCGGATCTGCCGCTTGGAAGGTATGAGATCAGAGAGACAAAAGCTCCGTCCGGCTACACGCGAAAGCAGAAAGATGCAAAACGAAACACAGAACTGTTGTGGAAAGACAGTGCAGATCTGGAAATTACCGCAACAGAAACCTTTTTCAACGAAAGACAGAAGATTGATATCGGGCAGGAACCGGATGGCCCGGAGGTGTCTCCGACGGTACCGGAAGAGCCGGGAACAATCATCGGAGAAGAGTGGAAAGGAAGGACCGGTGTCTTTAAGAAATGTGTGGACGGAGAGAAAGAAAACAGGCCGGAAGGAGCAGAATTCACACTTTATGCGAAAAAAGATATTACGGACGCAAACGGAAGTGTTGTGCTGCCGGCAGGAACGGAGATAGAGCGTGCCATTTCAGATCAGAGCGGAAGAGCCGTTTTTCAAACAGATCTGCCGCCTGGCACCTATGCAGTAAAAGAAACAAAAGCACCGGATGGATATTATCGATCTGATACGGAGCGGATTTTTGATTTTGAACCGTATAAAGACCAGGATCACATTTTTATCATCCGTATGAAGAGCGAGATCGAAAATGCGGCAGTAAAAGTAAGACTGTTTCTGAGAGATGATCTCACGAAAAAAGAGTTGGCAGGTGCGAAACTTCAGATCCTCGATGAAGATGGAAAAATTCTGCATGCAGTCAGCACAGAAAATACGGAAGGAAAGGGCTGTCTGATCCTGGGGCTGAATCCGGAAAAAACGTACCGCATCGTGGAAGTTCTTCCGAGAAAAGGCTATAAAAAAGAAATCCTGATCCCGGATTCCATGAAAGACATTCTGAAACAGGAGCAGAAACAGGAGGTTACTTTTTCTGTTTCACAGCAGTACACAGAGGAAACGATGGAGCAGATGCCGGAAGAAGTAGTTTTCAATCTGGAAAATGCTTTCATGACCGGAAAGGTGAAAATTTCAAAGACAGGAGAGATCTTAAACGAAGCATCCAGAAAGCTTGGAATTGTACAGGGATTATGGAACCAGATCAAAACCTGGTTTGGTTATCAAACAGGAAGCGTAAAAGGTGTAAGCTTTACAGTAAAAGCGAAGGAAGATCTGTATCACCCGGATGGCGTGACCGGTCTGATCTGCAAAGCGGGAGAGGTTGTTCCGTATCTGGTACGAAGTCAGAAGACTGCGAAAGCAGAAGGAGATACTGATCAGGATGGAAGCCTGGTGTTTGAACAGATGTATCTTGGAACATACGAGCTGGAAGAGATAAATATCCCGGAAGGATATCAGAAGAAAAAAGATAAGGTTTCGTTTGTGCTGGCAGAAACCTCAGATGGAAGTGAAGCAGATGTCACAGAAGCAGAGGTCCCGGTATACAACGAACGCCAGAAAGTGGAGATCCGGGTGACAAAATGCGATAAAGAAAATCCACAGAAAATGCTGGAAGGTGCAGTTTTCGGACTGTATGCGGCAGAGGATATCAAAACAGCAAAAGGAGAAGTTCTTCTGGAAAAAGGAACTTTACTGGAAACACAGAAAAGTGATAAAGAAGGAAACCTGTTGTTTGTCAGCGACCTGCCACTTGGAAAGTATGAAGTCCGTGAGATTGCGGCACCGGATGGCTATATCCGGACAGCACAGACAGAAGAGATTGATGCATCCTGGAAAGAAGACGGGATGGCAGTACAGAAATTCCAGGTTATCTTTGAAAATCAGATCACAAAAGTGTTTGTGAAGAAGACGGCATCCGATACAAAAGAACTGTTAGAAGGAGCAAAACTGGCCATTTATCAGGAAAATACCTGTATCGAAAGCTGGATCACAGAGAAAGAAGAGCATTGCGTGGAAGGGCTGGAAGTCGGAAAAACCTATACCTTGCGGGAACTTTCACCGGCACCTGGCTATGCAACAGCAGCAGAACAGGTATTTCAGATGGAAGATCATAAAGAGGAAGATGGCACTTATCAGGGACAGAAACTGGAAATGCAGGACCCGCCGACGGAAGTTCATATCACTGTCTTTGAAAAAGACGGAGATAAAAAAGTTCCGCTTGGAAATGTAAAAGCTCACCTGGAGACACCGCAGGGCGAGACGCTCCTGAAAGAAAACAGTCCGATGGAACGGGACGGCATCTGGGAGTCCGGAACAGAACAGGCAGAAATCTTTAAAAAAGTGGCGATCGGGCACTATAAGATCGTAGTGGATGAAATTCCGAAAGGTTATGTACATCCGGATGTGACAGACATTGAGGTGAAAGATACAGCGGAAGTACAGAAATTTGAAGTTCTGGTGGAACCAATCTGTATCCGGATTACCGGCTATGCATTGTCTTCAGCAGCAGAAAAGAAGCAGACAAGAACGATCCGGTCCGGGATTTATGTACATATCAGAGATCTGTTTGAGGAGCGGTCACTGGAACTTCCGGAAGCCTATACACGTGTTCCGTCTGGCAGTTATCAGGTGAAAACAGACCGTGTACCGGATGGCTATGTACTTCCGGCACAGACGAAGATCACGGTAAGAGAAGATACGTCAGAAATACAGGATTTTGAGGTAGAGATCCGTCCGACAGTGATTAAAATCGAAGCCGTTGACAAAAAGACGCAGACACCACTGGAAGGGGTAAAGATCAGTGTGGTTAATGAAAAAGGAAAGAAAATCTGGAAACATGTGACACTTACTGCTTTGAAAGAAAAAGTAATCCCATCCTGGTATACCATTCAGGTCGAGAAAGTGCCAAAAGGTTATCAGAAACCGAAAAATCAAAAGATTAAAGTCAAAGCAGTTGCAAATGTCCAGAAATACAAGGTGGAACTGACGAAAGAAGCACAGGTGCAGACAGAAAAACGTGTGGATACCGAGAACTTTGATAAAACAACCGGAAACGACCATTCAGGATTTCCATCAGATAATACATCGGATAATGAAAACGCTGTGACAGCAGCCAAAACAGGTGATGCATCCTGGATGGAAATGTGGATCTTCGCAGGTCTGATGGCAGCATCGAGCATGATATTATGGTTTTTCAGAAAGAAAAGACATATCAGATAAAAATAAGTAAATATTAGTAAAGAAGCCCGGAATCGACTGCCGGATTTCAGATAAGTATGACTTGAAATAAGGCTACCGCAATCCCACTGGCTTTAGACGGTGGGCTAAGGTAGCCAAAAATCAGAAATTATAGTATACTCATGGCATGGGAACCTGGAAATCTAAAAACAGACACAAATACTTATTACAATATCACATTATTTTTGTCTGCAAATATAGGAAGAAATTACTGGTTTCGAGGCAGATATCAGATGATATAAAGCAGTTTTCATATGAGATATGTCAAAGGCACAGTGTTATTATCAGATATATGGAAACAGATAAAGACCATATTCATTACATGATAGAGACAGAACCGACAATGTCTATTAGTAAGATTGTAAACCTGATGAAGAGCTATACAACATACCATATATGGAAAAGTTATCCCCAATATTTACGAAAACAATTTTGGAAAGAACATACCTTTTGGAGAGATGGATATTTTGCATGTAGTGTAGGAAATGTATCAGAGGAAATGCTGAAAAAGTATATAGAAAATCAAGGTTAAGGAGGCGGCAGTGGATGTTAAAGGCATATAAATACAGAATATATCCTAATAATGAGCAGAAAATACAAATTGCAAAAACATTTGGCTGTTGCCGTTTTGTATATAATCAGACACTGGCATACCGGAAAGAAGTATATGAGAAAGAGAA
>NZ_JAJEQE010000070.1 GCF_020687205.1 Hominisplanchenecus faecis
GGCGGGTCCCAAGGTCTTTCATCCACCTATGAGCAAGCTCATGTGGATTTAGACCTTTTGACCCTGGCATCATAAAAAATAGCAATACAAAACGTAAATTATTTGTAAAACGCTGCCAAAACGGGCAAAAAAGAATTGCCCTTTTTCGGCGTATGCGTTATGATAAGGCAAGCAAACAGGGAGAGGATAACCATGATCAAAGACAATCAAACGCTTCTGAACCGCATCCATGTGGTGGTAGATGCACTGGTGATCGCATGTACCTATATCGCAGCCTGGTTTATTCAGTTTGAGTTTTTCGCACCGGATGTTGCCGGAAAACTTCCGCTTGAGACGTATATGTCAGCCCTGGTCATTCTGATACCGGGGCTGCTGTTGCTCTATCATGCATTCAGCCTGTACACGCCAAAACGGGTGCAGGGACGAAGACTTGAGTTTGGCAACATCGTAAAGGCAAACACCATAGCACTGCTGCTGTTTTTTACGATTGCATATATGCAGCATGAAATCGACTTTTCCAGAAAGATGCTCTGCATTTTCTATGCACTGAACATCGTTGTGGAAACGCTGGTGCGGAATCTGATCCGCATGGTGCTGATGAGCCTTCGCAGACGCGGGCTGAACCAGAAACAGATCCTGCTTGTCGGTTACAGCCGGGCGGCAGAGCAGTATATCGACCGTATCATTGCGAATCCGCAGTGGGGCTACTGTGTCCGGGGCATCTTAGATGACAATGTGGCACGCGGGACGATGTACAAAGGCATCAAAGTGATCGGAAGGATCGAGAATCTGGTCGTGATCCTGCCGGAAAACTGTCTGGATGAGATTGCGATCACGCTGGGACTTGGGGAATACGAGAAACTGCAGCACATCGTTGCACTGTGCGAAAAGTCCGGAGTGCACACCAAATTTATCCCGGACTACAATAATATTATTCCGACCAGACCTTACACCGAGGATCTGCTCGGACTTCCGGTGATCAACATCCGTCATGTGCCGCTGACCAATACCTTCAACAGCATGGTCAAACGCAGCATCGATATTTTCGGGGCACTGGTGGCCATTATCCTGTTTTCACCGATCATGCTGATTTCGGCAATCCTGGTGAAAACAACTTCGAAAGGACCGCTGATCTTCAGGCAGGAACGTGTCGGACTGCACAACAAGCCGTTCTATATGTATAAATTCCGCTCGATGGCGGTGCAGGAGATAAAGGATGAAAAGGCAGCCTGGACGACAAAGAACGATCCGAGAGTGACAGGCATCGGCAAGATCATGCGAAAGACGAGTATTGATGAACTGCCGCAGCTGTTCAACGTCCTGAAAGGAGATATGAGCCTGGTCGGTCCGAGACCGGAGCGGCCTCAGTTTGTGGAGAAGTTCCGGGAGGAGATCCCACGTTATATGGTAAAACATCAGGTGCGTCCGGGGATGACCGGATGGGCACAGATAAACGGATACCGGGGAGATACATCCATCAAACGCAGGATCGAGTTTGACCTGTACTATATAGAGAACTGGACCGTGGGACTGGATATCAAGATTTTGATTCTTACAATTTTTAAAGGCTTTATCAACAAGAATGCATACTAGAAGGGGGATTTGAGATGGCAAGAAAAAGCAAAAGAGAGTCAGATGACCGCAGGTTTGATGACAGAGAGTACCGCCGGGATCCATATTACCGGGACGATTACCGCCGTCAGAGCAGGGGAAACTACCGCGGCGAAGAGAACAGAGGCTATCAGCAGGAAGAATACCGCCGGGATTACGGCAGACAGTATGACCGACGTTACGAGCAGGGATACCGTCAGGACGGATACGGAAGAGACGGCGGCTACCGTCAGGGTTATCCGGGCGGCGGCTATGACGACCGGTACTATGAACAGGATGACAGAAGAAAACGTGCAGCAAAGAAAAAGAAGAGAAAACGGATCACGTTTATCATTGAAATCCTGATCCTTGTACTTCTGGCAGCCGGAATGTTTGTTGCTGCAAAGGTCGGCAAGATCAAACGTGCCGATGTATCAAAAGGTGACATTGTGATCAATGACAACGTCAATCTGAAAGGCTATACAAACATTGCACTGTTCGGTGTGGACTCCAGAGAGGGAAGCCTTGACAAAGAGGCTCACAGTGATACCATTCTGATCGCAAGCATCAACAACAAGACAAAAGATGTCAAACTGGTGTCTGTTTACCGCGATACTTACCTGGACAATACAAACGGAGAGTACCGCAAGGCGACCGAATGTTATTATTTCGGCGGACCTTCCCGTGCGATCAGCATGCTGAACAAAAACCTGGATCTGGATATCACGGATTTTGTCACCGTAGATTTCACGGCAGTTGCCGATGTGGTCGATGCACTTGGCGGTATTGACATCGATGTGCAGGAGGACGAGATTGTACATCTGAACAATTATCAGGTAGAGGGTTCCCAGGTGACCGGAAAAGAGATCGTTCCGGTCGAATATGCAGGACTTCAGACCTTAAACGGACTTCAGGCACTGTCTTACTGCCGTATCCGTTACACGGAAGGAAGCGATTTCAAACGTACCGAAAGACAGCGTACCGTTCTTCAGAAGATCCTGGAGAAGGCAAAAAGTGCCGATCTTCTGACACTGAACAATCTGATCGACAACGTGGCCGGCAATATGATGACAAGCCTTGGCAACACGGAGCTGCTCTCCCTGGCAAAAGATGTTTCTTCTTATAACCTGACAGACCAGACGGGATTTCCGTTTAATTTAACGGCAGCAAATCTTCAGGCAGGAGACTGCGTGGTGGCAGTCGATCTGGCAGACAATGTACGTCAGCTTCACCAGTGGCTGTTCGATGACAGCAGTTATGAGCCATCCGATTCCGTGCAGGAGATCAGCTGGCAGATCATCAACGATACAGGAATACAGTAAACAAGAAAGTAGGGAAAATGTGAAAAAAACGGTAGATGTTGTGATTCCGAGCTATAAACCGGATCATAAATTTGACCGGCTGATGCATATGCTTCAGAAACAGACTTATCCGATCGGGACGATCCTGATCGTAAATACGGAAGAAAAGTTTTTTCCGGAAAAAGGATATGAAACGTGGCAGAATGTACAGATCCGGCATATAGAGACAGAAGATTTTGACCACGGCGGTACCAGAGATGGTGCCGCCTCCCTGCTTGACGGGGATCTGATCTTATTTATGACGCAGGATGCCGTCCCGGCAGATGTTTATCTGGTGGAAAAACTGGTATCCGCTTTTGAAAAGGAAAAGGTGGCGGCAGCCTATGCAAGACAGCTGCCGGACAAAGACTGCGATATCATCGAGCGTTATACGAGAAGTTTTAATTATCCGAAAGAGAGCAGCGTAAAAACAAAAGCAGACTTAGACCGTCTGGGGATCAAAACGTTTTTCTGTTCGAATGTCTGTGCGATGTACCGCAGAAGCATTTACGAAAAGCTGGGAGGTTTCGTAAAGCACACCATTTTCAATGAAGATATGATATTTGCGGGAAAACTGATCCAGGAAGGTTATGCCATTGCCTATGTTGCAGAAGCAAGAGTGGTTCATTCCCACAACTATACAAATTGCCAGCAGCTGCACCGGAACTTTGATCTGGCAGTGTCCCAGGCGGATCACCCGGAGATTTTTGCCATGGCAAAATCAGAAAGTGAAGGGATTCGCATGGTGAAGGCGACTGCAGCGTATCTGATCGCACAGAGAAAGCCGTATCTCATTCCGATTCTGGGGATGCGAAGTGCAAGCAAACTGCTCGGTTATAGGCTTGGCAGGTCCTATCAGAAACTGCCGGAAAACATAGTTTTACACCTTACAGGAAATAAGAGTTATTGGGAGAAGAAAAAGAAACTTCAGTCAAGATGTAAAAATTAAGCGATTTTGTCACACTTTGAACACAAACGACTGCTATACTTTCATACCATACAGAAAAAATGTGGCCTGATAGAAAAGTCAGACGCAAAATAGCGATAAGAGGAGGATTTGGTCATGTATGATGAATTTGATAATAAAGAAAATGAAGACCGCTACGATCCAAAGCAGCCATCCGCAGAGGATGAAGTGAAAACCGGGCAGATGTACGGGGAAGAAGATCAGCTGTCAGAAACCGAAGAGGTACAGGCATCGACAGCGGAAGAAACCGAAGCATCCGCAGAATCCGGGGAGCAGTCATCTGTTTACCATTACAGCTACGAAAGAGGCGAACAGGCAGAGCCGACAGGCAGCACACAGAACGCACAGCAGTATGGTTCATCAGAGCATCATGCAGAAGAGCATATTAACGAAGAAAAGAAAGGATACCGTCAGTACTATCAGAATGGAGAGTATCACCAGAGAGAAGACGGATGGCATGACGGCGTTTACCAAAATCATCCGCAGCAGAAACATTCGCTGGAAAGCGGCGGGAAAAAGCCGTTTGGCACAGGCAAGAAGATCGCAGTTGCTTTCGGATGTGCAGCCGTATTCGGTCTGGTGCTTGGTGTGACGTTCGGAACGATCGATTCCAAAAAATCCGTGAGCAGTCTTGTGGCAGAAAGCGAGACTATCTCATCCGGTGAGACTGAGCAGAGAGCAGAGCTGCAGACACAGGCAGCCGGTGATGCAGATAACAGCCAGAGTGTCACACAGAGCGTCTCAGCAGCCGGCGATGTTTCTGAGATCGCAGAGAATGCGATGCCATCCATCGTAGCGATCACAAACAAAGGCGTAGAAGAAGTACAGAGCATGTTTTTCGGAACAACACAGTATCAGGAAACAGAAAGTGCCGGTTCCGGTGTGATCATTGCCAAGACAGATAAAGAGCTTCTGATCGCTACCAACAACCATGTGGTGGACGGAGCAGAAGAACTGAGCGTCTGCTTTACCGTGGATACGGAAAACACCGATGATGCCGTCGTAAAAGCACAGGTAAAAGGTACGGATTCGGACCATGACCTGGCCGTTGTGGCAGTCAGCCTTTCTGATATTTCCGAAGATGTAAAGAGCAAACTGAAAGTTGCTGTTATGGGTGACTCCGATAAACTGAAAATCGGCAATCAGGTGATCGCGATCGGTAATGCACTCGGATACGGACAGTCTCTGACGGTAGGTTACATCAGTGCCCTGAACCGGGAAGTGACGATCGATAATGTCAGCAACAATATGATCCAGACGGATGCAGCGATCAACTTTGGTAACAGCGGCGGTGCACTGCTCGATGCGAACGGCAATCTGATCGGTATCAATTCCGCAAAGGCAGCAGATACCGGCGTAGAGGGTATGGGATATGCGATCCCGATCAATACAGCTTCTCCGATCCTGGATGAGCTGATGAACCGTACGACCAGAGCAAAAGTAACGGACAGCGAAGAACTTGGTTTCCTCGGTGTTGATGCAAGAGATGTATCCGAAGAAGCACGTCAGATCTACAATCTGCCGGCAGGTGCATTTGTATACAGCGTAGTAGAAGGTTCTCCGGCAGAAAAAGCAGGCATCAAGAAAGGTGACATCATCACAAAACTGGATGGCATCACGATTTCTTCCAGAAGTGAACTGTTTTCACGCATGGAGTATTACAAAGCAGGTGAGACGATCGATGTGGTTGTCAAGACAGCACAGGGCGGAGAATATGTAGAGAATACCTTCTCTGTCACACTGGCAAAGAAGAGTGAGTACACTTCTTCCTCAGACGGCAGCTCAGATTCTTCAGGTTCACAGAGTCAGGATCAGGGAAACAGCCAGGATAACAGTCAGGGACAGGATAATGGACAGAGCCAGCCGCGTCAGTATTATGAATATGACGGCAATGGAAGCGATGGATACAGCGGAAACGGAGGAAACAGCGGAAGCAACAGCTACGATTCCCTTGAAGATTTCTTCCGTCAGTTCCAGCAGTAATCTTAAGCCGACAGAAAATATGTAAAAAGAAAAGGAGCTCACATTTAAGTGAACTCCTTTTCCTGTGTCCGTCAGGCTTTCCCAGAAGAAAAGCTGACGCATACACAAGTGTACCACACAACTATAGTAATTTGTAATATTCATACGTACTCTTGCACTCCCCTCTGAATGGCTATTTTACAGTATCATTCAGAATAGCGATAATTGCGTCAGCATCTTCTTTTGTGATATTATCGCTCTTTGCATAAGCTGTTACAAATTTTACAAGAGAATTGTCATAAGCATCCTCCAGAATCTCCTTTGCATGGAACTCACGGTAAGCATCGCGGGAAATTGCCGGGATGTAAGTAGTTCTGCGACGGGAGCCTTCTGTTCTCAGGAAACCCTGCTCCATCAGGATCGTCAGGTAAGTGTAAAGAGTCTGGCGTTTCCAGTCTCTTCCTTTCACTTCTGTGAAATGTTTGTAAATTTCACGGAAAGAAGTACCTTCTGGGAAATCCCACAGATAATCCATGATCAGCTTGGTTGTAGCAGTAAGATTGTAAGTAGAAATAGAAATCACCTCCTAAAATTTTATATCCCTATACTACTATTCTGATAAGGGAAATGCAAGTATAATTTACAATTTTTGTGAAAAATTTTTGAAATTGTGTACAAAAAAGAAGCATTGCTATAGGATTTATAGCATATGGAGATCGGGGGGGCAAAATGTAAAATAAAAATGGAAGAAGGAGCGATCCGCAGGCTGGTCTGGAACGCAATCGCTGATATGCACTGGAAAAAAGCGAAGGGACATGGTATAGTATACATCGGACGTGAGATGCCCCGCTTCTGCAGGCGGTGAGCAGCAGGTTTTCTTGAACAGACTGTCATGAAAAAACTGCAGAGATTGGAGTTTTGTTTTATGAGTAATTTGATGTTTTGCCTGAATGCAACGATGCCGATCTTCCTGACGATGATGCTCGGATATGCATTTCGAAAGTGGCATATCATGGACGGATCGTTTGTCGATAAGATGAACAGCTTTGTATTTAAGGTGGCACTTCCGGTGCTGGTATTCCAGGATCTGGCGACCGTTGATTTTTTTGAAGCCTGGGACTGGAAATTTGTAGTGTTTTGTTTCCTTGCTACGTTAATCAGTATTACAGCGGTAACATTACTGTCCTTTCTTTTGAAAGATAAGAGCCTGCAGGGTGAGTTTATCCAGGCATCTTACCGGAGCAGTGCGGCGATCTTCGGAATTGCCTTTATCCAGAACATTTACGGTGAGGCAGGCATGGGACCTTTGATGATTGTGGCAAGTGTGCCGCTTTATAACATTATGGCGGTTGTAGTACTGACCGTAATGCGGCCGGAACGCGGCAGGGTAAACGGAGCACTGATACGCAAAACGTTACACGGGATCATCACCAATCCGATCATTGTCGGGATCCTGACGGGCGTTGTGTGGTCTGTTTTAAAACTTCCGATGCCGGTGATACTTGAAAAAACAGTAAAAAATGTAGCAGTGCTTGCAACACCGCTCGGACTGATGGCGATGGGAGCATCGATCGAGTTCAAAGGAGCTTTCGAAAATATGCGGCCGGTGATCCTGGTCGTTCTCTTAAAGCTGGTGATCCTAGCGGGCGTATTTCTGCCGATCGCAGTGACACTTGGTTTCCGGACGGAAAAGCTGATCGCAATCCTTGTGATGCTCGGCTCGGCGACAACGGTCAGTTCCTATGTTATGGCAAGAAATATGGGGCATAAAGGAGTGCTCACTTCCAGTGTTGTCATGCTGACGACGCTGCTCAGTGCATTTACACTGACCGGATGGCTCTATCTTCTGAAAGTACAGGGACTGGTATAATTGTTTTTCCATTTTCTTTCGAAAAAGTTTACTTGTTTCTTGCGAACATATGAGCTATAATGATGAACAGTAAAATTACTGGAGGTTTATGACAATGCCAGATGAAAAAAACATTGATGTTGATGTAGTAGACGAAGAAAAGAAAGAAGATTTTGAAGATATTTGCTTTCTGTGCCGCAGACCGGAGAGCAAAGTAGGAAAGATGGTACATTTGCCGAACGATATCCATATCTGTCAGAATTGTATGCAGAAGGTTTTTGATTCCATGGGAAAAGGCGGTATGAATTTCCAGGATATGTCAAATATGCCGAATATCAGCATGATCAATCTGTCGGATCTGCAGGATCACATTCCACAGAAACAGAAGATTCGCAAAAAGAAGAGCAAAGAAGAGGCAAAACCGGCATTTGATCTGAAATCTGTCCCGGCACCGCATAAGATCAAGGCAAAACTTGATGAGTATGTGATCGGTCAGGACTATGCAAAGAAAGTGGTTTCTGTTGCCGTTTACAATCACTATAAACGTGTGGCGACCGGCACGATGGATGATATTGAGATTGAAAAGTCCAATATGCTGATGATCGGACCGACCGGAAGCGGTAAAACCTATCTGGTCAAGACCCTTGCAAAACTTCTGGATGTGCCGCTGGCGATCGCCGATGCGACTTCGCTCACAGAGGCAGGTTACATAGGAGACGATATCGAGAGCGTTGTCAGCAAGCTGCTTGCAGCTGCAGACAACGATGTGGAAAAAGCAGAACAGGGCATTATTTTTATAGATGAGATCGACAAGATCGCAAAGAAAAAGAACACCAATCAGAGAGACGTCAGCGGAGAGTCTGTCCAGCAGGGTATGTTAAAGCTTTTAGAAGGTGCCAATGTGGAAGTACCGGTCGGAGCCAACAGCAAAAATGCGATGGTGCCGCTGGCCACAGTAAATACCAGAAATATTCTTTTTATCTGCGGCGGAGCTTTCCCGGGACTGGAGGATATTATCAAGGAGCGTCTGAACAAACAGGCATCCATCGGATTTCGTGCAGATTTAAAGGACAAGTATGACAACGATCCGGATATCCTCGAAAAAGTGACACTGGAAGATATCCGCAATTTCGGCATGATCCCGGAATTTATCGGAAGACTGCCGATCGTCTTTACACTGAGGGGACTGACAAAAGAGATGCTGGTCAAGATCTTGAAAGAGCCGAAAAATGCCATCCTCAAGCAGTATCAGAAACTGCTGGCACTCGATGAAGTGCAGCTTGTTTTTGAGGATGGAGCACTGGAGGCGATCGCAGAGAAAGCTCTGGAGAAAAAAACCGGAGCGAGGGCACTGCGGGCGATCATCGAAGATTTCATGCTGGATATCATGTATGAGATCCCGAAAGATGACAGCATCGGCAAAGTTACGATCACAAGGGATTATATTGAACATAAAGGCGGACCTCTGATTGAGATGAGAGGTGTGCCGGCACTGGAGGAATAGTATGAAGTGGATGCTATTGCCGGCAGGCATTTTTACGGCGGATTATATTATGAAGAAGAGAGCGGAAAGCTGGAATGAGGAGGAGGCGCCAGAAAAAATGCTCGGAGGGCATATCATCCTTCAGAAGCTGCATAACCGGGGAGCTGCACTGAGCTTCATGGAGAAAACTCCAAAATTGCTCACAGGTGTTACAACAGTTGTTACAGCAGGAATGACGGCGTTTTACGTTTATCTTATAAAGAAACCAAAACAGTTGTTTTTGAAGACAGGTGTTGGGATGATCCTTGGAGGAGCATGGAGTAACGTTTGGGATCGTATCACACGAAAATATGTGGTTGACTATTTCAGCTTCCACACAAAGTGCAGAAAACTGGAACGTGTAGTGTTTAATCTGGCAGATATGTTTATCTTTTTGGGAGGATTTCTTGTGATTTTCTGGAATATGCTCCGGAAAAGTTGACAGAAGATGTCAAAAATGGTATCTTATTAAATGCAGCAAAATGAGTTGCCAGAAGGCAAGAGCATTAGGAGAAATTGTAGTATGGATGAATTACAGCAGGAACAGTTTACAAAAGCATTGCTTGGACTTGTAGATTTAGCAAAGACAAAGAAAAATGTCTTACAGTACGGTGAGATTAATGATGCCTTTAAAGGACTGGAACTTACCGAAGATAAGATGGATCTGGTACTGGAGTATCTGGAAAAGCAGAAAATTGATATTGTAAATGCCGAAGTTGGCGTGGACAATGCAGAAGATCTGATCCTCGACAATGATGATATCATTCTGGATGACGAGGACGAGGTTGAGATCATCGATGATGTGGATGTGCTGGAAGGTGTCAGCACAGAAGATCCGGTGCGTATGTATCTGAAAGAGATCGGAAACGTGCCGCTGCTGACCACCGAGCAGGAGGTAGAGCTTGCAAAGCGTGTGGAAGCAGGAGATGAAGAAGCAAAGAAACAGCTGACGGAAGCCAATCTTCGTCTGGTAGTCAGCATTGCCAAAAAATATGTCGGTCGTGGAATGCCGTTTCTGGATCTGATCCAGGAAGGAAATATGGGACTGATGAAAGCCGTTGACAAGTTTGACTATACCAAAGGTTATAAGTTCAGTACCTATGCGACATGGTGGATCCGTCAGGCGATCACCAGAGGTATCGCAGATACCGGAAGAACGATCCGTGTGCCGGTACATATGGTAGAGACCATCAACAAGACACTTCGTATGACCAGAACGCTGCTTCAGGAGCTTGGCCGTGAACCGACCCCGGAAGAAGTTGCAGAGAGATTGAATGTCTCTGTGTCACGTGTAAGAGAAGTTCTCAAGATCTCCAGAGATCCGGTATCACTGGATACTCCGATCGGAGAAGAGGATGACAGTCATCTGGGAGACTTTATCGAGGATGATTCCGCACTTTCACCGGCAGATTCCGCAGCATTTTCCATGCTCAGAGCAGAGCTTGCAACAGCACTGGAGTCTCTGACAGACAGAGAGCGTCAGGTTGTTAAACTGAGATTTGGTCTGGAAGACGGAAGAGCAAGAACACTCGAAGAAGTCGGAAAAGAGTTCAACGTAACACGTGAGCGTATCCGTCAGATCGAAGCCAAGGCTTTGCGGAAACTGCGTCACCCGTCCAGAAGTAAGCGATTAAAAGATTTTCTGATCTGAGAGCTGAAGTCCGGCAAACCGCAGACAGGAAATAAAAGAGGGCACAGGATTTTACTCCTGTGCCTTTTTCAGTTAACCATCAATACGTTTTTTGAAAGCAGGCAGCTGCTCACGGCGAAGCGGCAGGGCAGTACTGGTCGGATTTAACAAAAAACCTTTTGCATCTTTCACCAGGAACTTCTCCAGATCATCAAATTTCACGACAACCGGACGAAGTCTTTTCTTCGGATCAAACCTCTGAAGCTCGTATCCGTCTGTGAAGATAGCCTGATACATCTCGCCGTTCTGATTGTTGACATACGGAACACGGATGTTATTTTTTTTCTTTGGCTGTTCTTCTTCTGCTTCTGATTCTTTGGATTCTTCGATGTTTCCATCTTCCGTGTTGCCGTCAGGATTTTCTGCTTTACTGTCAGCATCTTTTTCGCTTTCGTCTACAATAATACCGCTTAAGAAACGGCCGCGTACCAGATTGGCAACCAGTTCTTCGTCCATTGCCCGCAGATCAGCTTTTTCTTTTTCTTCCTCGCTGACCGGACGACGCATCTCCTGCAGGAAATACAGGGAAGTGAGCATCAGCTCCGGATTGATGACAGGACGCTGTTTTTCCGGAAGTTCGTCCGGATTATGTCTTCTGTGAACGATCGCTTCAAGAGCGAGAGAGGTTTCCGTATCATTGTCATGCAGTACCACGCCGTTGACACCGAGAGCGTAGAGTGTACCATAGAAATGAAGGAACTGCTCTGCTGCTACTCTTACGGATACCACCGGGATTTTTTCCTGCTCATTTTTTGCAACAACATAAGCATGTGCTGCCTCAGCGTCTGAGAAGATATGTATCTGGTCATCGAAAGATTCTTCGTTACAGGTTACATAAGGATGCTTGGTGGACTGGGAGAAAATAACGAACATCTCTGGAAGTCCCTGAAGTTTTTTGATGATAAAGCTGTTATCTATTGCCATTTGTGTACACCTCATATTCTTTCTGTTATAGTGATTTTGGGATGTGAAAGATGCCGGTATTTATGCAACTTTCACAATTATTGAGACCCTACTGACAGTCATTGTACCATATTTCCCAATAAAAGAAAATATAAAAATTTATGATATTTCGTTGAAAAACATAAAGAAATCCGCCATTGACTTTCGAAAAAGAAAAGAATATGATGAAAGCTAATGAAATAAAGAAGGAATTGTAAAAATGAAAAAAGGAAATCTGAGAAGTTCCGCATTGCTTTTACTGACGGCATGCATCTGGGGCGTGGCGTTTGTTGCCCAGAGCGTGGGGATGGAGTATGTCGGACCGTTTACGTTCAACTTTGTGAGAAGTATTCTGGGAGGGCTGGTTCTGATCCCGTGTATTTTCTTCCTGAACCGGGGGAAAAAAACAGAAGCAGAAAAAATCAGTGCAGAAGAGAAAAGAGCACAGCGAAAAACACTGCTGACCGGCGGGATCTGCTGTGGTATCGCACTGTGCCTGGCAACGAATTTCCAGCAGATCGGCATCCAATATACAACGGTAGGAAAGGCTGGTTTTATCACAGCATGTTATATTGTGATCGTTCCGGTGATCGGACTTTTTATGAAGAAGAAATGCAGTCCGATGATCTGGCTGTCGGTGCTTCTGGCAGTTGTGGGTTTGTATCTGCTCTGCATAAACGAACAGTTTTCAATCGGATACGGAGATATTCTGGTATTTGTCTGTGCGATTCTGTTTTCGGTACATATCCTGATCGTGGATTATTTTTCGCCGAAGGTGGACGGTGTGAAGATGTCCTGCATCCAGTTTTTAGTGTGCGGTCTGTTATCCGGCATTGCGATGCTCTTTGCGGAACAGCCGCAGTTATCCGCAGTGCTTCTGGCGTGGAAACCGATCGCTTATGCCGGTATCATGTCCTGCGGTGTCGGTTATACCCTTCAGATCGTCGGTCAGAAAGGGATGGATCCGACCATTGCATCGCTGATCCTCAGCCTAGAGTCCTGCATTTCTGTGCTTGCTGGCTGGCTGCTGCTTGGCCAGACCTTAAGTATACGGGAAGGACTTGGCTGTGTTGCCATGTTTGCGGCGATCATTCTGGCTCAGCTTCCGGCGAAGGAGTCTTGAGTGCATTTTTGCGATACTCCCGCGGTGTGCATCCCATTTCGGATTTGAAAATTTTAGAAAAATAGCAGGGACTGGAAAAGCCTGTCAGCAGTGAAATATCAGTGATACTTTTGTTGGTGTTTTGCAGAAGCGGCAGGCTTTTCTGTATGCGGTAATGCAGCAGGTAGTCAAAAAGCGATTCGTTCATATGACTTTTGAAAAAGCGGCAGCATTCGCTTTTACAGATATTGATCTGAGCGGCAACCTGCTCGAGTAGGATTTTTTCCTGATAATGGTCGTGCAGATAGGAGAGCAGCACCAGCAGACGTTCCCGGTCACGCTGTACCGCAGGAAGTGTTTCGGTCTGTGGCTCAGTATTCTGATACAGGGTCAGCCAGATCCTGGAGAGCAGGATTTGGATCTGAAAATCCCAGCACGGAGCCTTGGAAGAAGAAATTTCCCAGATTTTTGTCAGGTTTGCAAGGATTTCTGCCTGCCATGCGACATCCGGGGAAAATTTGATGGAAGAAAAACGGTCGTCCAGTGTCAGCGGTGTGACATAGGCTGTCTGAATGCGGCTGGATTCGAAGCCATAAATGATACGTGGGTCAAAGGTCGTGGAAATATAAACACAGTCTTCCTTATTATACATGTGTCCGGTGTGCGGCATGTTGGCATTGCAGAAAAGTCCCTCGCCGGTGGTGAGATGATAAGTTTTGTCATTTACCTGATAATTGATGTCTCCGGATACGATCAAAGTCAGCTCAATCTCCGGATGCCAGTGCCAGAAAAAGGAACTTCGCTCATAAGAAAACAGGTTTTCATGGCTTACATTTACCGGAAAAGCAAACGTTCCGTGGTCTTTTAGTTCACGTTGTTTCTGATTGGTCTGGATTTGCATAGAATACCTCAATATAATTATAGTTTTTATTATGATACTTGTTGATTTTTTCTGTAAGTCTCATTATACTTATATTAGCGTGAACGTCAAGGACACAGAGCCGGACGTAACCGGGAATGTTTTTGAGCTGCGATTTTTACAGAAGAAGCAGTTCGTGACAGTATACATTTAATGATGCCAGGGTCAAAAGCCTGAAACCACGATGTGCTTGCACAAGAGTGGTTTTATGGCTTAATGACCCGCCCCGA
>NZ_JAJEQE010000071.1 GCF_020687205.1 Hominisplanchenecus faecis
GAATATATGGCTCTCATTCTCCAGAATGGTGGCTCTCAAAGTCCGGACAGGTGGCTCAAAGAGCCCCGGAATAATCAGGTTCCCATACGCTTCTACGATGGCATGGATTTTGGTACTTGGTCCGCCTCGGCTCCGGCCGATTTCAGGGGAAGGCCCCCTTTTTTAGCTCCGGCACTATGCTGATGAGCTTTGACGATGGATGCATCCATAGAAAGCTCTTCAAATTCTGCATCCAGACTTAAAATCCGGAAAATATTATCCAATATACCGTCTTCAATCCATTTACGAAAGCGACTGTAAACGGTTTCCCATGGTCCGTAACGTTCCGGAAGGTCACGCCAGGGTGCACCGCTGCGTGCAATCCAAACCATTCCATTTAAGATTGTGCGATTAGATTTTCGTGGACGTCCCCGCTTGCCTGTATTTTCCGGGGGAAGTAGATTCACAATGCGGCTCCATTCATCATCGTTCAACTCGTATCGCCTTAACATAATAAACACCCCTTTTTCTTTATTTTGTATTAAAAAGGACATTAAAATATATGTTTTGTGCAATATTTAATTTTCAAACACGCTCTAGATTAAATGAAAAATTTGATGATGAACAATATGAAAAAATACGAAAAGTACATGCAACAACTTTAGTACAGACTAAAAGTGACAAAGTATATGGACTTCTTGGAGGTGGATATATGTCAGATGGTTCATCTGGAGAGGCAGTTAGAAATGAAGCTTTTTGGAATAATCGTCTGAAAATATGCGAAGATATTATAAAAAGAAATATGGCTTCTATTTCAAGTGAAATTCGAGAACGGCGTAATAATGAGAAATATGATTATAATATAAAATTGTTGGGTATGCCGGGATTGCCAGATGAAATCAAGGTCATTGAAACAAAAACGCAAATGGGGATAGAATTGCTATTATCAAAAGGTCTCTTACGCATTTATAAAATAGAAGATGAGATGAAGTATATATACGAAAATAAGGAAGAGGATATTATAAAAGGGGCTTATTGAAGGAGGGTATATGAGTAATTTGGGATTATATCAATGGATGACTAAAACTGCTAAGAAAGTTGGTGGTCCGGTTCAATTTATGTCAATTATTGGCGGTTGTGGAATAACAATAGGTGCTGCTGGAACAAAAATTTTTGATGCATACAAAGATAAACGAGAAAAAAAGAATATCATGGAAAAGCAATATACTGTTTCTACGGAAATGGTTTCTGATGATTTAGTAATGAAAAAAGGAGATCAGTTTAAAGTATTAGAAAGAACCAAACATGGTATTTTAATTGAAAAAGTAGATGATGGCAACAATCCATATTTTGTTGATACTAACTTATTGAGAAAATGTTCAGATTTTCAGTAAGCAATAGAACTATATAAGGATATTAATAGACAAGAGTCTTTGAGGAATCAGAGGCTCTTTTTATTATGTGAAAAAGTTGTTCCTGAGTTGACATAAGGAGGCGACATGTCGATCGTCGGCACAAGGCCGCCGCTGATTTCCGAAACCAATCTCTATGAGCTGCACCACAGAGTCCGCCTGGCAATCAAACCGGGCATCACCGGCATGTGGCAGGTGAGTGGTCGCAGTGATATCACAGATTTCGAAGAAGTAGTACGGCTGGATAAAGAATAGATCAGCAACTGGAATATCGGGCTGGATATCAAGATCCTGCTGAAGACCGTACTGGTAGTGTTGAAAAGAGATGGGGCAGTGTAAGAGCTGAACCTGCCGGCAGCACAGAATTCTGTTGATTTTGCTTCCAATTGCATTGCTGTTTGCAGAAAGTTCTATGAATAGTCTTCAGTCGGTGAGTATTGTTGCAGCATTCCCGATTGGCACGGTGATCGTAATGATTGCAGTCAGCTTTATGAAGGATGCTAAAAAATATATGGAAGAACTCAATATGAGCCTACCGCAGCAGAAAAAGGCTGGAAGAGTGCCATAGTGACATGGTATCAGAAATTCAAGGAGAGTGTGTTCTTTCGGAAGTTGTTTTTCTTATTTTTGTGACCTCACTTATTCTGTTCCGAACCCTGTTAAACCGGAACCTATGGATGAATCCTTTATCTGATGTTATGGGCGGATGGGGCATCTGGGAGACAGTGAATGGCGAACAGAAGCTGACAACGGAGTGTATTGAGAATGTGATCATGATGGTGCCGTTTTCTGCCGTAGTGATGTGGACATTCGAAGAAAAGATAGGAAACGGCTGGAAGAAGATACTGTGGCAAAGCGGTAAGATAGCGTTCATCTTCTCGATAAGCATTGAGATGTTGCAGTTGTTGCTTCGCTTGGGAACGTTCCAGTTAGCAGACATCTTTTACAACACGGTAGGTGGAGTGCTCGGCGGTTTATTGTACTATGTAGCGATAAAGGCCAGAAAGCGTCTGTAAAACTGGATGAAATTGTGATATACTGAGAGCGGATAGCCCCATGCTACTCGGACAAACCAAAAATCTTTTTGATTAATCACACACCTCTCCGTGGTGAGTAGCAGGCAACGATCTATTATGATCGGCGAAGATGTGGTGAAAAGAAAAACGAAAAATCAAAGGAGGTCTGACGATGACTCATCGAGTGACTTGTGATAGATGTGGTTCTATTTCGGAATATGACGATAAATCCATATGGGAAGGAAACTGCGAACATGAAGATATAGAGTGCCCTGTGTGTGGAAATATCATCGGTAGTGCATTTACAGACCTTACTCCGGTAGCCAGACTTATCAAGAAAGGCGAGAGAGATTGATTCGAATTCTAAGATGATTGGCTGACGTCAAATTATAAGATTGGAAATAATGCGAAATGTCGTATCAAAATATTATGAATGCTCCATTATTTGATTTCGGAGATATTAAGAAAAGCGAAATCACAATTAAAAATACATGGAATGAATTTCGAGTCGCTTTGGCAAATAAGACATTTAAATATGATGAAGTTGATTCAGCAATGACGACTACATTTTTGAAAGTGTTTGATGATTTGTTTGCCAATTGTTGCGTGCGGTTGGAACGTTCACTGGATATTTTTCAAACTGATGGATATCTGGCTAGTGTAGTGACCTATTGATGTTTAGCCAAATATTTTTACCATTTACTGCCGTTCTGACGTATAATAATAAAAAAAGAACGGCGGTGATTTCTATGGCAAGACCCCAAAAATATAATATTCAGCTTACAGATAAAGAACTTGCAAGATTAAGATCTGTTATTCGTAAAAAAGATACTTCAAGAACAATTCGCAGCAGATGCCAGATCATTATTGACCTGGATGAAGCACATGGAAAAGTTTTAACTCATGAACAAAGTGCAAAATCTAATGGTGTCTGCATGGCAACTGTTACTAATACTGTGGCAAAATACATCAATGGCGGCATTGATGCCGTTACTGAATTAAAAAGGAACATAAATTCAGACAATGCAAGACGTA
The DNA here is from genome assembly GCF_020687205.1 of Hominisplanchenecus faecis. GTDB lineage: Bacteria > Bacillota > Clostridia > Lachnospirales > Lachnospiraceae > Hominisplanchenecus > Hominisplanchenecus faecis. The sequence goes on from NZ_JAJEQE010000071.1 coordinate 3,443, forward strand.
AGATTGACGGCCGTGCAGAAGCTCAGTTGATCGAACTTGCCTGTGGCCCCGTTCCAGAAGGGCATTCCCGTTGGATAATCCGTCTGCTTGAGAAAGAATCCAAAGTCATTTTAGAAACTCCTGTTGGCAGAGAGGCAATCCGCAATGCTTTAAAAAAAACAAACTTCGACCTCACAAAAACGACTACTGGTGCATCCCAGCAAAAGAAGACCCGGAATTCATAGCTCATATGGAGGATGTCCTTGATGTTTACGAACTCCCCTATGATGAAAAATATCCAGTCGTGTGTATGGATGAAAAACCATATCAGCTTTTAGGGGAGTCCAGAGAACCTTTGCCAATGATTTCCGGAAGCGACCGGAAAACCGACTCGGAATATGTCCGCAATGGAACTGTCAGCATTTTTGCTTTTGTGGAACCTCTCGGTGGTGTTCATCATGTAAGTGTCCGGGAACATCGTACAGCTGTTGAATAGGCAGAGGAGATCAAATATCTTGTAGATGTTATGTATCCTGATGCCAAAAAGATCATACTTGTGATGGATAATCTGAATACCCATAACCCCTCTTCTCTGTATAAACGATATTCGCCGGAAGAAGCAAGGCGTATCATCAAAAAGCTGGAGATACATTACACACCGAAGCATGGAAGCTGGCTGGATGTTGCAGAAATAGAACTCAATGTAATGACCCGGCAATGTCTCAGCCGTCGTATTTCTGATATAGAAGAACTACGCCGCGAACTATCTGCATGGGAAATAGAGAGGAATATTCTGGCAGCAAAGGTCAATTGGCACTTTAGAACCAACGATGCCCGAATAAAGATCAGTTCATTATATCCTGCATATACTACAGCCTCTTAATGAGGCGATAGTATTGTTAAATATCAACAGGTCACTACACTAGAGTATTGATTCCTGATTTCGGGGAGAAGCGATTTTCTTCGATTCGACGCAACAAAATGAAGCCAGTTTCTATCGGCTGCATTAAACAGGTGAATGGATATTTCCGAATTTAAGTGGAATTTGAAGACGGAAATATAACTGGATGAAGTGTCAGAAGGGAGTAATCCCTCTTTGACTTGTTTGTTGACAGAAAGAGGAACGAAGCTTTGTGCTTGTTTATAAGAGGATGTAACGTAAAAGCCATGTCCAAAATCCTTTCCCTGTTTACACTTGGAAAGGTCGATTTCTGGCATTTGTGTAAAACTGCCGTGGTATAGAAGCATTCCATCTGGTCTGAGTCATCCGAAAAACTCAGCACTGCATATCGGCAATGTCAATATCGTGTTCACTCATAGAGCATACCTCCTTTGAGTACAATTTTTCATTTTAAGTATAGCTCTTTTTTCAGCGTATAGCAACGAGGTTCTGTTAAAAAAAATTGAACAAAATAAAAAAGAGAACCCGAAGATCCTTTTTCCGGTCTCAGTCATCGCAAGTATCTGAAACCTGATCCCTGTCTCCGGTGGAATGAGAGGAACTATAGAATGAGCAGTGGAACAGAAGCGATAGATCGTAAGCAGAGGATCAGAGATCGATATAGAGGCGTGGATACTTCAGAACTGGTGTATTACGAAGCCAGACAAGCGAAAGAGCAGAAAGATGTCTTGTAAGCCTTTAAAAATGATGGGGAAAATCTCGTCAAGTAGCAGACTTGTTCTCTGATCTGTGATATACTGGGACAAATAGGATGAACCCTGACTCTGGGGTCACGGGAGACAGAGGCTCTCGCTGCTCTGATAAATCGCATACCTCTTCGTGGTGAGCAGCAGGTAACGCTGGAAACGAAGAAGGCAAAGATAAAGGCCAATACCTATTTTACGTACCCAAAATAGATGATGAAATAACGGAAGCTAATTCCAACGAATAAAATAGCAAACAGATGGGGCAAATTATAAGGTTTTGTATATGAAAAAAGCCTGCCTGTTAGCGATTAGATTAACGTGAAAATAAGAGGACAATTTTATGGCAAAATTACGAGCTGATAAAAGAAATTATAAAAAAGCGTTTACAGTTCATGCAAATTCCTATGATAATTGGAATATTGGAAGTCCTTACAGTAGACGTTTATTATTATGTTATTGTGTTGAATGTGGATTGAAATGCTTGATCATGGAGAATGATAATATATATACGATTTCTCAGGCGGATGATGAGACAGCGAAAATTTTGGGGTCACATGACTTTAGAACGCTGTTAAAGAGAGTTGGTCAGGCTGGAACTTATCGATTTAAGAGTTTTCCTACGGAGTATGGAAATACGGTAGGAACAGCGGATTATCATCAGTTGTGCAGGTATTTGATTGCTCCTGCAGAGCAGAATATTACATATTTGCAGGAATTTGATCATACGCTGGCTGAGATTAAAGAATGGCTGAAAGAGGTGGTGTAAATTATGAGGTTCTATACATGGAAAGATATTGAACGATATATTTTAATGCATCATGATGAGTGGAAAGATGAATTATACGATATAGAAGTTTATCCGAATGAAATGGTTGTATACCCAAAATCAGAACAGGGTACGCTGCAGAATGCTGTATTAAAGAAACTTTTTCCGAAAAATATTGCACCTGATAATTTAAGTATAAAATTGGATGGTCAGGGAGAAGATTTGATGATTTTATATGAGTACGAGTACAGTCCGGTTACTGTAAGAACGTTGCCATTGTTTAAAAAGGCGATTTATGAAGATTCCATATATCCGACGGAGCAGTTGGCGGATCTTAGCTGTCCGGTTTTTGCATTTCATTCTTATAAGGGTGGAGTTGGACGAACACTGTCGCTTATTGCATTTGCACGGGCATGGACCAATCTTCAGAAGAATCCGGAAAACAGCAAACTTTTAATTATTGATTCTGATCTGGAGGCACCGGGACTTACCTTAATCCAAGGTGATCTAAATGATAGTGCTTTTAGTTATTTGGATTTATTAACTTTGATTCAGGATAACAGCAATGTAGAGGAAATTGTATCAACGGCAGGAAATTTAATGGGGACGATTACCTTGCCAATCGAAACCAGCCAACAGAGAGTAGAACATTTCTTTCTTCCGACATATCGTTATGAAGAGCAATTGTTTGATCTGTATGCAAGTCCGCAAACAATCACTGCCAGTCGAAATAAAGAATATATTTTGGCAGAAGTACTTTCAAAACTGGCAAGTAGTTTAGGGGCAACAGCAGTTCTGGTGGATCTTCGTGCGGGGATCAGCGAATATTCAGCACCATTGTTGCTTGATCCGCGAGTGAAAAAATATTGTGTAACTTCTACTTCTCTTCAGTCTGTAATGGGAACAAAGCAGGTATTAAGTTTTATTGCAAAAGGTCTGAAGATAAAGGAAGATACGCTTCTGCCTACTGTTTTTCTGGGCATGATTCCGGAAACTTTTTCAAGAAGAGAGAAACAGGAAATCAAGGAAAATTTACTCGGATGTTTTGAGACTACAGAGGTAAAAGAGGAACTTCTTGATAATATGATCGTGGAGCTTCCGTTTGCCAGTGAATTAATACATTTAACAGAATGGAAGCAGATTTTAAATGTTTTAAAAGACAGGGATATGTATGATGCTGTCAAAGAATTAGTAAAGCCTTATTGTATATCAGAAGAACCAGAAAGAGGAATGTATACAGAAAAACAGCATCAGATCATTACAAAACAAATTTGTGACTTTGCGAATAATCAGATCACGGCTGAAGCCAATGGAGCGGAAGAACTATTATTAACAGAACCGATTAAAAATCTTTGTGCTCGTTTCAATCACCAGATTCCGGTAACGGTTGTTCAGGGAGCAAAGGGATCTGGAAAAACATTCTTGTATCGTCAGTTGATAGAAAAGAAAAACTGGAATTCTTTTTTTTCTGAAATTACTCATAAAAAAATCAGTAAGGAAAATGGCTGTTTTATTCCGGTTTTAGCACCGCAGAATATTTCACAGCTTCAAACGGTTCTGGAACAATGTATTGATTATTTTAATGAGACATTATCGTTTGCAGATGTTTCTCGGGGTATCTACAGTGACAATTCTCACAAACTGGATCTTAAAGCGAATGAAGAAATTGACTGGATGAGTTTTTGGGAACAATTGTTTGTAAATTCCGTTAATAAAGAGTTTACCTCATTTGCTCAACTGAATGAAAAATTAAAAGAAGAGGAAAAGACAGTTATCTTTTTGATTGATGGACTGGAAGAGATATTAAAAGCAGTATCTTCAAATAAAAATCAGCAAAAAGCGATAGAAGTTTTATGCCAGGGAGTTTTGAATACGATCAGTGCGAGATATGAAAATATTGGTCTTATTATTTTTATACGAAGCGATATGGCACAGAATGCAATTACAGTTAATTATGAGCAATTCAGGCAGTCATTTGCCTATGCAGAACTGAAATGGTCTTCGGCAGAAGCTTTAAAGTTGGCAGTTTGGCTGGTAAGCCATGCAAACAGTGATTTTTATCGGGAAAGTATTCCGATTGAAAATGCGTCACAGGAAATAATCGATAAATATCTGGAAGAACTCTGGGGATTGAAATTAGGAAAGAAGGATTCAAATGAAGCGTATTCATCACGTTGGATACTGGCAGCTCTTTCCGATTTTAATGGACAACTTCAGGCACGTGACATTATCCGGTTTTTGAAATATGCAGCAGGGCAGAATATGAAAAAACCGCCGTATGATGATCGGATATTAATGCCTGCAGAGATACGTTATGCAGTACCAAAGTGTTCAAATGCCAAAATCAGTGATATTAAGGCGGAATATGAAAATTTAAAGCCTATTTTTGAAAAGCTGGAAGATTTGCCGACAGACGAAAAAACACTTCCAATGAATCTGGAAAATAATATATTTACATCGGTAGAAGAAAAGTCCATGACACAATCCGGATATTTGAAACGTGATGGAGAAAAACTTTATTTACCGGAAATTATACGTCATGCACTGGGATTTCGATATGAAAAAGGTGCAAGACCGAGAGTATTGTCTTTGCTTCTTAAACATTAAAAACATGGAAGGTTAAAAGAAAGACTCCACAAATCAAAGAAATAGTGGTATGATAGATAGACTTTAGATTTATTGGCTATCCGCATGCGGTGAAATAGTATCTTCCGGATTACATGGGGTTGATTTTTGAGAAGATGTGTCAGGATTATCTGCTCTATTATTCAGATAATCTTCTCGTTGAGCTGAGTGAAATCGGTCAGTGGTGGGGGACAGACCGGAAGAAGAAAAATATCTTTTCAAAAGGAGATTTTACGGATGGACTTCTTCAGGCACAGGAGCACGGTGAAGTCCGGCTGGTAACGCTGGAGGATCTCTACAGATAGAGGGAGATTTTTGAAAAATTTTTTTGAGTTATTATGGAAAAGAGAAACATAAGGATTGTCTGAAGTGTTTGATTTTTGATAAGAGCAAATTTCAAATCATTTTATTCAGAAAAAGTGGAGGAATACATTATGTGTGGAATTGTTGGTTTTACAGGAGAACATCAGGCAGCACCGATTTTATTGGATGGTTTGTCAAAACTGGAGTACCGGGGATATGATTCGGCGGGATTGGCTGTTCGAGACGGAGAGAATCTGGCACAGGTTGTGAAGGCAAAGGGACGCTTGAGCAATCTGGCGGAGAAAACGGACGATGGTCATACCTTAAAAGGTACTTGCGGTATCGGTCATACTCGCTGGGCAACGCATGGGGAACCGAGTCAGACAAATGCACATCCGCATGTGTCGGGAAACTGCAGCGGTTCTGGCTCAGGTATGGTAGAATCCGAGGTTGTTGGTGTGCATAATGGCATTATTGAGAATTATACGGAACTGAAGGAAAAGTTATTAAAACATGGCTATACTTTTTACAGTCAGACAGATACAGAAGTTGTGATCAAGCTGGTGGACTACTATTATAAGAAATATAATCTGGGTCCGATCGATGCGATCGCGAAAACGATGGTGCGTGTACGCGGTTCGTATGCTCTGGAACTGATGTTTAAGGATTATCCGGGGGAGATCTGGGTGGCACGAAAAGACAGTCCGATGATCATTGGTATTGCAGACGGCGAAACTTATGTTGCTTCTGATGTTCCGGCAATTCTTAAATATACCAGAAATGTTTATTATATTGGAAATCTGGAGTTCGCAAAACTGACTCCGGGAGAGGCACATTTTTATAATCTTGACGGCGATGAGATTGAAAAAGAAACAACCGAGATCAAGTGGGATGCCGAAGCAGCGGAGAAAGCCGGTTTTGAGCATTTTATGATGAAGGAGATCCATGAGCAGCCAAAAGCAATCCAGGATACGCTCAATTCGGTCATCAAAGAAGATAAAATTGACCTTTCAACAGTAGAAATCACGGACGAAGAGATTCAGAATTTTGATCAGATCTATATTGTTGCCTGCGGATCGGCATGGCATGTGGGTATGGCAGCACAGTATGTATTTGAAGATCTGGCGGATATTCCGGTGAGGGTAGAGCTGGCATCCGAATTCCGTTATCGAAAAATGCCATTAAACCAGAAAGCACTGGTGATCGTAGTCAGCCAGTCCGGTGAAACAGCCGATACACTGGCGGCTTTTAGAATGGCAAAAGAAAAGAATATTACCACAATGGCGATCGTCAATGTAGTTGGAAGCAGCATTGCACGCGAAGCCGATAAGGTATTCTATACACTTGCAGGACCGGAAATCTCAGTTGCGACAACGAAAGCCTACAGTGCACAGTTAGCCGCAATGTACTGCTTGGCAGTGCAGTTCGCAAAAGTCAGAGGAAAGATTTCAGAAGAACAGTACAGCTATTACATTTCCGAGATGCTTACCATCCCGGATAAAATGCAGAAAGTCCTGGAAGATAAAGAACGGATCCAGTGGTTTGCTTCCAAATATGCAAACGCACATGATGTATTCTTCGTGGGCCGCGGCATTGATTATGCAGTCTGCCTGGAAGGAAGCTTAAAACTCAAAGAAATTTCCTATATCCATTCCGAAGCCTATGCGGCGGGAGAACTGAAGCATGGAACCATCAGCCTGATCGAACAGGGCACCCTGGTGATCGGAGTCCTTACACAGAGCGAACTCTATGAGAAAACCATCAGCAATATGCTCGAATGTAAGAGCCGCGGAGCTTACCTGATGGGACTGACTACCTATGGAAAATACGAAATCGAAGATCAGGTGAACTTTACCGTTTATGTACCAAAAGTAGATGAGCATTTTGTCGGAAGCCTGGCCGTGGTTCCGCTGCAGCTGATCGGATACTATGTCAGCGTGGCAAAAGGACTGGATGTGGATAAACCGAGAAATCTGGCGAAGAGCGTGACGGTGGAGTGATATCAGGTGCGGTATGACCTGCAAAGAAGGCGCAGCAGCACTGAAAGATTTCAGAGAACGTAAACAATACTATATATCAAGGAGGTGCAGCACTGCATGAGTAATGTATTACCTGTTGAGGATTTAAGTAAAACTTATCTGGAACACGCTATGGTTATCAACAATTTTGTTATCAAAATCGGCAGTCAGATTAAAGACAGTCTGTGTCGTGTCTTTGGTGATGGTGTGCAGTATGAATGGCGTGCGAACGATGATAAAGTAATGATTCCGGATGTATCCATTATCTGCAACTTGAGAGATCGAAAGAATATTTCTTTTACAGGTATTCCACGTTTTGTGATGGAGGTCTTATCCAATGCTACGGAAGAATATGACAGGCACGAAAAAATGAATATTTACTGCAAAGTCGGAGTTTCTGAATACTGGATCGTTGATTGGAGAAAAAAGTCCGTAGAAATCTATCTTTTTGACTTCGAAGAGGATGGAACAGGATATCCGTATCTTTATAAAACAGTTACTGCACAGAATAAAGAGGAGTTACAACTGGTGATGTTCCCGAATTTGAAAATAACCTTTGAGGAATTGTTTGATCTTGGAGAATATTGATTTTACATGACTCTCCGGTGCAGTCCGGGAATGATTTCAGCTTTTCGGTTTGACTTAGTAAATGCTATGAGTTATGATACTTAAAAGAAGTAACTTGTGGGCCAGTCGCTCATGAGCATAATTAGTGGAGGAAACAGCATGAAATTTTTTGTAACAGGTGTCGGCGGACAGCTTGGACATGATGTAATGAACGAACTGATCAAGAGAGGGCATGAGGGTGTCGCTTCTGATATTCAGGAGCAGTACAGCGGTGTGGAAGATGCTTCTGAGGTGACAAAAGCACCTTATCTTTCACTGGATATCACAGATAAAGAAGCAGTAAAGCGTGTCATTGAGAGCGTAAAACCGGATGCGGTGATCCATTGTGCGGCATGGACTGCGGTTGATATGGCGGAAGATGATGACAAGATTGCAAAGGTCCGTGCGATCAATGCGGGCGGCACACAGAACATTGCGGATGTCTGCAAGAAGCTGGACTGCAAGATGACTTACATCAGCACAGATTATGTATTTGATGGTCAGGGCACAGAGCCATGGAAGCCGGACTGCAAGGATTATAAGCCGATGAATGTCTATGGACAGACGAAGCTGGAAGGGGAACTGGCAGTAAGCCAGACACTGGAGAAATATTTTATCGTCCGTATTGCGTGGGTCTTTGGCTTAAATGGCAAGAATTTTATCAAGACGATGCTGAATGTCGGCAAGACGCATGACACGGTTCGTGTGGTCAATGATCAGATCGGTACACCAACTTACACTTATGATCTGGCACGTCTGCTGATTGATATGAATGAAACAGAAAAATATGGTTATTATCATGCGACGAACGAGGGCGGATACATCAGCTGGTATGATTTTACGAGGGAAATCTACCGTCAGGCAGGTTATACGACCAAGGTTCTGCCGGTAACCACAGCAGAATATGGCTTAAGCAAAGCGGCAAGACCGTTTAACAGCCGTCTGGATAAGAGCAAGCTGGTGGAAAATGGATTTACACCGCTTCCGACCTGGCAGGACGCACTGAGCCGTTATCTGAAAGAAATCAAAGTGTGATTTCGGATACATTTTAAAAGATAAGTACAAAAAATAAGAAGTGGGAGTCTTCTCCGACTAAGATAAAAAGATACTGAACAGTTGCAGAAGGAGATAAAGAAAATGGGACAGATCAAAGTTGAGAAAAACGTAGGCGGTATCGAAGGCCTTTGTATCGTAGAACCGGCCGTTCATGGTGACGAGCGTGGTTATTTCATGGAAACCTACAACGAAAGAGATATGAAAGAGGCAGGCATTGATATTCATTTCGTACAGGATAACCAGTCCATGTCCACAAAAGGAGTATTGAGAGGCCTGCATTTCCAGAAACAGTATCCGCAGTGCAAGCTGGTCCGTGCGGTACGCGGAACGGTATTTGATGTTGCCGTGGATCTGCGTTCCGATTCCAGGACTTATGGAAAATGGTTCGGCGTGGTTTTATCTGCGGAAAATAAAAAGCAGTTCCTCATTCCGGAAGGTTTTGCACATGGATTTCTGGTGCTGAGCGATGAGGCAGAATTCTGCTATAAAGTGAACGATTTCTGGCATCCGAACGATGAGGGCGGCATGGCATGGAACGACCCGGAGATCGGCATCGAGTGGCCGGAAGTGAAGGGCGAGTACAAAGGCAGTGCATCGGCAGAAGGTTATACACTGGCAGACGGTACACCGCTGAACCTGAGTGATAAAGACCAGAAATGGCTGGGACTGAAAGATACGTTTAAATTTTAATGAAAATAAGTTTTGATTTATGATACAATAGAGCCATGGAAGACCGTGGCTCTTTTGCTTGGTGCGCCTAGCGGCGCACGTTTCTAACGGGTTAAAGTCCCGAATCCGCCCGGTAGTGGGAAGGATATAGCCGAAGGC
>NZ_JAJEQE010000072.1 GCF_020687205.1 Hominisplanchenecus faecis
GAATATATGGCTCTCATTCTCCAGAATGGTGGCTCTCAAAGTCCGGACAGGTGGCTCAAAGAGCCCCGGAATAATCAACAATTTTTCTAAATCTGCAATTCCGATTTACCTTCACCTTATTTTACCATAGTGCTTTCTAAAATGCTATTCTAATATATACAAAAGTATAAAAGAGCGATCTCTTCTCTCACACTCACACATAAAGGAATTGAAGAACTGGATTTTGAGACACGAATCCGTAAGCGAGATGAACTTTTAGCACAGAAATTTTCCAATAACGAACAGAAATAGTATCATAACAGTATCACAGGCAGATATGCGAAGGTTTTCATTTTCTTCCCATACCTGCCTGTTTTTAATTTATTCGCTATTCTTTACAGCCTTATTTTAATCTTCTGTTCAACAGAAAAACCCCGGAAACCTTACGGTTCCGGGGTATCTTACGTTTGGACACAACGTTATCTTACGATAACAAATCTATATTCAGATTGTATTACTCGATGATTGTAGCAACACGTCCTGATCCTACAGTACGTCCACCTTCACGATATCAGACTGGTGTATTGCAGTGTGCAAATGGTGATTTTTCGTATGATTTGCGTGGGAAAATCCGGATTTTCCGCTGTGTCCGTGTGGTTTTTGGAGATTTTGTTATCATAGTGTTATCACCAAATGTAAGGTGCTCTTATTACGCACTCTGTGGCAACATCTTTTTAATTTCTTCTACTTCACTTCCTGGAAGCGAACCATTTTTGTAGATATATGTAATAAATTGATTTAATCCCTTTTCCTCCAAAGCAGAAACATATACGCTGTTTTCTCCAAATGCTTTTATCAATTGTTTTTTGAGTTCAAATAATATCTCCAAATTATTATAATTTTTTTCTACTAAATCTTTTGATAAAAGATATATTTTTTTCAGTCTAGCTATTACCTCATTACTTCGCTCTTCTATATTTTTTTCATTAAATCGATCATATTTTTTTGCAAAATTAACCAAATAGGGAATATTACTCTCTAACAATTTATTCTTCTTTTTATCATAAGAAGAATTTTTCATTACCCCATTTAATTCATCGGGACAGACCAGCAAATTTCCTAAAGAATATCTTACATCTTCATTAGGATCATCATTTAGAACATGTTCTACATTAAATTTTGAGAAATCATACTGCGCGTATTTATTTATTTCTTCTTCTAAAACTAGCGGTTTCAAAAAATATACTAATAGCTTTGAAGAAATATTTTTTCTGTTAGTTTTGTTTGAATATACAATATTTTTTAATCCATTTTCCAAAACATTTTCTTTACTGTAATATGTAGAATATTTCTTTAAAAATTTAAGTATTGCAAATTCAACTCTTCTATTTTCACTAGACTTATAAATTTCATTAGATAATATATAAACGTCTCCATCTATTTTATTACTTGATCCATTGTCCAAATTAAATGTTACCCAGAAATTTCGCAACATCATTAAATATTGATGGTAACTATCTATATCTAATATTTCTTCTGCATATTTCATCTTTAAAGCAAGTAAAACCGATCTTACCTGCCTATTCCGTTTTAATTTAAAATATTCATATACTTCTTTTTCTATATCATCGCCTACTACAGAATCAATTCCATAATAATATTCTGAACCCTGTATAAAAAAATCAAAGAATTTTGGTAAATCTTTCTGATTATTTTCTCTCAATTGTTCTTTTGTAATTTCAAATAATTGTTCCTTTTTCAATCTATTTTTGTAATGCCAACAACGATACATGTGTAAATAATAATCATCTAAATCCACTTTCTCTAATCGCTGTTCCAAATCTCCCCATTTAGTTTTATATGTATCTAAAAGGGATTTAGGCTTTAAGTACTTAAACAAATAATTTTTTAACAATTCAATTTGCTTTAACTTTACTCCACGCGCATTCAATATTTCGAAAATATTATATACTTCTTCTTCCTGCATTGATGAAATCGTTACAACGCGTGTCTCCAAAAATTGTTTTGTTAATGTTGCAAGTTCTTGAAAATTCAACTTTTGAAAATCTGTCACAAAAAACTTAAAAGCTTTTAAAATAACACTCGATTCTTTGCGCTGACTTGCGATAAGATTATGATACTTTTCTAAATCACTCTTATATATATCCATCAAATCTTGATTCAATTCAACAAATTCTTCATATCCATTTTCAACTTTAATGCTATCAGCATTTCCAAGTGTACGATTAATAATCAGATCTTGTAAATATGCAATATTACCATCGCATTGCTTTTTTATGTTAGTATCGGATGTACTATCCTTCATATTTTTGAAGCAAAAAATCAACGAAAAAATAACTATCTGAAGTGTTAAAATTCTTTGCTGTCCATCAATTATGGCAACCATTCCTCCACTTGACTGTTTCCTTTCAAATACCATACTGCCAATAAAATGACTCCAGTCTGGCGTTACCTCTGCACAATATCGAATATCTTTTATTAATTGTCCCCAGTGCAATTCTCTCCAAACATAATTTCTTTGATATCTTGGTATAAAAAAGATATCATCATTTTTAAACAACTGGGTAATATTTTGATCTAATACTTCAAATGCCATTATTTTATCCTCTTTGTCCACAACTTTTTCTAAATGTACTTTATTTTCACACCTATAGTCTTACTGAAGCTCCGTAAGAACTTCTCTCCATCTTGTCAAAACTTCTTTTCCAACGATAAGTTCGTCTATAAGTCCCATATTAAGCGTATCAATAAATCTGCACAAATAGGATTTCCCTTGTCCCCAGAAAGTATAATGGCTATCAATAAACATTACATGATATACTTGCTGCCCGGTTCTATCGTATATTTCGTTGAATTCATATCCATCAAGTTCTGCTTCATATACAGCATCTGCAACTCTACTTCCAAATGACTTTGAATAATAATACTCTTTTATTTCCCACACTATCTTAGGATTATAAATCGAAGGATATGCTCCATCAAACCTTCTTGAAGATGCTCCAATGATCTTTCTATTATTCAACAGATACACAAGCCCTCTTGGATCTGGATTAAATTCCTCATCTCCACCAAGCATTTCTTCTGCTATCATGGTAATAATTGCGGTAAAATAATTTACTTTTTTGATCTCTTTACGTTGTTTGTTCATAATCAGCTTACATTTATATTTTCCGCTATTTCTCATTTCTTCAAATATCTGCTTAGCCTCATCAACATCCATCAAATTTTTCTCAATCGTATTATTTAACAAGTCAGCTCTCATATTACAATATAAGACAGCTTTGTTAATTCTATCCGGAGAAACTTCAATATTCTCTTTGTCGCATAATTTCTCTATTTGCTCTACTGTATAAGTTAAAACGATTCCTTTTCTAGAATATCCCAATTTTTCGCTAATAAATCGTATAAAAAACCAAAACGATTTATCTTCTCTTCTAAATTCCTTAAATGCCTTCATATTGCTCCACCTCAATAAATAATTCCGACTTCTTCACTTGCAATGCATGCGCAATTTTATCTATATTTTCCAAAGAAACATTACGCTTACCAAGTTCTATGTCACTTATATATGTCCTATGTAGTCCGCATAAATCGCCTAGCTCTTCTTGTGATATTTTCTTATCTTGTCGTATTGCTCTTACTGCTTTTCCATAAGCGACACGTATTTCTTCCTGCATTGCTTGACACCTCCAACTAGTTAAATTATAATAGCACTGTAGACTTTGAGTCTACAGACTATAAGTTACATGTGAGGTTTGAGCAATGTCCAAAGTACCAGCATTATTAAAGTGGATCGGAAATAAGCAACGCTTTGCCGAAACCATTATTTCATATATGCCCGAACAATTTAATAACTACTATGAACCATTTTTGGGGAGTGGTGCTGTAATGGCACAATTACTATACCAAAACAGTACAACCAGCACCCCTAGGTTTACTCATTCATATGCCAGCGATATCTTACCATTTTTAATTGATATTTTTAATATCGTCAAATATGAGCCGCAGCAAATAAAAAATTATTATTCAAAGGAAATTGAAGATTATTATAAAGATCCTAGTAATAAATACAATGAAATTAGAGATAGATTTAATAGCAATCACAATGCTCTTGATTTCTGTCTTCTATCACGTACATGCTACTCCGGAATAATTCGTTTTCGAAAAGCAGATGGGTATATGTCCACTCCCAAAGGTCCACATAACCCTATCAAGCCAGAAACCTTTTCAAAAAGAGTAGATTTATGGCATGATCTTATAAAAAACTCGACTTTTTCAACTATGTCATTTGAAGAATGTATGGATAAAGCACAACCTAGTGACGTAGTTTATTGTGATCCGCCATATACTCATAGTCAAAGCATTATTTATGGTGCTCAAACTTTCAATATAGAAACATTATTCAATAAAATAGCTGAATGCAAAGCCAGAGGTGTTTATGTAATGTTATCAATCAATGGTACACGTGAATCCAACAAAAAAGATATTTCTATCACACCACCTATAGATTTATTTGAAAGAGAAATTTTTGTTAACTGTGGTACCTCTATGATTGATCGATTGCAAAACGCTGGTCAAACCATGCAAAACGAAGTTGTTCATGATAAACTGCTTCTTACTTGGTAGATAATTTTTCACAAAGGAGATACTCGACACTCGTCCCGTATCTCCTTTGTGAATATCTCTATTTTTCCAACACGAATATATATTCATGTGCCAACATTAAAAATGTTTTTTCTATATTATTCCAATATTCTGTAGCTTTGCAATTATGCTGTTCTTTTATAATAATTTCTTTAAGTTTAAATCCAGCATCAACGAATTTTTGCATAGAATTCATGCCCAGTGGTAGCACATAGCCTTTTTTCCGTATATCTCCAATCATAAATGCACATATTCCTTGCTTTTTTAGTACCCTATATGATTCTTTTGCAATCTGTTCCAGTTCCTGCAAAAAATCCTCATATTTTAAATGAGAAATATCTCCTGGTATTTCTTTACTATACCGTATAATATCTGCATATGGTGGGTGAGTACAGATAAGATCTATACTTTCGTCTTTTATAAATGATAAATTGTTTGCATTTCCTTGTTTGGTGAATATTTTTGATTTTTCTTGATAAGTAAAATTTAGATTTGTGTTAGATAATTTGACAGCCTCAGAATTTATATCAACGCCAATTGCATTTCTTCCCAATAACTTTGCTTCAATCAACGTTGTGCCACTGCCTAAGAATTGATCTAGTATCCAGTCTTTTTTCTTTGAATACCTCAAAATAATATTTCTAGGAATATACGGAGACCAGTTCCCTCTGTATTTTCCTGAATGTGTAGCCCAATTTCCCCTTTCAGGAAAAGACCATATTGTTGTATCTTCTAATTTGAATCTTTCTGGTGTTTCTCTTATAACAATCGCTCCCTTCTTTTTTGCTCATTATACTTCCACATTGTTTATTTGTCCATGAAAAATCTCCATCCAAATATTAATTATCAATAAATATTTGAACAGAGATTCCTTTTGCATTATAAATATATTATTTCTTTCAATGCTATTTCTTCAGCATTTGCTTTGATATTATTCATCCTTCTCACCCATTCCATCTGATTCTGCGTCTTTAGTTCTTCCGTAACGCCCCACCGTTCAGCCATCTGCTCCGCCAACATCTCAACTTTTTCTCTGACCTCTTTATCAATTTGATTCAAATGCTCCGTCAGTTTCCCGGTCAGTACCAGATATTGATACCTGGCACTCCTGTGTTCCTTCAAAAACTGTTTTCGCATTATTCCATACTTCCCATATGTAGGTTCTTCCTCATTGATTTCCAGGTCTGGCAGATAATAATCTCCATGCAGTGTGTAGTTCAGTCCGTTCTTTTCATCATAAATCTGTTTCTTCATATTCTTACAACTCCATTCCTCTGTACTTTGCTTTATTCTTCTTAATTTTTGCATTGTGTTCTTCACTTCGTTCTCTTGCCCATTGTATACGGTCACCTATTTTTTTCGGCATCTGCTCTTTCTGTTTTTTCGCTTCAAGTTCCGTCTGCATCCGGATATCGTCCTGCACCAGTCGTTCTACCATATCTTTCCCCAACATGCGTAAAAGTCGGTTATACCTGTCTGCAATTCCCTGCAGCATTTCTTTCTCACCAGACAATTTCTGATAATCTTTCTGAACTTCTGCCAGTTCCTTTTTTGTTTTTTCATGCTCTTGCTTTTTCTTCTGAAACTTACTTTTCCAACTATCTCTTTCTCTTGTGAGTTCTTTCACCTGTGCAGCCATCGCACCGATTTTGTTTTTCATTTCAATGAATAATGGTTTTATTTTCTTATCCCGGTAAGTTACCGCACGTTCCAATGCTGTAGCTTCCGGCAGAAATGTTTTAATCATTCCATATTCTTTTATTTCCTTACTGACATTATCCATCACTGGTTGCAGGAATTCTCTTCTGTCCTCCAGTTTTTTCAATTCCGTTTCTGCTTTCTCCGCACGTTTTTCCGCTATCTCTTTATCTTTCTGGAACTGAATTTTTTCTTCTTCCAGTAGCTTAATATCTGCCCTTGCGTCCGCAATCTGAGAAGTCAGGCCTTCATTCTCTGCTGTCAGATTTTCTTTTTCCTGCTCCAGTTCCTGCACTTCCTTTTTGCGTTCCTTTTTCTTGAAATTGTAAACATCCAGATGCTCTTCATGTGTGCCTTTCTGTTCCCATTCAATTCCATGTTGTATTGCGATTTCTGCCAGCACTTCTTTTTCATGATTTATCCACTGATTCAGTTCTGTATCATGCTTATTTCCACCTTGAAATCCAAGACTTTTCAATGCCTGCTTCAGCGAAACTCTGGTATCCATTCCTTTTCCCTTCCAGTTGGTCACATAAGGCACAAAGTCAATATGCAGATGCGGAGTAGCTTCGTCCTGATGCAGATAGCAGTTAAATACCCGAAGTGACGGATTCCTTTTCTGGAAGTCTTTCATATATTCATCCAGTACCCTTACGGCCAAATCTCCTTCTGTCGTGCCAACTGCCATATCCTCACGATTACCAATTTGAAATATTACTTCATGGAACAGCTTCTCCTGTTTGCCCTGTCGGATTTTTTCATAATAATTTGCAATCTGCCGGTCCTTTCTTTTCCCGACATTATATCTCTCAACCGCATCGTCAAACAGCTCTTTATAAACTTCCTTCAGATTCTCATTCTTATAACAAATGTTCAGTTGTACTCTGTCCGGATCTACATTTTCTGCTACAAAATCCCGTCTGTTATGAGCCAGTGAACCGGCTCCGATCATGCCACTGATTGTTCGTTTCATCATAAATTTTCTCACCTCTTTTCTGTTTGAGTGCCAGATATGGCACATAATTTTTATTTACGCCAGACATGGCGATATTTAAGAAACTTTCGCCGGATACGGCGGTTTTGTTACTTTTGTCAAAAGTAACGCAAAAGCACTTTCGACAGCCGTACCGTCCATCAAAAGTCCCCTTGCGCCCTGCCGGGGGCATAACGTCCTTATGGACGTCTGTTCTGCACCGACCGAAGTGGATCATAGATCTGTTTATTCTGGTATCCTCGCCTGCACATATTCCAAATCTCCACAATAAGGCGTTCCCACCAGATACCATTCTCTTGCCAGATTCATCTCCATTCTGGTCTGTACCCATTCATCATCTACCAACACTTCCAGTCCTTCTCCACAGTGAAATCCTGTATCAATCCATAAATCCGATGCTAATAATCCATATCTACCATTGCTGCTGTTATATCCTAATCTTCCCTGTTTCATCATTTTCTGCTCCTTTCCAGTCTGTAAACGGAATTTGTAAACGGAGTTCAAAAGATTTTAAAAGTTAACGTTTTAAGTTTTTTCTTCAAGTTCCGTTTACATCGTTTACAATAATCTTTACTCAAACGGTATTTCCAACTGTTCCGGTACTTCTATAAATCCGTCTTTATCTTTCTTCACCGAATCTTCCATCCGTTTCCATGACCGCTGTATTCCATATTCCTTTCCGAATCGATGTGTACCATGTGGTTTCCAGCATACAATCGCATTGTTCATAATATTGGCAATTTCTTTACCTTCCCACTGTTTCATTTCTCCGATTCGATGTAGCACTTCATCGAACAGAATTCTTGTACATACATAATCGTCATCATAGTCATCAAGAAATGCCTGTATGATTCCGGCATTGGTATCCTCCGGCATAAATTCTTTCTGCAGACGCTTTGCCTCTTCTTCAATTTCCTTTGTAAATCCTAAGAACACATTTCCCTGGCGATACAGTACCATTGCCTCTGCCCAGGCCTGTTCGATATAGGCTTTGCTCTCTGCCTCATTGTCAAGAATATGAACTTCTGCTTTCGACATATCTGTCATCACCGGAGCAAATCGTCTGTTTCCGGTTCTGTCCAGAGGAAGAAAATTCAGATCATTTGATGTTCCGCAAAATACACACTGTCTCGGTCTGTCTTCCGGGTGAACTTCATAAGGCACTTTATAAGTTTCTTTCTGTCTGCTCAGAAACGACTTTATCTGTTCAATATTCTTTGCTGTGATAGTTGCCTTCATTTCTCCCATTTCGATAATCCAGTGGTTCTGCAGTTTTCTGTAAATATTTTCATCGTCCAGATGATCCAGATTGTCGCTGAACCATTCTTCTTTTATCGCTAGATATTTGAAAAACGTGGACTTTCCGGCTCCCTGGCTTCCAACCAGACACAGCATAATATCATATTTTATTCCCGGTTCATAAATTCTTGAAATCGCTGCCAGCATGTGCATTTTCATTACTCCGATTGTATATTTGCTCTTTTCTGCTCCCAGAAAATGCGGAAGCATATTTTCTATTCTTGGAATTCCGTCCCAGACCAGACTCTCCAGATAATCCCTAATTGGGTGATATTTATTTTCATTGGAAACAATATCTATTCCTGCTTTGATCACACGCTCACTTGTCAGTTCATAATTTTCTTCCAGATACATCTTCAGATTATTTTCATCAGTATCTGTAACCGTAGGACTGTTATTCCTCCGCTCCCAGGGAACCTCTTTTACAATGTCCATTCTTCCAGAAAGTTCATTTCGTTTAATCGCTTTTTTCAATACCGGATCATTTTGAAGTACGGTTACACAATTTCTAATTGTCTGCTTTGTTCTTCCTTTATCCGTATGCTCCAACATATTATTGACATCTTCTGTTGTAAGCATCTCCTCGTTCACAATATCTTCTAATTCCATCAAGGACTCCTCGCTGATATTCGTTAATTCTTTCTTCAATTTTTTCAACCTCCCTTCTCTTCATCTTGAAAAACTCTACAATCTCTTCTCCTGTTCCAAACATCAGCACGTCCAGATAGTCATTTATCTTTCTTTCATTTGCCAATGCCTCCGTAAATAATTCGTGCCACTCTTCATCTGGTTCTGGTTTGTAAATCTCTTTCCAGAACTGAATCCATTTCAGATATCTGATCAGCACGTCTGTTGCATGTTTCAACCACTGCTCCAGTTTTTCTCTGATCATCACAACTTTAGGTTTCTTTGATATCAAAGTATTCCTGCTTTGGTGCGTCCTTTTGTATTTGTTTCTGTCTTCGATTTTTATATCCAGTCCAAAATCTTCTATCATCTTTTTCGCAGCTTCATACTGTGATATTCCAAATAACCTTGCTGTAAAATCTATCACATCACCGCCCACTCCACATGCAAAGCAGTGATATATTTTATCTACCTTCATACTTGGGTGTCGGTCTTTATGAAACGGACAACACGCCATTCCATTTCTTTTTACTTTTATCCCGTAATGCTCCGCAGCCTGTCTGGCTGTCACACATTCTTTTACCTGTTCAAATAATGTCACTTCTACCTCCTGCCCCTCCGGGCAAGTCTTTGATGAACAGATATTCGGGAATTGTTGTGTTTATCAATTCGTGATATACTTAATCTGTCAAGATGGTATATCAGTAAATCTGATTATCAGAGAACTTGCTCAGATATTTTGTCTGGGCTTTTTCTTTTTGTCTGTCAGTAGTCATAGCTTTTGCTCCTTACACAAATCTCCTTGTAGGAATAATAATGATTTCAAATTTGCTTCCGTCCTCTAATTCAAGAAGAATCACATAATCTGAATCCCGATCCGGTAAAATGGAACTTATTTTCAGCTTCTTACTGTAGTTAATTGCATCAAATATTTTTCCAACTACTTTCTTTGTTTTCATTTGCTTCTTTTCCTCCGTATTAACGTTTATTGTCCAGCATCTCAGCAACTTTTTTCTGCTGTGACGGGTACAGATGCCCATAAGTGTTCAATGTCATCTGAATGTCTTTGTGCCCCAGCCTTTCCTTGATAATCAGTGGTTCTACGCCCTGGTAGATCAGATATGCCACATGGCTGTGACGGATATCGTGCACTCTGATTGGTTTTACACCGGTCAGTGTTTCATATTTCTTGAGCCGTTTCTGCAGTGTTCTCGCCACAATCGGGAACAACCGCTGATCTTCCGGAAATCCATAATGTTTCTTCGCATACTCCTGCACCTCTTCCTTAAGAAAATTGGGAATATCAATGGTACGGACTGAATTCTCTGTTTTTGGAGTATCAATCACATCTCTTTTCCTGATCCGGTTATATGTCTTATTGATATGCAGGAGATTTCCACTCATATCAAAATCTGAAAGACTCAATGCCAGAAGCTCTCCTTCCCTGATTCCTGTCCAGAACAGAATTTCAAATATCAGATAATCTTCACTCCCCGGCTCAATCCCGGCGATAAATCTGTCATATTCTGCTTTCGTCCAGAACTCCAGCTTATTTGCATCCGATTTCCCCATCTTTTTTACTTTCTTACATGGATTTTCCTTCAGATTGTAAATTTTCTGTGCATGATTAAACAGTGCATTTAACTGATTCTGAATCATACGCTCATAAGTCTTGCTGTAACCTTTTTCCTGAATGGTGTTCTGCCACTGGATAATCTCTGCCGGTGTAATTTCATTCATTTTTCTTGTTCCAAAATACGGAACAATGTGCTTGTTCATCATGTGCTGCTTGTTACGGATTGAATTTTCTTTCAGTTCATTCTTTTTATCTTCAAAATAGACTTGAATAAAACTGTTCATCTCCATTTTCATATCCGCCGCAGTTTTTCTTATGAATTCCTTTTCATAATTCAATGCTTCTTTCTTAGTCTTGAACCCTCTTTTCAGCTTCTGCGTTTTCTTTCCTGTCCAGTCAACATAACGGAAGCTCACATACCAGGTTCCCTGTGTTTTGTCTTTGTAAGCTGACATCTTAAATCCTCCCTCATACTGCTCTCTGAGAGCATCCATAAAATTTTGTTTCCCAGTAGGGACGTGGAATCTTTCCACGAACTGCCACATATCCTTCTTTTGCCAGTTCATCGTTGAGTTGCTTTAGAATAGAATATGCTTTACTGCGTTTCACTCCTAATTCTTCCATGACATCATCAACAGTCATCATATAATTAGTTCTCATATTGTCCTCCTTTCAAGTCACTTTTGTGACTCTTTCGTCGTTCTCTTATAATAATTCACTTTTGTGAATTTGTCAATAAACATTTGCGAATTTATTTTTCCCATTCCATACCTATTGCTTGCGTATCGGCAATTTGTTAAATCTCACTCTTTTGTATCATTCACTTTTGTGCTAGAATAGAAGCACAAATATTATTAAGGAGGCAGCATTATGATTGGTAAAAAAATCCGGGCATTCCGGGAATTTAGAGGATACAGTCAGATACAATTAGCCGAGCTGTCCGGCATTAACGTAGGAACGATCAGAAAATATGAACTGGGAATCCGGAATCCAAAACCGGATCAGTTAGAAAAGATAGCAACTGCACTGGGATTAAATGTAAGTGTTTTTCTGGATTTTAATATTGAAACAGTCGGAGATGTACTCTCCCTGTTGTTTTCTATTGATGATTCAGTGAATCTCTCACTTGCTGAGACACCTGATCAGAAGGTTTCACTGACGTTCGATAATCCTACAATGCAGGACTTTTTCAGGAAATGGTGTCAATTTAAAAATGTCTATGAAAAGGAAAAAGCTGAAATATTAGCTATTGAAGATAAAGATAAAAGACAAGAAGAACTGGATAAGCTCAACGCTACCCAAGAAGAATGGAAACTACGTGCCATGGGAACTACGATAGGTTGTCATACCATCGTTAAGAAGGGCACTGAAGGTAATGACATTAAGACGTATGATCTGACTTAAGACGGTGTGAAATTTTTTCTGTAAATTTAGATCTTCTATGATAATTATGGCGGCTTAACAGCGGTTTCTGCGGTTAA
>NZ_JAJEQE010000073.1 GCF_020687205.1 Hominisplanchenecus faecis
ATTGAAACCGCCGTGTACCGAACGGTACGCACGGTGGTGTGAGAGGACGGCGGTTAGTCACTGCCTCCTACTCGATTAAGTAAAGATAAAACGTGATTTACAGATCAGCCCTTGAAATAATGTTCTCTGATCGGCTCGATCGGCATTTCTTTTCCAGTCCAGAGGCGGAAGGCTTCGGCACCCTGGAAAAGCAGCATATACAGTCCGTTAAAGGTGGCACAGCCATTTGCGGAAGCCATCTGAAGCAGGCGTGTCTGCTTCGGATTGTAAATGATATCCGACACGATCAGTTCCGGACGAAGCATGGAAGCATCCGGGATCGGACAGGTATCTGCGTGCGGAGCCATGCCAAGGGAAGTGGCGTTGGTCAGGATCGTACTGGCTTCAAGTGCCTGCCGCAGGGATGCTTCATCAGCAAGATCCGATACTGTAGCTTTACAGGAAGTGTTAGCATTGATCGTGTCGGCAAGTTTTAGGGCACGTTCCCAGGAACGGCCTTTGCGGTTAAAAATATGCAGTGTGGATACACCGTCTAATGCAGCCTGTACGGCGATGGCAGTTGCTGCACCGCCGGCACCCAGAAGTGTCATTTCTTTGCCGATGATGTCGTGTCCGGCCTCTTTGACTGCCTGCATATAGCCGATGCCGTCGGTGTTGTGACCGACCAGTCTGCCGTTTTCATTGACAACCGTGTTGACAGCACCAATCATGCGGGCGGCATCCGAAAGATCATCGATCAGCTCACAGATTTTTGTCTTATCCGGCATGGTGCAGTTAAAACCGGCGATGTTCATACATCGCAGCCCCTTTACCGTATCGGCAAGGTTTGCTTCCGGCACATCGAAACAAAGATAGACATAATTGAGATCCAGCAGGCGGAAAGCTTCATTGTGTATCAGAGGAGAGATACTGTGGGAAACGGGGCTTCCGAGAAGCCCTGTCAGCTTTGTGTGCCCGTCAATCACAGGAAATGTATCGTTCATAAGATGATCACCTCGTAAGTTTTTGTGTTTTTGCGATATCGTGATGCCCGCGAATGTTTCTGCTGCAAAATAACAAAACGTCAGACGCCGGCATCCCGTCAGTTTTATGATAATGACCGGGCGTGCATCTGTCAAGTGCTGGACTTTGCGGCGGAAATATAGTATAATGACAGGAAAAAGCAGGAATGTATGGGAGGCACAGCAATATGGACAAAACAGTACAGGTCAGAGATCTCGTGATCGGAGAGGGAAGACCGAAAATCTGCATTCCGGTCATGGGCAGCACGACAGAAACATTAAAAGAAGCTGTCGGTCATGCAATGAAAAAACATCCGGATCTGATTGAATGGAGAGCGGATTATTTTGCGGATATCGAGAACGAAGAAGTACGCAGACAGGCATTTGATGAGCTGAGAGAGATTCTGGGAGAAGTACCGTTGCTGTTTACGATCCGTACAAGAAGAGAAGGCGGAGAGGCTGATCTTTCGGCAGACCAGTATCTCAAGGTTGTATCGGATGCGATCCGGGATGAAAAGGCAGATCTGGTGGACGTGGAAATCTCCCACGGCGATGACATAGCATTTATGCTGATCTCGCTTGCACATGAGTTTGGGATCAAGACCATAGCATCCAGCCATGATTTTTCACAGACACCGAAAAAGGAGCAGATCATCATGACACTTTGCAAGATGCAGGAATTAGAAGCCGATATCCCGAAGATGGCGGTGATGCCACAGAGAGAGAGAGATGTTCTGGTACTGCTCGATGCAACATTAAGTATGAAAGAGCTCCATGCCCAGACACCGGTCATCACGATGGCCATGGGAAGGAACGGTGTGGTATCAAGGCTGTCGGGAGAAGTATTTGGCTCTGCTGTGACATTTGGGACGGCAGGAGCACAGTCCGCACCGGGACAGATCGATGCGGAAGAATTAAGGAAGATTTTGGAACTTTTGGCCGTCGTCTGATGTCAACGAAAAAACAGAACACAAGATCGCAGTTTTGACAAAATATGCACCCCTTGTCACCTATAATGGTAAGTGCTTAAGCGGCACTCCATGTAGGAGGCAGGGGGTGTTTTGTGTACTATGAAGTTTATCTGGATTTTTATTTTTTAGAAAGTTTTTTAACGGATGTGGCTCTGCTTATCCTGGTAAAAACGGTGATGCGGGAAAAATGGAAGGCAAAACGTATTGCAGGCACAGCCGTGCTGGAAAGCATGTGGTCCTGTATCGAATTGTTGCTTCCCTTTCGGGGGAGTTTTACAGCGACCTTTTTCTGGATCGTTTCCGTTTTGCTTCTGGTAATGGGAGGACTTGGAAAAAGAACGGCAAAAGAAGTGCTCTATGGTGCATTGTTGCTTGGAATTTCAAGCTTTTGCTTTGGCGGTGCACTGTATGTGGCAGAAACGTTCCGATATATTCCGGGAATTTTTGTGAAAATGGCGGTATTTCTGATCCTGTGGATGCTTTTGTATCTGTATACGGAAACCGACCAAAACAGACAGCGGATCTGCGAGGTCAGTCTCTGGCAGTGTGGGAAAAATAGAAAAGTGAAGGCACTTTACGATACGGGAAACCGCCTTCGAGAACCTTATAAAAAACGTCCGGTAAATATCATAGAGTACGAAGCGGCAAAAGAGCTGCTGGATGGAAAAGAAAATGTGTTTCTGATTCCATACCGTACCGTAAGCGGTTCAGGGGAAATGCTCAGAGGGATAGTTTTTGACAGAATGATTGTCAGCAAAGGAAGAAAAACAGAGATTTATGAACATCCGGTGATAGCCCTTACGGGGGAACGTGTGAGCAGTGATGGCAGTTATCAGATGATACTGCATCCAGATAACCGGAAAAATCAGGAGGAGAAGGATTATGTTTAAAATGGCGACCCCACAGAAATTTCAGTTTCGAATGACAAAAGGATGGCAGAATATATGGTTCCGCAGAACAAACGAAGTGCATTATATCGGAGGCAGTGATGTGCTGCCAGCACCACTTGAGGCACAGGAAGAGGCAAAAATGCTGGAAAACCTGGAAGGCGGAGAACATCAGGAAGAGGCCAGAAAACGGCTGATCGAGCACAATTTGAGACTGGTGGTTTACATAGCGAAAAAATTTGATAATACGGGCGTTGGAGTGGAAGATCTGATATCCATAGGAACGATCGGACTGATCAAGGCGATCAATACCTTTAACACCGGAAAAAATATCAAACTGGCGACGTACGCCTCAAGATGCATAGAAAATGAGATCCTGATGTATCTTCGCAGAAACAGCAAGACCAGAATGGAAGTCTCGATCGATGAGCCGCTGAATGTGGACTGGGACGGAAATGAATTGCTGCTGTCGGATATTTTGGGAACCGATGAGGATGTGATCTACCGCGATATGGAGACGGAAGTAGAATACAAACTGCTGTTTCGGGCAATCGCAAAACTTTCTGACAGGGAGCAGACGATCGTCAATCTGCGATATGGTCTGAACAGCTGCGACGGTAAAGAAAAGACGCAGAAAGAAGTGGCAGATATCCTCGGCATTTCGCAGTCTTATATTTCAAGACTGGAGAAAAAGATCATGAAACGTCTGAAAAGAGAAATGATACGCTACGAGCAATGACAAAAAACTTGCTTTATAGAAAATGATAGACTATAATAAATTGCGGAATAACAGAAGAAAGTCGTAACTGTGAAGGTACTGAACAGATACGAAAAGTTTTGATGGAAACCACGGAAAGGAAATCAGATGAACGAGAATTTGCATATTCAGAGAGAAGTGGATGACAAACCAGGCGAGGAATGTGGTGTATTCGGCATCTATGATTTTGACGGGAACGATATTGCACAGACCATATATTATGGTCTGTTTGCTTTACAGCACCGAGGACAGGAGAGCTGTGGTATCGCCGTCAGTGATACGGAAGGACCAAAAGGAAAAGTGGATTCCTGCAAGGGAATGGGACTTGTAAACGAAGTGTTTGATGCAGAAAAACTGGAGAATCTTCATGGAAACATCGGTGTCGGTCATGTGCGTTATTCTACGGCAGGAGCCAGCACAAGAGAGAATGCACAGCCTCTGGTACTGAATTATATCAAAGGCACGCTTGCACTTGCACATAATGGAAACCTGATCAATGCCCCACAGCTGCGGGAAGAGCTGGCATATGGCGGAGCGATTTTTCAGACGACCATTGACTCCGAGGTGATCGCATATCATATTGCGAGAGAACGTGTCAGAAGCAAGACGGCAGAAGAGGCAGTTGCCCGTGCCATGCAGAAGATCAAAGGAGCCTATTCTCTTGTGATCATGTCTCCGAGAAAACTGATGGGAGCAAGAGATCCGCAGGGGTTCCGCCCGCTGTGCATCGGCAAAAGGGGAAATGCCTATGTACTGGCGAGTGAAACCTGTGCACTGGATACGATCGGTGCCGAGTTTGTAAGGGATGTACTGCCGGGTGAGATCGTTACGATCACACAGGAAGGCATCAAATCTGACACACGTCTGTGCCAAAAGCAGCAGACGGCACACTGCGTTTTTGAGTACATTTACTTTGCAAGACCGGACAGCGTGATCGACGGTGTGAGTGTCTATCATTCCAGACTGATGGCAGGAAGATATCTGGCGATGGATTCACCGGTGGATGCAGATATTGTAGTCGGTGTCCCGGAATCCGGAAATGCAGCAGCACTTGGATATTCCCTTCAGTCCGGCATTCCATACGGTACTGCTTTTGTGAAAAACGGCTATGTCGGCCGTACCTTTATCAAACCGAAACAGAGCAGCCGTGAGTCCAGCGTCCGTGTGAAACTGAATGTACTGCGTGAAGCAGTAGAAGGCAAACGAGTGATCATGATCGATGATTCGATCGTCCGTGGAACAACCAGTGACCGCATTGTGCACATGCTGCGTGAGGCAGGAGCCAAAGAAGTGCATATGCGTGTCAGTTCACCGCCATTTTTATGGCCGTGCTACTTCGGTACCGATGTGCCTGCAAGAGAGCAGCTGATTGCATACAACCGTACCGTGGAGGAGATCAGACAGGTGATAGGAGCAGACAGTCTTGGATATCTGGACTGCAGTCGCCTGCGTCAAATGGCAGGAGACCTGCCGATCTGCACCGGATGTTTTACCGGAAACTATCCGCTGGATCCGCCGATGGAGGATATCAGAGGAGAATTCGAACAGTAGATACAGGAGGAAAATATGAGTACAGACAGATACGTAAGCCCATTATCAGAGCGTTATGCAAGCAAGGAAATGCAGTACATTTTTTCACCGGATATGAAATTCCGTACCTGGAGAAAACTCTGGATCGCACTTGCTGAGACAGAAAAAGAGCTTGGACTGAACATTACAGACGAGCAGATCGAGGAACTGAAAGCACATGCAGAGGACATCAATTATGATGTGGCAAAAGAAAGAGAACGTCTTGTCCGCCACGACGTTATGTCCCATGTGTATGCATATGGCGTACAGTGCCCGAAAGCAAAAGGCATCATCCATCTGGGAGCAACCTCCTGCTATGTTGGTGACAACACCGACATTATCGTGATGACAGAAGCACTGAAGCTGGTGAAAAAGAAACTGGTCAATGTACTGGCAGAGCTGGCAAAATTTGCAGATGAATACAAAAATCAGCCGACCCTGGCATTCACCCATTTTCAGCCGGCACAGCCGACAACCGTCGGAAAACGTGCAACGCTTTGGATGCAGGAGTTCTGTCTGGATCTCGAAGATCTGGACTATGTACTTGGAAGCATGAAACTGCTCGGTTCCAAGGGAACAACCGGGACACAGGCAAGCTTTCTGGAACTGTTTGACGGAGATCAGGAGACTATCGACAAGATCGATCCGATGATTGCAAAGAAGATGGGATTCAAAGAGTGCTATCCGGTATCCGGCCAGACCTACTCCAGAAAAGTCGATACCAGAGTGATCAATGTACTGGCAGGCATCGCTGCAAGTGCACACAAATTCTCCAACGATATCCGGCTGCTTCAGCATTTAAAAGAAGTAGAAGAACCGTTTGAAAAGACCCAGATTGGATCTTCCGCCATGGCTTACAAACGTAACCCGATGAGAAGTGAGCGTATCGCATCTCTTTCCCGTTATGTGATGGTAGATGCACTGAATCCGGCAATTACATCTGCGACTCAGTGGTTTGAGAGAACCCTGGATGATTCTGCAAACAAGAGACTTTCCGTTCCGGAAGGATTTCTGGCGATCGACGGTATCTTGGATCTGTGCCTGAACGTGGTAGACGGTCTGGTTGTATATCCGAAAGTCATCGAAAAACACATGATGGCAGAACTGCCGTTCATGGCAACCGAGAACATTATGATGGATGCTGTAAAGGCTGGCGGTGACCGTCAGGAACTGCATGAACGTATCCGTGTACTTTCCATGGAAGCAGGCAAACATGTCAAAGAAGAAGGGAAGGAAAACAACCTTCTGGAACTGATTGCAGCAGATCAGGCATTCAACATGACACTGGAAGAGCTGCAGAAGAGCATGGAGCCGTCCAGATATGTAGGCCGTGCACCAAGACAGGTGGACAACTTCCTGAAAAACGTGGTGAATCCGATTCTGGAAGAGAACAAAGAACTGCTGGGCGTAAAAGCAGAGATTCTGGTTTAATTGATTTAACCAAATAGCAAAGCGGATTGCGAATATCCGCTTGACATAAAAAGAAGGATATGGTTTCCAAAATGGATTCCATATCCTTTTTTTGCTTTTGATAAAGTGATGTGGGTGTTAAAAGTCCCCAACTATGATGCCTGCGGATTGTTCCGTGCGTTGCACTCCCACAATCCTCTCCAATATTCGCATATCGTGGGATTATCATCCCACTTTTATGCTCATATCTGGGCGGGTCCCAAGGTCTTTCATCCACCTATGAGCAAGCTCATGTGGATTTAGACCTTTTGACCCTGGCATCATAAAGTATATTCAGAAAGATCTGATCTTGATGATTTAGTTGTCTTCCAGAGTTCCCTCTGTGCTGTAAACCTGACGTTTCTTTGCCATTTCATCGCTTGCCAGGTATTCGTCGTAGGAAGTGATCTTGTCGATCAGTTTTCCGTTTGGCAGAATCTCCATGATACGGTTTGCCGTTGTCTGCACAATCTGATGGTCGTGGGAAGCAAACAGGATCACACCTGGGAATTTGATCATGCCGTTGTTCAGGGCAGTGATGGATTCCATATCCAGGTGGTTGGTAGGTTCGTCAAAGATCAGGATGTTTGCACCGGAGATCATCATCTTGGAGAGCAGGCAGCGGACTTTCTCACCACCGGAGAGTACACGGACCTGTTTCACACCGTCATCACCGGCAAACAGCATACGTCCGAGGAAGCCACGTACATAAGTTGCATCTTTGATCTCGGAGAACTGTGTCAGCCAGTCTACGATCGTCAGATCATTGTCGAACTCTTTGGTGCTGTCCTTTGGAAAATAAGCCTGAGATGTGGTGACACCCCATTTGAAAGAACCTTCGTCCGGTTCCATTTCGCCCATCAGGATCTTGAAGAATACTGTTTTTGCAAGTTCGTTGCCGCCGACAAAAGCGACTTTGTCATTTCTTCCAAGTGTGAAAGAAATATCATCGAGTACTTTTACGCCGTCGATGGTCTTGGAAAGATTCTCTACCATCAGTACTTCATTGCCGATCTCACGTTCCGGACGGAAATCAATGTACGGATATTTACGGCTGGAAGGACGGATCTCATCCAGCTGGATTTTTTCCAGAGCACGTTTTCTGGAAGTAGCCTGTTTGGATTTGGAAGCGTTGGCACTGAATCTGGAGATAAAGTCCTGTAATTCCTTGATTTTTTCTTC
Organism: Hominisplanchenecus faecis; assembly: GCF_020687205.1. Taxonomy (GTDB): domain Bacteria; phylum Bacillota; class Clostridia; order Lachnospirales; family Lachnospiraceae; genus Hominisplanchenecus; species Hominisplanchenecus faecis. The sequence continues at coordinate 7,817 of NZ_JAJEQE010000073.1, forward strand.
CTTCTTTTTGTTTGCTTCTTTCATCTGACGGATCATCAGCTGACTGGATTCGTACCAGAAGTCATAGTTACCGGCATAGAGCTGAATTTTGCCATAGTCGATATCTGCGGTGTGGGTGCAGACCTTATTCAGGAAATAACGGTCATGGGATACCACGATCACCGTATTTTCAAAGTTGATCAGAAATTCTTCCAGCCATTCGATCGCACCGAGATCCAGGTGGTTGGTCGGCTCGTCGAGAAGAAGGATGTCCGGATTGCCGAACAGGGCTCTTGCAAGCAGGACTTTGACCTTTTCATTACCGTTTAAGTCGCCCATCAGAGTATAATGCAGATCCGGTTCAATGCCAAGACCGTTTAACAGTGTGGCTGCATCAGATTCTGCTTCCCAGCCGTTCATCTCAGCAAATTCGCCTTCCAGTTCGCTGGCACGGATACCGTCTTCTTCGCTGAAATCCTCTTTTGCATAAATGGCATCTTTTTCTTTCATAATATCATAGAGACGCTGATTTCCCATGATAACCGTGTCCATGACCGTGAACGCATCATATTTAAAATGGTCCTGCTCTAGGACGGAGAGACGCTGTCCGGGTGTGATGACAATATTGCCGTTGGTAGTGTCGAGCTGACCGGAAAGAATCTTCAGGAATGTGGATTTGCCGGCACCGTTGGCACCGATCAGGCCGTAGCAGTTTCCCTCTGTAAATTTAATATTTACATCTTCAAATAATGCTTTCTTACCGATACGCAGAGTCACATTGTTTGCACTAATCATTTTTAACCTCCAGAAAGTATATTGTATACAATAATAATCGAACGAAATACATACAAAATCAGCTGTATGTATTCTGGTCAGTATCACTGACATTTTACCTGTTCTATTGTAACCGAAAACAGGAAAAAAGCAAGAGCCAGAACGAAATAACTGAATATAAGAAGCAAAATAATGGGTTCATGTTAAAAAAACAAGAAAAAATAACTGGATATTCTTGAAATTTTGTAGTATCTTTGCATGGTATGTTGTTAAATTAAGTGGTATATTATGATATCATGATGTTGGAGTCAAAAGTCCCCAACTATGATGCCTACGGATTGTTCCGTGCATTGCACTCCCACAATCCTCTCCAGTATTCGCATATCGTGGGATTATCATCCCACTTTTATGCTCATATTTGGGCGGGTCTCAAGGTCTTTCATCCACCTATGAGCAAGCTCATGTGGATTTAGACCTTTTGACCCTGGCATCATATCTATAGAAAAATTGAAGTGCATGAAAGTAGGTGTAGATTATGTGTGGAATTTGTGGAATAGCAGGAAAATACGACAAACAGAAGCCGGTAATCGAAAATATGATGAAAAGTATTTATCACAGAGGTCCGGACGGCGGCGGAAACTATATAGATGAGGATGTTGCACTGGGATTTCGAAGACTGAGCATTATCGATCTGGACTGCGGCAATCAGCCGATGTTCAATGAGACGGGCGAAGTTGTGATCGTATTTAACGGTGAAATTTATAATTATCAGGAACTTACGAAAGAACTCCAGGCAAAAGGACATGTGTTTACAAACCATTCTGATACAGAATGCCTGATCCATGCATATGAAGAATACCACGAGAAAATGCTGAAAAAGCTTCGCGGAATGTTTGGATTTGCCATCTGGGACAGCAAAGAGAAAACATTATTTGCAGCCAGAGACTTTTTTGGCATCAAACCATTTTATTATGCAGAAATCAATGGAAATCTGGTCTTTGCATCCGAGATCAAAGCAATCCTGGAATATCCGGAGTACAAACGTGAGCTGAATGAAAAGGCTCTGAGCCATTATCTGAGCTTCCAGTATTCTGCTATGGATGAGACTTTTTTCAAAGGCATCTATAAATTAAATCCGGGATGCTGTCTGCAATACAAAGGCGGCAAATTAAAAGTTTCCCGTTATTTTGATCCGACTCTGGTACCGGAGAAGCATCAGGATGAGAAAGCGATCGTAGAAGAGATCAAGGAGCGTGTTGCCGAGTCGATCGAGGCACATAAGATCAGTGACGTAGAAGTAGGTTCTCTGTTATCCGGTGGTGTGGATTCCAACTACATTGCAGCACAGGGACATTTCCAGAATACATTTACGGTAGGATTTGCAGAAGACAACGGCAGATACAGCGAGATGGAGCGTGCAAGAGAGATTGCAGATTATGCGGGAAGTACCTGCCATCAGAAAGTGATCACACCGGAAGAATACTGGGCAGTGCTGCCGAAAGTGCAGTATCATATGGATGAGCCTTTAGCCGATCCGTCCGCAGTTGCCCTTTGGTTTGTAGACGAACTGGCAGCAAGCAAGCTGAAGGTAGTTATGTCCGGAGAAGGCGCGGACGAGTTGTTTGGCGGATATGTGATTTATCATGAACCAGTCTCTTTACGTCCGTTTAAAGTATTGCCGGCAGGTCTGAAAAAGAAGATCAAAGAAAAACTGGAAGACAACAAAAAGAATTTTAAGGGAAAGAATTATCTGATCCGCGGATGTACACCGATTGAGGAGCGTTTTATCGGAAATGCTTATCTGTTCCATCCAAAGGAAAAAGCAAAAGTCTTAAAGAGCAGCATTCCGGCAGAAGATCCGAAGACACTGACGGCAGCCTGTTATCAGAAAACCAGAAAACTGGATGATACCGCACGTATGCAGTATATTGACCTGAAATTCTGGCTGATCGGAGATATCCTTCAGAAAGCGGATAAGATGAGTATGGCACATTCTCTGGAGACGCGTGTTCCGTATCTGGATATTGAAGTTTATAAGACGGCCAGAAAACTTTCTTTTGATAATAAAATCCGCAAGACGCAGACAAAATATGCCTTCCGTGAAGCTGCACACAGCATTCTTCCGGAGCAGGTGGCAACACGCAAAAAACTGGGATTCCCGGTACCGACACGTGTATGGCTCAAAGAAAAGAAATATTATGATAAAGTACGTGCTGCATTTGAAAGCGAAGCATCGAAAAAATTCTTCCAGACGGATTACCTGATCAGGCTGATGGATGATCATTATAATGGTCTGGCAGATAACAGCCGTAAAATCTGGGCAGTCTATACCTTCCTGGTATGGTACGATGTCTACTTCGGTGAGCAGCAGAGTGCTTAATAAAATGGGAGAACTTTACTTATGATAAGGAAAAAAGGTGCGATTTTTGATATGGACGGTACGCTTCTGGACTCTATGTGGGTCTGGAGGCAGATTGACGTGGATTTTCTTGGCAGAAGAGGATTTGAAGTGCCGTCGGATTATCTGGAGATGATCACGCCGATGGGGTATTGCCGGGCTGCCGAGTATACGATTGAGCGATTCGGACTGAATGAAAAGCCGGAAGATCTGATACAGGAATGGCATGGGATGGCAGCAGAAGCCTATGCGAAAAAGGTGGAGCTCAAGTCCCATGCAAAAGAATATCTGCTAAAACTGAAAAAGACCGGTACACGCATCGCTGCGGCGACCTCATCGGCTTACGAGCTGATTGCACCCTGCCTTGAGCGAAATGGCGTGCTGGAGTGCTTTGATGCATTTGTGACTACCATGGAAGTGCCGCACGGCAAAGATTTCCCGGATGTTTATCTGGAAGCGGCAAAAAGACTGAAACTTTCGCCGGAAGAATGCCTTGTCTATGAAGATATCTATAAAGGAATCTGTGCGGCGAAAAGTGCAGGGTTTAAAGTTGTGGCCATGCGAGAAGAAGCATCTATTGATGACCAGGAGAAAATCCGGCAGGCATCAGATTATTACATAAAAGATTTTGTGGAACTCCTTAAATAAAAAGTTGTCGGTGGTTTCCTGGCAGGTGTAAGGAATGGAAATGCCGCACATTTTAAAATAGTGTTTGCAAAAAAATAGTATTGCATGTGCAAATGAACGAATTCCCCGAAGGGCACGTAAAAGTGCCTTCTTGGGAATTGTTCATTTTGC
>NZ_JAJEQE010000074.1 GCF_020687205.1 Hominisplanchenecus faecis
AATTGGCAGACGCGCAGGCTTCAGGTGCCTGTGGTAGCAATACCGTGCGGGTTCAAGTCCCGCCTTCCGCACTTTTTATTTTCTGTTTAAAAGAGCTCACAGAGCAGACTGCGAGTTCTTTTTTTCTATACATTACATTTCATAATATCCAAACCAAGTTCAAATCCAAAACAGGCTCATCCAAAATAGCGTTATGTCTCAGGCTTCTCCCCGGTATAAACAAAAAAATAAAAAAAATGGAAGAAAAGCTTTTTCAAGCTCCTCTTCCATCTTATTAACTCTCACATTTGCTGTGTAAACAGCTGCTTTCCTGGTATTATGCCAGTTTAGATTTTGCCAGCTCTGCCAGTGTTGCAAATCCTTCTGCATCATTAACTGCCATGTCTGCCAGGATCTTGCGGTTCATTTCAACACCTGCCAGTTTCAGTCCATACATGAATTTGCTGTAAGACAGACCATTGATTCTTGCTGCTGCGTTGATACGAGCGATCCACAGCTGTCTGAACTGACGTTTTTTCTGTTTTCTTCCTGCATAAGCACTTGTCAGTGCTCTCATTACAGACTGTTTTGCAACTCTATACTGTTTGGAACGAGCACCTCTGTAACCTTTTGCCAGTTTCAGTACTCTGTTATGTTTCTTTCTAGCGTTCATGCCGCCTTTAATTCTTGCCATGTCTTATTTCCTCCTTCGCTTATTCTTATAAATAAGGTAAAATCTTCTTCATGTTCTTGAAATTTGTAGCATCTGTGATGATTGCTTTTCTCAGATTTCTCTTTCTCTTTGTGGATTTTTTTGTTAAGATATGGCTCTTGTAAGCTTTATTTCTTTTCAGTTTTCCTGCACCTGTCTTTTTGAAACGTTTTGCAGCTGCTCTGCTTGTTTTAATTTTTGGCATTTTACGTTTTCCTCCTTGTATAAATTCTGTTTATCGGCTGTAACCTTCCGGTTCTGGCCGTTCTATTTTAACCCTGCGTTCTTAGGAACGTTTTTCGGTTAAAAACATCGCCATGCTCCTGCCTTCCATCTTGGCCGGCTTATCTACGAGTGCGATATCTTCCAGTGCTTTTGCGAACTCATCCAGGATATGTCTGCTTGACTGTACGTGAGCCATCTCACGTCCTCTGAATCTGAGTGTTACTTTTACTTTATTACCTTTTTCAATAAACTTTCTGGCTGAAGCAATCTTGGTATTCAGATCGTTGCTGTCGATATTCGGGGAAAGACGAACTTCTTTTACTTCAATCGTCTTCTGTTTTTTCTTTGCTTCTTTTTCTTTTCTTGCCAGCTCGTAACGGTATTTTCCATAATCAATGATTTTGCATACCGGTGGTTTCGCCTGCGGCGCAATCTTTACCAGATCCAGTTCCGCCTCTCTTGCGATCTTCATAGCTTCTCTGGATGACATAATTCCAAGCTGCTGTCCATCTTCGCCGATCAGACGTATTTCTCTGTCTCTGATCTGTTCATTAATCATTAACTCGCTAATAGTTTTGCACCTCCATTAATGCGTGTACCACCTTTGCTCCCTCATAGACCAGAAAAAGGTGGACAGCATAACTGTCCACCTAATAATCGTTTCCCCTGAAACAAATCTCTCTGTTTCTGAACTTTATTAACCGATAGTCACTTTTTGTGCTACGGTGAGAGTGGACACTCTGCTTTGTTTTCTCAATAACCTTAAATAGGTTACCATACTTACCGGCAGGTGTCAACCCCTTTTTTTATTTTCCGCAGTTACATTTAAATGTTCCACATTCTGTCTGCTCGCAGGTACATGCCCCGGCTCCTACAATACCAATCTGACCTGCGGTGCATTTGTGTTCATCATTGTATACACAGTGACAGGCTTCACATGCAACATTGATTTTCTGCGAAGCACTGCCCATGGAACTTTTCGCTCCCTGTGTGGTTCGTTCAGTGAAATCTGTACAGCAGGTTTCCTGTACTCTGGTCGCATTTTCACCGCCTACTTTAATATCACCTTTACTGCAGTACATCCCGTCATTGTATACACATTTCTGTGCCGAACATACTAACATCGCCATGATACTACCTCCTTTTGACCCATTTTTTTATAAATTGCTTTCCCGCAGAGCGGTTCTTGCAATTTCCTCGATAGTATCTGCGTTTTTTTATTTTTTATTCCGGTAAGTTATCTACTCTTTTTCTGGATTTCTTTTATTTTTTTCCAAGTTTCCGTAAAATCTTTTTGAATCGGATAACCATATTCCTGGCAAATGATCCTCTTGTCTTTTGTTTTTTCTTCAAAAGAAAAATAAAGTTCACAGTTGTATCCATCCATGTTTTCTGTATCTGCTGCAAAATTCTTTTCTTCACTCGGAATTGTTTTGATCTCCTGCATTGTTTTTTCTGTCAGTTCTTTTCTGTAAATGCGATAGACTTCTTTTGCGTCTTCTCCGTCCATGACACAATCATCTCCATAAAAATAGGAAAGATTGACTTCGGTCAGCTTTTTTTCTGCATACTGCGGATCATCCGAAAGAATCGGGTAACACAGCTTCTGATACCAGGATTGCTGCCACAGTTTCTCCTCCGCCGCATTCCAGACATCATCCAGGATAAAATAGCGGCGGTATTCTGTTTTTCCATTTTGCAGAATAAATTTTACCAGCATTTCATTCACATTGCCATCTTCACTGTACCCACGCTTTTTCTCTGCATGGGCTTTTTCTACCAGGTCATAGATCTCATCAAACTGTTCTGTCTGTTCCATATCCAGTCGATTTTCAATGTCATGCAGTGTTTCCAGACTCTGCATCTGATTTTCTGTTATATAGCAGTTTCCATAAACAGCCGATCCAAGTCCCGATCTGCTGCACACAGACATTGCTTTGATTTTTTCTTTTTCCGGCATCCAATGATTATATCCCGGCCAGTCAAAGACCAGTGCACAGATCATAAAAATGCCTGCCACCAGTGTAACAGCTGTTCCGGTTTTATGTGCAAATGCCAGTTTTACATCCCTGTGATAGATAAACTCCATCAGCATGCCGAGCACCAGCACTCCGAAAATGAATCCTGCAAACAGCCAGTAATATTGATTTGCTCCGTTCATGCTGTAGGCCGCAATGCCAACAGCAAGTGCCCCCGGAAGTACCATCAGGATTTTCAGGATCTGCTCTGTTTTCGGAAAAGTCAGTGCCATACCTCCGCATTCTGCCTTGTGGTGTGTGCACATCCAGAAATCTGCCACCAAAAACGCAAGCGTTCCGGCAAGCGTCATGCATGCCGCCCCAAACCACGGCGTTCCCTGTGAAATTCCCCGCTCCATATAAAGTAAAATACCAACCGGTGTTGTATAAGAAATTTCCCAGATCCTGAGTGTTTTTAAAGCAGTATAAAATCCCAGGTCAATATAAGCTTCTGTGATCACAGTCACCGCCGGACCATAACCGGCGATCACCATCATGCCAAATACAGCAATCACCGTATTGCCGGTAAAAAGCATGGCAAAAGCAGCCGCACTGTAAATAAACAGAAATTCTATGATATGCAGCACACTCCCCTTTAAAAACGGAAGCCACAGCAGTGAAGGAGAAACACCTTTTGCAGCCGCAACAAGCACGGCAAGTATTTCAGATGCCACAAAAATTCCGACAAACATCAGAAATCCTGTCATATATCCGCTCATAAAAAGCTTTTTCCTGCGAACCGGAATACTGTAATACAGATCCATTTTTTCTTTACTGTGCAGATAAGCAAATTCTGATGCCGCAATCATAGCTGCGGCAACTGTCATAACCAGTGCCATACCGATATTTCCGGGTGCCAGAACCTCAAGTGCCACTCGTTCTCTCCAGGCATCATTTACCGTCATCATATTGTCCAGCCCGATCATCATCAACACCGGATAGCATACGAAAAAAAGAACCGTAAGGAATACCAGCATCCAGTTTCGTCTTTTTGCGTCTTCCTGCATCAGCTTAAGAAATGAAATTTTTGATGTCATAACCAGCCACCTCCGTTTCACTGATAAAAATTTCTTCCAATGTCAGAGGAAGAATCTCTGCCAGAATCGGGCTTTTCTCCTGAATGGCCATCAGAATATCCTGCTTTGTTCCTCGTGCCACAATGCTCATAACAGAGCCGCGTTTTTCATGCTGCAGCACTTCCAGTTTTGCAAGGATTTCCTCTTCGTCCCCAGCATTTTGAAATACGCACTGCACTTTATGGATGTGATATTTCATTTCTTCCAGTTCTTTCGACAGCAGAATGCCTCCTTTGTACAGCAGCCCTACATGGTCACAGATATCTTCCAGCTCACGCAGATTGTGCGATGCGATGATCGGTGTAAAGTCCCGTTTCATGATTTCAGATGCAAAAATGCTCTTCACTGCCTGACGTACAACCGGATCCAGTCCGTCAAAACTTTCGTCACATATCAGATATTTTGTTCCGGCACAGACGCCAAGAAGAAGTGCCACCTGCCGTTTCATGCCTTTGGAAAACGTGGACAGCTTCCTTGTAAATTCCAGTCCAAATCCGGAGACCATCTCCCGGAAGCGTTCCATATCAAACTGCGGATAGATCACCTGATAATATTCTGCCATCGTTTTTGCCGTTGCATTTTGAAAGAAATAGGCATTGTCCGGAAGAAAGAAAATCTTCGCTTTCGCCTGTGGATTTTCATAGACATTCTCCCCGTCGATCAGTGCCATGCCGGTATCCGGCTTCAAAACTCCGCTGATCACACGCAGAAGTGTGCTCTTACCGGCTCCATTTGTCCCGATCAGCCCGAAAATGCTGCCTTCCTGAATGGTTGCCACAATGTTGTCCAGTGCTTTGATCTCACCAAACATTTTGTTTACACCCGTTACTTCAATCATGTTTTCCCTCCCTGTAATACGTTCTGACCTTTATCGAAAACTCCTCCTCATTGATTCCAAGTTTTTTCGCCTGATCCACGGTTTCTTTCAGCCGCCCGAAGCACTGTCCCTTCATCCGATCCGTCACCTTATCTTTTTCCGAGACAAAATTTCCTTTTCCCTTCACCGGATAAATTGCTCCATGTTCTTCCAGAATCGCGTATGCTTTCTGGATGGTATTCGGATTGATAGAAAGCTCCACCGCCAGTGCCCGCACAGATGGAAGCTGCTCCCCCTGGCTCATCACGCCCGCTGCGATCAGACTCTCTACATGTTCTACGATCTGCTCATAGATTGGCTGTCTGCTCTGACTGTCAATCACGATCATGACATCATCCCTGCTTTCTTTTCATATTCAAGAATGCCTCTGGCATTCTTGCTGCGAGGTGCACGCCATGCATCGCATGACATATTTTTCTGTGCACATCTGATGTATTATAGTGTACTAGTACTTACCATACACTCGGAGTATAATATAAGTCCCCTGCAAATACAAGGGACTTATGAGAATATTAAGAATGTTAAGTTTTACTCTTTCATTTGCAGCAGTTCGCTGACGATCCCTGCCACCTGTGCCATTTCGGACACTTCGGTATATTCCTGGCAGGAATGTACCTGATGCATCGCCGATGCCATGACGATCCCCGGGATGCCATGCTCAGACATTTTGTTCTGGTCACTGCCGCCAAAGGTCGCGATCAGGCTGCTCTTGATGCCGCACGCCGTACATGCCTTCTGAAATTCTTTTACAACACTTTCGTTTTCGTCCGTTTTATAGGCCTGATAGCAGATATCCCGGATAAATTCGATACTGCCGCCGCATTTTTCTGCTTCTTTCGCAAAAATCTGCTCCACCTTCGCAAGTTCTTCCAGCGCTTTTTTATGTGAAAAACTGCGAAGCTCACCGGATACCTCACAGTAATCCGGGACAATATTGCTGGCACGGCCGCCTTCGATGTGTCCGACATTGACGGTTGTATCATCTCCGATCCTGCCTATCGCCATCTCTGCGATTGCCGTCGCTGCGATCCGGATCGCATGCACGCCGTCCTGCGGTGCAAATCCGGCATGTGATGCTTTTCCACGTACTTTTACCGTAAATGCGATCTGACTCGGAGCCTGCACTGCTGCCGTACCGATCTCGCCGCTCATATCAAGCACGATCGATTTTTCTGCCTGTATTTTTGAAAAATCAAACACTTTGGCTCCCTTTACGTGCTTTTCCTCTCCGATACTGAGCAGAATCTCTAACTCTCTGGTCGGTCTGTTTTCTTCTTTTAAATGATGCAGTGCTTCTAAAACTGCTGCCACACCGGACATATCATCTGCTCCGAGCACCGTTGTGCCGTCGCTTGTGATCCTTCCGTCCGGATGCACAACTGCTTTTTTGCCTTTTGCCGGCTCCACCGTATCCATATGCATGCCAAGCAGCAGCGGACTGCCGCTGCCCGGACGGTGTGCATAGAGATTTCCGCAGTTTCCGCTATAAACCTTCCATGCATCATCCTCTTCCACCGAAAAGCCCAGCTCTTCCAGCTCTTTTGTCAGATAATCTGCCATCTCTCTTTCTCTGTAAGAAGGAGCATCGATGGAAACCAGTTTTACAAACTGTCTGGTAATCCTCTCTTTGTCTATCATAGTTCACACCTCTCATCAAATGTTTCCTTTAATCTTTTCTTTGACCAGTGCAAAGGCTTCCCGCACCATGTAATGGATCTGATACCGCCAGTCCGAGCCCGCCGCCACGCCACAGACATCCTGATAGCCCTGCTTTTTCGCAAGTTTCAGGGCACGATAAACATGAAAATTGTTGCTGACGATCCCGGTCTTCTTTTCTTTGCAGTCCGACAGTCGTGCACAGAACTGCAGATTTTCCATCGTACTGACAGACTCGTCTTCCAGTATCATTTTATCCTCCGGAATACCCTTTTCCACCAAAAATCGCTTCATACACTCTGCTTCCGTAATGCTCTCGCCGTCTCCCTGTCCGCCGGACAAAAGCAAAGTCGGCTTTCCGCAGCGTTCCCACTCCTGTGCCGCCTTCTCCAGACGCAGCTTCAGTGCTCTGCTCGGTCTTTCTCCATGCACCTGTGCCCCGAGGACGACCATATAATCCAGATCCTCCTTCGGTTCTGCGGACATCCGGCTGACGATACACCCTTCTGCAATCACAAATACCAGAAGCCCGATCGCAAAAACTGTGATCACTGCGATTTTCAGTCCTTTTGCGATCACGATCGAATGAAGAACAGTATACTTGTGCACGGCTGCGATCCCCCAGAAAAGTACCGCTCCCACAAGCCAGATCCATGAAAAATCCATCCCGATGGAAACCAGCAAAGCAAAATACAGGGCACACAAAAGCCCCAAAATCCCTAAAATCAGTTCCATATTCCACTCACCCTCCTTTTATAGCATGATCCACATACAGAAATTTTTCCCACATTTACCCGACAGAATCGCCGTACAGTCTGCACTCCGTTTTAGTCGGAGATTGTACTCCCACCAAGAAAGACTTGTTATTACTCACCACTTGCAGAAGTGGGAGTCTTCTCGACTGAGATAAAATGAGCCGCAGCAGCCTGTGTCCAGGCCACCGCAGCTCCGCTCTCTTTATTTATGCATTCTTTCCGCAGCAGAATTTATATTTCTTTCCACTTCCGCATGGACACGGATCGTTTCTGCCTACTTTTTTGCCTTTGATAACCGTATTTGCTTTCTTTGCTTCACGGTAAAGTGCTTTCTTTTTATCTTCGTCAAAGATATTGTCCCACATCGGCAGACCGTACAGCCAGTCTGCTTTTGCATCTACCATGTTTTTGTACAGTTTTTCCTTGTCAAAGATCAGGTTTACTTCGGTATCCTCGTCCATCTCTTCGATCGGGTTCGGAACGATCAGACTCTCATCGATACCATCCAGGAATCCAACCATGGTCATAACCGGGATCTCATATTTTGCTGCCAGCTCTTTGACTGTGCCTTTTACTTTTACATCCGGCTCTGAGAGCAGCTTTTCATAAATCCCTTTTTCTATCATAAAATAATCCGTCCAGAATTTCTGAAGTACCTTTTTATCTGTCTGCTGAGAGTACGCTGTGTCTCTCCACTGCTGTAATAATCCCATATGCTTACCATCCTTTATTTTTGTTGTAAATTATCGGAATATCTATCCCGTCATTCGGCAGGCTCTGTCTTTTTCGCAGAAACCCCATGCCCTGTATTATATAATACTTTGGCTTTTTTGTAAAGCAAGAGACCGCAAAAAAATCCCCCGCAGCCGCACCTCTTTGTGTCGTCCGCGGGAGATCAGGGGAGGATAAGTATTATATTTCTCTTTGGTATACTCGTAGTATGAACCTTTTTTTGTTTTTTATACAACATAATCACAAAATTCTTTGACAAACTGTCCAAAAAGTACGATAATGTTCTTTACCAGCTATATCAATTTTTACGAAAGGAGGTCCATCTATCGTGGACTATTTAGATCAGCAGATTTTAATGAAATTGAAAGAAAACGCAAGACAGTCTGCTTCCGATATCAGCAAGGAGATACATTTGTCCGTATCCACCGTGATCGACCGTATTCGCAAAATGGAATCTTCCGGTGTTATTGAATCTTATACTGTGATCACGGATGAAAAGAAAACCGGAAATGATGTCACTGCACTGATGGAGATCAGCCTTGAACATCCAAGATACAACGAACTTTTCATTGAAAACATCAAAAAGAATCCAAATATCATCTCCTGCTATTATCTCACCGGAGAATTTGATTATTTACTGAAAATCGCATGTCAGTCTTCCGAACATCTGGAGCAGATCCACCACTGGATCAAAGACCAGGGCGGCGTACGTCAGACCCGTACACACTATGTCCTTCGAACCGAAAAGAATATTTATTCTCCTCTGCCGGAAGCAAAAGAGTAATAACAGGAAAGGATTTTTATGAAAAAAGCAAAACGCATCTTTGCACTTGCGGGTGCTGTGATTCTGATCGCTCTGTATCTGCTTACTTTTCTATTTTCACTTATGGACAGCGATCTGGCACATGGATTATTTGGTGCATCTTTCGCATGCACATTTATCATCCCGGTCGTCTCTTATGCCTGCATTCTTCTTTACAGACTCAGCCATAAAGATGACAGTGAAAAATAAAAAAACACTGCAGAATTGTTTCATCTTTCTGCAGTGTTTTCTTTTTTAAAAGGCAAATGCCATATCTTCGGAAAGGATCGCCGTTCCCTGCATCATCTCCCAGATCGTATTCGGAAGATTGACTCTCTTTTTGTAAACTGTCAGAACTTTATTTTCTTCCAGACACTGGATGGTCATAGCTTCCGGCCAGAACAGGTTGCCCCATCCGCCGACCACACATCTGACTTTTTTAACAAAGGCCACATAACCTTCTTTGCATTTCAGTCTTTCTTTCTGATATTCAATCACATTTCCCGGACTTAAATGGTTCAGAGTTGCCTGCAGATAAAAGTCCTGAAACAGGGCTTCCTTACTGTCTTTCATCCATTCAATATCGCCTCTTAAAATCCGGTCACAGTCTGTGCGGTTCAGTTTTGCACACGCACGGTGCCAGATATGCATCTGCATGTATTTCTTTTCCAGATAAATTGCATCTTCATCCTGATTCTTCACGCACAGATAATAGTGCGGCACTGCATCGTTTGACTCATCCCCTCTGAATTTGAGTTTTCGCAGTGTATATTTTTCAAATTTCTGATTTTCTTCTTTTTGAAGCAGCTGCTGTTTCAATCTTCCATACTCGTCGTAATCAATCTTCTGCTGCTCTTCATAATACATTGTGTACTGCATAAATGATTCCCCTTCTTTCAGTTGCTGAACCCTCTGTTTTCCTCTCCGATATGAAATCGAACATTTACGGGATTGTGCATGTTTATGCCTTCCATCCCTTCTGTCATAATATATTTTAACAAGCATTTGTGAAAAAGCAATGGAAAAGTTATAAAGTATTTCTTAAGAGAACGCAAACATTTGTAAGATATTCTGCCATTATGCATATATCCAGCCTGAACAATTTGACAATCGCCTCTGTCTACCTTAAAATAAAGTGCAATGATGTACCGTGATTCTGTCAGTTCAAGTCGAACGCATGTGAGACTTGGCATGCGATTCTGATCAGGTCACATGCGTGTTCCATTTAATTTCAGAAAGAAGGATTTACTTATGATTAAAAATATTGTTTTTGATATCGGAAAAGTTCTGGTTCGTTTTGACTGGGAAGACTATCTGGCTTCTTTTCAATTTCCAGAAGAAGAAACCACTGCAATCGCTAAGGCCATGTTTTTAAGTTCAAACTGGAATCTGGTCGATGAAGGCCGCCTTTCCTACGAAGAGATCGAGCAGATTTTTGTCGATTCCTGTCCTGCATATGCAGATGATATCCGACTGGTATTTGCTCACTTCGGTGACTGCATCACACGTTTTCCTTATACAAGACACTGGATTTCTTCTCTGAAGCAGCAGGGTTATCAGGTCTATTATCTTTCCAACTATGGTGATTTCACCTGCCAGTATACCAGAAACGACCTTGATTTTTGCGACCTGATGGACGGCGGTGTGATGTCCTATGAAGTAAAATGCCTGAAACCAGACCCGGTGATCTACCAGAGCCTGTTTGAGAAATATCACTTAAAGCCGGAAGAATGTGTGTTTATCGATGACAATGCGGCAAACATCGATGCCGCAAAGAAACTTGGGATGAAGACGATTTTGTTTCAAGACTATTTCAAGGCACAAAAACAGCTGAATGTGATGTGCAACAAATAAAAAGCGACTGAGCTCTTTAGAGCGAGGGATGCTTCTTGTCCGAAGGGCAAGAAGATGGGCATTAAGAAAACTTATATGTAAAATATGACGCCATGATGATTCGAAAACAATCTCCTGACACGCTGCGTTTCCTGTTCGGTTCGCTCGCCTGTTAGCCGCCCTTCGCCTAAACTCGCCTCTTCGAGGCTCAGACAGCGGCTC
>NZ_JAJEQE010000075.1 GCF_020687205.1 Hominisplanchenecus faecis
TAACGCCTGTGGAGATAGTAGGTTACGAGGTCTGCGAAGCAGGAAGCCCATTGGCTTTAGACAATGGGTAGTTCACTTTTTGATTTAGAAAAGGCGGAATAGCATATGGAAGAATATTATTTTTATACGGAAGGTCTGACCGTCGGCTATCACGGCGTTCCGCTCATAAAAAATATCAAGATCAGTCTGAAAAAGGGAGAAATCCTGACGTTGATCGGACCAAACGGAGCGGGAAAAACGACGATCCTGAGAAGCATCATAAAACAGCTGAAACCGCTTGGCGGAGTCGTTGTGCTGGATGGAAAAGAGACGGAACAAATCAGCAGAAAAGAGCTTTCCAGAAAACTTTCGGTTGTGCTGACAGAACGGGTAAGACCGGAAATGATGACCTGCAAAGAAGTGGTTGCGACCGGACGTTATCCATATACCGGGAAGTTCGGCGTACTCTCAAAAGAAGACTGGAAACTGGTAGATGAGGCAATGGAACTGGTGCACATCCACGAGCTTGCTGACCGTGATTTTTCAAAAACGAGTGACGGCCAGAAACAGCGGGTAATGCTGGCGAGAGCAATCTGCCAGCAGCCGGATATCATCATTCTGGATGAGCCGACCTCTTTTCTGGATATCCGCTATAAGCTGGAATTTTTATCCATCATCCAGAATATGTCCAGGGAACGAAATCTTTCCGTAATCATGTCCCTGCATGAACTGGACCTGGCAGGACGTATTTCCGATAAAATAGCCTGTGTCAGAGGAGACAAAGTAGATCGATTTGGAACACCGGAAGAAATTTTTACGCAGGGCTACATCCCACAGCTTTATCAGATGACAACAGGTTCTTATGATGAACGCACCGGAGATCTCGAACTTCCGAAAACAGAAGGAGAGCCGAAAGTCTTTGTGATCGCAGGAAACGGAACCGGTACAGCAGTCTTTCGAAAATTACAGAGAAAGCGAGTGCCGTTTGTGACGGGGATTCTGTGGGAAAACGATCTGGATTATCCTGCGGCAAAAGCACTGGCGACAGAAGTGATCTCCGTGAAACCATTTGGCAGGATTGAAGAAAAAGAAATACAGAAAGCAAAAGAATGGATCAAGAAGTGCGACAAAGTGATCTGTACGCTGGATGTCGAAAAAAGCGGGGAGTTTGCAAAGCCGTTGAGCGGGCTTTTTGAGATGTGCAAATGAACAATTCCCAAGAAGGCACTTTTACGTGCCCTTCGGGGAATTCGTTCATTTGCACATTCAAATCTCCACTGCCGCTTTCATCTCTTTCACATATTTTTCGACTTCCGGAATACATTCTTTTCCGTACTTCGCCACAATTTTTACAATCGCAGATCCTACGATGGCTCCGTCTGATACGGATGCCATTTTTTTTGCCTGTTCCGGGGTGGAGATACCGAATCCGATGGCAGCCGGGATATCATTTACTTCTTTCACCATTTCTACCATTTTTGCAACATCCGTTTTAATCTCACTTCGAACGCCGGTTACACCAAGTGAAGATACACAGTAGACAAATCCTTTCGCTTCTTTTGCAATCATACGGATGCGTTCGTGGGAGGTCGGTGCGATCAGGGAGATCAGGTCGATGCCGTATGATTCGCAGACACCGGAAAGCTCCTCTTTTTCTTCATAAGGAAGATCCGGAACGATGATTCCATCAATGCCGCATTCTACGCAGCGTTTCATGAAGCGTTCTTTTCCGTAGGTATAGACCGGGTTGATGTAGGTCATAAACACCATCGGAATTTTTACTCTCTGGCGGGCTTCTTTTACCATATCAAACAATTTATCGGTGGTGCATCCTGCAGCGAGTGCTCTCTGGCTTGCTTCCTGGATGACCGGGCCTTCGGCGATCGGATCGGAAAACGGGATACCGATCTCGATCAGGTCGGCACCGGCTTTTTCCATGGCGATCAGCAGATTTTTTGTGGTTTCAAGGTCTGGATCCCCACCTGTTACAAAAGGGATAAATGCTTTTTTATTTTCGAATGCCTTATATATATTACTCATAGATATCCACTCCTCTGTATCGTGCAATGGCAGCCACGTCTTTGTCGCCGCGTCCTGAAATAGTAATTACGATGATCTTATCTTTATCCATAGTCGGTGCCAGTTTCATTGCGTAGGCAACGGCGTGAGAACTCTCGATCGCCGGAATGATTCCCTCGGTGCGGGAAAGATATTCAAATGCATTAACAGCTTCTTCATCGGTGATGGAAACGTACTGTGCACGGCCTTCTTTTGCAAGCATCGCATGTTCCGGGCCGATTCCAGGGTAGTCAAGTCCGGCAGAAATAGAATAAACCGGTGCGATCTGACCGTATTCGTCTTGGCAGAACAAAGATTTCATGCCATGGAAAATACCGGTGCTTCCTTTGGCGATCGTGGCGGCATGTTTCGGGGTATCAATGCCAAGTCCGGCTGCTTCGCAGCCGATCAGGACGACTTCTTTATCAGGGATGAATTCATAAAAAGTACCGATGGCATTGCTTCCGCCTCCGACGCAGGCAATCACGGCATCCGGAAGCCGGCCTTCTTTTTCTATCAGCTGTTCTTTGATTTCTTCTCCGATAATTTTCTGGAAATCACGGACAATTGTCGGGAATGGATGAGGTCCCATGACAGAACCAAGTACATAAAGCGTGTCATCCATACGTTTGCTCCATTCACGCATTGTTTCATTTACGGCATCTTTTAAAGTCATTGTGCCGCTTGTGACAGCGTGCACTTTTGCACCGAGCAGTTCCATACGAAATACATTCAGTGCCTGACGGTCGGTATCTTCTTTGCCCATGAAGATCTCACATTCCAGTCCCATCAGAGCAGCAGCGGTAGCAGTTGCAACACCGTGCTGTCCGGCACCGGTTTCTGCGATGACACGGGTTTTGCCCATTTTTTTTGCCAGAAGAACCTGACCGAGTACGTTGTTGATCTTGTGTGCTCCTGTGTGGTTTAAGTCTTCACGTTTCAGATAAATTTTTGCACCGCCGAGATCCTCGGTCATTTTTTTTGCTTCATAGAGCAGAGAAGGTCTTCCCGCATAATTTTTCAGCAGGTCATCCAGCTCTGCGATAAATTCCGGATCTTTGCTGTATTTGTTGTAAGCTTCTTCTACTTCCTGAACAGCGGGCATCAGTGTTTCCGGGATGTACTGTCCGCCGTATTCTCCAAATCTTCCTTTGCTCATAAGTGAATCCTTTCTATATATAATACAATGATGTTGGGGTAAAAAGATGCCATACGAATTGTTCCGTACTTCGTACTCCCACAATTCTACCAATATTCGCATATCGTGAAGCTTACGCTCCACTTTTATGCTCATATCGGGGCGGGTCATTAAGCCATAAAACCACTCCTGTGCAAGCACATCGTGGTTTCAGGCTTTTGACCCTGGCATCATATAATACAATGTTTTATCTTCGTACATGATCAATGAATGTTTTGATTTTTTCTTTGTCTTTTACACTGTTTGTCTCAACGGCACTGCTCACATCGACGGCCAACGGATGACACTGAGCAATACTTTCTGCAATGTTTTCTGTATTCAGTCCGCCAGCTAAAAACCATGGTTTCGCAAGCGGTGGGATCAGGGAACGGTCAAATGTTTTGCCGCTTCCGCCGTAAGAATCCTTCTGCCAGGTATCGAGCAGCAGATAATCGCATGGAAGCTTTTCTGCCTCCAGGATCTGCTTCGTGCTTTGTACGCGAACGGCTTTGATCAGCGGGAGGGAAGGGCATAAATTTTTTAATCTATGAATGTAATCTGCGGTTTCATCGCCGTGCAGCTGTGCAAGATCAATGATTTGTTTTTGATATAATTTGGCGATAAATTCCGGTTCGGCATTGACGAAAACACCGACTGCTTTGATCTTTGGCGAAAGCTGTTTTTTTAATTCTGCTGCTTTTTTTGCATCGACCTGTCTGCTGCTTTTTGCGAAAACAAATCCGGCAAAATCGGGAAGCAGTTCATTGACATAAGAAATATCTTCTGTGCGTTTCAGACCGCAGATTTTGATCTTTGTCATAAGGCTCCTCCATTGAGGGCTGCAAGCATGGCAGCTTTTTCGGGACTTCGCATCAGTGTTTCACCGATCAGCACACCATTTACACCGGCATCTTTTAATACCTGAATATCTTCCGCTGTTTTGATCCCGCTTTCTGCCACGAAAAGTGCATTTTCCGGAGCAAGACTTCTCAGGCGGGTGCTGTTGGAGATATCTACCGTGAAATCTTTTAAGTTTCGGTTGTTTACACCGATCACTCTGGCACCGGCTTTGATCGCAGAATCCATTTCGTTTTCATCGTGAACTTCGACCAGTGCGGACAAACCGAGTCGATCGCAGATTTCAATATAAGAGCGGATCGTTTCGGTATCAAGCAGTGCACAGATCAGAAGAACAACGCCTGCACCGAGTGTTTTCGCTTCGTAAATCTGATATTCGTCTACGGTAAAATCTTTTCGCAGAACCGGGATGGAAACTTCATCTGTGATCGCTTTTAAATATTCTTTCTTTCCGAGAAAATATTTCGGCTCTGTCAGGCAGGAGATGGCATCTGCACCGGCTGCTTCGTATTCTTTTGCAATCTGCAGATATGGAAAATCTTCTGCAATCAGACCTTTGGATGGAGAAGCTTTTTTGACTTCACAAATATAATGAATACCAGGTTCTTTCAACATTTTTTCAAATGGAAAAGTCTCATCTGCTGCAAGAGCGAGAGCTTTTTCTTTCATTTCTTCCGGGGAAACCAGCTTCTTTTCCTCGATCAGGCGAAGTCTGGTATCTGCCGCAATCTGTTCCAAAATCATAAATTAAGCCTCCTGTGTAGCTTTGACAAATTCCTGAAGTTTTGCGTAAGCTTTTCCGCTGTCGATCATTTCTTTTGCTTTTTCAATACCTTCTGCAAGGGTGATGCCGTCGATGCCAAGATAGAGGCTCATGCCGACATTCATCAGGATGACGTCACGCTTTGGTCCAGTTTCCTCACCGGTCAGAATACGGCGGGTAATTTCAGCGTTTTCTTTTGGTGTGCCACCGATCAGTTCGGAAAGCTCGCAGCTCTTTAAACCGAACTGTTCCGGGGTAATCGTATAAGAAATGATTTCACCATTTCGGATTTCATTGACGTAAGTTTTACCGGTCAGGGTAATCTCATCCAGTCCGTCATCGCCGCAGACAGCCACGCCGCGGGTAACACCAAGATTGGAAAGAACCTGAGCCAGAGCTGGTGCAAGATTTTTGTCGTAAACACCGAGAAGCTGCATTTTGGCGGCCGCCGGATTGGACAGAGGACCTAAGATATTAAATACGGTACGAACGCCAAGTTCTTTGCGGACAGGAGCAGCGTAACGCATGGAAGAATGATAAACCGGAGCGAACATAAAGCACATATCGGTTTTCTTTAAAACGGTTTCGTTCTGCTCGGCTGTCAGATCCATTTTTGCACCAAGGTTTTCAAGTACATCGGCAGCTCCGCTTCGGCTGGAAATACTGCGGTTTCCGTGCTTTGCAACCGGAATTCCGGCAGCGGCAACAACGAAAGCAGAAGTTGTGGAAATGTTGAAAGTTCCGACTTCATCTCCGCCGGTTCCGACAATTTCCATGACATCACGTTCCGGGTGAAGTTTGACACCTTTTTCACGCATAACCGTGGCAAAAGCAGTGATCTCGTCAATGGTTTCCCCCTGCATACGCAGTGCAGTCAGAAATCCACCCATCTGAGCCTGAGTTGCGGTGCCGTCCATCATTTCGCCCATAACAGCGAGTGATTCTTCATATGTAAGATCTTTGTGGTTGATCAGTTTGTAAATAGCTTCTTTTATCATGGTAAATTTCCTCCTGTATATTGTGGGAGTGCGACGCACGGAACAATCCGTAGGCATCATAAATTTAAAAAGTTTTCAAGAATGATGCGTCCCTGCGGTGTGAGAATGGATTCTGGATGGAACTGCATACCATATACCGGGTACGTTTTATGCTGTACTGCCATCACTTCGCCATTTTTATCTTCACCGATCACTTGAAGAACATTCGGAACGGTTTCACGGACAGCAACCAGTGAATGATATCTGGCGGCATCCATTTCTTCGTCCAGTCCTTTGAAGATCGGACTGTTGTTATTGATGTGGATGCGGCTCTTTTTTCCGTGCATCAGCTGTTTTGCATGAGAAATGGTGCAGCCGTATACTTCGCAGATGCCCTGATGTCCGAGACACACGCCGAGGATCGGGATTTCTCCCTGAAGATGCCGCACAACCTCTTCGCAGACACCGGCATCTTTCGGATAACCAGGTCCCGGGGACAGAATGATGTGAGAAGGTGCGAGGGCACGGATTTCTTCTACGGTCATGGCATCATTTCGGATGACTTTGATATCCGGGTTGATACTTCCTGCCATTTGAACAAGATTATAAGAAAAACTATCATAATTATCAATCAAGAGAATCATTATTCCAGCACCTCCTTTGCATTTTTCACGGCATTCATAACAGCGAGTGCTTTGTTGTAGGATTCCATATATTCATTTTCCGGAATACTGTCAGCGACAATACCGCCTCCCGCCTGAACATACACATGACCATCTTTTTTGACTGCCATGCGGATCGCGATACAAGTATCCAAGTTTCCGGTAAAATCAAGATAACCGAGTGCACCGCCGTAAATCCCACGCTGTTCACTTTCCAGTTCTTCGATGATCTCACATGCACGGATCTTTGGTGCACCGGAAAGCGTTCCAGCCGGCAGGACACTTTCAATCGCACTTAAGCCGTCGCAGTCGCTGCGGATATTGCTCTCAACCTGTGAACAAATGTGCATGATCTTGGAATAGCGGTGGATCATCATGTATTTTGTAACCTCAACCGAATCAAAATTCGAAATTTTACCAAGGTCATTTCTGCCGAGATCGACGAGCATATTGTGTTCGGAAAGTTCTTTTTCGTCGGAAAGCAGATCCTTTTCCAGAGCCTTGTCCTCCTCCGGTGTTGTGCCTCTCGGTCTGGAACCGGCTACCGGGAATGTAGTCAGGCGGCCATTTTCCAGACGAACCAGCGTTTCCGGGGAAGTACTCATGATCTCTTCACCGTCAATGCTTAGGTACACCATGTACGGAGAAGGATTTGTGGTACGCAGTACACGGTACGGGTTGATCAGGCTGCCCTCGTAAGGAGTGGAGAACTGTCTTGAAATAACTGCCTGGAAAATATCACCATCGATGATGTATTCTTTTGTTTTTTCAACCAGCTTACAGTATTCTTCCTGAGTGACATTGCAGGTAAAATTCACTTTTGAAGAAGAAACTGGGATTTCCGGAGCCGGGGCAGTGCGGATAATATTGATGATATTTTGGATATCGGCAGCAGCTTTTCCGTAATTCTCCATCACACGGTCGGTCTTCATATTTACAATGACGCTGATCTTCTGAGTCAGATGATCGTAGGCAATGACCTTATCAAACAGCATCATATCATAATCATTGAACATGCCCTTTTTGATGTTCAGTGTCGGTTCCGCATATCCGATCATGGCATATGCGAAATATCCGACAAATCCTCCGGCAAAAGGAGGGAGTCCTGCAAGACGTGGAGCTTTGTAATCCTTCATGATCTCACGCAGAACATCGAGCGGTTTGTCTGTCTGCTTTGTTGCAACCTCATCGCCCTTTTCGATGGTTACCACGCCCTCCTTGCAGGAAACACGCATCACCGGATCGTATCCGAGAAAAGAATAGCGTCCCCATTTTTCACCGCCCTCAATACTTTCCAGCAGGTAATATCTGCTGCTGATGCCGGACAGCTTTCTAAGAAGCGTGATCGGTGTGATAACATCTGCATAAATTTCACGGCAGACCGGAATAATATCGTAATCATTTGCAAGTTTTAAAATCTCATCACAATCTGGATACATGCGATACTCCTTTCCTTTTATAAATATATAAAAATGCCATACGAATTGATTCGTATTTCGTACTCTCACAATTTGCTCCAATATTTGCATATCGTGGTTTCAGACTTATGACCCTGACATAATAAAAAAAGCTTCTGTCCCCTCTAAAGGGACAAAAGCTATAAATTACTTCTGCGGTACCACCCAAATTGCTGCATTGCAGCCACTCTGTTATGTACATTCATACATACTCTGCTGATAACGGATCGAGCCACCGTCAGTTCCTACTCCTTATATCTTTATATCTTAATAAAGAAAATATACAGTTTCAGACTGCCCTCACAAGTCCATTCAGCAAAATCTTTATTACTGCAATCGCACCACCTGCAGCTCTCTGGGAATAAAACTTCCTGCTTACTTCTCTTGTTCATCGGTTTAAAGTGATAAATATTTTGTTGTTTCTGAGTATAAAACCGGGGTGTGGATTTGTCAATAGGGAAATTATATTTGTTGTTTTTTTATTTGCTCAATCTCCTCTACCGGAACCTGAAAAACTTCAGAGATTTCTTCCAGAGAATACTTTTGCGTTTTCAGCATATTTAAAATGCCAGTTTTGATACCATCTTTGCGTCCGGCTTGTAGTCCATCTTCATAGTATACTTGTCGGACTGCTTTTTCGTCATATTCAAAAATACTCATAGCAATTACCTCCGATTTGTTTTGCGTGAGAAAATCTGCAAGAATTCCATCATGGATACATTCATTTACAGCACGTTCCACAGCGTTATCTAAGTTGTCTTCTTTTGTATAGGTACGCACTTTTTCTACATATTGAGCATATTCGTTTAAGGTCTGACACTGTTCCATCAATTCTTTATTATGCCCTTTATCTTAGTCGGAGTGCAATCTCCGACTAAGATAAACGCTCCGCGAGGATGCACAGCGATTCTGTTGGGTAAATGTCAGCACAGCTGACCAGAATCGCGTGCCAAGTCTCACGTGCGTTCGACTTGAATAATATTTAAGGTCACTACTTTCAGTTCCAGATCGGGAATACCGGAAAAATTATGATAAGAGTCTGACAGGTAGTTGTACCAGCTGTCTTCCTACTTTGTGGTTCCGTTATAGAAAACAACAAAATGCGGTGCAGGAATCTCTAACAGTGTTGAAGAGTAGAGTTTGTTTGAATCTACCATTTTCTGGTATTCACTGGAAATATAGAACAAGTTGCGAAGCGGCACATTTGGATTATAGGTTGACTGATGTTCGTATAAAAACAGATTTGTGCCAATAACAAATGCCAGATCATTTTTCATACCTATATAAATCGCATTTTCCAGTGTAATAATCTGCAGTTTGGAAGGATCGTGATAATCGCTTCCGCTCATTGCATTATAGAGTGACAAAAGATTGGATTTATCTGCAAATAGCATACGAAATACCGTGTCTTTATACTTGCGGTTTGCAGACAAATGTAATTTTTTTGCCTGATTTTTCTTTGCAGCAGCAGTCTTTTTTCTTGCCATAGGCATTACCTCCTGTATTGCAGGAGCTGAAATGCTTACTTCTGTTTTTATTCAGAACTCCTGCTTTTTATTTTTTGATGGGATAAAAGCATGGATTTCTGAAATGAGATTAGAAAAAACAGATGGTAGAAATACCGTAAAGAGAAGTATGCTTTGAAGATATAGTAGCATTGATTAAAATATTTGACAAGAGATTTTGAAAAGTTTATAGAAAATTTAAAAATAAAATAGAGAGTTACATATTGTATAAAATATATTACTGATATAGATATAAATTTATTTGCAATATTTATGAAGCGAAGGGGCGTCTCATCTTTGCAACAGCTCCTGTATTATGGAAGAGAAAAATCATAGCACAGGAGGAATTTATAAGTAACTAAATATGTTGCTTAATATGGTTAAATGTGTTTAAATATACCTATGGAGGTATTATTATGAACACGTCAAATATCACGAATTATAAACCAAAAGATTTTGCTGAATTAATAGGTGTTTCTGTGAAAACATTACAGCGTTGGGACAGGGAAGGAATTCTAGAGGCAAATCGGACTCCAACGGATAGGCGTTATTATACTTACGACCAATATCTTCAATTTAAAGGCATAAA
>NZ_JAJEQE010000076.1 GCF_020687205.1 Hominisplanchenecus faecis
CACAAGCAAGGCAGGACGGGACGGCGACGTGCGAAGCGAAAGGCGACGGCACGGACTAGCCGTTGCTGGTGTGGCGTCAGCCACGCCAGCAGGTAAAACCCCTCGGTATCTAACAGAGGGGTACGTTTGCAAATAGACAATAGACAAAAAACATAGGAAACATAAGGCTTCTGGCATGATTTCCTGGCAAAATTCAGTTGTGAAGTCGTCTTAAAAAACTTCACACTTTACAGATTGGGGGTATGGTTCTGAATGAAGAACAATGGATAAAAGAATTACGGGAGAAACGGATTGCTTACGGTATCTCACAAGGCAGGCTGGCGGTGGCTTCTGGTATCACAAGGGAATATCTCAACAAGATAGAAAGCGGAAAAATGAAGCCGTCAAAGGAGCTTTTGGAAACTCTGCATAAGGAACTGGCAAGGTTCAATCCAGAAGCACCGCTTACCATGCTGTTTGATTATGTAAAAATTCGTTTTCCCACGCTGGATATACAGCACATCATCAAAGATATATTAAAACTGAATATCAATTATATGCTCCATGAAGATTACGGACATTACAGTTATACGGAGCATTATTCTTTAGGGGACATCTTTATCTATACGTCGGCTGACGAAGAAAAAGGTGTCCTTTTAGAGTTAAAGGGGCGTGGTTGCAGGCAGTTTGAAAGTTACCTGCTGGCACAGCAAAGAAGCTGGTATGACTTTCTCATGGACGCACTCGTAGACGGTGGTGTGATGAAGCGTATCGACCTTGCTATCAACGACCATACGGGCATTTTGGATATTCCAGAGCTTGTGGAAAAATGCAGGAAACGGGAATATATCGGAAAGTCCAGAAGTTATAAGTTTTACCAGTCGGGCGAGCTTATCAAGCACAGAGAGGACGACAGAGAATATATGGGACATACCCTTTATCTTGGTTCGCTGAAATCAGATGTGTATTTCTGTATCTATGAAAAGGACTATGAGCAGTACGTCAAGTTAGGGACACCTCTTGATGAAGCCGACATTATCAACCGTTTTGAAATACGGCTTCGCAATGAACGAGCCTATTATGCAGTACGAGATTTGCTGACCTATTATGACGCAGAGCAGACCGCATTTTCTATCATCAACCAGTATGTGCGGTTTGTTGATGAAGAACCAGACAAGCGAAAAAATGACTGGAAGCTCAACGATCGCTGGGCTTGGTTTATCGGCGATAACAGACAGAGCTTGAAGCTGACGACAAAGCCAGAACCTTATACTTTAGACCGCACATTGCGGTGGGTACAAAGGCAGGTAGCACCGACCTTGAAAATGCTGAAAAAGATTGATAAGGGAAACGGTACAGACTACATGGAAACAATCGAACAGCAGGCAAAGCTCACAGAAAAGCATGAAATGATAATCAAACAGCAGACGACCCCTGCAAAAGATTTGGTGGAAAGTTAGGAGTGATAAAAAATGTGGATATTATTAAAAGACTTCCTGCTGGTATCTATGGGAATGGGTATCGGCGTAGTCTTGATATGTATTTTGAATGTCGGCAAAGAAGCTGACTATAAAATGAAACAATTAGAAGAAAGCGAGGACAATTAAATGAATTTCGGACAAAATTTGTATCAATGGTTTTTATCAAACGCACAGAGCTTGGTGCTTATGGCGATTGTGGTTATCGGTATCTACTTAGGGTTCAAGCGTGAGTTTTCAAAGCTCATTGGCTTCTTAGTAGTTGCCTTGATTGCTGTCGGCTTGGTATTCAATGCTGGCGGTGTGAAAGATGTACTGTTAGAGCTGTTCAATAAGATTATCGGTGCATAGAATTTTATTGTGATGCTGATATGAGAATGGTATAATGTGGATATATAAAATTCTGATTTATGGGGGCGTTATTTTGAAGAAAGCAATGATATATGTTCATGGTAAAGGTGGAAGTTATCTTGAAGCTGAACAGTTCAAAAATATTTGTTTAGATTTTGATGTTTTTGGAGTAGATTATAATGACTATTTCCCGTGGATTGTAAAAAATAAAATTATGGAAGTCTACGATAAAATATCTGAAAAATATGACTACATATATGTACTTGCTAATAGTATCGGAGCTTATTTTACAATGCACACATTACAGAATTTCAAGATTGAAAAAGCATTATTCATATCGCCTATACTTGATATGGAACAACTTATAGTAGATATGATGAGCTGGGCGAATGTGTCTGAAAAGGAACTTTCTGAAAGAAAAGAAATACCAACTGATTTTGGAGAAACATTATCGTGGGAATATCTATGTTTTGTTCGGGCAAACCCGATAAATTGGAAAACGCCTACTG
Organism: Hominisplanchenecus faecis; assembly: GCF_020687205.1. Classification (GTDB taxonomy): domain Bacteria; phylum Bacillota; class Clostridia; order Lachnospirales; family Lachnospiraceae; genus Hominisplanchenecus; species Hominisplanchenecus faecis. The sequence continues at coordinate 2,318 of NZ_JAJEQE010000076.1, forward strand.
AAATTTTGTATGCTGAACATGATAATCTTACATCACGTCAAACGGTAGATAAATTTATTGATAGACATTGTGCAAATCTTACCGTTATGAATGACGGAGAACATTGGTTTCATACTGACGAACAGATTTTCTTTAGAGATAATTGGCTAAGAAAAGTTATACAATAGAATTTAGATTTTATATCCACACACAGCAGTTAGTTTTAGGATTGACTGCTTTTTTCTTATCAAAATTTCAGATTGGAGTGATGAAATGGTGTCTGTTAGAGCTGTTCAATAAGATTATCGGTGCATAAAATTTTATTGTAGTGCTGATATGAGAATGTTATAATGTGGATATGAAAAAACAATAAACGGTAATTTAAAAAGGGGGAATGAAAAAGTGGCAGTTTCAAATATAAATACAATTATCAATAATGATATTCAAAAAGTTTGGAACATTGTTTTAGCTGTTGATAAATATAACTTATGGCGAAGTGATTTGAGCAAAACAGAAATAATAAATGACAAACAATTTATTGAATACGCAAAAAATGGATATGCTACTACATTTACCGTTACCGTTGTAGAACCATATAAACGCTGGGAATTTGATATGGAGAATAGCAACATGAAAGGTCACTGGATTGGTATTTTTACGGACAAAGGGAATGAAACAAAAATAGACTTTACAGAAAATGTAATACCTAAAAAGTGGTTTATGAAACCTTTTGTAAAAACCTATTTGAAAAAACAACAAAAGCAATTTGTTCTGGACTTAAAGAAAGCATTGGAATAAAGAATTAGAAGTTGTAAAGGAGACCATTATGAAAGATAAAAGCATTTTAATCAGTATGGGAATTATTATTTATATTGTTATGTCTGGAATTGATAGATTTGTTTATCATATACCTAATGTTATTTATATTCCAGTAGCAATTCTTGGTATTGCGTTAATTTTAATTGGCTTTTTCAAGGATAAATCTAAATAGCAAAATCATAATTTCATATCCATACACACAAAGCAGTTAGTCTTAGGATTGACTGCTTTTTCCTTACCTAAAATTTCGGATTGGAGTGATGAAATGAACGATATTTTTAAGGATATGCAGGAAAAAATCGGCTGTGAATACATTTCTGACCTGCCCTCTTACAAGCGTAAGGTGTGGCATGAAATGAAACGACTGAACCATGCCGATTATGAAGAAAGACAGTTAGACGATTTTTCTAAATATGTGTTTGGTATGTCGTACCAGACCATAAAAGATGTGATGAAACAACAGAAAGGACGTGAGGAACAATGCAGGAAACAAGGGTGCTGGTGGAAACGAAAGGAACAACTGGCGAAGAAACAATATCATACTGGTTCGACCTGCCGATAGATGTTGCAGAGTTTGAAGAAAAGTTAGGTATCGGTGCAGAAAGTGGGGATTACCGCATTATCGAAAAGGTGTTGCCTTTTGCTGATGAAGTCCACGAACATACAAGCGTGTATCAGCTCAACGAATTAGATTTTATGTACCGCCAGCTTTCAAGTGATATGCAGGAAGAATATGTATCACTACTTACGGTGTTTGAGAATTTAGAAGCTCTTTATATTTGCAGGAACGTGATTACGGTTTATCCTGACTGCAAAAGCATGATAGATGTTGCAAGGCAAAAGCTGATGAATGACCCGACGTTCAAGCATTTATCCGAGGACTGTCAAGAATACTATTTTGACTTTGAAGCCTACGCTTCTCACTTGCAGGAACACGGGAAATTTTTAGTAACGGAACACGGTATCTTTGAACTGCCAGAGTAGGAAATGAGGTGGTGCTTATGATTGATGATATGGCGGTTTACATTGCTAATCTTGGCAAATACAATGAGGGCTATTTAGTCGGTGCTTGGTTCACGTTTCCCATTGACGAGGAAGATGTAAAAGAAAAAATCGGCTTGAATGAACAGTACGAGGAATACGCAATCCATGATACCGATAACTTCCCTATTGCGATTGGCGAGTATGTTTCCATTGAAGAACTCAATGAGATGTATGAAATGATAGAGGAACTTCCCGACTATATCGTAGAATGTCTGGACGAATTTATCAGCCACTACGGGACGCTGGAAGAAGTCGTGGAACATAAGGACGATATTTATTATTATCCCGACTGTGAAACCATGACAGACGTTGCCTACTACTACATAGATGAATTGCAGGCACTTGGCGATATTCCACCCAGCTTACAGAACTACATTGACTATGAAGCCTACGGGCGAGATTTGGATATGGGCGGTTGCTTTATTGAAACAAGCCGAGGTATGTGCGAGATACCATATTAACGCTGGAAGATCAGCGACAAGGATTGTTGCTACTGACAGCATGAATAAATTGAGTAAGGGCTTCAAATAGACTAAATTTGCGTAAATAAATTAGTACAAGAAAATAATAGTCATTGATATTAGAACGGTAGGAATTTATAATATGACTTACACAAGAAAAGAGGTGCTTTAAAAATGAAACATATTATGATTGTTGATGATGATATACATATAAATCAAATGTTGGAAGAAGTTCTCACAAGTGCAGGTTATAAAGTAACTCATGCTTATTCTGGTACAGAAGCCCTGCTTCTTTTGCCTAGCACAAAACCAGATTTAATTTTGCTGGATTTAATGTTGCCAGGGTTAAGTGGCGAAGAAATTATAGAGGAAATTTCACATATACCCGTTATTGTAATTAGTGCAAAAATAGATACTAAAAACAAAATATCTTTGCTATTAAATGGTGCAGTAGATTATGTTACAAAGCCATTTGATGTAGACGAGTTACTGGCACGGATTGTTGCTCAACTTAGACACAGTCAGACTAATTCTATAAATTCCATTTTAGAACATGAAGATATTCGATTGGACTTAAACACCCGTACTGTATCTATTAAAAATATAGAAGTTAAATTAACAAAAACAGAATATGCGATATTGAAAATACTAATGGAAAATCCCAAACAAGTTATTACTAAAAATATTCTGCTTGAACGTATAAGCGAAGAAACACCTGATTGTATGGAAAGTTCACTAAGAGTGCATATAAGTAATCTAAGAAAAAAATTAAGGGACATTTCTGATAGAGAATATATTGAAGCAGTATGGGGGATTGGATTTAAAATGGCTGAAGAATAAATCTTTACACTTTCTTAACAATTTCCTTAACAGCTTTCTTAACACTTTTGATTTAGTATTTTGACTGTAAATAAAGGAGGCTGAAAAAATGGAATATGTATTGAAAACGAAAGATTTAAAGAAAACATACGGTAATTATAACGCATTAAATGGACTTTTAATGAATGTTCCTAAAGGTTCTATCTACGGTTTGATTGGTAGAAATGGGGTTGGAAAAACAACTTTAATTCGTTTGATTTGTGGATTACAAAAAGCAACGGAGGGGGATTTTTCGCTATACGGAATAAATAATCACTCTAAAGAGATTGTTCGTACCAGAAAACGAATAGGAGCTGTTGTTGAAACACCGTCTATTTATTTAGATATGAGTGCGGAAGATAATTTAAAACAGCAGTATCGGATATTAGGTATTCCCTCTTACAGCACTATTCCAGATTTATTAAAATTAGTCGGACTTGAAAATACGGGTAAAAAGAAAGCTAGAAATTTTTCTTTAGGTATGCGTCAACGACTAGGAATTGCAATCGCTTTATCGGGTTCTCCAGATTTCCTTATCTTAGATGAGCCGATAAATGGACTTGACCCACAAGGTATTATTGAAATTAGAGAACTGATTTTAAAACTTAATCACGAACATGATATTACGGTTTTAATTTCCAGCCATATTCTTGATGAGCTTTCTCGCATTGCCACACATTTTGGATTTATAGATAAAGGGCAAATGATACAAGAAATAAGTGCTTTGGAATTAAATACGAAATGTAGGAAATGTGTAAAACTGACCGTTTCAAATATGGAGGTGTTATGTAACGTTCTCACAGAAAAAGGATATGATTATTCTGTCATATCAGATAAAGAAATAGATGTATTTGCCAAATTAGATATAACATCACTTGTTGTAGAACTGGCAAAAAAAGAATGCAATGTTCTTAATATTCAAGAGCAGGACGAAAGCCTAGAGAATTATTATATCAATTTGATTGGAGGAAACCGTAATGAATAACTTACTTTCAGCATATTTTCAACGCTTACTTAAAAGTAGATTGTACTGGTGTTTGCTTGGACTTATGATACTTTCTGGAATAATTATTCCTATACTAGCACACCGTGAAATGATAGCATATGGAACAGATTATACTTTAGAAAGCAGACTGGTATGGCATTTTCTTATAATCGGTTTTATTGTTGCTATCTTCTGTTCTTGGTTCTTAGGAACAGATTATTCAGACGGAACAATTAGAAATAAAATCATTGCAGGCAATAGTCGTTTAAAAATATATATTTCTGCTTTGCTGATATGTGTGATTGCCAGTGTTATTTTAGTGGTGGCACATCAAATAACAATCATTGGGCTGGGTACTTGGTTAATAGCTCCATTTAAAACCGATATTCACACTATATCTTTAATTATAGGGATTTCTATTCTTGCAACAATAACATTTGCTGGAATAAATACCATGATTGTTATGATAAATCAAAATAAGGCTTCTTCTTCAATCATCTGTTTAGTAGTTAGTTTATTGATGTTTGGAATATCATTTTATGTGTTAAGTGTGTTGTTTTCTTCTGATATGGCTCATTCAGATAGCATTGTGAAACAAATTTATGAATTTTTAAATATCTTTTTACCAACAGGACAACTTTTAAATTTAATCAATTTGCAAACTACACAAGCTACGGAAATGATTATTTACAATATACTGATACTTGTAATAAGCACGGGAACAGGTATAATGGTCTTTGAGCAAAAGAATTTAAAATGAATTTGTAGGGAATGATGTTATGTTGTGGAAAATAATGGTGTTTTTCTTGTTGGTAATAATATTTGCTTTACTTTTGAAAATCTTTTATATGAGAAAAGCAATTAGAGAGATAAAAAGAGGGTTTTCAGAAAAATTATATACAGATACGAATACTCCGATTATGCTTTCCTCACATGATAAATTGGTTTCTTCTTTAGCAAATGACATAAATGTAGAGTTGAAAGAATTACAAAAACAAAAGCACCGCTATATACAAGGCGATAAAGAATTAAAAAACGCTATTACAAATATATCCCATGACTTACGAACTCCTCTTACAACAATTTGCGGTTACTTAAGCTTATTAGACAAAGAAGAAAAAAGCGAACATATTGCTAGACAATTATCAATCATTAAAAATCGTACTTTTGCATTAAAACAGCTAGTAGAAGAACTATTTCGATATACAACTATTATTTCTGATACCGAAAATAGCGTTTATACAGAAACCGTTATCAACAATGTTTTAGAAGATTGTATTTCATCCTATTATGCGATATTTAAGGAAAAAGGCATTACTCCGAATATAAATTTGTGCGAACAAAAAATTGTGCGTTCCGTTGATAAAACTGCCTTACTTCGTATTTTCAATAATGTTATAGATAATGCAATCAAATATAGTGAGGGAGATTTAACAATATCGTTATTTGAAAATGGGAAAATTGTATTTTCAAATCACACTTCTGACCTTAACGAAATACAAATTGGAAAATTGTTTGATAGATTTTATACAGTAAATACCGCAAGAAAATCTACGGGGTTAGGTTTATCTATTGCCAAAGCGTTGATTGAAAAAATGGACGGTAATATTTCTGCTGATTATAGCAATAATGTTTTAAGTATTATTATTAAATTGAATGAGGTTTAAAAGAAAGCAGTTAGTCTTAGGATTAACTGCTTTTATTATGGAAAGGAGTCAAGTATATATGAAAGAAAAACGAACTAATTGTATTCGTGATAGTAATCGAAAATAATAATATAAATTAAGCTGGAAGATCAGCAACAAGCATGGTTGCTACTGACAGCGTATTTCTCTTTAAGGGACAGTCTGAAAATGGCTGTCCTTTTCCATTTAGAAACTTACGAAAGGAGCTGAAAGAACTTGAAAAAGATTAAATCTTATACGGGTATCTGGAACGTGGAAAAAGTCTTGTATGCAATCAATGACTTTAACTTACCCTTTCCCGTTACCTTTACACAGATTACATGGTTTGTGATTACAGAATTTATCATCATTCTGTTTGGGGATATTCCTCCACTTTCCATGATTGAGGGAGCATTTCTCAAATACTTCGGTATTCCCGTTGCTCTCACTTGGTTTATGTCGCAGAAAACCTTTGACGGAAAGAAGCCGTACAGCTTTTTGAAATCACAGATAACCTATGCCCTGCGACCAAAAATCACTTATGCAGGAAAAGCCGTAAAACTGCATAAGCAGATACTCAATGAAACAATCACGGCAGTAAGGAGTGTGAACTATGTTCCCGATAAAATATATTGACAATAACCTTGTCTGGAACAAGGACAATGAGGTATTCGCCTACTATGAGCTGATACCGTACAACTATTCTTTCTTATCCGCAGAGCAGAAATTTATCGTGCATGACAGTTTTCGACAGCTAATCGCACAGTCCCGTGAGGGTAAAATTCATGCGTTGCAGATTGCGACGGAAAGCTCCATACGAAGTATGCAGGAGCAGTCAAAGAAACTGGTAACGGGAAAATTAAAGGAAGTTGCCTACCAGAAAATAGACGAACAGACCGAAGCGTTAGTATCAATGATTGGGGACAATCAAGTGGACTACCGCTTTTTTCTTGGCTTTAAGCTCATGGTTACGAAAGAACAGCTCAATCTGAAGAACATCAAAAAATCGGCGTGGCTGACGTTCACGGAATTTCTCCATGAAGTGAACCACACGCTGATGAATGATTTTGTTTCCATGCCGAATGATGAAATCAACCGTTACATGAAAATGGAAAAGTTACTGGAAAA
>NZ_JAJEQE010000077.1 GCF_020687205.1 Hominisplanchenecus faecis
TTATCTCTGATACCGTCCGAGAAATACTTTGCGTCTGGACGCTGGCAGGCAACGATAAGGAAATAACCTGCTTGTCGTCCTAACATAACGATTTTCTTTAACTGGCTAAGTAAGCCCACGCTTTCTTTCGTCCCCAGCATTTCAAAAAATGCCACATATTCATCAAAGATAAGAAAGCAGGGTGGCAGTCCCAGATAGGCATAGTTTTCGCCCGTCTTATAGTTCGGGTGTCGCTTCATTTCCTCACTTCGCTGTACCATGCCCTCATAAAAGGCATTGACGCAATCAATCATTTCTTCTTTGGTGTGATAGACATTAGGCATGACTGTTCCCAAGTCTGCAAGGTCGCTGTTCTTTGGGTCTAAGATATAAAGAACAGCGTTGGTATGCAGTAAAGCTTCAATGAGCGTCAGTAGAAAATATGTTTTACCGCCACCAGTCCCACCAGCGATAAGGGCATGAGGAAGTGCGTCATATTCCCAGACAAGATTTTTCATCAGTCTAAGACAGCCGTTTTCTGCCCGTACTTCATCAATGGTAATACGGTTCGCTATCATATCATAAAGCAGGGTATATTCGATATAGCCGTCATGTAAGGTTTTGTCAGTCAGCTCGCAATATAAGCCACTTTCCAATTTATCCTCTAACCGTAAAAGCTGGTCTTGATATTTTCCTAATGTGATTTCACAGCGGATATGAAGCAGTCCCTTTTCCATTTGATAATAAATCTTTGGAAACCAGACGATTTTTTCCCTTGATCTGCTTTGCAGGTCAGCAAAAAAACCGCTGTCTTGTACGGTATCGGCTTCATACCACTTATTTTCCAGTATCATTCGTGCCAGCTTTTGACGGTGCAGGAGCTTCTTGAAACTGTCGTAACAGAAACGGTAATACAGAAAAGCGACCAATGCACAAACACCAGTCGCTATCAGTAAGGTTATGAAGTTGTAAGGAGAAAGCGTCAAGCCGTTCTCTAACAAGCTGAAATGCTCCCAATCAGTACATATAAGCGGTTTGATATTCAGTAGCAGGAGAACCGCCATGAATACAAACAGAAGCGTCCCTATGGAAAAGTGGTAGACAAGGTGCTTGTCGCTGGCTCTGATACGGTGTCCTTTGTTCCAATTCATACGCATAAATCAATCACTCCTTTCTGGGTATGAAAAAAGCAGTCAATCCTAAGACTAACTGCTTTGAGTGATATACAAAAATTTACATTTTATTTTACAAAGAATATTCCATATGTAACAATCATTGCAAAAAAGATAAGAACTACTACGCCAATAGCAAGACAAACTCTAATAAAACTTTTTGCTTCATTCATATCGCTGTATATTGAAGATAGTTTTTCGTTATTCAAGTTTTTTTCTCTTACCTCTTGTACATCAATATCTCTTACTAATTCGTCTAATGTTAATCCAAAATAATCGCTTAACAATACTAAGCGTTGAAAATCTGGATAAGATTGACATGACTCCCATTTTGAAATTGTTTGTCTGGAAACTTTTAACTCATTTCCCAATTCTTCTTGAGAAAGTCCCTTTGACTTTCTAAGGTTTATCAGCTTTTCATTAAAATTCATATATTGCCTCCTAATAGTATTCTTTATTTGCGACCGCAAGAATAGTATTACAAAAATAAGAGTTTTCTTCAACCAATCTTTGTTGGCAATTTGTCAACCTGCTTTAACATTATAAAAGTATACATAGATTATAACTTTTCTTTACTGTTTATTCAAAGTAAAAAGCTGATTGTATCATTTTATTTCTTCGACTGTCCCTGCGGTGTATGGTTCTGTGGATTGCCTGTGTTCAGGTTGCCTTTATTTTTCAACACAATATCCTCTGCCTTTACATACCAGTCCACGTCTGCACCCGTATAGGTCTTTCGTGATACCGTATCGGCTACGGGATTGACAAGTTCCACAACTGCATTGTACGGAAATTCTCTTAACGGTACTTCTGGCGGTACAGATACGGGGATAATTCCACCATGCAGACTGCACTTCAAATCATAGATACGCTTTTTAAGCTGGGTACTCGGTGTCCCGTCCGCATTCTGTAAGAACACATCACGCACTGCTGTAAATTTTAATTCTCCAAATGTTTTCTCTTTGTCAATAACAAATCCGTTTGATAATCTCATAACTTCTTCACTCCTTTACTTTTCTTCAACTGCTACAATATCATCAGCAACTAATACATAATCGGTATGTCCCATATCCCCGATTGCGTAACCTCTGCCGTATAACTTCGGATTGACAAGTTTTACTTTCTGCTCATACTTGAACTTCTTTTCGCCAGCCTGCACGGGAATTTCTACCACAACATTTTCGCCTTTCTGTACGTCGGAATAAAGGTTATAGCTTCGTCTGGCTAAGACCCTGCGATTATTTTTATCTCTTTCAAAGACTGGCTCGCTTTCGCCTGCAAATTCAAGAGTTCCAAAAGACTGTGCCATATCTGGCACGACATATTTCATTTCCATATTGTTTTACCTCGTTTCTTTCTATATTTGATAAGTTTTTTAATTGTGATTTCTTATTCTGGCGGTTTGGGAAGTACCAGCAATCCCCCAGATAGTAAAGGGTAAAATCAATGCTTACGCACCCTTGACTATCCGTGTTCTTGCAGGTTGTAGGCAGACAAGCCAGAATAAGCAAAAATCTGCCGTTTGACAGCTTCGGCGGAGAGCGTGATTTTTCTTTCATCATACCGTTACCGCCTTATGATTTCTTCATTTTACGGCGTTTGTAAAGATATGTTCCAGCCAGTCCACCAGCAGACGCAAGCAACATCACAACAAATGCCATTACATTTGTACTGTCGCCCGTTTTGGGACTGTCGCTAGGTCTGTTAGGCTTTTCTGGTGTCGGTGGTGTTTCGGGTTTCTCTGGTTCTTCTGGCTTTTCCTTAAAGGTAATCGTCTGTCCCTTATCCTCAATATCCTTATGCTCGGTAACTTTCTTCGGCTCGTCTGGATTGCTTAAATCGTATAATTCCTCAAAAGTTACAAGCTGTTTGCCGTCAAGAGAAGTAGCGTCAAACGTAAAAGCAACTTCCACTTTCATAGTTTCGCTGTCAGCAATAAAAGTGTAATCACTTTCCACACGTTTTCCATTGATAAGAAGTTCTGCATTTTCTTCTTTCAACATCTGCCAGCCCACAAATTTGTACTGTGTACCGACTTCTAAGCCCTCTAAGGTTACGGTATCAATGATTGTAACATCTTTTCCTGCTTTAAGCTCTTTGTTGCCGTCCTTATCGGTAGCGGTAGTATGTATCTTGATGATACGCTCTGTGATAAGTACCGTTTGCCCGTCGTCCTCAATGTCTTTGTGTTCTGCAACTTTTACGGGTTCGTCTGGATTGCTGAAATCATATAATTCTTCAAAGGTAACAAGGTTTTTGCCATCTAAAGCAGACGCATTGAATGTATAGGAAATTTCCACTTTCATTTCTTCATCATCAGCGACAAAGGTATAATCGTTTTCTACACGTTTCCCGTCAATGATAAGCTCGGCGTTTTCTTCCTTTAACATCTGCCAGCCTTTCAACTGATACTTTGTGCCTTTTGTAAGTCCGTCTAATTTGACAGTATCAACGATTGTAACCTCTTTTCCTGCAAGGATAGTCTTTTCGCCGTCTTTGCTGGTCGCTGTGGTATGAATAGAGATTTCTTTTTCGTATTCATCAGTCAGCGTTCCTAAATCAATCACAAGATTATTTCTTGATACCACGATTTCAAAAGGTGGGATAAGTTCAAAACCTTTGTTACTGTCGCAACGCATTTCTTCAATGATGTAGGTATCATAAGGCAACGCACCCTTGCTGTCATCTGGTTCAGAAGTCCCAAACCACACACCGTCCTCACTGGTCTTGCCTGCGTTAGTATTATGCTTGTGAGAAGCCCAGTCGGCAGAAGTGGAGAACTGCCCGTTATCATCAGTTACAACAATATGATTTTCTCCCGTCGTCTTGCTTGTGATCCTAAAGGGAACATCATCAAGACGCTTATGTGTGCCTGCACCGATTTTTACACCCTCAATATCTCCACGCTTAATCTGATTGTAGATAGAATGAGCTTCGTCGGTTAAGTCCACGATTTTTCCATTTTCTGTGATTGCAAAGTCAATCGGTTTTGCACCGTCAGTTAAGTAACCGTCGGGAGCTTCACTCTCAACAATGCGGAATTTTCCATAAGGTAAGAGGTCAGAAGAAGTAGAAGCGATACCCTCAATATCTGTACGAATAGTTTTTACGACTTCATTTTTCTTATATAGCTTGCCCTCAACCAAAACAGAATTATCATTTAAGGAAATGATGTCAAAGACAGTATCTTTCAGAGTGGCACTTCCTTGTGGCTTTGTATCGCCCGTTTCTAAATCTCGTTTCTGAATTTTGACACCGCCACGGATAACCTTGTCTGATACGGAAAACTGGTTACTTCCAGATAATACGGCAAGGTCGCCGTCCTCGGTAATCTGTGTTACATATAAGCCCTTAATCTGTTCGGACTTATCGCCAGCCTGCATATATGCACCCTCTAACAAGTAGCCGTTTGGAGCTTTCGTTTCCTCAACGGTTAGCGTTCCAAGTGGAAGAACCGCCTTGCCGTCCTGCATATAGAAGCTATCGTCAGATACCTTGTATGCGTCCGCTAATTTTGTGATGTAGTGAGTTGTCCCGTCGCTGTCTGTTTCAGCGATTGTCTTTGTAACCCATGTACGAGTAGCTTCGGCAGGGAGATTGTCTTTATTATAGAAGCCTGCATAATACTTCCATGTAAATTCCGCACCTGCTAAAGAAGCGTTCCCTTGCGGATTGTCTTTCTGTGTTTCCATATCAATCTTGAAAAGCTCAATCAAAGTGTCCGTTACTTTTGGCGTATCAGATACTTTCAATGTTGCTGTCTTTCCAGCTTCAACCTTTAAGGAATATACAGTTTTATCCACTTTATATCCTGCTGGTGCGGATAATTCCTTGATATAGACTGTGCCAGCCGTTACCTCTACAACATCTGTATTTCCGTTTCCATCAGTCGTAAGGGTGGCAAGCTGTTTCGTACAGTCCTTATCAGAAAAGACACCATAGGTTGCACCAGAAATATAGTAATTCCCATTACCGTCTGTAATGCTGGCATTACTGGAAGTCTTTTGCAGTTTTGCATTTCCAACATTCAGTTTCGCCCAGAATTGTCCCAATTCCTGCCCCTCGCCAGAGTAGATATAACCGCCACATTCATAGCGTCCTTTATTTTCTTTGACAAAGGTTTTTGCACCAGAGAAAACTTCGTCCTGCGTAGTCTTTGGAATTTCATCATAAGAAGCTCGCACGTTATCACATTGCCAGCCAAGATGTACGCTCAATTTCTGCCAGACAACACATTGTTCCAACAGATAGACTTGTTTATAGTTCAATTCCTTGTGAGCTTCGCCATACTGTTTGACATACTCTAAGGATAACGCCACATCTGAAATCTGGTCGGCACTCATGCGTGAGCTTGCGTCAGCTCTGGTCTTATAGCCGTTCTTAAAATCTGTATTGATGTCAATACAATAGGCAGTTTCGCCCTCGACTTTCATATAGCCCTCATTGAATGTCGAACCAATAGAACCGTCATTCATTACTTTTTCAATGATACCGACACGTTCTGCACTTTCCGTCCAGTATTGCTTGCTTTCTGCATGAACGGGTGTAGTCGGTAAAGCAGTAACGACAGTTGCAAGAGCTAAGAAGCCCGTACACAATCGTTTCCATGTCTTTTTCATAAATCTAATGCTCCTTTCATTTTGGGTATAAAAATAGACGCTCATTTCTGAACGTCTACATTATTGAAAGGCTTGTCCTCTCACACATATTTTATTTTAATAGGTACAACAGTTGCCTTTCTCCTTGTATTTTCGTTGTTTTCATTACTTGCGTTATCTACAACCCCCATGCCCCGCATCAATCAAAATAACCTGTTTCTCCACACTGCCGGAAGCCGGAAGCACATTTTTCACACCACTCGTAAAAAGTAAAATTGCACATGCCAGCACCAATATTCCCATCCATACTTCCGCAGGGATATTTTTCAGCCGCAGATCATACATCAAAACCGTCACCCATTTTTGGACTCTTGTGACAGTTTATTCAGAAAGAAGTCCATTTAAGAACAGGTTAAATGCAAATCATAATTACCTGGCACTGTTAGGACGCCACTTTTTCAGTGGCGTCCTGTTAGAAGTGGGAGTCTTCTCCGACTAAGATAAAAAATCTCTGCAAGAGTTCCTGCCGTAAGTCGCTCCTGCAGAGGGGAAATGTTCATTTAATCCAGTGCCTGTTCAAACTCCTGAACGGTATTTGCCTTTAATGCTTTTGTAAACCAAATGTCCAAACGATCTACATCTGGTTCTTCTTCGATTCTTTTTCTGGTCTTTTCGTCCACAGTTCCTTTCGTTTCCAGCACACGTAAAATAAATTCCACTCTGCTGGCTTTCTTTTGCTCTTCCCTTCCAAGCTCAATTCCTTTCGCAATACCCATCTTTTCCAGCCTCTCTGCCACATCACACATACTATGCACCTCCTTCTTTTTCTTGAACATTTCTTTATAACGGTCGTCACCTGTCATTACCTGCAACAGTTTTAACACTTCATCTACATGCTTTATTTCCGTCGGATCATCTGGTATATAATCTTTGTTCTTTCTTTTTTTCACAAAAAAATTTGCTACGATTCGAAAATCACTCTGAAATCTTTCTATTTCTTCCTCTGTCAGCCATGCGATCTCAAACACCTGCATACTGTAGTCATTTACAAACTTATCCAGTCCTTCTGGTATTTCCATCAAAGATTTAATATTTTTTTCGCTGTTCCAGTGTCTGTCCGTTCCAAAGTACAATACAATTGTCACCACCGGAAGAATCTTTTTCCTTTCTTCCAGCAACTGGCTGCGGTACGCTGTCCCATCATATCCTATCACGCGAAACGGCATATTTTTCTCCACAACGCTCTGATTCTCAATACCGCAAATCGCAAGCTCTACTTCTTTTTCTTTCCAGTACTTTGCTACGTCTCGTTCCAGCTCATGTACTTTTTCATCTTCCGCTTTGTACTGTGAATGGATTGACGTATTTTCCAGTGCTTCCGGCAGGATTCTCTGTTCTCCCGCAAAAAGTAATCCATTCATAATATCCGCAAAAACATCATTATAATCTGCCAGAATTTTCTCTGTAATATCTTTTTCTCCCATAGGCTTCTCCTTTTTTTGGTTCTTTTACGTGAAGCAACTACGGGATGTAAGTTTTTTCCTAAAACAATATTTCAGGTAATACTTCCTGCTTTCAAGTATACGAAAAATTTTCATTTCTTCAAGCCGCTTCACGCAGGTCTTTTTTAAATTGGATTTTCCTGGCGAATGGCATTGAATTTTCATTGAGTTTTGAAAAGCAATACGATTTTTGCTTTCTGTTTGATAGATATATAATATATTTTACTTCTGTTTTGTGTTTATTATAATTGTCTATGTGATGTTTGTCAACTATTTTGTTATGTGCTTTGCATGGTATTTTTACATACACTTTATAAAATCAACATCAAAAGTAAACTTTATAACAATAGGGAGGCAACCCTCCCCATCAAAAAATTTCATCTTTTATCCTTCTTTTAATTTTCTGATCAGCTTACGATATTCCGGACGTTCAAAGTCTTTTCCGGACTGATAATCGCAATAAATATTTTTTGGTGAAATACTATATGGTTTTAATGCCATGATCTGCCTGTCTATGTGCTGCTCTTTTGTAGAAACTCTGATATATGCATATTGTTCCATCTTCATCCTGCCACTCAAAATGTGATTAAATAGACTCACACCGAGATAATGTAGACCCTCACGAGTTCTACTTACTGCTTTA
>NZ_JAJEQE010000078.1 GCF_020687205.1 Hominisplanchenecus faecis
GGCCTCCTATGATTTTAATATTTTATCATAGAAGACCTTTGTTGTGTTGAATTTACAGAGTTTTTTTCACAGGCTCGACAAATGCTCATTTTCACAATTTTCTGGCGAAATAAAGTAAATAAAGATCCTGTTCTATATATCATAGTATGAACAGGATCTTTTTATAATGATTTATTTTCTATCTAAAATTTTATTAAACCGACTAAAGACTCCATAGTTTGTGTGTTTGACTTACTGTTTATATCTATCTTCTCCTAAATATTTTTCTAGTCATTGCAATATAAAATTGCTTATACAGTCTCTCCCTTAAGAGTCCTGGTATTCTGGATAATATACAGAGCGACCGATATGACCATCATTATAGCACACAAACCAATCAACAGATCTGATACCATCGGTGTAATGTGGAACCATATAATATGCACCGCTGCAGTTCCATATAATAAAAAGGTTACTATCTTTCCATGCCAGTCTGCACCATGTACTTTTCCTGTCTTTCGTATCACAAGACATCCACTGACTACCATATACAGCTCCTTACCTGCCATTATTACGATTAAAAGAAGCACATGCGGAAAACGAGTAAACAGACAGATTAACATCGCTGCCTGTGTCAGCTTATCAGCCACCGGATCAAGTATTTTTCCTAAATTACTAATCCTATGGAATCTTCTTGCGATATATCCATCAGCAAGATCCGTAAGACCAGACAGCAATAAGATTTCACCAGCTAACAGAGGATTTTTCTTTACACAATAACTCCATATAATTACCGGAATCAGACAAAGCCGAAAAAAAGAAAGAAGATTAGGAACCGTAATAATTCTATTCAAATTTTCTTCCTGATTCACTTCACTCTGCATGTACGGTTACCTCACTTTCCTTTTTTTTAGACATAAACCAATAAAATATAACACAAAATGCTAAAGCAAACACAACACCAAAAACATTTTGAATCACTCTAAGACTAACCGCTCCTTGTAGTCCATAACTCTCTGTAGCAATGGCCAAAGCACCAAATGTGTTAAATACTGCCTGCCAGCCATATTTTGCAGAAAGTCCTACACCAATTCCGCCAAGGATTCCTATATATGCATAGATTGACGAAGGAAGCAGAAAATATAATACTGTAAAACATATAACACCTGCAATATTTCCGACAATCCTTTTACGGACTCTGTAGTGCATATCTTCCATAAACGGCAAAATCACGGACATGGCCGCAATACCAGCCCACATTGCACGTGGCATATTACAAAGTTCTGCAATGCAAAGGACAATCGGTACGCATAAAATCTGACATATCTGCCATTTTGTTCTGGAAGAAGTGATATCAAATTCTTGTATCAGATCTTTCAGATTTCTTTTATAAGTTCTGTTTTTATGATTTCGATAAAATACGAAGCAGGTAAGTGCTGCACCTAAAGCCATTCCGACTAACCGCATCTGATAGCTTTTTCCCGTAACATCATAACCATATAGCAGCAGATACCCAAGAACCAATGTAGATTGATTAAACATGAATGGATTATGGCATCCGAACAGAATCAACACAGCCAGTGCCGCAATATTTAACAGCATTCCCAATACCGGTGAAAACTGATTTGCTAAATGCGGACATACAGTCATAATTACAAAGAACAAAGCCAAAAGCATCGTAGATTGTCCGGTGTGGATCCCCAGATCCGCATTTCTAAACACCATGAGACATAATAAGACTACTACACCTACAATGCTGTTCTCCTTTCCAAATAGAATGCTGAAAATACTAACAAATAAAAAACAAAATGCCATTGTAACAGCTATCTTCACCAGATATACCCACATATGATATAATTTTTCTTTTAGTGTTTCACTCTTTTTCAACAGGTTTTTAGAACCTGCCTGATTTAACTGCAACTCCTGATAAAATGTCATATAAATCCTCCTATCTTCTAATTTATCTTAAAACTATATAATCTCATCTTTCTGCTTTGGCAGCTCTATAACAAATCTGCATCCACCATATTCACGGTTTTCTGCTTTGATTGTTCCTCCGGCACTATCTACAATCCGTTTTACAAGTGCAAGACCTAGGCCATTTCCTTCTGCTTTATGAGATCCATCTACCTGATAGAACTTGTCAAATATTCTGGATTTTACATCATCCTCTATTCCTGGTCCTTCATCTTCCAGAATGAACTTAACAGAATCCTGTTCTTGTTTCAGAAACATCGTAATTGTCCCCTTTGAAGGACTGAACTTAATCGCATTATCCAAAAGATTTATCCAGATATGCATAAAAAGTCCTTCATTCCCAGTATATTTAACTTCCTCCAATTCTACCTGAAAACCAATTTCTTTTTCTGTCCATTTTGTTTCCAATGAAAGAAATGCCTGGCGGATCTGTTCATCCAGACGATATTCTGTTTTTTTCATTGGTATATTCTGATTCTCTAACTTGGATAACAGCAAAATATTACCAACCAATCCGGAAAGTCTTTGGGTGTTAAATAAGATTTTTTCTACATATTCCTCTTGATCCGGAGACAGTTCTTCTCCCTGAAGCAGCATTGTATATCCTTCAATGGCATTAATCGGGGTCTTAAACTCATGAGAAACATTAGATACAAAATCCATCTGCAGCACCTCTGTTGCACGAAGTTCTTTTGTCATAACATTAAAACTTTGATAAGATTCTCCAACTTCTGCTATACGGCTGTTCGTTTCCAAATGCTGTTCAAAATCTCCCTGAGAAACTTCCTTCATTGCTTTACTAAGTCTGGTAATTGGTTCCAGTAACTTTGCATTGATAAAGGAAGTGATCAGCCCTGCAATCAATGTATTGAAAATCAAAAGCCAGCCAAGCACAGGTATGCTGCCCGGCAGATTAAAAAAATGATTCAAAAAAGCAAATAATAAAGCAGATATGACTGTTGAAAATACAAGTGCCAGCCAGATTGTACCAGTCAGACAGGATCGGATCCGCAATTCTTTTTTTTTCTTTTGTTCCATTATTTTTTCACCACCTTGTATCCAATTCCACGCATTGTTACGATTTCAAAATCCGGGTTATCTTTAAAACGCTCTCTGAGTCTTCCTATATGTACCTCTATTGTATGTGGGTCTGCCTCCGTCTCGTATCCCCATACTTCATCCATCAACTGTTGTTTTGTAAATGTTCTGCCTGGCGAAGCTGCAAGCTTATATAAAAGCAGGAATTGTTTTTTAGGTAAAACAAGACTTTCCTTATCAGTTGTAACCGTCATTGCATCATAATCAAACTCTGTTGAACCGATCACAATTTTGTGTTCATTCAATATCTGTGCACGGCGAAGCAGTGCTCCGACTCTTAAAACCATTTCATTCACATTTACCGGTTTTACCATATAATCATCACTTCCAGAAAAAAATCCCTGACGCATATCATCAAAGGAACCTTTCGCAGTGATCATAAGCACTGGTATCTGATATCCTGCTGAACGAAGTTCTGACACCAGTTCATAGCCATCCATAACCGGCATCATAATATCAGAAATGATCAGATCAATATATTCCTTATCCAATACTTCTAATGCCTGTGCTCCATCCGATGCACTTTTGACTTGATATCCATTCTTCTCAAGCACTTTTTGAAATAGCTGGCTTAATTCTTTATCATCTTCTACAATCAATATTTGAAACACGTTTTCCTTCCTCCTTATTAAAACAGATACCTTGCCCATCCAAGCAGATGCTGTACCAAAAATATTTTTCTCTGACGTTTCTTTGTTAATTCGATCGGCTCTACATGATATGGATCATTATAAGTTCCGCCTTCTAATATCTGGCGGGACACTTTTTCATATTCCATCATGCCCTCTTCCAACTGTTTATTAATATCTTTACTGCGTATTACAAGCATCAGTTCCGTATCCAGATATGCACTTCTCATGTCCATATTAAAGGAACCTATTACAGACAGATCATCGTCAATCAGAATACTTTTTCCGTGGTATGAATAACCGCCTTCATATTCCCAGATATTAATTCCTGTACTTAAGATTCTATTTCTGTTTTTCGCATAATCGGCAGACCCAAATGGATTCCCATTATTCGCAACTGAATTTGTCATGATAGAAAAATCTGAAACGTTCTCTGCAATCTCCTCCCATGTATTATACATCATATCATTACAGATAATATATGGCGTGTGGATCTTCACACGATTTTTTGCATTTTTCATCAATTCTCCCAACTGATACCACACTACTGGTTCTTTGGAACCTGTGTGAATAGGATTTGACACTAATGTAATCTTTTCTGTCTCAAAAGTTTCATCCGTATAATCGGTCTCGCAGATTCTTTCCTTATTCTCTTCAAAATATTTCTGATAGCTGTTCTGCAGCTCTAAAACTGCGTTCTTTACAGATTTTCTATTTGCCAGTTTTTTATTGTTATGAAAATAACCACTGTCTTCCTGATTCCATATGGTTTCAAAATACTCTGACAACTGGTTAACTGAATTTTCTTTCTCAGGTTCATCGCAAACCACTAACACATCTCTGTCATAGTTCTTATGTCCCGGAAAATCACCCAGGAAATAATTGTATGTATTTCTTCCCCCAAGAATATATCCCTTTCCATCTGCAATCAAATATTTATCATGCATTCTACCCATCATTTTCCACGATTTCAACGGATTGGCCTTATTATACAGTTTAATTTCAACATTCTCATGGGAAGATAATCCATAGAAATACGGATTTCTTTCCATATCAATCCAGCTCTCCATTCCATCTACTAACAGACGAATATGTACACCTCTGTCTGCCGCATCATGCAGTGCTCCTAAAATCAATTTTCCACTTTCATCGGATTGAAATGCAAAAGTAGAAAGAATAATTTCCTTTTTTGCATTCTTGATCAAACGCACTCTTTGTAAAAGTGCTTCTGGATTCTTTTCTATGATTACTGCCCGTTCTGTATTTTCACTGCATTCGTTCCATGACCCATTTTTTGTTTCTTTTTTGGTTGTATTGGACACTTCCGGCTGCTTTTTATATGCAACGCAGATTCCGAGCAATTCATAAAAAGCCACACATAAAAAAATTGCCAGTATAACAAGAAGGATTTTACATATTTTATGCTTTTTCATTGTACATTACCTGATTCCTTTTTATTTCATACTTATACAATACAAAGTCAATCTCAATTTAACCTCAACAAGGTTTGTTTTTTTATCCATGCAAAATCTTCTTTGTACAACAGACTGTTAGATATAGCAATCCAGCAAATAATCTCATAAATAATTGTCCCAGTCGCAAATATGCACTTCGTCCGGTTTGATATTGGTCTGTCACACTCATTTTCGCATGACAGAAACCAGGAGTCCACTCATAAACACGAACACCATGTTTAACTAATCCATGATAAAAAGAACGAGTTATATTATAAATGAATTTTTTATCAGGGATACCAGGTGTGATAATTCTTACGTCTCCCCCTCGCTTAGCAGCCAGACATAACGCATGCTTAAAATGGAATCATCTTCACTTAATACCCGGATGATCACCGGTACTTTACGGTATCCAAGTTTCTCCGCAGCATGTTTTCTTCTGTGGCCGGATATGATCTCATAGTATCCATCCAGTACCGGTCTGACAATCAGCGAATTTAAAATACCATACTTCTCAATGCTTTCCTGCAGAAGAAACATTTCCTTATCATCTTTTATCTGAAACGGGTGCTCTTTGAACGGCCGAAGACGCTCAATCTCAATTTCTATGATTCTTTCTTCGTTTTCTCCTGATTGTCTGTTTGACCATTAGCTGTAGCTAATAGAATTGAATACTGTTTCAGCTAATTTATGTTTGCAGGTTTGGGAGAGATTGTTTCTTTTCCCGCCTTTTCTCTGATTTACATCCCCGAATAAGGGGTGACAACGGAGCTGAATCCAAATGTTAGCTGGTAATTGATCATTTTGAATGGAATTTTGTGTCACGAACGTGATTAGAAAATAACAAAAGCGTTCGTTGTCAGCTAATCCAGCTAACATTTTCGAACGCTTTGAAGCCCGTCGCCAAGAGGATTTGAACCTCCGACCCCTCGCTTAGGAGTTCATCCTGATACAGAAAACAGCTTGCATTCTATGTCAATCAAAGTCATTCAAAGCCTTGATTTTGCTGCTTTTTCTGTCAGTTTCAGATAAGATAAGAAAACCTGTTTTCATCTGAGGAATTACAGTTTGGGTGGAAAAATGGTGGATTTTTCACCATTAGGGTAAAGCCAACCTGTTCCTTCCTATTATAAATGATGACTACCATTACCTGACATTTTACAGTAATGATTATTTAGTTTTCTTATTAGATCTACATCTATTATACCGTGCTTGCGGCCAACTGTCGATAACAAATTGACCGCAAATGCAGTATTTTTTCTTGCTTTTACACTACCGATACCACATGACTTCTACACTTCAAATATTCGGAATTATTTCTGCATGGTTTTCTGTCCTTTGCTTTTATAATTCAGAAATAACATACTTATTCTGATTTGTCTTCTGATATCAATGCACATAACTCTTCTGATAATAGTGTATTCAAAGCAGACTTATGCTCCAATAATTGTTCAGTTGCTCCAATAACTATCTCAGAAAACTTTGTTTCTCCCGCTTTTCTTCTTAAAACCAAATCCAAATTTCTAGCTTTTGCTGAATCTAACGCATTTCCTTTTAACAGTGTCATAGGTTTGGCATTTCCAACAACAGTGAAACCTAATGTAGAACTAGCATTACCTGCTGCTAATGAACATCGTATTCTATTTTTTTCAAAGTCTTCTTCAACCGAAGTTCCGACAGAAAACATGTTCATAATAGATGGTAACGAATTGATTTTTCTTCTAACAGAACCTTTTACTTCACTTTCATTCTGTCCTCTTTTACAAAAATCAAAATCAGTTTCTTCCAGAGTACCACCATAACACTTTTCAAAAAATGATGTTGCATCTAAATTTGTATGTAGTCCTGTAAGATGTAGATAATTATCCTCATGTGCACTCACTATATAATATTCATTCTTTTCAAACGCCTGGGAACAGAGTAAATATTCATATTCAACATAATAGTGCTTATATGAATATGCACATTGAATGACCGTTTCTTTTACACGCTGTGAAAAACTCTTTTGTTCTTCCATAAAGCCTCCATATAGTAAAATAGAAGGATGACCTCGCAGTCATCCTTCTACTAATTTTTCACAGTTTATTCTGCAATGGGAATGGGTTTTCGGTCTCCATCCCGACCGCTGGAACAGGTTTAAGGTCTCTGTTCCGACCTTATAAGTATCTCTTTTTTGTATCTTAATTATACACTATCCCTTGGAAATAGTCAAAGAAAATTTGTTCTTCTTCGTATTTTATTATATGCAAAAAACGAATCGATGATACCTTAAAGAAATAAGAGGAGCTCCCGCAGGTTCTCCCCCGGTCGCAGGCCTCACAGGTTTCTGCAACGCAATCATTATATTCAGTTTACTTAACTTTTAGTTTCTTGTCAAGCTTTATGCCACAGTGAAAACTTTCCTCTGGTCCTATGTCAAGATTTAGTACAAGTTAAAATGAGAAATTTCTCCCCATTTTAACCTGCCAGAAGCTCAGCCTCA
>NZ_JAJEQE010000079.1 GCF_020687205.1 Hominisplanchenecus faecis
AGCGATTCTGTTGGGTAAATGTCAGCAAAGCTGACCAGAATCGCGTGCCAAGTCTCACGTGCGTTCGACTTGAACTTTGTTTTTAAAAATTAAACTTTGAAAATACAAAAAGAAATGGATTTTATGGTAGAATAAAATTATGATGCCAGGGTCAAAATGTCAAATTGTCGTTCTTGCCGCAAGACAGGACATTTTACTGACATTATTAAAAATAAAAAACGTGGAGGAAAACAAATGAACAAGACACCGAAGATAAACAGGCTGTTTCTGGTGACCGTTATCTGGATACTGTTATCCGGGATTTTTCTGGGATTTATCCCGTTTGTTCGTTCGATGGATGCGACGCAGCTGATGCTTTTGAGCCAGCTTCTGTATTTGATGCCGGTTATTGGATTTATGATCATAAACAAGGTAGACCCGAGAAAGTGGATGCCATTTAAACCACTGAAGTTATCGGTGATCGCAATGGTCATTTTATATGCAGTGCTGATGATCCCTGTTACATCCTGGCTGAATCTGCTTTCTATGCTTTTCGTAAGAAATGCATTTGAAAGTTCACAGTCGGAACTGACGCAGAATGCACTCTGGGTCAATATGATTGTGATGGCAGTCATTCCGCCGATCTGCGAAGAATTTACGTTCCGTGGTCTCTATTATAATGGATATCGTCAGAGAGGTGTGTGGTGTGCGATTCTTGGATCTGCACTGGCGTTTGGTCTGATGCACATGAACTTTAATCAGTTCTGCTATGCTTTTGTACTGGGCATTGCATTTGGTATTCTGCTGGAGGCGACAGGAAGTATTTTTGCTACGATGACAGCACATTTTGTGATCAATGGATGGAGTACGGCATTGATGGCAGTTTCCAAACTGCTTTATGGAATTTCTGCCGGCAGTTCTTCTACAAGTTCCGGAGCATTGACAACACAGGATATGATCGGTGTGATTAATGTTTATTCCGTGATCGCGGCGATCTGTATTTTTGCAGCGATCGGAGTGCTGATCTGGATTGCGAAACACTGTGGACGTTATGAGCATCTGAAATGGTGTTTTAAACGAAGAAAAAAACGTCCGGGTGAACCGAAAACCATGTTTACACCGGCATTTGCGGTGGCAACAGTTATAGTAGTGATCTACATGATATTGAGAGGGTGAGGTGCAGTTTGAGTTTTACACATTTACATGTTCATACAGAATACAGTTTGCTGGATGGATCAAATAAAATCAAAGAATACGTTGCACGGGTAAAAGAACTGGGCATGAACAGTGCGGCCATCACAGACCACGGCGTTATGTACGGTGTGATCGATTTTTACCGTGAAGCAAAAGCAGCCGGGATCAATCCGATTCTTGGATGTGAGGTGTATGTAGCACCCGGATCCAGATTTGACCGAGAAGCCGGAAGCGGTGATGACCGCTACTATCATCTGGTATTATTAGCAGAAAATAACACAGGTTACAGTAATCTGACCAAGATTGTATCAAAAGGTTTTACAGAAGGTTTCTATTATAAACCGCGTGTGGATATGGAAGTCCTGGAAAAATATCATGAAGGTATCATTGCCCTGTCTGCGTGTCTGGCAGGAGAAGTCCAAAAATATCTGGTGCGTGGTATGTACGAAGAAGCAGTGCGTGCCGCCAGACGCTACGAAGGAATTTTCGGAAGGGGCAACTTTTTCCTGGAGCTTCAGGATCATGGCATCCCGGAACAGAAAGCAGTCAATACACAGCTCCTTCGGATGAGCAAAGAGACAGGCATAGATCTGGTGGCGACAAATGATGTGCATTACACGTATGCATCCGATGCGGATTCTCATGATATTCTGCTGTGTTTACAGACCGGAAAGAAACTGTCGGATACCGACCGTATGCGTTATGAAGGCGGACAGTATTTTGTAAAATCCGAAGAAGAAATGAAAAACCTGTTTCCGTATGCACTGGAAGCACTGGAAAACACACAGAAAATCGCAGACCGTTGTCATGTGGAGATTGAGTTTGGTGTGACAAAACTTCCGAAATATGATGTGCCGGATGGCTATACATCATGGGAATATTTACAGAAACTCTGCCACGACGGACTGGTTCGCTGTTATGGCGAAGAGACGAAAGGATTAAAAGAACGTCTGGACTATGAGCTTGGCATCATTCAGAAAATGGGATATGTCGATTATTTCCTGATCGTATGGGATTATATCAAATTTGCCCGCGACCACGATATTATGGTAGGACCGGGACGAGGCTCGGCTGCAGGAAGCCTTGTCTCCTATACACTTGGCATTACACAGCTTGATCCTCTGAAATATAACTTACTGTTTGAACGTTTTCTGAACCCGGAACGTGTCTCCATGCCCGATATTGACGTGGATTTCTGCTTCGAAAGAAGACAGGAAGTCATTGATTACGTTGTGGAAAAATACGGCAAAGATCAGGTTGCACAGATCGTGACCTTTGGTACGATGGCGGCAAGAGGCGTGATCCGTGATGTCGGCCGTGTAATGGATCTTCCGTATGCAATGGTCGATTCAATCGCAAAAATGATCCCGACTGAGATCGGCATTACCATAGATAAAGCATTTCAGAGAAATCCGGAATTCAAAAAAATCTATGACGAAGATACGCAGGTGCATGAGCTGATCGATATGTCGAGAAGACTGGAAGGTCTGCCGCGTCATACCTCCATGCATGCAGCCGGGGTTGTGATCTGTCAGAAAGCGGTCGATGAGTTTGTGCCGCTCTCCAGAGGCAGCGACGGTGCGATCACGACGCAGTTTACGATGACGACACTGGAAGAACTGGGGCTGCTGAAAATGGACTTCCTGGGATTGCGTACCCTTACCGTTATCCAGAATGCAGTCCGTCTTGCAGAAAAATCGACCGGAAAAAGCATTGATATCGATCATATTGATTTTAATGACAAAGCCGTCCTGGATTCCATCGGAACTGGTAAGACAGAAGGCATTTTCCAGCTTGAAAGCGGCGGAATGAAAAACTTCATGAAAGAGCTGAAACCGCAGAGTCTGGAGGATATCATCGCCGGAATTTCCCTGTACCGTCCGGGTCCTATGGATTTTATTCCGCGTTATATCAAAGGTAAAAATAACCCGGATACGATCACGTACGAATGCCCGGAACTGGAGCCGATCCTGGAGCCGACTTACGGCTGTATCGTATACCAGGAACAGGTCATGCAGATCGTGCGTGCCCTCGGCGGCTATACGCTTGGACGAAGCGACCTTCTGCGTCGTGCGATGTCCAAGAAAAAAGCAGCCGTCATGGAAAAAGAACGTCAGAATTTTGTCTATGGAAATGAAGAAGAAGGCGTGCCGGGCTGCATCAAAAACGGAATTTCAGAAGAAATTGCAAATCATATCTATGATGAGATGACCGATTTTGCAAAATATGCATTCAATAAATCACATGCGGCATGTTATGCGGTAGTTGCATATCAGACAGCATGGCTGAAATATTACTATCCGGTAGAATTTATGGCAGCTTTGATGACCTCTGTCATTGATAATCCACCGAAAGTGGCAGAATATATTCTGAACTGCCGCCAGATGAGGATCCGTCTGCTTCCGCCGGATATCAACAAGGGCGAGAGTGCTTTTTCCGTAGAAGAAAACGAAAGCACGGAAAAAACAGGAGAAGAAGCATTTAAATATAATAAAAGCATCCGATATGGCCTTTCTGCGATCAAAAGTATCGGAAAACCGGTGATTGATGCAATCGTGCGGGAACGAAACCAGAATGGAATCTATCGAAATTTCCGCGATTTTGTGGAACGTCTGTCCGGAAAAGAATTAAATAAACGCACCATAGAGAATTTCATCAAAGCAGGAGCACTGGATGGTCTTTGTGATAACCGAAAACAGCTGATGATGATCTATGTGCAGGTTGTAGACAGTGTAAATCAGGAGAAGAAAAATGCAATGGCAGGTCAGATGTCTCTGTTTGACTTTGTGGCAGAGGAAGATAAAAAAGATTTTGAAATCCGCATGCCGGATGTAGAAGAATATGATAAAGAGCAGCTCCTTGCCTTTGAAAAAGAAGTGCTTGGCGTGTATATCAGCGGGCATCCTCTGGAAAAATATGAAAAGATGTGGCAGAAAAATATTTCGGCAACTACCATGGATTTTGCCTATCAGGAAGAACTGCACGGCTCCCGCCTGTTTGACGGAGCAGAGGAGATCATCGGAGGCATGGTCGAAGGCATTACGATCAAGCATACAAAAAACAATAAGACCATGGTCTTTTTGACCATCGAGGATCTTCTTGGCACAGTGGAAGTTGTAGTTTTTCCAAGACAGTATGAAATTTACCGAAACAGCATTACACAGGATGGCAAACTTTTTATCCGGGGACACGTATCTGCAGAAGAAGAAAAGGCAAGCAAACTGATCTGTGACAGAATCTGGAAATTTGAAGACCTGCCGAAAGAAATCTGGATTCAGTTCCCGGATCGGGAGAGTTTTGCAGCGGAAGAAAAAATCTTATACGAAATTTTACGTTCGTCGGATGGATCAGATCAGGTTGTAGTCTACATTCGTTCCCCGAAATCTATGAAAAGACTGGGCAAAGCATGGTCTGTGTGTGCAGATGAGACACTTTTGCAGAAAATTGTTGAAAGATATGGGCAGAACAATGTAAAAGTTGTTGAAAAGTGTATTGAAAATAACAGTAAAATGAATTAAAATTGAGAGCGAAGTATTTGGTTAGGAAAATCAAAGAGTCTAAACAGCGAATCTGAGGAGGTTTCAAGATGGCAAAAGAAATAAAGACAATAGGCGTACTTACAAGCGGCGGCGATGCTCCTGGTATGAATGCGGCAATTCGTGCGGTTGTTAGAAAAGCACTTTCCAGAGGACTGAAAGTAAAAGGTATCTATAAGGGATATAATGGTCTTCTGAATGAAGAGATTAAAGATATGACAGCACGTGACGTATCTGATATCATTTCCCGTGGCGGTACTGTACTGTATACAGCAAGATGTGCAGAGTTCCGTACACCGGAAGGACAGGCGAAAGGTGCAGAAGTCTGCAGAAAGCATGGTATTGACGGACTGGTAGTCATCGGTGGTGACGGATCCTTCGCAGGTGCACAGAAACTGGCTGCTCTGGGTATCAACACGATTGGTATCCCGGGAACGATCGACCTGGACATTGCATGCACCGAGTATACGATCGGATTTGATACAGCGATCAATACAGCAATGGAAGCAATCGATAAAGTACGTGATACATCCACATCTCATGAAAGATGCAGCATCATCGAAGTTATGGGACGTGGTGCAGGCTACATCGCTCTGTACTGCGGTATTGCAAACGGTGCAGAAGATATCCTTCTTCCGGAGAAATATGATTACGATGAGCAGAAGCTGATCAACAACATCATCGAAAACAGAAAACGTGGCAAAAAACATCATATCATCATCAATGCAGAAGGTATCGGACATTCTGCAAGCATGGCTCGCCGTATCGAAGCAGCTACCGGCATGGAGACAAGAGCTACCATCCTTGGCCATATGCAGCGTGGAGGAAGCCCGACATGTACAGACCGTGTATATGCATCCATGATGGGATCTTATGCAGTAGACCTTCTGGCAGAAGGAAAGACAAACCGTGTAGTAGGATACAGAAACGGAGAGTTTACAGACTTTGATATTGATGAGGCTCTGGCAATGCAGAAGAGCATTTCAGAATATATGTATGATGTAAGCAAGGCCCTTTCTATCTAATTATATAGTCAGAAGAGCGACGTTTTAATATATGATGTGGGTGTCAAAAGTCCCCAACTATGATGCCTACGGATTGTTCCGTGCGTTGCACTCCCACAATCCTCTCCGGTATTCGCATATCGTGGGATTATCATCCCACTTTTATGCTCATATCGGGGCGGGTCCCAAGGTCTTTCATCCACCTATGAGCAAGCTCATGTGGATTTAGACCTTTTGACCCTGGCATCATGATATAAATAATCAACACCCATATTCAAGTCAAACGTATGTAAGAGCCGGATATTACCAGTATGAAGGTACTACCGGCTCTTTTATTTTCAATCAGAGGAGAAAAATATGATAACCAGCACCGCAAATCCGCAGATCAAAAATCTGATCCAGCTTCAGAAGAAGAACAGGCTGCGTCAGGAACAGGGAATCTTTATTATAGAAGGAATCAAAATGTACCGGGAAGCACCGACAGACCAGGTAATAAAGACCTATGTATCAGAAAGTTTTTACAAAAAACATCAGAAAGAAGATATCTGGAAAGGGGAAAGCCTGGAAATCGTCACAGACCGCGTCTTTGAGGCGGCTTCTGATACAAAGACGCCACAGGGCGTGTTAAGCCTCGTGAAACGTTTTGAGTATGATCTGGACGATATCATTCAGGGCAGTACACCGCTGATCATGGTTCTGGAGAATATTCAGGATCCGGGCAATCTCGGAACCATTGTGCGTACAGGAGAAGGTGCGGGTATTACAGGCGTTATCATGAGCAACGGAACCGTTGATATCTATAATCCCAAAACCATACGTGCTACCATGGGGTCCATATACCGCGTGCCATTCTGTTATGCTGAGAATATGCAAGCGGTTATGCAGAAATTGAAAAAGTGCAAGATCCAAACCTATGCGGCCTATTTGGAGGGCAGCAGTGTTCACGATGCACAGAATTATAAAGAAGCAACAGCCTTTCTGATCGGAAACGAGGGGAATGGTCTTACAAGAGAACTTGCAGAAAGTGCAGACTGGCGTATCCGTATTCCAATGTGCGGGAAAGTAGAATCTTTAAATGCCGGGATTGCATCAGCGATCCTGATGTATGAGGCCCAGAGGCAGAGGCGAAACTAAGATAAACGCTTCGCAAGAGTCGTGTGCGTTTGAGTGAAATGTAAGTCTGTTTTAAGTATACTCAGAGCTGTTAGAAAAAGTTAGAAAAAAAGTTAAAAAAGTTGTTGACAGATCCGCACAACAGTGGTATCATACCAACTGTTGCGGCGGAAACGCAGAAACAACGGAGCCTGAGAGAT
>NZ_JAJEQE010000007.1 GCF_020687205.1 Hominisplanchenecus faecis
GAAGGGCGGCTAACAGGCGAGCGAACCGAACAGGAAACGCAGCGTGTCAGGAGATTGTTTTCGAATCATCATGGCGTCATATTTTACATATAAGTTTTCTTAATGCCCAACTTCATCTTGCTTTTCTCCCATTTTAGTCTTATATTATCCTTAACTACACCTTTCTCCCCTCTAAGATACGCTTGGGATTTTTCGACTTTCGAAAGGAGGATTTTTATGGGATTTTGGATTTTTATGTGTGTAACGGTTCTGCTGATTCCATTCCTGATGATCATCTTTGGCGGACTTTTTTCCAGAAGTGCTCCAAAGGAAATCAATTCAGCTTTTGGCTACCGCACTTCCATGTCTATGAAAAATGCAGATACCTGGCAGTTTGCCCATCACTATTTTGGGAAAATCTGGCGTACCCTTGGCTGGATTCTGATCATACCTTCTGTCATTCCAATGCTTTTTGTAATTGGAAAAGGCAATGATCCGGTCGGCAATATGGGCCTGATCATCACCTTCCTGCAGTTGATTCCGCTGATCCTTCCGATTTTCTTTACCGAAAAGGCTCTTCGGGCACATTTTGATCGAAATGGAAATCGCATTTTTTAGAGAATCAGTCTCATCTGATTCCACACTACATTTCCATGTGCGGAATCAGAGACTCCTTCATTTACAAAACCAAATTTTGCATAATATGGAACCAGCCTGTCCTTACACGTAAGTACAAGACCTTTTCGTCCCTGCTTCTTCGCATCCTGGATTGCTCTGCAGATCAGTTCTCCCGCATATCCATGCCTGCGACAGGCAGGGATTGTATTTACGCCGAAAATCATCTGCCATGCTCCATGCTCATTATGCAGCTCCGCTTTTTCATACATTTCATCCGTCAGATCTGCTTCATCCGTAACAAATCCATCCACAAAAGCAATCAGTTTCTCCCCCTCAAACATAAGCCAGAAATGATCACTATAATGTTGCAGCCTTTTTGCAAACTCTTCTTTGGTTGCTGCCTCTGCCGCCGGGAAACATTCTGCCTCCACAGCGGCTATCATTTCCAGATCATCTATTGTTGCTGTTCTTATCTTCAATTTTTTGTCCTTCCTCATCAAATGCACACTTTTTCTATCATGCACTGATGTTTCTTTGTTTGCAAGATAACCTAAGTGTATCAAATACGTGAACACATCATCTTTATTCACAAAACTGGTCATATCATTTTGGAAAGAAGATACGTCCACTTCTACCGATACGCCGGATAACATCTCAATAATTGCAGTCCTCAAACCATCAAAATCCATATTGATCAATGGCACAATCGTTTCATCTCTTCAAAATTTCTATCTTTGTTTTACGATTCCTTTTCACTCTTTTTTTGATTTTAACATTGCCACACTCAAAGTGCAAGGAAAGCCAGGACGATCAAATATATACTCAGAAAAAACAAGTATTAATTCCTCATTTTTTCAGTCAATCTGGTGTTTTTTGTTCCCTTTCTCGTCTCGTAACATCACTTATTATGCAGTATAATTCCCTTGTTTTCTTTTTATGCATATGTATACATTTATGCATAAAGCGTTTATTTTTATGCATAAATACCATTATATGTGACGTTTTATTTAGAAAACACCAATTTATTTCTCTTGCAATATTTCCTTTTTTACTGCAAAATATACTTTGGATAGCCTGCATCTCCTTATATGCAGCGTATATCCGACGGTTTACAGGCTGTAAACAGCATTCCTGTAATAATTATATGTCTGTTTTGGGTCAGATATGAAGCTTTTCTCAATACTCATATTCCCGAAAAGCCTTGATTTTCCGGCATTTTTTGCAATATGAAATCGTTCCCACATTATTTCATTTTCTTATGTGCAATATATTGGAAATCCATATTTAAGCCTCTAAAACGGACATTTTAACGGAAACTTGTAACCAGAAATCTGTTTCTTTTTACCGTAGCAGATTTCCTCTTTACTGTTTTTTTCAAAGGAAGGTGTTACATATGAAATTAACAATGTTAGGAACCGGAAACGCACTTGTAACCGAATGTTACAATACCTGTTTTGTCCTGGAAGAAAATGAAAAATATTTTATGGTGGACGGCGGTGGCGGCAGCGCCATTCTTCATCAGTTAAAACACGCCGGTTTTAACTGGATGGATATGCGTGAAATCTTTATCACCCACAAACACATCGACCATCTAATCGGTATCATCTGGATGATCCGCATGATCTGTCAGAATATGAACAGCGGCAAATATGAAGGAGAAGCCACTATTTATGGTCACGCGGAGGTCATTTCCCTGCTCCATAACCTAGTCGAACAGTTCCTCCCAAAGAAACAGACTCGTTTTATCGGTGACAGGCTACATCTGGTCTGTGTTTCCGATGCTGAAACTCGCACTATCAACGACCGAAATATGACCTTTTTCGATATCGAATCCACCAAAGCAAAGCAATTTGGCTTTTCTATGGAACTGAACAGTGGCAAAAAGCTCGTCTGTTGCGGCGATGAGCCTTATAACGACTGTGAAAAGCCTTACGTAGAAGGCTGCGAATGGCTCCTGCACGAAGCTTTCTGCCTCTACTCTGAAAGAGACCTTTTCAGCCCTTACGAGAAGCACCATTCAACCGTAAAAGACGCCTGTGAACTTGCCCAGAAGCTTCATGTTCCGAACCTTGTTCTCTATCACACAGAGGACAAAAACATCCAGAACCGTAAAGAACTGTATTCAGCTGAAGGAGAATCTTATTTTTCCGGCAATCTTTACATTCCGAATGATCTTGAATCCATCGAAATTGTATGATTTTTAGCAATAACTATTGGTTTTTATCTGATTTTTTTAATTTAAATATATGAGGATGCCCTGGCATTCTTGTTGCGGACACTAAATTTTATTGATAAACGAGGCAAATAATGAAAACAAAAACAAACTATTTAAACGTCCTGAAAGAAACTTTTATTCTGACGGTTGCTGTCGCGATCATTGCCGCTGCAGTTTACTTTTTTCTTGTTCCAAGCCATACCTCCGTCAGCAGTATTTCCGGGCTTGGTATTGTACTGACAAACTTTATTCCGCTCCCTCTGTCTGCGATCAGCATGATCCTGAACATTGCTCTCCTGATCATCGGTTTTTTCACCTGTGGCAGGGAATTTGGCGTTAAAACCGTTTATACCAGCATTATGCTTCCATTCTTTCTCTGGCTCTTTGAAATGATCCTGCCAGATTTTGGCTCCATGACAAACAGTCAGGAACTGGATGTGCTCTGCTATATTCTCGTTGTCAGTGTCGGATTAAGCATCCTTTTTAACCGCAATGCTTCTTCCGGCGGATTGGATATTGTTGCAAAAATATTGAATAAATATGCACATATAGATTTAGGAAAAGCCATGTCTCTTTCTGGAATGTGTGTTGCACTTTCTGCCGCACTCGTCTACGATAAGAAGACCGTAGTGCTCAGTATCCTCGGAACTTATTTCAACGGTATGGTTCTTGACCACTTTATTTTCGACCATAACATCAAGCGTCGTGTCTGCATTATTACAAAAAAAGAAGAAGAACTTCGTAATTTTATCATTCACGATCTGCACAGCGGAGCTACCATTTATGAATCCATCGGAGCCTACAACATGCAAAAGAGAAACGAGATCATTACCATCGTGGACAAATCTGAATATCAGAAACTTATGAACTATATTACAAAAGAAGATCCGCTGGCATTCGTTACCGTTTACAACGTATCCAGCATGCGATACCAGCCAAAACTGTAATTCGAAATTCCCTGTTTCAGGTCAGAAATGTTCGATTCTTTGAATACCTGACCTCTGATTTCAAATGTCCTCTTTACTTTTTAACTTACCTATGCTATTATTTTTATTGGCATATGCCAATAAAAGGAGAAAAACTTATGCCAAAATGTAGAAAAAGAAGGATTTGCAGAGAACCTGATTATGTGATTTTTCAGTCTGAAAACGGACTGGACGATGTAACTACACTGACAGTAGACGAATACGAAGCCATACGGCAAATTGATATGGAAGGTCTGAGCCAGGAAGAATGTGCAAAAAAGATGTGTGTTGCACGTACAACTGCACAGTTAATTTATAATTCCGCGCGAAAAAAAATTGCCGAAAGCATTGTCCTTGGAAAATCCATCCGCATCGAGGGTGGAAATTACATTTTATGTGATGGAAGTCCATGCTGTGAAAACTGCTGTAAATCCACGCAGCCAGTAAATTATATGCAGAAAAAGGGAGAAAACGTCATGAGAATTGCTGTAACATATGAAAACGGAGAAGTATTCCAGCATTTTGGAAGAACAGAAAATTTTAAAATTTATGAAGTGGAAAACAATAAAATCGTAAACAGCCAGGTAATGGGCTCAAATGGTATTGGACACGGTGCTCTTGCCGGACTTCTTTCCGGTAACCAGATCGATGTACTGATCTGCGGAGGCATCGGCGGCGGTGCTCAGGTAGCTCTCGCAAATGCCGGCATTACCTTATGTTCCGGTGCATCCGGAGACACGGACAAAGCAGTCGAAGCTTACCTGCGTGGCGAGCTGACCTCTGCCGGTGCTACATGCAGCCACCACAGTCACGAAGAGGGACACGCCTGTGGAAATCACGGCTGTGGTCACCACTGATCATTAACATTCAAGAATACCTCTGACTGATTGCAGAGGCAGAAGTCATTTCACATCCGATATACAAAGAGAGCATATAAGTAAAGCATTTTCTTTTTTAGCTTATATGCTCTTTTTATTTTTCTTCTGTGCACTTCCACAATCTGTCAAATCTATATCAGACGGGGGATTGCATTTCACCACCCTGACACAAATTTGTTACCAGCGGAGCATTTGTTTCAGTCGGCTGGCTAACCTGACCCGAATCGTGTTCTAAATCTCACGCATATCCGTCCAAATTAGCTTATCCGAAATTATGTTTCACGTGAAACTAACACATATCAATAAATCTTTCTCTTTCCAGCACGTCTTTCTTTCCATAAACTTTCGTATACAGTGTATTGCGAATCATTCTATACTCTTCTTCGTCAATTTTTCTCTCTGTGCTCATCAGAAAAAGCGGTGTCTCTTTACGCCCTTCACCCATGGATGGCTGAATGTATGGATAATCATTAAAGAAGAATCCATTTCTCTCGTAAAACCTAACTCTCCTTACTGCTATTTCTTCTGTCGGAGGTTCCACTTCCAGAATGATCATTTTTTCTGCGTCTTCTTTCAATGCTTTTAGCATCCTGCTTCCTACGCCTCCATTTCTCAATACCGGATTGACTGCGAAATGTTCCACGTAAATAAAAGTTTCAAACTCCCATGCTGCAAAAAATGCTTTGATTTTCCGGAACTCTGGATCTTTTTCTATCAAAATCTGATACTCTGGATTTTGAAACAGTTCCTTCTGTTTCTGATAATCTCTGTATTCGTCTTTCGGAAAACTTTCTTCCATCAAGGTATATACCTGGTCAAAATCTTTTATTTCCATTTTTTTCAACATATATTTTTCTCCTTCGTTGTTAAAACAACCGATTTCTTTTCATTTTTCCATTATATTTACAAACGTCACGTGCAGTACCAGGAAGACCTGCCTCAGTAGATACTTTTACTCACATGACAAACACAATACAAGTATTATACAAAAGAGAATAACTTTTTTCAAATGATATTGAGATAAGAATACGAAGCAGGCATCGCCCGTACAGAGCATATCTCAGATCATATTACAAACAATAAATAAAAGACAGTTTGCACTGTCATCTTAAAGGAGGATTTCATTTATGAATCAAACTATGTTTTGCTATCAGTGTCAGGAAACCGCAGGATGCACCGGATGTACCAGAGTCGGAGTCTGTGGAAAGAAACCAGATCTGGCCGCCATGCAGGATCTTCTGGTATTTGTAACAAAAGGTCTGTCCGCAGTAACCACACAGCTTCGGGCAGAAGGCGTTGAGATCAGTACCGACATCAATCATCTGATCACCTTAAACCTTTTTGTCACAATAACAAATGCAAATTTTGATAAAGATGCGATTGTTTCACGTATCCACACTTCGCTCGAAGTGAAAAGAAACCTTATCAAACAGCTCTCCGCATCTTCTTCTCTTCCATCCGCAGCCCTCTGGGATGGCACTGAAGACAGTTTTGAAGGAAAAGCTGCAGAAGTAGGTGTATTGTCTACAAAAGACGAAGATATCCGTTCCCTGCGTGAGCTGATTACTTATGGATTAAAAGGATTATCTGCTTACTCCAAACACGCTAATGCCCTTCTGCACGATGATGAAAACGTGGATGCTTTTCTTCAGAAGGCTCTGGCTGCAACGCTTGATGATTCTTTAGGTGCAGAGGAACTGGTTGCCCTGGCTCTGGAAGTCGGCAAATATGGTGTGGATGGCATGGCTCTCCTCGACAAAGCCAACACAGAAACTTATGGTAATCCGGAAATTACTAAAGTCAATATCGGCGTCAGAAACAACCCTGCCATTCTCGTATCCGGTCATGATTTGAAAGACCTGGAAATGCTGCTGGAACAGACTCAGGGAACTGGCGTAGATGTCTATACACACTCCGAAATGCTTCCGGCACACTACTACCCGGCTTTTAAAAAATATCAAAACTTTGTGGGAAATTATGGGAATGCATGGTGGAAACAGAAAGATGAATTTGAAGCTTTCCACGGTCCGATCCTGATGACAACCAACTGTATCGTTCCGCCAAAAGACAGCTATAAAGACCGTTTATACACAACCGGTGCAGCCGGATATCCTGGCTGTCAGCATATTGGAGATATTTCAGCAGAAAACGGCAGTGCTTCTGCTGTGAACAAAGATTTCACTGTGATTATCGAACACGCAAAAAAATGTGCCCCACCTGCTCAGATTGAAGAAGGGGAAATTATCGGCGGATTTGCACATGCACAGGTACTGGCTCTTGCTGATCAGATTGTAGCTGCCGTAAAATCCGGTTCCATCAAAAAATTCGTAGTAATGGCAGGCTGCGACGGACGTGCAAAGAGCCGTAACTATTACAGCGATTTTGCGAAAGCTCTTCCAAAAGACGCTGTCATCCTCACTGCCGGCTGTGCAAAATATAAATATAATAAACTGGATCTTGGAGATATCAACGGAATTCCTCGCGTTTTAGATGCCGGCCAGTGCAATGATTCTTACTCTCTGGCTGTGATCGCATTGAAATTAAAAGAAGTATTTGGGCTTGACGATATCAATGAACTGCCAATCATCTACAATATCGCATGGTACGAACAGAAAGCAGTTATTGTACTGCTCTCCCTCCTGTATCTTGGAGTGAAAAATATTCACCTCGGACCGACACTCCCTGCATTTCTCAGTCCAAATGTAGCAAAAGTACTTATGGAAAACTTCGGAATCGCCGGAATAGATACTGTAGAAAATGACATGAAACTTTTCTTTGAAAAATAATTTTTTCGTTTCACGTGAAACACAGAGTACTTTAGAAATCAAATATTTTAATGTTTCACGTGAAACCACCTACACGGGAATACCGCTTTCAATCTCACACAAAATATCCGAAAGAATTCCAAAGGATAAAAATGCCAGAATAATTTGAAAATGATTATTCTGGCATTTTTATCAATTCAAGTCGAATTCATATGCGACCTGGCATACTACGCACTCAAGCTTAACCCCGCAAACAAATCTCCCATGCAAAACTGCAGTGGCTCCGCTGAAATTGCAAGTTCTTTCTCGTAGTTACGAATCTGGTAATCTGGATCAGATTCCAGCATCTCAATTAATTTTGCGGTATTGATTGCATCATCCAAACCATCGTGTAACCTGCCGCAATGCTGCATATCGCAAAGCATCAGAGCTTCACTTAAAGAGATTGCCCTGGAAAATCCGCTTCGTTTTACAAATGCATCCTGATAATCAATCCAACGCTTTGGCTGCATGAAATTTTGGATTTGCTCATCTTCTATCTGTTTACTTTTTATTTCCCTTCTCAGTTGAGCAAAGTCACACTCACTCCACGCAAAAACTTTATACTCCCTGTCTCCAAGCCAATTCGTCAGATGTTTCAGGGCTTCCTCAAGTAATGGTGCATTTTTTATCTGAACATTCTGAATACCTGTCAAATTGCTGATATAGTGATCCAATACTCCATATTCCGGATGCACATACTGTCTTAATGTCGCAATCTGCCTGAAATCTTCATTCAATAAAACTGTCCCCATTTCAATGATCTCTGTTGCATATTTATACATTTTGTTTCGATACATTTTTGGTACTTTGCACATTTCCAGATCAATCACTACATAGTTCATATGAATGCCCTCCATCGAAATAGTTTTTTGCTTTTTATCTTTTGCTATCATGATTTTACATGATTCAGCCGCTCTTTCTGTATTTCTAATGGTATTGTCGAAACAACCTTTCACTCTCCTCTTTCATCTGCTCAACCACTTGTGGCGGCGAAAGAATTTCTATGCTGTCCCCGAGAGAAAACACCCAGCCTAAAAACTGTCTGCTGACATATACGCAGACCGGAACGATAAAATGACCTTTATCCTCAGGAATAATCATCACATCTTTTCCAAAACGATCAATCATCACTCCCACCAACGTATCTCTAATTTTTAATTTTACTAGCTGTTCTTTTCCCCCATACATTCCAAAACTCTTTTTTGCATAATCAGCCATGTCAAGCTGCTGAAAATGCTGTTCACCTTCCCTCTTTTCTTCTGACACCTGGATATGTAGCATCTTATCCACCCGATAATGCTTTATTTTTTCTGCTTCAGAATCATAACCTACGAGATAATAGTTTTGTCCTTCCCACGAAAGCCCCCACGGACTGATATGATAATACTTTCCGCCATGTCGCAATTTCATTTCTTTCTTTTCCGTCCATTGAAAATATTGAAACTTAATTTTTCGATTTTCAGATATTGCATTGTGAATAGCATCTACCGTATAGTAGATACTTTCATTCATCGTTTTAATTCTCCCGGAAACATAAACCTGTCTTTGCAGTGTCATTGCCTCATATTTGCTGACCATTTTCTCTATTTTCTTAATCAGTGCATTGCTTTTTCTCTCTGTAATAAATTTCGATGACTGAATTGCATCTACCAGAAGTTTCAGTTCTGCAAGTTCAAAAGGGCGATTTACAACATGGTACTGATAATATTTTCCTGTCTTTTCCCCCTGAACTTCTATGCCCATCTGTTCCAGATCTTTCAGATCACTGTAAATACTTTTTCTTTCTGCTGTTATTCCATATTTTTTCAGCTCAACCATAATTTCCGGCATTGTCATATAATGGCTGTCATCTGTATTCTCCTGCATAATCTGTGCAAGTCTGTACAATTTAAACTTTTGATTTGTACCTTTAGGCATATACCTTTCTCCCTTTTTCATTGTTGAAATCCGTATAACATATAGAGTGAAAACGTTGTGAAACTCTTTTAATTCTGTTTAACCGGCTCTTCTCTTTTCTCGATTTCTTTATTTTGCTGCTGATACTCCAGCAGACTTTTTTTACAGATTTTGCAGATAACACCTGCATTTGTCAGCATAACAACTTTCGCTGTTGCTTTCTTTCCAATCTTATCATATAAACGACCTGCACTCATACTTTCTCCGATTACTGTATATGTACTGTTTGCCACATAACCAATCAATCCAAGTCCTTCTTTTTTTACCATAATTGCTTCTTTATCATATTTATTATCCGGTTCCTTTTCCAGATATAATTTCATACCCTTTTCCAGAAAATCCATTCCATAATGATACTTCGTACCCGTCAACGTAAAATAGACTTTTTTGATTTTTTTCTCATTCTCCATTCCCCATACCTTCCTTTCCACGTCTTCTATACTTCATTATACAGTACAACATGTCCAATAAAAAGTACAGTTGTTTTCTCTTTGTCTTCTCTTTTCTATAAAACAACCACATTTTGCGTTTCACATCGCTATGTTTCACGTGAAACTAAATATATAAAAAGCACAGTGACGATATTCAAGTCGAACGCACGTGAGACTTGGCACGCGATTCTGGTCAGCTTTGCTGACATTTACCTAACAGAATCGCTGTGCATCCTCGCGGAGCGTTTATCTTAGTCGGAGATTGAACTCTCACTAAGACAAATTTGTTGCTCGCCACTTTATAGAAGTGGGAGTCTTCTTCGACTAAGATAAATTTCCATCACTGTGCTTCTGTCCCTTTCATCTCAGCTTTTATACCTCGGCAAGAAAGAGCTTTCCGCTTCAGCAATCCCCGGCAAGCCAGGAGTTTTTGGAAATGTGCAAAATGAACAATTCCCAAGAAGGCACTTTTACGTGCCCTTCGGGGAATTCGTTCATTTACACATTAAGAAAACCTCCGCCGCAATTTTTTAAATCAAAATCCCTTCGAGATGATCCATCTCATGCTGACAGATCTGTGCCGACCATCCGCTGAGTTTCATCTTCTGCTTTTTCCAGTCCATATCATAGTACTCTACTTCTATGTTTTCGTATCGTGTTGTTTTTCTCACACCTGTAAGCGAAAGACATCCCTCTTCTGTTTCATATGGAGTATCTTTTCGCAGCATTACCGGATTAAACATCACAACATCAACCAGCCCTATATTTACAATGATCACTCTCTTTTTGATTCCGATCATATTTGCTGCCATTCCCACGCAGCCGGCACGGTTGACTTCCAGTGTATCCTGAAGATCTTTCCCTACAGAAATATCCGACTTTGTTGCCGGCTCGGATTTCTGTCCCAGAAAGAAAATATCTTTTACGATTGTTCTGACCATTTTTTATCCATCCTTTTTCGTAATAACCGCTTATAATATTCTTTTACTGTTATATACAAAAAAATCCGGCTAAGTTCTTTCGTTAAACTCTTTTCTCAACCGGATTTTTTCACGTGAACCATGTTTTTACAGTCCATTTTTATACATATCATTGATCACTGCCTGTGCGTGCTCCAGTTCCTTCTTTTGTATGATTGCTTCCCTGTCACTCAGAATTGCCAGCATTTCATCTACTAAATCTTCAATCCTTGGATTTGTCACGCGGTACAGATAACCTAACATCCTGGTCGCCGTATAGTCTGTGTTCATATTTTTGTAGGCTATCTCCGCACAAAGTTCTTTGGGGTAACCTTTGCTTAATAATACTTTGTAAAGCTGTTTCGTCTGCTCCGATGCCCTGCCGA
Organism: Hominisplanchenecus faecis; assembly: GCF_020687205.1. GTDB lineage: Bacteria > Bacillota > Clostridia > Lachnospirales > Lachnospiraceae > Hominisplanchenecus > Hominisplanchenecus faecis. The sequence goes on from NZ_JAJEQE010000007.1 coordinate 11,195, forward strand.
GATATGTTTCCAGTTCTTTTTTCAGATACTCGTATCTCTGCCTTTTCTCTTCTTTCTGGAAATGTACCTCGCGGAACTGCTCCGGATTCTCTCTGTAATCAAGAATTTCATCGCCAAACTGTTCGCTTGTCAGATCAAAGCAACAATCCCCCACCACATTATAACAATGATAATTTCCGTCCGGTCTGAGAATCCCATACACTTTTCCGCCGAAAATATCCTGTGCCAGGAATGCTGTAATAGAACATTGTCCTAATGTTTGATTCTCTTTGCTCCATCTTTCCCTCATTCTCGGTGCACAGGTATCCGCACACCAAATTTCTGATAATATATCATATAATTCTTTTGGATTTTTTATTTTTTCATATGTTTTTGAAGCTGCCGGAACATTCGCCTGTTCCCATCCGTAAAATTTATATTCTTTCATAATCTATATCTCTTCTTTCTTCTCCGATTTTTGAATATTTGTGCAACATCTTTTAAAAATCATGTCTCACTACTGCACAGTTTTTCACTCCAAAAGCTGCGTATTCTTCATTTGTCATATCGTAAAAGTACGACTGCACAAATGCTACTGATTTTTTAGTTCTATATATAGGAGTTAAACGATGTCGTGGTCAAAAGCCCCCAACTATGATGCCCGCAAAGGGGAAGGTATCTGTCTTCTATTTCCCAATGCTTTTCTCAAGATTCGATACACGATCCCCAACTCTGCCAGATATAAAAGATTATTTTCAATAGTTCCTGTAAAAAACGGAAGGTTATTTCCCCAGAAATAATTTCCTTCCGGAAAGGCCATTTCCGCCACAAAATAGGTTCCTGCGAGAGCAAAATGTACAAAAGCAGTAATAGAAATCACTTCATCACAGACATTCCCTTTTTTATTTGCATATCTCCATGCTCTCCAGATAAACCAGAGGATGCTCAAAACTGCTGCCACAACCAGACAGTATCCGATCAGTCCGAATTTTTCCCAGATCAGAATATTCGGCAGTGAACCACGCTCTGCCATCCACTTCAGGAAATAGCTTCCGTTTGCTTTGTTGTATTTCAGGATTGCCAGTTCATGATGGAAGCTGAACACAAAACCTGCCGTGGCAAAGAGCACCGCCCGGACTTTCCGTACCAGAGGAGCCGTATAAACGGTTAATGCAAAAACGGTCACTGTTATACACACAACTCTTACCATAAATCCGGAAAAAAGATAGGAAAACATCATTACCAGGACTGTAGTTCCGGAAATGATGCACGGAAAATGTTTCACGTGAAACTCTTCATCCTGTTTTATTGCATTCTTTTTCTTCATTCTTCTCGCTCTTCTTCCGGTTAAACTTTTTTCCCTCTCTTTCTCTTCCCTTTCTTTTCGAAACAGTGCCCGGTTTCTTCTTTCAAATGCCGCCAGTAAAAATGCTGTCAGAAGCATCAGCACAAGTTCAACCGTGCTTTCTGCACTGTGGCCATTCAGAAACAGGTTTCTCAGTGTTGCCTCGAATTCTTTTTCGATCATCGGTTTTCTCTGGAAAAGATGTACCACAGAAAAAACAAGATATAACGGCAATGCATACCTGAAAAGAATCCGGTAACCAACGATTCCAATGACCAGTGCCACAACCAGACCAATGATTACTGATATTCCCCACCACACTTCTTTTCCATCAAAGCTTTTGTTGTCATATCTCCAGAATGTAGCATAGCCAACCATGATCAGTGTTGCAATACATAACAGTAAATCCTGTCTTCTCCATACTCTTTTGCAAAACTGTTTTATTTTTCTGTAAACCCATACAAAAAACCATTTAATGATCAGAAAAATTTTCTTTATACTATTTATCACGACTCTTACCTTTCTGCATCTTTTGTCTTGCCATTCTTTCATATTTTGAAAAAAGTGGAGAGTTTTCTGCGACTTTTCTGTTATTTTGTTTTCTGCAAGTGTATCACAAAATCTGTTATTTTAAAATTATAGCTTCCTTTTTCCTGTTTCTTGTATACCGCACTTGTCGAAAAATATCTCGACTTTGACACCGCCGGAAGCCTGACACTCCCTGTCGCCGGGACATACCCCAGCTTATCCATGATAAACTTGGCGATCCTTCCGACATTCTGACGATATAGTGCATTTGGATTATTTTTCGTTGCTGTCACCGGGAAACTAGAATTTTCATCAAATTTCTCTTCCAGCTCCCGTGCAATTAAGGTAAGCACCGGCAGTCCCATGTCCGATGCAAGTTTCATTCTGTAGATCATATCCGCCCGGAACATATAATCTGCGATCTGCTGGATTCCTTTCTTTTCTCCGTTTTTATCGAGCATGTGTGTTTTGAATAAAAATTCATCTTTCATTTCCATATGCAGCCTTCTTTCATTTGATTTTTTCATCCGATTCATTTTACTTTACATATACATCCAGTTGATTTAATCAATATATCATATATGCTTGATAACTTCAAGTGTATGCCTGTTCCCGTGAAACAAAAGATCCGCAAAAAATCAACTGCCTGGGGAGGCGTTGCAAATGTAACGGTCAGCGGCAACGCATAAACTTTGGCTCAAAAGGAGCCTGAAGCAAGTAGCTTCAGGCTCCCCTATATCATATTTCAAATTCAGTTCAAGTCGAACGCATGTGAGACTTGGCACGCGATTCTGGTCAGTTTTGCTGACATTTACCCAACAGAATCGCTGTGTATCCTCGCAAATCCCGATTTTTCAATACTTTAGATAGAATATCCCATATCGTAGGCTTTTTGGAAAACACTTTGATTCTTGACCAATCCAGCATCCAGCACGTTTACTGCATATATCTTTCCTGCAATTTTGTATTCTTCCAGATGCTCTACAAAACCATTCAGATCACCAAGGGATCTTTCAATAATGTCCTCACCCAGACCAGCCGATATAATATAGTAAGCGTAAAACACATTCTCATGTAAACAACAAACAATCACTTCCAAAGAGAAACAACATTTAAAATTCCCAATATACACCAGCTTTACGGCAGTATCTCAAGCCAGTATCCATCTGGATCTACAATGAAATAGATTCCCATTGCTTCATTTTCGAAACAAATGCATCCCATCTCTTCATGCTTCTTATGCGCTGCCTCGTAATCCTCTGCCTGGAATGCCAGGTGGAATTCGCATTCACCCAGATTATATGGCTGTGGATGATCTTTAAGCCAAGTAAGTTCCAACTCAAAATCACTTACATCATTGCTCAAATACACAATGATAAAATCATCGGTAGTCTTTCTTCTCACTTCGTGCAGATCAAGGGCCTCGTTGTAAAATTTAATAGATCGGTCCAGGTCTGATACATTGTAGTTTTCGTGAATCATCTTAAACTTCATAATTCTTCTCCTTTTGCACATTCTGTGTTTTTAATACGTGATTTATATTGCGGATATTCCGTAATAAACCGCTTAATTACATTGGCATCATTCCAGTAATGCATTGGAAAAATGACATTGCAATCTACATTTTTAAGGAAATACAGTATCCCGTCGGCATAGTGATTTCCCTGTCTCGGATCTAAGGGGACAAATGCAGCATCAAAATGCATACCCTTGATTTTCCTGATCTCCGCACGATATGCTGAAGTAAGTCTCTGGTTATCAGCTTTTGGCTCACCATCCCAATACCAGTCATTTAAGTCACCGGCATGATAAATGATGCCTTCCTTTGTTTTGACAATAAATGCTACACCACTATCGTTAGATAGCAATGTATCGACTTGAGTGCCATTATCCAGATTATAAGTCTGATCATGATAAACATATGTGATCTTCATATCTGGCAAATGTTCTCTTTTGCGTATATCTTTCGCCAAAATTGCCTGATATGTCATGCTCATATCATCAAGGATCTCAAAAATCACAGGATTAAAATGATCCTTATGAAAATGACTGCAAAAAACAATTACTTCTTTTTTCTTGTCAAGAAGTGGTAATTCACCCTTATAATAGTCAAAAATATAGTAGCAGTCTTTAGTTTCAATTAAAAATCCACTGTGGTTAATGTAAGTAATTTTCATCATATCACGTTTATAAAATAACTCCTTTTTCCCTATAAGCTTACAGACGAATACCTGGCGTTCATCCACGACCCAGAAGATGTCTAATATTCTTTTGCAACTTCCTCTGTTATCTCATATATCTCTTTGAATCTTTCTAGGTCCTCCGGCAATCTGATCAGCATGATTTCTTCGATTTTTCCGGTCCGTATGTCTTTGAACCCTGCTACTTTTTCTCCGGTACAAATACTTGCACAAATAACTGGTTTCATATATTCTCGGTCATATGTTTTTTTCATGATTTTCTTTTTGAATAATCCCATTCCATAATTGTTCCATCAATATGCCATCCATTGTAATCAATATTATAATGTGGCGTCAGGAATGAAAATTCTTTGCTCAGGCATCCGATATAACTGCCGTTTTTATAAATCCCTAGTTATCAAGTTAATCCACATTGAGAAAATGGTACATCAGTACGGCTACTTCCTGTGGTGTTTTGTTGATTGGCTCTGTAATCCACTGTCTTAGGATATAATAAATACCACCTGCATAATAAAAAGTACCAAGTCTCATCGTATTATCATCAACATCAGTAAAATATCCTTTATTTATCAGATTCGGATACTGCTCATTAAATCTCTCATTTAAAAACAATACAAAATCATCATCTGTCCTGTACCGAAAAAGAATTTTTAATATATCAGAATGCTCGTAAAAGTAGCAGCATGCAAGTTCCAGCCATTTCCTCGTGTCACCCTTAGATGCAGCTTTTTCCGCAAAAGCCTCTTTGTCAATGCAATTCTCTGATCATCCTTCATTACTACATCCCTCTTAATCCTTTTTTGATTTTTCATGCGACAAAACAAATGTAACTGTTCTATATCTTCCAAAACGGTCGAAACTGGTGTTTGTATGTGCGACATTTGTATATTACAATACTAACTGTAGTATATATTGTCAAGTATTTACCACACATGAATTGTCGAATGGAGGACACTCTCGATGGAACTATTATTAAAAATATTCATATGTTTTCTTGCTGGAGCCGGAGCAGGCATCGGAACCGGATTTGCTGGTATGAGTGCAGCTGCAGTTATTGGGCCTATGCTGGCTTCTTTCTTAGGTGTCTCAGCATAATGGTGCATGTTTTACAGTAAAAAGAAATTATTTTTTGAAAATTTTGTATTTTTCCTGCTTCACAAGAAGTTCCTCTGAGAGTGAGTCTCTTGAAGTAACCCAGTAACGTAAAATCTGGATAATACCACCTGAATAGTAAGCAGCTGCAACCTGTGGCACAATATCTTTCCGGAGTTTTATCGTATCTATTCTGTGTAGTTCCTCCAAAAAGAAAATTTGGATTTCCTCTGCAAGAATATCATGTCCGCCAACAGGCAGAAGCACAAGGCACTTATTTCAGATATTCCTCAAAGAACGCTTTCAGCTTTTCAAACGGGATCACGTCCATCCTATCATAAAGGTCGGTGTGGTTTGCACCGGGGATAATGAGCAATTCCTTGTTATCGCCGGTCAGCTTGTTGTACGCCGTCTCACTGAAATAACGGGAGTGTGCTTTCTCTCCGTGTACCAGCAGCACGGCAGAGCGAATCTCGCTGCTGTACTGCAAGATCGACATATTCAGGAACGACAGCGAGGAGGTCACATTCCAGCCGTTATTGGAGTTCAAGCTACGGAGGTGATAGCCTCGGGGCGTCTTATAGTAGGCGTAATAGTCCTTTACAAACTGCGGTGCGTCCTCCGGCAGCGGATCAACCACGCCGCCCGCCAGTGCATAGCTGCCGTTTTTATAGTCCTCGGTGCGCTGTGCATTCATTGCTTTTCGCTTCTCAAAGCGTGCCTGTTCAGAATCCTCGCTGTCAAAGTAGCCGTTGGCAGTCACACGAGTCATGTCGTACATGGTCATAGCGGCGGTAGCTTTGATGCGGGTGTCAATGGCTGCGGCATTGATCGCCATACCGCCCCAGCCGCAGATACCGATGATACCGATATGCTCGGAGTCCACATTCTCCTGCACGGAGAGGAAGTCCACCGCTGCGCAGAAATCCTCGGTGTTGATGTCCGGCGAAGCGACATAGCGGGGTGTACCGCCGCTCTCACCGGTGTAGGACGGGTCGAAGGCAATCGTCAAGAAGCCAAGCTCCGCCATTTTCTGTGCATACAGACCGGAGGACTGCTCCTTTACCGCACCGAACGGACCGCTGACAGTAATGGCGGGCAGCTTGCCCTCTACACTCTTTGGCATATACATATCCGCCGCCAATGTGATGCCATAACGGTTGTGAAAGGTTACTTTCTTGTGATCCACCTTGCCACTTTTCGGGAACACCTTATCCCATTCCTGTGTTAAATTTAGTTTTTCCATATTCAGACCTCCTTGCCTGTTGCCTTAAAATATACTGTGTTGTCCACGGCTTCCAACCATTCATTGGAGGTTTCGTCCCCCGGAACCTCTACCGCCAGATGAGAGAACCAGCTGTCCGGTGCAGCACCGTGCCAGTGCTTGACCCCGGTCGGAATGTTTACCACATCGCCGGTGTGCAGCTCCTGTGCCGGTTTGCCCCATTCCTGATAGTAACCTCGACCGGCCACACAAACGAGGATCTGTCCGCCGCCGTTTTTGGCGTGATGAATGTGCCAGTTGTTGCGGCATAAAACTGGACTACCCCTCCGCAATCCCTTATAGTTACGGGCTTTAACGGCATACACGTCTGTGTTTTGTGCGACCCTTTCATGACGAGCAGTTTCTGCCAGGTTATTTCTCTGCTTCGTCCTCATTCCAAACCTCTTTTGCAAGATTAAAGACTGCCCAGCCTTTTGGCCAGCCTGCATAGAATGCTACGTGAGTGATGATTGCTGCGATCTCTTTCTGTGTTACCCCATGATCCTTTGCATTCTGTAAATGGAATTTCAAAGAGGAATCTGTGATTCCCTGTGCCATCAGTGCTACAACTGTGATGATACTTCTTGTTTTTAAATCAATATCTTCGTTATTCCAGTTCTCTCCGAAAAGAATGTCATCGTTAAAATGTGCAAAATCTGGTGCAAATGTTCCCAGAGCATTTCTTCCTGCTATCTGTGTGATCTTTGCCATGATATCAAACCTCCATCTTTCTTATTTATGGTAATTTGTTATACTCTTCTTCCGGTAAAAACTCCAGCCATTCGTTGGAAGCTCCCTCTGCTGGAACTTCAACAGCCAGATGCTGGAACCAGCTGTCTTTCGCTGCCCCGTGCCAGTGTTTTACTTCTGGTGAAATATTTACTACATCTCCAGCTTTCAATTCACGAGCTGGTTTTCCTTCTTCCTGGTACCATCCTCTTCCACCAGTAACCAGAAGGATCTGTCCACCTTTATGATGGATGTGGTATGCATTGATTGTTCCCGGAGCGAAAGTAACCAGACCAACTGGTACTCTCTCTGTTGTAAGCATATTCAAATAGCATTCACCTGTAAAATACTTTGCGAATGCTACGTTTTCTTCACCGATTGGAAATACGTTACCTCCACCTAAGTCTTTTTTCATCTGTTCGATATCCATAAAAAATTCCTCCTTGCTCTTTTTATTTTATGATACAACCTGAAGTAAGCTCTAGGTCAATAGATTTTGCAACTTTTTACATAAAGTTCATAATTTTTCTGTGACAGTTTGCATTTCAGGTACACTCTATTTCTTATCGGTATCATCATACTCCCATATTGCTTTCTATGTCCAATACCTATTATTATGGGTTGCTTAATGCCTTTTAAGCATAATCTGTTTCTATATCACAATGCAAAACAGATCTGCTGTATTCTGGCAGACCTACTTTGCATTATGATATAGCTTAAATCTGTTTGATAAGATTCAACTCTTTCTTGGATAATGCTTTTTTTAACTTCTGGTTTTCCTTTATTAGATTCTCATTTTCGCTTTTCAGTTTCTGTAGCTGTTGCCGGAGCAGATTCATTTCCGCTTCCATCGCCTGACTGATAATGTTTCTCCTTGGATCCACCATACCAGCCTGCTGTTCCATTGCTGCATCAATCTCACCTCTTACAATCGGATTCTTGTAAAAGAATCCTCTAGATAAACCAGTCTTTTGCATCAGTGCTGGTACGGACACCTTTTCTCTCTCCAACACCATTGTCCGTATTGTCAGGACTGCCCGTTCCACTTTTTCTTCGCTCTTTCTTTTATTCAATTCCAGCATCTTGTCGTATTTGCTCATATTCTTCTCCCCATCCGTCCAGACTTGCCAGTATAATCTGTGACATAGAATTTCTAACTTCTCTTGTTTCATCTGCCATCCGCTGATTGCTCATTTTTCGGTAATATTGGACACTTCGTACTCCCTTATGTCCCAGGAGCTTCGCTATCGTCCAGTCATCCACATGGAGTTCCGTTAATTTTACCCCATAGCAGTGCCGGAACATATGCGTTCCAAATCCGAATAAGTTTCCGCTGTCATCCCGGATATCTTTTTCATAAATCATTCGAAGCACTTTATCCTGCAAGGTTTGGTAACTGATTGGTCTCTCCGGTTTGTTCTCGTCCGCAAAGATATAAATGCTTTCAGGATAATGCTCATTTGCATAACTGACTGCCTTTCCAATCAGCTGTGCCAGCTCCCGGCTGATCGGTTTTTCATATCTTCTTGTTTTCGGCTGGTATATGATAATCATATCCTGACGGTCATGTTTATAAAGGCAGTCTTTCCGCAAGGTCAGCGTGTCGGAAATTCTGGTTCCAAGCATCTGGTGGATGATCATTGCCCTTGCTATCTGCTCTTCCATTTTTACAATCTGGGCATTCAGTCTTTTCAGCTCACTGTCCGAATAAGATTTGAATTCTGCTTTCCGTTCTGGCGGAAAATCAGATTTTAAAAACAGTTTTGTAAGATGTGGAAAATCATAAATTTTTCCGATTGTTTCCAGCACATTTCGAAGCTTTAGCAGGTCATCCCGGATGCCATTCCCTCCGTTTGATTCTACCTTGATGTTGATTAAAAATTGTTCTATGATCTCCCGGTCAATCTCTTCGCAGGTGCTGATCTTGGAATGCTTTTCATCCAAATACTTTGAAAATTTATTCATTGCGGACAGTTCACGTTTTATACTGCCAAGGGCTTCGGTTTTCAGATGATGGTAAATTGCTTTTTTTACTTCTTCCCGAATATCTGGTTGCCGGATTCCTCTGAAATTTAGTGTCTTATGGTTGACAATCGGATTTGTCCGCAGGATAAGCGGAAGCCTTTCCAGATGCCAGATATCCTTTGCCAGCTCATTGGTTTCTGATCGGTCCAGTGTAAATTCCAGAAGGCTTTCAAAATACCGGATCAGGGCAGCTTTTTCCACCGATTCAGTCTGAATGTTCGTCACTTTATGCTTCGTCAAAGCCCTACCGTTTTGTATCATCCACATTTTCAACTGCTTTATCCAGAAGTCTTTTTCTCTGTCAAGCAGGCTGTTTTCCTGATGGGATGACTTCTGAAAAAATTCACATAAGCTGTTAAAATAATGCCTTTCCCTTTTTATGGTCAGGATGGATACCTGCGTTCCACGGTAGTAAATGTATTCGACAAATTCTGTCTGAAGCTGGTTTTCCGGCAGTTTATCCAGATCAAAATATTGTTCCTTATTCAGCTTTTCCTTTTGCTCATCGGTAGCCAGCTTATAACATTCCAGTTGTTGGAATTTCAGTTTATTATCCATGCTTCTCTCCTTTCTGCATACAGGCAAGCAGGCTGTTTTCCTCTTCCTCAAAGTATGCGTCATTTTCTTTAGCAATTTTTCTTGGCATATAATCTATATACTGCATGGTCATTTCCTCAAACGTATGTCCCAGATAGTCCCGGATGCTTTGGATTGATACGCCATGCTCATAAAAATTGGTTGCTACGGTATGTCGGTAATCATGAGACTTAAAAATATATTCTCCATTCTGTATGCCTATCTGGGAGCAGTATTTTTTCATCTGCCCCATGAAGGTGCTTTTGGAAAATGCTCCACCTTTCCGATTCCGAAAAATGTATGCTTCTTTTTTGGTAGGGTGCTTTTTCAGATAAACCTGCATCAGACGATACAATGTTACCGGAATGGGAACCCTTTTATAATTTTTCATTTTCACCTGGTAGACCTTCATCCAGCAGTCACCATTCTGGATATAATACGCATCCCCTTTTAAGGTGCAGACCTCACTGATCCGGAGTCCCACACACCAGAGATGTAAAAACATCATTCTCAGGTGTTCAGGAAACTGTGAGAGGTTTTGGATAATTTCCATATACACATCCTCTTCCACACTTCTGTCATGGTGGACTGGGATCTGTTTTTCCAAGTAATACGATGCATAAAACGGAACCTTTTTTATATACCCCTTTACTTCCAGAAATTTCATAAAAAACTGTATTCCCGAAACATTGGTATTAAATGTCTTTGCTCCCATAGCACCATTCTGCAAATTCTTTAAATATACATCAATCAGGCTGGCATCACACTTGGTAACTTCCAGTTCGCTGATCTCCTGCAAAAAATTTCGAATGGTTCGGAATCTTTCGTACACCGTGCTGAGCGCCAGTTCTCCGATTCCAATTTCGTACTTCATATATTCCTGAAGCAGCAATCGATTCTTGGGCTGTAGAACTTCCTGAAATGATATTTTTTCTATACTGTCACTCTGGTTTATTCTTTCTTTGGCAATACGAAACCGCTCTAAATACCAGATGGTAGCATCCCATCTTGTTTCATCAGTTTCTATAAAAATCACTTTACGGGCAGTTTCCACAATGCTCTTCAGTCGTTTTCGCCGTTGCTCTTTCTCGACTTTCTGCTTCAGGTAGTCCTGAAATGCTGTTTCCTGTTCCAGCTCCAGAAGCTGGATATCTGTAATCTGCTCCCGGATGCAAAATTCGTAAAAAAGCTGTAGCCCGGTCAGTTTATATTCCCTCAGTCTGGAAATTTCATAATTCTTCAGAATATATTCCAGCACGGTAAAAATCTGACGTTTCAGTTTCTCACTGGCTGCCGCTTTAAAATTCCAGACCATGTTGCTCCGACACCGTACCGTTTCCACACTCTTTACGATTACAGGATCTGAGTGGTATGGAACAAAAAGTATTTCATTTTTATATTTCCATTCACATTCCCTCTGTCCAGCCGGAGTTTTCATCCGTTCCCGGATGTACGCCTGCCGTATCCGGTCGAACGTTCCGGTATATCGGTAAATGTAATTTCGCTTTATCAGCGGTGTTATGTATAATTCAAATTTCATTCGCAGTTCATAATCTATTTCCGAAAGATGTTCTACCATCTCATCTGCCAGAAACAGCAGAATCTGTTCTGTAATGGAACTTCCTGCTTCCTCTTTTGCAAACTCCCGGATTTCTTTTCGTAGCTGCTCAATCCGCCTGCTCCGTTCTTGTTCTGCCTCTATAAAAGACTGTAAAAACGCAGGCATAAAAACCACCTCCTATAGCAATTCCTCAATCCCATACAGGGAGGAGTGTTTCTCGTAGAATTCCTGGCTGGCATCCAGCAGTTCATCATCCACAATGTCCAGATAATTGATGGTTGTCTGGATGTGGCGGTGTCCATAGGCCAGCTGTATCAGTTCCAGCGACCATCCTGCTTTTCTCCGCTCATTTCCAAAGTAATGCCGGAGCATATGAGGCGTGATCTTAATCCCTGTTTTCTTATCCATTCTTTTTAGCATGGAGTATACTGCTTCCACGTTCATTGGTTTTCCGATATTATCCCCGGAAATATTCACAAACAGGCTTGTCTGGTGCTGAAGTAGTTTTCGGTACTCTGTGATATACAGATTTAAAAAGCCGAAGGTATCTTTGCTGATCTTCGCACTTCGGTATTCTGCATTCTTTGCTCTCGCTCCATTTTCATTGTCCTCACGGAAATATACCCGGATTATGTGGTTCTGATAATCAATGTCCTTACTGTAATCAATTCCTAAGATCTCACCGATTCGGTAGCCTGTCTCTGCCAGAAGCAGCATGAGAAGCCGATCTCTTATATTGGTACACGCTTTCAAGATTTCCACAATTTCATCTTTCTTTGCTGCTCTCGCCTTATGCTCTTCCTCTTTTAAATAGCCTTTGAAACTCTTTGATCGTATGCTTTTCTTTACGCCTACTGCATCCACGGCTACAAAATAATTATAGGACAGGACTTTCAGCTCCCCGAACTGCTGGTACTCTTCTTCTATAAAAAGATAGAACCTGAACACATCTCTTAAGTATGCGTTGCAGGTTCCATTGTTTGGAGATCTGTGATTTTTATCTCTGGTATGCTTCCCGGCTTTCAGCCAGTATAAAAATTCCACAAAGTGATTTGTCTGTTCAACATAAGGCATTTGATATACGTCTGTCAATTCCTTTTTCTTTTCATGGATGTATTCCAGATAGTACAGGATTGCAAGTGCGGAGCGCCGCACCGTATTCGGTGAACATTTACTCCGTATCTTGTGCATCAGATATTTGGTTGGAAGCAGGACGATATCCAGTGTTTCCACATCTCTGATAAAGAAATAAACGGTGGAACCCTCTCTTTCTTTTTCCAGTTCATATCGTCTCATTCCTGCTCACTTCCTTTCCTCTAACGCTATACACAGTATACCCAACTCATGCCGATAAAGCTATCACAAATACCACCAATTCGGTCAAAACCGCTCCTGAAATACCACTAAACTTTTTGTCTTATTTTCTGTCCAGATCTGGGCAGAACCAACAACACCACGGATGTTATCAGCTGTAGTAACGCTCCACTTTCCGGCTTCGGATAAAGTCCTCTACTTCATCGATTTTTTCTGCCATCTGGCACTTTGGCAGGGCGTCCAGAACATCTCCCCGGTACTTTCCTTTCTTTGCCGCTCGGTGGTCTAAAATGGACACTACACAGGTGTCCTGCTCCGTCCGGATCGCCCGTCCGAATCCCTGGCGCAGTTTCTTCTGCATATCTGGAACAACAACATTTTGAATGTAGGATTCCAGTGATCGGTATTGTTCCCTTTGTGCTTCATGGATGGGGTCCGGTACAGCAAACGGCAATTTTACAATGATCAGGGACGATACCATATCCCCCGGAAAATCCACACCTTCCCAACAGGAGCCGGCTGCAAACAGAACGGCATTTTCCATCTTCTTAAACCGTGCGATTTCTTCCTGTGAGTTTCTCCATACCTGCACCATCGGGAACGGGATCTGATCCCGCAGGAGCTGCTGCACATTTCCCATCAGGGTATAAGATGTAAACAGTACCAGTGTATGCCCGTAAGTGGAACACACCAGATCACGGATCTGGCCTGCAAGTTGCTCGGCCTCTTCCCGGCTTCCCTTGAGCGTCGCTTTTAAATTCTCAGGAATATAAAGCAGACAGTTCTCTCTGTAACAAAATGGGGATTCTGCTACACACTCCCGGACTCTGCTTTTCTTTTCCAGCCCGGTCATCTGTCTGGTCCTTACAAACCCATTTCCGGCTTTTAAAGTTCCACTGGTGAGAATCGAGGGAAATCCCCTGTCCCATAAGGAATCATGGAGAAACCTTGGAATCTCTCTGCTAACAGCCATAAACACAGGATCTCCCCTGCCGTCTGGCTGAAGAAATAAAACGTATCTGGTATCCTTCTTCAGAAACCAGCCGAACAGCTCTTCCATCTCTTCCAGCCGCCGGAAGATCCAGTAAGGGACATTTCCAGCAAGTCTTTTAAGCATAAGACTGAGATTCCCCCTTACCTGCTCCAGAGAAGATCGGCACTTTGCCGGAAAATAGAAATTTTCTTTTCCAGCTATGTCATCTCCCATCCCGGCCTGATCCTTACGGATTTCCATTGAAAGTGTATTAAACCAATCCTGTAGTCTCTTACCTTCCGAACTTTTATGCTCCCTGTTTAAGAAATACGAGATTTCCTGCACATCCTCTCTTCCAATACTTCTCCCATCCATCTGGCTGGCAGCTTCTGGGAGCTTATGTGCTTCATCTACTACCAATGCTCTGTAATCTGCCAGCAGAGGCCGGTATTCATTCATCCGGTGCATGGCGTCTGCCAGAAGATAATTGTGATTGCATATCTGTATAAAAACTTCCTCTTTTTTGGAAACATCCAAATATTTCTGATAACGGCATCCTGCTTTCCCCGGACACTCCCTGGGGCAGAATTTCGGTACGCACACCAGCCTGCGGTCAAAACCGCTCAGGTTATGTACGGAATCTAAATCAAAGTTATGCCGGAGGGACTTCAATGCCTCCATCTGTGCCTGATTTTTATTCTTATCCCGGACTGCCTCCAGTCTTTGGGCCAGCCTGTAATCGCACACAAAATGTTCCTTTCCCTTGCGGACAACTGCCTTTAATTCTCCCTGAAGCAGATCTGCTTTTAACAGTACATCCGATAAAAAAGGAACATATTCCTCTATGATGGCTTTCTGTAAGGCGATACTGGAAGTGGATACCACTACAGACCGCCTGTCACATCCCGAATAACCGGAATGCAGTACACTATATTTCCGCATCAGGATGCAGGCTGTCAGATAGGCATAGGTCTTTCCGATGCCGACTCCTGCATCACAGAGCGTGATTTCGTTTTTCATAAGGGCATCCAGCATTTCATGGCAGAGACGGATCTGTTCTTCCCTTACATGAAGCCCGGCTTCCGGGAGAAGCTCCCGAAAGATCTGTTCCACTTCGCCATGTGCCCTTTTCTGATATTCATTTTTATAACACATTACTTCTCCTTGCCAGAAAGCTTATCTTACCGTACCCTTACGGACGAGTCTGGTCGCTTCCGGTGTATTCTGTCCCTGTTCCTGCATTTTCTTTATGGCAGCATTCCCTCTTGCCATCATCCTTCGGATATCCGTCCGGGAAACATTCCATGTCCTTACTTTCTGAGGAGCTTTCCTTACCTGCTCGGACAAATGGCATTCACAGAGTTTCGGATATACCACCATTGCTTCCGGTAATTCCAGCGGATACTCGATCATGGGATGGTACACAATATCCCGGATCACCTGCTCATAACATTCCATCTGCATTCTTGCCGTACTGTCCTGATAGATATTTTTCCCTTTCATGGCACTGTAGACCTGCGATGAGATGTATCCCAACGCTTCAAAACTACAGTACCCATACGGAGTCACGCCGGAAAGGGAATCCGGATCTTTTAAGGCATTCAGATAAACTTCTTTTCCCTGGGCGATCAGCCACATCCGAAAATCGGAAAAACTGTCATCACTGCACCCTGCTTCCATCATAATACCTGCCGCTGTCCATAAGCCGTACTTATAAGCCGCATCCCGGTAACTGTAAACAAGATTGTGGAATTGGAGGACATCCTCCGGTGTCATATAGAAGAGCTGCTGCTTGATCCACACTGCCGAAGCATCCAGATCGGTGCCGCACACTTCCTTTGCTTTTTCAATCAGATTCCAGAATTGATCCTTGCTCATTCCACTTCTTTTTGTTTCTTCCATCTGTTCTCTCCCCTTGATGTGACGTTAATACCACAAGAATACGGCTGTAGTCTCCCACAGCCGCATGGTATCTGATATCAACGACACACTTCTTCATTGATTTCTTTTTATCTTGCTGTTCCGCATTTGACCTCGCACCCCCGGAACCATCCCTGTTTTTCTTCTGGGAAAGGGGACACTACAGGCGGGCGGCTGGCCTGCCGCCGCTCACAGATGTCCTGGGGGTCTTTCTGATTACAACCCGGAGTCCATCTTCCGCTCTCTGGCTGGTAACGTGTATCATTATCCCCCATCCGTGATCCTGGCGAAAGGCTGCCACCGCCTTATTCACAGCTATGCTTTCTCGCTCCAAGTCTAAGAATCTTTACCCTATACTTAATCATGGCGCTCATACTGTCACGCTTCTACGGTTGGGAACGTACCTGTAGTGCCGATATTCACTTGCCAAAGAACAGCCGAGGGATGTCCCTCTGCTTACTAGCCGATGGCAGTGTATTTTTTTATTCACTTCACAGAAAAATTTTTTATCGTGCTTCCCCGGATCTGTTTTTCTTTTTTCCTTTTGCCGGATTCTTCTGCTGTGCATCCTTCTTCCGACTTTCCTTCTGCTCTTTTTGTTCCTGCGGTGGCATCTTCATCACATGAAGTTCCCCGTTAAACAGGGTGAAAACTTCCGGTGACTGATATTTTTCTTTAAACTTTTCAATCTGCTCCGGTGTCAGCGAAGTAAAATCATCTTCTGTCAGTCCTACCACAAGGAATGTTCCGGCAATGGCATCATAGACCTGTCCTCGGTCATCGTACAATGCCCGATTTAACGGCAACCCCTCAAATTTTCCATTGCCGTTTAAAAGAATTCCAACCTCATCCTCAAACGGATAAGTCATCTCAATGTCACCGCCTACTGCCTGCTGCAGATCTTCCAGCTCATTGGGGATGCTTTTGACATAGGGTGCTTTCATCGGCTCGACTACCAGTACCGTCATCATTTCTTCCTGCATTTCGGACACTTCTTTCTCATCCATCGTATCAATCCTCCTGTCTATTCGTTCTGATAATCAGCCGATGAGAGCCTTTTGTTTTATTCAAATTTCATGGACTTTTTGATTTTCTCCCGTAACCTCCGCAGTCTTGTATAAACAGTCTGCTCCGGCAGTTCCATGTGATGGCTGATCTCCTTTGGTGCATATCCCATCATCTTCAGAACAACCATCTGAAGAGTTTTCTTGTCAGTCGATAACAGGATCTGGAGCAATTCCTCATTCTCCACGGTATCGAGCAGGGCTTCCACACTCTCTGGCTGAGACTCTCCTGATTCTTTTTCTTCCAGAAGCAGTTCCATACAGTCCAGAAGTGAGGTCTGATGTTCCCGGAATCTCCGCTCTGCGTTAAAATCGTTCCAGTCATACTCCCGGAGCTTCTGGATCGTCTCTTCATCCACACCCTGCTCACGCAGGATCTTCTCTTCCTCTGCTTTCCACTGGTTCCATCTATATTCTTCTTTTGCTTTGTTATAAGCCACTTATCTTTTCCTCCGATCTGAATTTTTGTGAAATCAAATCGGAGTGTGGCGGTGATCTGGCTCGTTCTTCCTGTCCACAGGAATGGCCGGCATCTCTGCTGTTTCCCTGCAAACACGGATCTCCTTTGTAATCATATCTTTACAAAAGCACAGTGTATCGGATGCACCTGTCAGTTAACGGTCAGAAACCTGTCAATTGACGGTCAATTTTTATCACCTTCTTTCCAGCACAAATAAAATAAGACGAACAATCTTTTTACGGATTATTCGCCTTACTGCTGTTCGTTTTCATTATTCAATTCAATTTTGTAACCTATATCCCTGACACTGACAATGCAATTCCCGGCACCGTCTTCAACGACATTCAACTTTTTTCTCAATCGCTTTACCAGACACCAGATGATATTTTTAATATCACCAACAGAATAATCTTTCCATACAAGCTGGTAAATCTGTTCAAATGTGTATAGCCATAGCTTAACCTCCCTGTCGTGCTGGGGGCTTCGCTGTCGTCTTTGCCCTGTGATACCAGTCCCAGATTGCAGCGTCAGCTATCAAACGGCGGTTTCCATTCTGTATATATTCAAGCTCGCCGCTATCCATAAGCTCGCGCAGCTTATTTTCCCCGATACCGCTAATCTTGCTCATTTGCTCAACGGTCTTTAACATAGGGAATACAGGGATAGCGGGGCTTGTTGTTTCCTTTTTTGCCATAGGAAAATACCCCCTTTCATAAATGGCTAAAAAGTCAAGTTACAAAAAGTGGGCTTTAACCGGGCGGCTGTTAGCACACCCTCGCGGGAATTGCACCCCTGCTCATTTAAGGCAGCTTTACCCATTGCCTGCGACGCTCTGAACGCTCGGACTGTGGATGTAAAGGCTTATCTTCCCTCAATGCGTGTCGTCGCCCGCAAGCTGCTAACTTGCTTCCCGTCGCGGTGTTTTTCGCTCGGCTTTTCCCGATAAGGAAATAGCGTCATGGCGCACCCTCTGTATGGCTCGGCGCAAAAAGGACGTACCCGGTTTGCCCTATACTGCGTCGCCGTTATCTTGCGTCGCTTTCTTTGTCAAGGAACATACGGGGCTGCTGCGGATTGATACGAAACGGAAAAGGGGTTAGATGATTTGACAGTTCATATATGAGGGTAGAAGTGTCCCCGGCGGTGGACGAGCTTTTTTTGATAAGCTGAAATGTGCCGTACTTTGTCGATACGCTCTATATATCATGGCGGCTACCTCCATTAGCCGCCGTTTTTACGGTGTTAGGGTCGTCGTAGACTTGCCGATAGGCAAAAAGAAGCGGCGGCTCTGAAAATCAAAGCCGCCGTAATTTAGAAATGGCGCGTGAAAATACCTCTGCTTTGCGACGGCTTTTTTTCTTTTGCCGTCGTCCGGCAGATTATTTTTTTATGAGTAAGGGCGAAAAATCAATCGTAATCATAAAATTATGGTCATGTATTTCAATTATTGGATTTGTACAATTCATCATAAGTAATAGCTTTTTCACAATGTAAAGTCCTTGTCCAGACGTACCATTACTTCTTGAAACATCTGCTACATAAAAGCGTTCCAACAGTTTTGAATATTCTTCTGTAGGAATAGATGCAACAGGATTTTTAATACAGAGTTGTACAGAATCTGCAATATTAATTAGTTGAATTACAACATTATTTGTAGTGGATGTTACCGCATTGAATATAAGATTTTGTATAATGCGAATACACGCCTTTCTGTCAGCATTAAGATAGATGTCCATATTAGGTATTTCTATTTGGGGTTCAATTCCATTAACGCTGAAAATCGAATAATTGTCTAGCAGGATTTCAGTAAGCAATGAGCATAGCTCAACCTTTTCATAGTAAAATGGATATTGTCCTGCTTCTAAAAGAGAGATTTGATAAAAGTCATCTATGAGACGTTCTAATCTCAATGCTTTTCCGGATAATGCTGAAATATATTCCGCTCTTTTTTCATCAGGCGCACTTGATAGAAGTTGCAAATATCCGCGAATGGAAGTTAGTGGTGTCCGTAAATCATGAGAAAGGCAAGAAATATTCTCTTTTAATTCATTCTCCTTTTTTTGAATTTCGCCCAGATAAATATTATCTTTTGATACAATCTGATTTATGATTTCAACCAAATGCTCTAACCGCCTATCAGATAAAGACACTGTAACTAACTTTTTCGTTTTTCTATTCAGAATAGCATTTAGTTGGACGATTACTTTATATATCTGTATTTTCCAGTTAATTAAAGAAATTGAAAGGATAATGACCAATGCTATCAGAACAAGAAACATAATCGCCCAACCCATATTCTACCTCCCTTTTACTTGATTTCTTTTCTAATCATAATAAGACCGCCAACAATCAAAAGAGAAATGCACCCTATGAAATAGAATGGTAAATGCTCAATAATACCCATTGTGCGACAAGAGCTGAAATTCATCCAATAGTACATAGGATTTCCATATACAAAAAATTTTAAGGGTATTGAAACCGTCTCCATATCACTCCATAGCATTAAGTAAACAGACGCTCCACTGAATACATATAAGCAGCAAATCCCTGTTACAATCCCTGTATTTTGAATAACGACACATAAAAAAATAGAAATGCTTTCTAATGCTAATAAAACCGTTCCGCAAGCAAGAGCCCATCCCAAAAGGTTTATTACTTCACTCGCAGTTGGAATGTAACCGGATTGTATGATTTCAATAACGAAAAATGTAGCTACAAAAATCAGATACGTTATCAGAGACACCACCAATATTGTAATCGCTTTGGTGTAGTAGAGAATAGTTCGTTTAGTGCCGTATGCAACAGATAATTTGATTGTACCCGTATTATATTCTTTTGTAAAAAATATGGTTGCAAATAAAATGCCAATAATCCAGAAAAAGGCTGTATATGCAAGAGATGAGCGGGCAACAGTTTGAAACGTTGGTATTTCACTAGATAGATAACACTTAGCTTGAAATCCGATTACACTTTCTGTTCCATCTCCGGCTCCAAAAAAAGTCATGTCACCAAGTGCAAAAGAGACCATTATAACCGCCGCACATACGCCTAATATAGTTATCAATATCTTTGAGTGACGCAATTTATAAAATTCAGCTTTAAAATGGTTAATCATTTTGGCACCCTCCTATCAAATTAGTGTAATAAGTTTCAAGACTATCTCCAGATTGTGCTAACTGATAAATCGTAATATTATTTGCACTTAGCAACGCTGATACTTTTCCGGCATTTTCAACATAATCATATAGATGAATACTTTTGTCTGGCATAACAGAAAAATTTGAAGTATTCAGTTTGCTTTCCAATAAAACACTAGCAGCAGCTACATCATTCACTTGCAACAACAAATGCTTTTTGCAGCGTTTGTCTAACTCTGTAGCGGTAATTTCCTGTAAAAGTTTCCCCTCATGTAAGATACCATATTTATTTGCTAATTGATGAAGTTCCGTGAGAATGTGACTTGAAATCAAAATAGTGATTCCACGTTCTTTATTTAGTCTTTTGAGTAAGTTTCTTAATTCGATAATTCCAGTAGGGTCTAGTCCGTTAATTGGTTCATCTAGTACGAGAAATTCAGGATTCCCAAGCAAAGCGATTGCGAGAGCTAGTCTCTGCCGCATACCCAAAGAGAAATCTTTTGCTTTTTTCTTTCCGGTATCTTTCAAACCAACTAATGCTAAAGCATTATCAATGCAACCTTTTCCTGGAATACCGCGTTGCAAACGTTGTACCTCCAAATTTTCATAGGCTGTCATATCAAGATAAAGAGAAGGGCTTTCAATAATACAGCCAATGCGCTCACGCTGCTTTGCAAGTTTCTTATTGCTTTCACCGAATAAAGCAATTTTGCCAGTAGTAGGTTCTGCCAGTCCGGTTAGTAAACGAATCATTGTTGTTTTACCGGCACCGTTTTCTCCGATAAACCCATAAATATCTCCTTGCATTACAGACATAGATACTTGATTTAGGGCTAGTGTATTGCGATACTTTTTTGTGATGTTGATAGCTTCAAAAACTGTTACGTTCATTTTTTCACAGCTCCTTTCTTGTTATTTAGTATCGCAGACAATTCCTTGAATAATCTAAAGGTAAAGCTAAAGATTATCTAAAGCTCACTTTGCAAATCGGTAACCCAAGCCCCATATGGTCTTAATTCGGCAGCCTTCGCCCTTTAATTTTTTTCGTAAGTTACTTATATGTGTGTTAATGACATCATTATCCCTTGCAAATGGTTCTTGCCAAATACTTTCATAAAGATTTTGCTTAGAAAAAACTTTATCAGGATATTTCGCCAGTAGTTCTACAAGTTGATACTCTTTTGCTGTAAGCACAATAATTTCGTCTGCAACAGTAACTATTTTTGAAGATGTATTAATGGAAAGTTCTCCAAAGGTCAAACAAAGATTGGGAGTATCTTTTTGACTTCTTAGCAAATTGCGTTCAATTCGCGCTAGTAATTCGTCCAAATCAAACGGCTTTGTTAAATAGTCATCAGCACCCAAGCGTAGCAGTTCGACTTTGTTGAATGTTAAACTTTTTGCAGAAACAACAATTACAGGTACGTCTGAAAATTTTCTGATATTTCTAATTAACTCATCTCCACTGATAAAAGGAAGCATTAAATCTAAAATAATTAAATCTGGGGATAATTCTTTTATACGTTCAATCGCATTTGCACCAGTAAGTGTGAAGAAGACTTGATAATTGTACTTTTCCAGATGGTCTTTTATCATAACGCAAATTTCTTTATCATCTTCGATAATTAAAACATTATTCATGTTGAAACTCCTTTCTGCGTCTATCAGTTGGCTTTTCCACGTCTTTTGGTATCAGCCACATACTACCAAATTTTGAAACGCCCGGTATGCGCTCCCCCTCACAAAGTTTCTGCACCCGTCTTTCTGAAATGCCCCATTTGCCCGCTGCTTCTGCACAAGACATATATTCCATAAGCCACCCGTCCTTTCTTCAAAGTTTATCAGTATAATTATATACGGTATGGCGAATAATAGCAAGTGCGGAAATAGGCATTATTTAGGTTCGTTATAGGAAGTATATAGACATATCCAAGAAGAAAGGGGAACAGTAAAATGTAACTGGGTGAATGAATATGGCAAAAAGACCAGTAGAAAAGTACGACTTCAAGGCTTTTGGGCAAGCAATAAAGAACGCGCGGAAAGAGCGCAAAGAGAGCCGCAAGAAAGTAAGCGACGAAATGTATATTTCCCCGCGTTACCTTGCAAACATTGAGAACAACGGGCAGCACCCAAGTTTACAGATTTTCTTTGAGCTTATGCTGCGCTATCATATATCCGTAGACCAGTTTCTTTTAGATACGCAGCCGGAGAAAGACACAAAGCGGCGGCAGCTTGACGCGCTTCTTGATGATATGAGCGATACAGGCATACGGATTGTCACCGCAACGGCAAAAGAGATTTCCGAAGTCGAAAAAGAGGGCGAATAGGAATGTCCGGCCTAAAACTGAATAGGATTTAGGAAGCGTTGTAATCTTTTTTGAGATTGCAGCGTTTTTCTTTTGCGTAAGTTTGGCAAAACGGGGCTTTCTGTTGTAATAGGGAGTAAGAAAAAACTTTCATAGCAAGCATAGGAAGCGGGTACCCACTTCCGTATTTTCGCCCTCCTGCGCTGCGACGCGTCGGTTGAAAATGGCTTATTGGGAAGTATCCCAAACCCTCGGAATGGAAAGGAGCGAAAGCATGGACGGACGCAAAAGAACGGTACAAATCAAATTTAGAGTAACAGAAGCGGAACGGGATTTAATTCTTGAAAAAATGAAGCTCGTCCCCACCCGGAACATGGCGGCATATCTTAGGAAGATTGCCATTGACGGATACATTATCCAAGTAGACCATGAAGCTGCGGCAAAGGCACTCAAAACGGCGGGCATTACAAAGCTCCCCAATCCCGCCACGCTGCAAAAGGAATATGAAGCACTCCAAGCGCAGAAAGAAGCCCTTTACGCCGATTATGGCAAGCTGAAAAAGAAAGTCCGGGAATATGACGTTATCAAGCAGAACATAGACAGCATTTTGCAGACAGGAAAGCAGCTTGCGGATAGAGGGCTTTTTCTCCTGCGTCAGCTTCTTTGCGGAAAATTCCTTAAAAGCTGCGGTCAGCACGTCAGCGTCGCGCCCTTTGAAAAACACAAGGTAGCGGGGCGGGCTTTCCGTCGTGTCCTTTTTCAGTGCAAAGTCGATACCGTACTTTTTCGCCGTACTCTCAAAGGCTTTGATATTGCCCTCGGTAATCTCAATGTTGGAAACGCCCGCGTTCTGCTTCATAAGCTGCTTCAAAGTCTGTTTGCCCTGCGGCGTTTTGTCTTTCTGCTTCTTCATCTGTGCAAGCAGCGTTTTCATAGCCTTTTGAAGCGTCTGCACGGTCAGTTTCCCGGTCTTGATGTAAAGGGCTATGGTCTTTTCGTTGATTTCATCTTGCATTTACCGTCCTCCTTTCGCGGTAGTCTGATAATGTTAGGGTGGTACGCCGCTGCGGTAGCCGCCCATAGGCTTTAGATACGGACGCGCAAGCCGTTCAAATCCTCGGCGCGGATACCCACAAGGTACCATTCCTGCGCCGCGCTCATTTCAATACGGGTCGGCTTCCATTTGCCGCCTGTGAATACGTCGAAACACTCCCCGCAATGCAAGCCGCCGTAATAGTCGGCAATGTCAAAGCGAATGTCGTAGCGGTCGGTCTGTTCGTCAAAAATCAAAGCTCCTGTTTTCTGTGCCATGTGGTAATCCTCCTTTAGATTTTGCCTGTCGCCATATCGTGTGCGACAAGGGCGGTATAGTAGCTGTCAATGGTATTCGGCGCATTGAACAGCACCGCTTTAAGGTACTGTTTAATGTTGCGGATTTTGGTGGTATTCTCTTTCATGCAGTCAAAGACAAATTCAATGTGGCTGCTGTTGAGCTTCATAAACTTTGCCTTGACAAGCTCTGCCGGGTAATCGTCCCCGGCGATACGGATTGTCTTTCTCTTGCTGCATACCGTTTCAAGGATAATCGAAACAATTTCGTCTAAGCGGTCTTTGTCTACCTGCCCGTAGCGTACAAAATGGTCGTACTCGATATTGTCCTTGATGATTTCCTCATAAACGCTGTATGCGTCTGTCGCTTCCTTTCGTTTCCGTTCCGGCGGCGTAGCCGCTTCCCCGTCGTAAGGCAAGGGATTTAGGGAATGGATAGGAATGGAATCGGTACTTGATAAATCCGTATTTGATTTTTCTTTTTTTGGTAAGTCAGTCTTTTGTATATCTTTATTTAATTGCGTTGGATTTTCCAACGTAGGTTTTTCCTGCGTAGGTTTTTCCAACGTTGGATTATCCAATGTAGGTAAATCCGATACAGGCGAGGTCTGCGGCTGCTCAAAGATTACATAGTCTGTGCCGCGCAAGCGTCCTTTCTCGTCGCGCTCCCTTGAACGCACGATATACCCGGCGCGTTCCAGTTCCTTAATGGCTTCCCGGATAGCGTCGATTTTCTCCCGGTTGATAAAGGACAGCCCCGCAAGGGTGTAGTCCCAATCCTCCGGCAAGGACAGCATTTGCGATAACAGCCCTTTTGCCTTTAGGGATAGCTCCTTATTGCGTAAGTGGTGGTTGCTCATAACCGTATAGCCTTTGTTGCGCTCCACTCTGAAAACTGCCATAGCTTCATCACTCCTTTGCTGCATACCTGTTACGCAATAGAAACGCGATTTTGAGGGTTTAGGTATCAATCCCTTATCCGCTGAAAACCGCGCCCGCAAAGCCGCATAAATCAAGGGCTTTTTCCTGCCTACTGCGTAACAAAGGGCATGAAAAAAGCGGCGTTCCTGTTCTTCCTTGTGGGAAGTGAGAAACGCCGCCTGTGCGGTGCGTTATTCTGCTTCTTCGGCTATGAGGTCTTGTATGACTTCGCCAAAGTCTGCCGTAAAGGAAAAAATGAAGTATTCCAAAACGGCGGGGTCTGCGTCCATAGGCTCGGCTTCCTCGGAAAAGGGCAAGCCCATAAGCCCATAGAGCATTTTTATGATTTTGAACAGCTTTCCCCGGTCGGCGGGGGTGTTCATGGTAACAAGTACGTCGGTCAAGCGGTTTACGGTTTCCATGTCGCCGCCTGTCGTTACCCATACCATTTCTGCGAATGGCTGCGTGATTGCTCCGGTTACAAGGTTTACCTTATCCTTGCTGATTTCGCCGGACGGGAGTATAATACCCTTGTCTAAAAGTACGTTTTTCATGTCGTCCTCCTATAATCTGTGGTGCCAAAATGGTGCCCGGTCTTACAAAATCATCTTATGCGGAGATACGGCAAGATAAATGACAATACGCGGAAAACCTTGATTTTAAGCCATTTTTGCAAGGTTTTATAAACACTTGCGCGGGCTTATAAGAAGATTTCCGTCTATCAAATCAATAAAAAATTATATTCTTGTCGTGTTAAATGTAACGCTACATTATTCCAAAATACTTTATGTTTCTTATGATCCATTACAAGTTTTCCCTTATTAATCATCGTTTCGGATTGCTTTTGAGTTATTTTTTGTTTATTATTTCGTCGTGCCAATGAAAAAATCTGCAGATCTACTTCTTCTATAGTGCTATTTATATCCATTACACAATCTGCACCAGCGTATATTAATTCTTTTTTCCATGACATACACAATAAAGAGGAAGCATCCGTCAAAATAATAATTGGTATCTGCGTTATTTTTCTAATAGCAGATATAATATTACTTATGTTCTCTTTATAAAGGATCACTCCTATTATAAGCACATCATAAGAAAATAAACTCAAATTATGCAGTAAAATTTGTAGATTTTCTGCATAATCTGAGTTTACCTCATTGAATAGTTTTTGATATGATTGATTGTCAAAATATGCTAATATTTTGTATTTTGTGTCTTTCATATTTCTATTTTAAAAAAGCAACACTTTCTATTTCTTCACAGGAAAATCATCAAATGCATTGTCATCTTTTGCAAAGCACACTTTCTTGCCGCATGCTCTGATATTCGCATGTGATCAGGTACAAATGTGGGGCATTCATATTGCCCTATAATTTCCAACTTTTAATGGATTTTTCTTTTTCCCACATAGTTTTATAAAGAGGCACTGATTGTAATAATTCATCATGTTTTCCGCAGCCCTGCAAAAAACCGTCAGATAAAACAAGTATCTGATCTGCATTTTGGATATAGGACAAAGTGTGTGATACAAGGAACACCGTCTTGCCCTTAATCATTTCTTCTATGCCCTTCTGTATTGCTACGGCATTTTCGGCATCCAGACTGGAAAGTGCCTCATCCAAAAGAATGATCGGAGAATCTTTCAAAATTGCCCTCGCAATAGCGACGCGCTGACGCTCACCGCCAGAAAGACTTGCGCCGCCCTCGCTGATAACCGTTTGATAGCCCTGTGGGAGCTTTTCTATAAATTCGTGACAGTGAGCCTTTTTTGCCGCCTCTATTACCTGCTCATCCGTTGTGCTCTGGTTTCCCATCCGGATATTATTCATCATGGTATCCTGAAAAAGATATACTTCCTGAAAAACGACACTCACATGACGCACCAGATCACTATGCTTTAATGCTGCCGCATCTTTCCCATTCAACAGAATCCGCCCGTTTTTCGGCGTTATAAATCCCGGAATTAAATTAAGCAGAGTGGATTTGCCGCTTCCAGAA
This sequence comes from Hominisplanchenecus faecis, assembly GCF_020687205.1. Lineage (GTDB taxonomy): Bacteria > Bacillota > Clostridia > Lachnospirales > Lachnospiraceae > Hominisplanchenecus > Hominisplanchenecus faecis. The sequence continues at coordinate 37,920 of NZ_JAJEQE010000007.1, forward strand.
GGGCCAACCAATGCGGTGATCGTTCCGGGTTTAGCTGAAAAACTTACATGGCTAACTGCTTCACGCTTTCCATCATAGCTAAACGATACATTTTCAAACCGTACATCGGCTTGTGTATCGGTAAACTGTGTAATTCCCTGTTTTTCATTTTCAGTCGGCAGGTTGTTGATTTCTGCTATGTTATCCAACGATGCGTTTGCAAGATTCATCATGGCAAAGGAACCCATCAGAGCTTCCAGCGGACGGTAAAAAATAATACCCATGATTGCAAAAAACAAATAGGTTGCCGGGGCTAATGAACCAGAACGAATCATTGTAATGCCAACACCCAAGCTCAAAAACAGTCCCAGATTCAGACAAATCTTATAACCCATACTCCAATTCGTCAGCGTCGATTCATATCGGTCAGAAGCCGTGCAATATCCGTCCACCTGATTCTCCATGAGCTTACCAGATTGCTCCAGCCGGTATGCCTTGATCGTTTCCATGCCCTGTACATATTCCAGCGTGGAATCAATCATTGCCACCTGTGCATTTTTCTTATGCTCTCCCAGTTGAACCATGCCCTTTTGAAACTGCTGGTAGAGGATATAGCCGGGGATGATTCCCACAAACAGAAGAAGCGCCATACGCCAGTCCACACTAAGCAGCATCAGAGCAAATACAACCGTCATTATCATGCTGGAAACGAAACCGGCAATAATCTCCATGATATTCATTTCCACGAAACTCAAATCAGTTGTAAACAAAGATGTAAGCTGGCTGATCTTGTCTTTTGTAAAGTAGTAGAGCGGAAACTGTTTGATTTTCGCCGCAATCGAAAGACGTTCATCCCGCATCATGGCATAAGATACCGGACGCTGTTTTGCAATCGTAAAGTAATAAAAAACAAAATGCAGGACAGTATAAACCAGAAACATAAGGCTATACTGTATCAGTTTTTCCCTTGTAAACGAGCCGTCCAAAATATCTTTTATCGCAAGGAACAGCATGAAATATATCGCGCCCTCACAAATTGAGGTCAACGCCTGAAACAGCCACGCAAGATAAAGCTGCTTTTTGCGCTCGCCTGCAAGGTCTAAGAATTTCCGTATCATAGCAATCATGCGTTTACACCTCCCATTTTCCATTGATCGGATTGCTCAAAGGCCGCCCACATATCCCGATACGGGGAGCAACGGTTTATCAATTCATCATGTGTGCCGCAGTCAATCACTTCGCCCTGTTCCAGAACCACAATCGAATCAGCTTCCTTGATACTGGAAAGACGGTGCGCTATTACGAGTACGGTTTTTTCCTCAGATAATTTAGCCAGCGCCTTTTGCAGTAAATCTTCATTATCGGCGTCAATGTAAGCCGTTGCCTCGTCAAGAATTACAACCGGCGCATTTTTCAGAATCGCCCTTGCCAATGTGATTCTCTGTTTTTCGCCGCCGCTCAACTTGGTTTCCTTGTCTATCACTGTGTCATAGCCCTTTGGAAGTCGCATAATAAAGTCGTGACATATGGCATCCTTGGCTGCCTGCATCATTTCTTTCTCCGTGGCCTCTGGGTTTCCCATCATAATGTTTTCCCTGATGCTCTTTTTGAACAGGAACGTATTCTGGGTCACAAAGGAAATCTGGGACATCAGATCGGATAGCGGGATCTGGTTCAGCGGTACGCCTCCCAGGCAAATCTGTCCCTCGGTTATATCCCAAAACCGACAGATCAGGCTGGCCGCTGTACTTTTGCCGCTGCCGGAAACACCGGCGAGCGCCGTTACTTTTCCGTCAGGAACAGTAAATGAGACATCTTTTAATACCAGCTGTTCTTCCCCATAGGAAAATGTAACGTGTTCAAACGCAATCGTGTGGTCGGCAAGTTCTGCCTTCGAGGCCGTATCCGCCATTTCATCCAGCTTCAGAATTTCGTCTATCTTTTTCGCAACAGAAGCGTTCATACCGATATAATCAAAGTTATTAGAAACGGTTTCCAGCGGGATCAGCATGGCAAGCCCCATGAACAGATACATAATGTAGCTGGCCGCTGTCACGCTGCCGGAGAGATACATCAAACCGGCAAGCGGAAACAGGAACACAAGGTTGCTGTTTAAGTCGGCATGATTGAACGCAACATATTTCAGGCAGCTTTGGAACCACTCTGTTACAACGGTGCTGTAAGTACGGATGCTTTCCGACAGGCGGCTATAAGTGGATTCGTCGGCGGCAAATATCTTCAGTTCTTTCATGCCGTTGACATATTCCACTGTCTTAACGCTGACGTCAGAAAACGCCTGATTAAATTCGTCCATTTTTTTCATCTGAACGATAATCATAAGAATACCGACAAGAATAAACAGAACGACCGGAATCAGCATGATACCGGCTACTCTGATGTCCAATATCACCAGCAGGATTTCCATACATAGCGGTACAGCAAGACCAGAAATAATCTCTGGAATGTTATGGGCGTAAAATGTTTCCAACTGCTCCATATTGTCCATAATGATTGTTTTGACCTGCCCGGATGCCGTTGTTTTCACATAGCCCATTGGTAAACGGGCAATTTTACGGAACAGCTTTTTACGGGTTTCCCCCAATGTCTGGTAGGCTACCTTGTGAGAGATTTTTGTGCCGGTTCCAAACAGCAGATGTTTCAAAATGATTGCTGCGGCAATCAGGCACACATATTGAAAAAGATTCTCTGTCCGTTCATTCAGAAAACAGGTCACAATGCCCCAAACGCCCAAATAGGGCAGGATGCCGCACAAAACAGACAGGACGCAGCAGATTACCGCGCCGATCAGGCGACGCTTATTTTTCTTATCAATTAGTCCAAACAGAGCTTTTACATCACTCATTACAATTCATCTCCTCCTTGCGGAATAGTGAAATTCCAAAATCTGTCCGATACTCCATTTTGCCAACCAGGTATAGCAATAGTTCCATGACTTTAATACGCATAAGGTAATTGCGGTACTGTTCCGGCAGCAAGAGCAGTTCGGTAAAAATATGCTCCACGTTTTTTGTCGCTGGTGCTATAAAACAGCCGCCCGCTGTAAAAAGCCCTTGAAAATCCATGTCCTCGTCAAACGCGATTGTCCCCAGCATGATATTCAGGCTGTTTATAATCTGCGGCAGATAAGCCACCACTGAAACACCAACAAAAGGGTTTTTCCCAAAATCACAGCTTTTCAGGTGGCTTGCACCATTGAAAACAGAAATATAATGGTCGCTCATAACCATCTCCGGCTGGTTGCTGAACAGCATATTCACTCGCCCATGAAAGCAATAGGTGACTTCAATAAAACGATCCTTACATTGGATGTTCTTTTGAATTGGAGTTGTGATATGAACATTGCTATAAACAATTTCAGCACCAGGCATCACTTCAAAGCTCTGCATGGTGCCTTTCCCAAATTTTGGAGAAATTGTATATATCTTTGAATCCTTTTCAACGGAACAGTTACCGATCAGCTCATGGAAGAACAGGAGGTCATTTTCCATTCTCCTCAAGGTTCTGCCTCCTTTCTGACCGCAAGAAAAAATCGCGTAGTCGATGCAGATTGTCGTAGGAAAGTGGGTAATCTTCCTGCTGTTTTCCGTTATCTAAATGAATCACTCTTGTACAGGCTGCCGCTAAAAATTCGTAATCATGGGTTACAACAAAAATCACCTTTCCCATTTTAGAAAGCGTTTGAAATAACCCCGCAACCTGAATCATGCTGTCATAATCAAGTCCGCTAGTCGGTTCATCAAAAATCAAAACATCCTTACGGCATACCATACTGACTGCCACGGCCGCACGCTGCTTCTGGCCCCCGGAAAGTGTATTGGGATGGTGAGTACGGTACTCATAAATACCCAGCCGTTCCATTGCCTGTTTTGCTGCGTCCAAATCAGGATGCTTAATTCCAAATACACATTCCTTTTCCAACGTATCGGCAAATAACTGATAGCTTACGTCCTGCATCACCATATAGGAGTGTTTTAATCGGCTCTTTGCGTTCAGTTCTTTACCATCCCAAAGAATCTGTCCCGTACAGTTTGTGTGTAGGCCGCATAGTGTTCTGGAAAATGTAGATTTTCCGGCTCCGTTATGGCCGATAATTCCTATGATTTCTCCCGGTGCCGCATTCAAATTCAAATCGTCCAGAACCAGCTTTTTCTTATAGAACAAGGATAAGTTCCTGACTTCCAAAATCGGCTTTTGAGAATTTTCAGCAAAGGCTCTTGGCTGTACCTTTGACAAATCTAAAGCGCGAAGTCCCATACTGTGCCGCTGTTCCTCAGGAATAGAAAGAAACTGGCTCGGAGAAAACACAGCAGATATAGCCCCGTTTTCCATATACACAATGCGGTCAACTAATTCCCTCAGATAATAAATCCTATGTTCTGCAATTAGAATGGTCTTGCCTTGTTTCTTTAGGAGTTCAAGTGTACGCCGCAAATCCTCAATAGCATCCATATCCAGATTGGAAGATGGTTCATCTAACAAGTAAATACTCGGAGACATAGCATAGATGGACGCAAACGCCACCTTTTGTTTTTCACCGCCAGACAATTCAAATATGCTTCTCCCCGTCAGATGTGCTATATCTAAATCCGCAACTGTCTTTGAAATGCGTTCTTTCATTTTTTCCCTTGGATAAGTCAGATTTTCCATTCCAAAGGAGATTTCACTGTCTGTATCTACATTAAAAAATTGAGAGCGTGGATTTTGGAATACAGACCCCACATACTCGGACACTTCGTATATGGGATAATCCTGTATATCTTTACCGTCAACATAGGTTGTGCCGGTGACTTCTCCCGGATAAAAGTATGGAATCAGGCCATTCACAAGACGGGTCAATGTAGTTTTTCCACAGCCGCTTCGCCCACACAACAGCACACACTCACCTTTGTTGATTGTCAAATCAACATCGCGCAGTCCGCCATTTTGTAATGATTCCTGATAGGTAAAAGAAACCTTGTCAAAACGGATCATTAGCCTGCACCTCCTTTCAATTTCAGCCAGATTGACACCGACATAAACAAAGTGAACAGGATAAAACATACGGCATCCGCAACACTAAAGTGGATTTCCTGCAAGCAGGTTCGGGGCTTCGGATTTTCCAGCCCCCTTGTAACAGCCGCCGCCGACAATTCATCCGCCACTTTCAGTGCTGACATCATCATCGGAACATAGATACATTCCACTGTTCGGGCCGGATGGGTCAGCAGACTTTTGACGGTTGGAGCTACATCGCGCATCCGCATGGCGTCGCTGATATAGCCCCAATCCTCATGCACCATAGGAAAATAGCGGAGCATGACCGTCAGAGGAATAACCATTGCTTTTGGCATATGAATACGGTTCATGGCCGCCATAAATTCATTTACCCTTGTCGTGCTGACTAAAATACCTCCGAGCATGGCACAAGGAAAGATTTTACGGATAAATACGGTAAATGTTACAATCGCAATCTGCAAAGTCCCTGTCAAATAATTTGTTCCAATGATATGCAGAACAACCATTCCCGCATAGACAGCAGCCATTCTTACCGTAAACCGCTTTGCTCCTACAAGGATGCCGAGAATCACAACGCATACAACCAGCGCAATCTCATAGAGTAAAGAGGGCGCAAGGAACAACGCAACATTTCCGACGATCAACAGATATAGTTTTGTGCGAGGATCTAAATATAATGTGGCAAGTGTGTCTTTTGTTTGCAGTTGCATCTCCATTACACTACTCCGGCCTTTTCAAAATGCTTTTTCAATAGTTTCTGGCCTACAAGACCGCTGATAGCAGCACAGATCAACACGCCGATAATCATTGCCGGGAGCATCCAGTTTTGCGCGGTTGAAACCATTGTGTCCATATAGGTCTGTTCTGTTCCCTTTTCTACCAAATATTGCACATAGGCGTCGCGGTCAAACCAAAGCATACCGTAGGAGAAAACTGGGCTGAGAACAAAAATCATGTAGGACAACAGGTTACGCCCTTTGTTTCTAAAGTTCCCGGAACCGGCCAGCAGATCGGCCACAACGCCGAGAATACAATATGCCAAACACATAGACCAGTACATACCGAGTACGAACAGTACACCTCCTACCAAAATACCGGTGACAATGATTGGGCCATGCTTCGGCACCTTCGCCAGTATCAGCATATAAACCGGGCCGCACAGCAGCGCAATAGACAGCGGGCAAAGGAAAGTCAGTACAGGGAAGAACCCAAAGATAGCCTCGCCAATCATGGCACATACCATGTACAAAGCAGCAAGGATGCCGGTGGTAATCAAATCACGCACAGACAGCCCTTTTTTCATTTGTTGTGAATTAGACATTTTCAACGTCCTCCTATTTATTATTTGCTGGCAGAAGCCTCATTGACCTACGCACAAAATCGTGATAGAATTGCTGTGATTAGAGTCAGCTAACCAGCCAGTAATGCCATTCTACTCAGTGATTTTTTTGGTGTCAAATCCGGCAAAAAAGGTCAAAACAGGAGTTAAAAGTGGAAAAACAACCGGATATATCAGTGCTTTTTGTGGTTTTGCTGACAGCCTTTGCGACATTTTGGAGCATAAAAAAAGATACTGCGGATTATTCCGACTACATAAGAAACGGGGGTGAGCAGGATGCAGACCGATTCTACACAGGCCGCGCACGAATTAGGGGATGCTTCTTTTTATCTGCATGATTATCATTTTCGACAGGATAATCATAATGGAATCTGCACCTTGCAGCCGCAAAACAGACAAGGCTATGGAAATATCTATCAGGTTCAACCGACAGATGGATTATTCCTGTCAACCGGAAGCTGGATACCATACGCCTCAATGGAACGCAAATATGAGATCAATCAAAAGCTGGTGAAAATTTATTATTTGGAATCCGGCGGTGTTACCCTGATCCAGAATGGGCGGAAAGCCCAACCTATCACAGAGGGAATCCACCTTTATCTAAATAAGCCGTCACAGGGGCGAGTATTATATCAACCCAATATACCAATCAGCTATGCGTCAGTTTTGCTGTTTGAAGATTACATAGAGAAAAATCTGCAAGACCGTTTTACCCCGGACGATTTTGACTATGCAGAGGTTTATGATTGGAAAGCTTTTGATTATAATACCCCGGAAATTGGAACCCTGTTTTTGCAGATACGGGATAAACTGATTGCTGGCGAAACCTCCCGTCTTTACTACGAAAGCAAAGTAGGTGAACTGCTTTCTATTGTGGCAGGCAACTTTCATAAACAGCGACAGGAGATAGCATCTAAACACCAGTCTCTTTCCAAACAAGAGAAAAAGGCGCTGGAATCTGTACGTCTGGCTATTGAACAGAATATTTTGAACCCGCCAGAACTCTCGCAGCTTTGCAAAATAGCAGCAATGGGACAAACTAAACTTCGAGAATCATTCAAAAAAATGTATGGTGTTCCTATTGGGACATACATTCGACAATCCAAAATGAAATATGCTTCACTGTTACTTAAAAAGAATGAATTATCAATTTCATCTATAGCCAAACATTTAGGGTATCAAAACGCAAGTAAATTTTCTAGCGCTTTTAAAAACTATTTTAATCAATCGCCTGAAATTTACCGAAAAAATAATTATAATATGCGTAAAGATTAGAATCACTTGCCATTTTTTTAGAAATTTTTTAATTATATTATCACAAAAAAGAGGCGCTAAGTTTGCACCTCTTTTTATTGTAAAATTCATACTCATTCTCTAATTTGTTTTTTTAAGGTAATCTAAACTATTGAAGACGCTCTAAAAATCAACATATTAATTTTCAAAGTATGCCGTATCCCATGATCGTTCCGTTATTGATATCATAGCTTCTCTTGTTCACGGCATCACTGGAGTTTCCCTCTACCGTATATACGGTACTTCCCTCAATTTTCTCCACGATTCCCACATGGTCTGAGGTTCCGTCCCCGTTCCAGTCAAAGAAGATCAGGGTTCCGGGTGCTGGCGAATATCCTCTGCTCTTCCATTTTCCCTTGCCCTGAAACCACGCGATCCCATCATCGCATAGGGAGAACTTCGGCATCTTGCCGCTCTCGATCAGTCCTGCCTGATCCCCACACCAGCTGGCAAAGCAGGCACACCACGCCACATGGCTGTCAAATCCATACCATGACCAGAACTTCTGGCCTCCTTCATTTCCAAGCTGGGTAAGTGCCACGGATACGATCTGGCCGTTGCCTCCAAACAGGCCGGCAAACAATCCGCCGCTGGAATAATACTTCAGGACGTGAGGGACGTATTCTGGATCGCCATAGGCACTCCAGCCATGCGAAGCAGCCTGATCATTGGAAAACTGCAGAGCATTTTCTGCACTGTAGCCCCCGTAGTTTCGGAGCGCCCACGTTATGTATCCGTTGCCGTAGTTATACCCTTGCAGGGACAGCTTCAGCTTATCCATGTCCTGGGGGCTGGTGCATCCGGCTTCCTTCAGGCAGTCCGCATAATACTGGATTCCTACATGTATGGAATAGTCGGCATCCTGGATGGCATTCGGGCTGTTGGAATACCGGGTGTTGTATGGGCACTCACTGCTCTGCATGGGATCGGTCCCCCGGCCGCCAGATTCCTGCATCATGATTGCCTGTATCACGGAAACGTATTCGAGGATTCCATACTGGTTGGCGTATTTCTGGATGGTTGCCGTATAGGAAAGTACTTCCTGGCTGAGTGCTTCGTTGCTCTCTGAGCTTCCAGAGAATGCCGCACCGCCAATGATCCCGACCATGATAACCAGAAGCAGAACCATGACCGCTCCGGCGGCTCCCAGTGCATCCATCATGGACTGCACCGTTTTCGCTGCCGCTTCTACAGCGGCCTTAGCTGCCTTGAAGGTATTCTCTCCTGCCCTTGCCGTTTTCTGTATCCGGCGGACTCCATCGGAAGTCTGCAAGGCGGCTTTCTTCGCCGCCTGCTTCGCTGCCCTTCGTTCCATCTGCTTCTGCATCCGGGCTGTCAGGGCGTTGGAACTGGCCACCCGGAGCTTCTGCTCTGGCTGGATGCTGATCTTCACAGATGGAGGGGCGGTCTTAATAGTACGCCGCTGTATGGTCTTCGGCTCCAACTGTTTCCGTGGCTTTTCCTTGATCCGGATGGTTTCCGGCTGTTTCTGGCGGATGGCATTCTGCCTTGCGGTATCTCCGGCCTTGCTTTTCTGGTTTTGTCTTTTGATGGAAAGCGATCCACCTTCCGACATTTCCTGTCCATTCTGGATTCTTGGTGTCTCCCTGGCAGCCCGGATCTTCTGCTCTTTTGTTTTGACGGCATCTGAAACCGCCTTTTGCCGCTGGGCATTCTGAATCTGTACTTCCCGGCTCTTCTGCTCGGGTGCTTCCCGGCTAGCAGGATCGGCGGTCTGTGTGTCCCCTGTTCCTCTGGCGGTTTCTTTCTCCGCTTCTTTTTCTACTTCTTTTTTGCCAGCGGCTCTCTGTTTGATCTTCTCGTAGGAAGTCTGTGCGGCTGTCTTTCCGGCTCTGGTTACAGTTCTGCCTGTCTTTCTTGCAGCCCATTCCTCTGCGGATGTGACTTTCCCACTGGCATATTCGGATGGGGACTGTTCTCCCATGTCATTGTCCCTGGCATTTGCGATGGTCTGGGATTTTTCCTTGCTCTCCAGTATGGCCGTCCGCATCAGCTCCTTGGGGATTCTGGAGGCAGGATTTTTGGTCTTTGGTTTTGTTGTAACTTCTTTGGTTTTGATATCCTTCATCTCTCACCTCCAGTCCCGGCTTGTCCCGCTCTTACGCTTCGCCCGGCTTGGTCGTCATCAGGCGGTACAGTTTTGTATTTCTTGGAAACGAATTTTCAAACGGCACCAGATTTCCGGAACAGCGGATCAGACCATGGCCGGCACCCACATTGGTGATGTAGGATAACTGGTTGTCTGAAATATTCAGAAGTGCCGCCAGCTCATCCCGGTCGGTGATAGCCTGATTCAAAAGGATCAGGAACTCACTGTTCGCCAGCATCAGGCGGGCGGTATCGGATTTCAGAAGTTCCTCAACGTTCTGGGTAAGTCCGGTTACAAATCCGGAATACTTACGGATACGCTTGTACAGGCGGTAGAAAAAGTCCGCACTGTATTCATAGCGGAACAGCAGATAAAACTCATCCGCAAAGATCCATGTCGTTTTTCCCTTCTTCCAGTTCTGGATCACACGGTTGAAAATCGAATCCAGTGTGACCAGCATGCCAAGGGGCATCAGCTGTTCGCCCAGCTCCCGGATGTCATAGTCGATGATACGGCTCTTCGTGTTGACATTGGTTTCCTGGGCAAAGGTGTTCAGACTGCCATTGATAAACAGTTCCGAAGACAGAGCCAGCCCTCTGGCTTCTTCCTCCGGCTGGAGCATGAGTTGTCGGTACAGGTCCTTTAAGGTCGGCACCTGCCCTTTGTAACCGCCCCTCATATAATCCCGGTACACATCTGCGGTGCAGCGGTCAAGGATGGATTTCTCCTTTGCCGAAAGGTTTCCGGCTCCTACGAGCTGCTCAAACAGGGAAAGGATAAATTCTGACTTCTCAATCAGAGGATTTCGGTCATTGCCATAGGCAGAATCCATATCCAGTGCATTCAGATGGGTATCCGAGGTTGCCGAGATCCGGATGACCTCTCCGTTTAAGGCTTCCACCAGAGAAGCAAACTCCGACTCCGGATCGAGGATGAGGATGTCATCTTCCGTGGAAAGGGCAAGGTCTACGATCTCCTCTTTTGCCGAGAAGCTCTTGCCGGAGCCGCTGACACCCAGTCGGAAAGAGTTGCCGTTTAACAGCTTCCTTCGGTCTGCCACCAGCATATTTTTGCTGACGGCATTCTGCCCATAATAGATGCCTCCCGGCTGCATGATTTCCTGCGTATGGAACGGGATCAGGACGGCGGTGGATTCTGTAGTAAGGGTACGCACTGCATCGATTTTCCGCAGGCCATACGGCAGGACGGTATTCAGTCCATCGACCTGTTGCCACTTCAAAGTTGCCATCTGGCAGAGGTGTTTTCTCGCAATGGAATACAGGGTTTCCGTATCGGAGTCCAGTTGTTTCTTGCTGTCTGCCATATGTACCATTGTCAGGATGCCGAACATCATCCTCTGATCCCTGGTGGTCAGATCGTCCAGCATTTCCTTGGTCTCTTTTCTCTGCAGCTCCATGTCATAGGGAACTACGGCTGAAAAGTTATTGTTGGCATTCTGGCGTCTCTGCCAGTTGGTGACGTTTGTCTCCACGCCCAGCAGTCGGTTCTGGATCTCACGCACCGCTTCGTCTGTCGGTACGGGGATGATATCAATGGACAGCATCAGGTTCCTGCCAAGGCTGCACAGTTCGGAGATCATCTCATCCTTTACATAGCTGGCGTAATCTTCCATAAAAAGGACTCTGCCGTACTGCTCGCCCAGCTTGAAATGGTCGTTATGGAATTCCATCGTGTCCGGGCAGATCCAGTCTTTGAAGCTGTGTCCTTTTTTCGCAAAGGCTTTCATGTCAAATGGAAAACTCTGTGGAACGTCTGCCTTGAAAAAGTCCCGGAAGATCTGTAGCCTCTGCTCTGCATCCAGCTCTTCCCCAATAGAGGACAGCTTGGCCAGATGGGTGATGATGTCCGTTCCCACACGTGCGAAATAGGTTCTGGCTTCATCGATGTTTTTCTTGTGGACGCTGATGGTCAGATAGCGTTCTTGGTAGATACTGTTGTTGGTACCGGAGATCTTGGAAAGGAGCATGTCATTGTACTCTTTCCGGTACTCGTCCAGACCGTCCCCTTTCATCGGGATCAGCAGGGACTGCTCAAACTCTTCCTTGTTGATCTTACGATTGTTCAGGGTGATCTTCGCCGTACAGCCAGAATCCAGTGCATTTAAAAGTTCAGAGTAGTCCAGGAACATTTCCGTCTTGTCCGCTTTACTGGCAATGGAATAGTTGATATCCGTAAACCGGAATGTCCTAGAATACTTGCTCTCCACCTGAAAAATACCATCTGGCCAGATCTTGCGAATCGGGATGGCCTGCTGGACAGACTTCGGTACTTTAAATTTTTCCTTGTCCTGTTTCAGTGTCTGACTCAGGGTTTTAATCAAAGGCATCACCCCTTCCTCTTCGCTTCTTTGGTTTCTTCTGTTTCGTCCGCTTCTTTTCCAGAAGTTCCGCTCCGTTTCCCATCATTTTCTCACCCAGCCGCAGGCTCTCTTCCATGCAGGAAAAGTACAGGTTCTCCGACTTAAATACCAGCCGCTTCGGGTACAGCAGTTCGGATTTAATGACTACCCATGCAAACTGTTCTGCCGTCATGCCGTGGTAACGAAAAAAGCCGCAGGCTGCAAAGGGAGCCGTCCCAAGGATGCACAGCCATCCGGTTACCTGTTCCCCGGCATATTTCCGGGTGACAAAATAGATTCCAAGGGCTGCCAGGATCGCCAGTACCGAAAATAAGCACTGCCGGAAGCTTAAGCCCCAGAACATTGACTCCTGATAGTCTCGGATTTCTTTATTCATTTTCACTTCCATGTTGTTTTCTACCTTTCTCTTTGTAATCTCTGTTTTTTCTTTTGTTTCTGTTTTGGTACATCCCTTTGCCGGATGCCATTTCTTTCCATAAATCTTTTTGTTCCTTCCGGATCAAGCTCTGCCAGTTTTTTCAGGTCGAATGCAACCCTCTGGAAGATGCAGTAACCGGAGGATGCGGTATCCGGCTGTATCGTTCCCAGCTTATGCTGCTTTATAAAACGAAGCTTTTCTTTGCTGAAATTGTGGTCGATATAGGCTTCATTGATACCGCCCAGCGGAGCAAAAGGCAGGTTTACCGTAAGGTCTGCAAAGCTTTCCGGGTATCCATCTTCCATATGGTAAAGCCCGATATAGAGATTGTCATCGCTCATGTAACTGTCTACCCTGAGAAATAATTCCTCCCGGCCATACTGCCAGTCGTAGCTCAGTGTCTTTGGTTCTTCCATTTTTTTCGCCTCCTATAATCCCATGATTTCTTTTACGATACGGTCGGATGCCTTGACTGCCCCGACCAGTACCAGCAGGTTAAATACCAGTTCCCCGACGTAATTCCAGACAATGGTCACGGCGGACAGGCTGGTGTCCCCGATGGCCGGCGGACTTGATGCAAACACCGAAAAGATGATGCAGGCCAGTGCGATGATGGCTCCTTCCAGACATACCCCGGCGTAGGAACGGATAAAGTTCTTTCCTACAGACTGGGTTGGCTCCCCGGCAAAGGTTGCCAATGGAATCGGTGCGATGGCTGTGTACATATACAGCTTAAACATTCTCCCGTATACAGTCAGAATCATGACAAATGACAATACCGTAATCAGCAGGCTTCCTAATAAAGTTACGATCCACAAAGGGATAGATTCCAGCATCCCCACCGCTTCGATCTTGTCCACGATCTCCGAAGGCAACTCCGTTACAGTTCCACCCGCCATCCCGGAGTGGGACATGATATTTGTTACGATGCCCTGCACAATGGAAAAGATCGCGGTCAAAAGCTCCATGCCGGACATGACGGCTCCCTGTGCCAGTGCAAAACGGATAAAGGCTTTCACTACATGTTCCGGCTTTTTCATATCCGTGAAGCTCCCACAGGTTTTCACAAGCCCCGCCGCAAAGAACAGAACCAGCAGGCCGTACCCGATGGCTTTCAGTCCACCGTTGATGTTCGTCATCACGCTCCAGATCGCCCCGCCCTTGAAATTCTCCGGGCTTTGCGTCAGCAGTGTCCAGATCTCAGCCAGCTTGTCGCTCCAGGTCTGCAAGGCAGAATTTAGATTCTGTACGATCCAGTTATCACTCAAACAGTTTCACCTCCCATCCTGCAAAAGTGAGCAGGGAGCCGGCATTTCGCATGGCTCCCCTTCTGGTCTCTTCTCCTATCCCATGATCAGGTCCAGGATCTCTTTTGCAAAAGTAATGATGATACCGCCTGCCAGTGTCAGAAATCCGTTTGCCCTCTGGCTCGGATCGTGGCTCTTTAAGGACAGGCCGACCTGCACGATACCAAATCCCAGCAGGATCAGGCCAATGGCACGGATTAGGGAAAAGATAAACGTGGACAGGTTATTGACTACGGTCAGCGGATCGCCTGCGGCATAAACGCAGGTCGCCCCAATGCAGATCGACAGTACCATGACTGCATACAGAGCAAACAGTTTCTTCTGCCCTCTCTTCATCTTCAGCGGTGCGGTCTCTTTCCTGGTTTCTGTGTGTTTCTTATTTTTCAGTAAATTCATTGGCATTCCTCCCATCAAAAAAGCTCCCCGATGATGTCCTCATCCAGAAGCAGTTCGTAATCGTCATATCTTGTTTCATCAAACACAAAATCGTCATGTGCCAGCGGTGCTTTCGCATAGTTGAACGGGCCGGCACCGCCGTCCTCGGTATACCGGATGTTGGGATGCTTCATCAGGTCATACTTGGCATCCAGTATGGGCCGTTCCCCACGGATAAACAGAAGGGCATTCTGGTTGTCCAGCATACGGACTTCATCCGGCTGCAGCAGCTCCCTTCCGCTCTGCTGGAAGTTGGTGGAGTAGCTGCCGGATTTGCCCTTGGTCTGCCCGTAGGTGTTGGTGTCTATGGTTTCTTTCCCCAGTAATTCTGATACATATTTGTGTGTCTCTTTTTCGTTGCCGCCCAGGTATAAAAACTCATCGCAGTTGCCCACCAGACTCTCCCAGGAGTCTTTGAACAGAGCTTTTAACTGGCTCATGTTCTGGATGATGATGCTGCAGTAAATGGAACGGGATCGGCAGGTTGCCAGGATCTTCTCAAACTCATTTGGCAGGGATACGTTTGGAAATTCATCCATGATGCAGTTGACCGGAACCAGGAGGGCACCGCCATGCACACGGTCTGCCATGTAATAAAGCGTCTGGAAAAGCTGGCTGTAGATCATGCCTACCAGATAATTCAAAGAAGTATCCGCATCCGGGATACAGCAGAAAAGGGCTACTTTCTTCTCGCCCATGCTAGAAAGATCCAGCTCATCGGTATTGGTCAGTTTGGCGATCTGCGGCAGGTTGAAGGCTGCCAGACGGACACCGACACTGATCAGGATGGACTTGGCGGTCTTTCCTGCCGCCTGCTTGTAGATGTGGTACTGCTTCACGGCAATGCTGTCCGGGTCCCGCATCTCCAAACGGTCAAACAAAATGTCCAGAGGGGACTCGTAGTCCTCGTCCTCTTCTTTTACCTGGGCAGAACCTAACATCTCCATAATCATGGCAAAGTTCTGTTCTTCCGGCGGAGCTTCGTGGAGCAGGTACAGCATCAGTGCCTGAAGCAGTGCGGTTTCGCTCTTCTCCCAGAAGGGATCGGAGGACTGGGAACCTTTAGGTGTGGTGTTTTGTATCAGATTGGAAATGAGACGGAGTACGTCTTTATCATCGTGAACGTACTCGAATGGATTGTAGCAAAAAGATGTGTCGGGATTGATGAGGTCAAAGACACGCACCTCATATCCCTTTTTCTCCAGCAAGCCCCCTGTCTTTCGGAGCAGCTCCGCTTTGGGGTCTGTAATGACCATCGAACAGCAGCACTGCATGATGTTTGGCAGGGCAAAGCCTCTGGATTTTCCTGCACCGGAGCCTCCCACTACGAGAATGTTGAGACATCTGCGGTGCTTGTGGGTGTCAAGGCTAATGCGGAAGTTCTGTGTCAGCAGGATGTTCTGGGAGTACGGCTTCTTGCTATATTTCTTACAGATCTGCCGGGCATCGCCCCATCTGGCAGAGCCATGTTCTTCCCCTCTGCGGTAGTTCTTCTGACTGGAATAAAAAATGCCGATCCCGGCTGCGTAAAGTAACGTGCAGACCAGCATCGACTTGATGGTGTATTCCGTATAATGAAACTGGAAGGGATGGTTCAGCTTTTCTGTGAGAACCTCCATCAGCTCGAAAAGATTCCTGCCCGGCTGGATGGCATCCGCAAGCAGGATTGCTACCCACCAGATGACAGGCAGTCCGGCAAGCCAAATCACCCAGTCTGACTTCCGGCTGTTTGTTACCGGGATGGCTGCTGTTTGGGCCTCTCTGCTCTTGGCAGGTCCGTAATGTGGAAGCTGTCCACTCCCGGAACGAGGGCAAGGCTGCTTCCATTCTCCCAGTTTACGTGGATCTGCCCTGCATCGTCTACCATATCCACCTTACCTTTTAAGCCGGGTGGCATGTGGCTCTCCCCCTCCATGCTGTTAAGCGTGACCTCGGTTCCCGGCGGATATCTTCTCCGCATGGCTTCTATTCTTTCTTGTGTCATATTTCTGTATATTTGTACCACATCCTTTCTTCATCTTCCCCTTCCACGGTATGGGCGGTATCTGGATTTCATGATCTTTAACAGGACGCTGTCGATCCCATCGGAATAGCGTCCGTTTTTCAGGTATGTGTCCCGGAGCTGGTTTAAGGCTTCCACGGATTTGCTGTGTTCGGCTTCTGTCAGGTAGAGCTTTCCCTCTTCCTGCTCTGCCAGCTTCAGAACCAGATCCCGTGTGGTATCCACCGGAAGCCCCTGTTCTTTTTCCTGCCGGAACACTTCC
Organism: Hominisplanchenecus faecis; assembly: GCF_020687205.1. Taxonomy (GTDB): domain Bacteria; phylum Bacillota; class Clostridia; order Lachnospirales; family Lachnospiraceae; genus Hominisplanchenecus; species Hominisplanchenecus faecis. The sequence goes on from NZ_JAJEQE010000007.1 coordinate 54,461, forward strand.
CGGAGTGCATGGATCAGCATGTGGTTCATGATCCGGTCCATCTTTACATATCGCATTCTTGTCATAGGCGAGCCTCCTTATTTCCTCTTTTTTCTCAACCACAACATACCACACTTCCTCCCGGAAAGCTACTGCAAAAGAGCCGGAAAAGCCCCTTTTTATCAGCGTTCCGGAGACTTTTTACTCTTGGCAGGTTTCTCCGTTTTTTCCTCCGGGATGGCAAATTCATCGGTCATAAATTCCTGCTCGCTTTTGCCAAGGTTGCGGTCTACCTGCTTGCCAATGGAATAGGCTGCACTCTTTACATCCTGGATAAAGGAGCGGAGTTCTTTCGGATCTTTCTGTCCGAATGCCTGCATCTGGCATACCTTGTCAAAGGAAAAACCGGAGACATCCACGCCGTATTTCTGTGCTGTCACATACGCCGCACAATAGGCCTGTGCCGATACCCCTGCCCGGCTGTAGCTTCCATCGTGATGGTCAAGGGATGCACAGGCCAACTCCCGGCTGATGGAATGGAACGTTGCATTTTCGCTCATGCCATTTCGGACATAGATCGTCCGCTTGTTCGGGATGTACTGTGCCTGTACCTTATCCGGCAGATTGTCTGCGATCTGAATCCGTACCTCGCTGTCGGTCAGCAGTGCTTCCATCAGCTGGTCCATCGGCTTTGGCTCTGCCTCTTCCGGCTGCTTGGTACGGATCTGGCTGATGTCATAGGCTTTCTGGATGGAGTACCCCTGCTGGATGACACCGTCCTTTTCATATTCCTGTCCGACAATGAAGTTGTATCCCTTGCTTCCGGTCTTGACTACCTTGCCTTCTTCCTTCCATTTTTCAAAGGTCTTGACCTGCCGGATCTCCGGATTCTGTGCATAAAGCAGGAACAGGTTGTCTGTCCTCTGCGGCTTGCACTGTCCCATAAAATCAAGGAATCCTTTTAAGGAGTCCCCATTCTGGAAGACCTCCTGTGCCTTTCCATCGATCATACCCCAGATTTCTTCCCTCTCCTGCTTTTTCTGTGCGGCATATTCTTCTTTCGATAACCGCTGGGCGGACTGCTCCTGCGAGTCCTGCCCTAAAAATTTTGTCAGGTCCATCTCCTACCTCGCTTTCACCTTTCGTTTATTTCTTGCTTTCTTCTGCGTTTTCCTTGGTCCACGGTTCTTTTCCCGGCTCCGCTTCTGGGATTCCTCTGCTTTTTCCCGTTTGATGTTCTCCAGCTCCCGGCGGACACTGGGACGCTCCTGTTCCCTCTGCCCTGCATCAGTCCCTTTTTCCTGCCCGGTAGAAATATTTCTGCTGTGCAAGGAAGAGCCGGACAGATTCTCTTCCCCCTCTTCCTGCACCGGGATAAAATTTTCCGGTTCGGAAAACTCCTTTTCGGGATGATTCTGGTTCTTTTCCTCTTCAGAAAAGTCCATGTCACCGACCTGGAATGCTTCGTCCAGATCGCTGATTTCAAACTGCACCTCGCCCTCCGGCATCTGCACAGTTTCCTGTACTGCTTCGGTTTCCGGTGCTTCCATTCCGGCGGTTACCTCATGGACAGCTTCCCCGACTTCGCTCCTTACAAAATCAAGGTTCATCTTATCCATGACACGGTTGACTTTGGCTGCATCATCGGCAAAGACCATGACCTCGCTCATCTCCGGGTTCTTTTTATCCCGGATGATCACATAGAGCAGTCCTCGTTTCCTGCCCTCACTGCAGAATTCACGCAGGCGGTCAGATGGCACAGTGAAGAACTTCAATGGCTTGTTCTCCTTTAACATCCGCACCATTCTGGTCTTGCCCCTCGTTTTCTTCTGGTCTTTTAATACGGCGGCAACAAATACCGCCAGATGCTTTGCCAGCGTACCCGAAAGCCTGAGCCCGTGGTCCACGCCGTCCAGGGAATACCGGACGATCTGGTCCGCCGCATCGCCTCCATAATTCATATCGTTCACCTGCTTTCTGTTTCCTTTTGTCTGGTTTTCTCCGTCTTATCTTCTTCCTGTTCTGCCTGTCTCTGGATCTGCTCTGCCAGACGCATCCGCTCTTCCATCTCTCTGGACTGCTGTTCGATCCGGATACAAATGCGGATATCCTTCCGAAGCGGCTTCAGTACTTTGTTGATCTGACCGATCCTGACACCGTCCGGTTCGCTCCGGTAGAGCCGCTTCCGTTCTTTCGTGAGTGCCTGCACCTGTTCTTCCAACGGGGTACGGTAGGCGAGCAGTTCTTCACGGGTGGTGATTTGATGCTTCTGGAGAAATTCCATCTGCTCGATCCTGGCATCCAGTTTCCGGATATCTGCCCGGAGCACCGGGGAGATCCTTTTCGGCTTCTGCTTTAGAACACCCATCTGATACAGATAGGAATAGTACAGGGCCTGTATCCCCTTTAGCTTCTTTTTCGGGGTTCGGGAAATTCCTTCTTTCCCAGCAGGTGTCCTGCTCTTTGGCTGTAAGATCCACTGCCGGATACTCTCTTCTGAGTAATGCTTCCCCAGGCTCCGCAGACGGATATACCGTTCCATCCCCGGTGCTTTTAATGCAATGTACTTCCGGTTCAGCTTCCACTGGTATCCCCTCTGCTTCATCTGGTCCAGAAACTGTTTCCATGTGAAGCTTTCTGCCACCGCATCCCGGATATCCAGACGGATCGAGGTTCTCCAGGTCGGCTTTCCGTCCTGTTCTGCCATCCACTGGGCATAGGACTTCCCTTTGCCGTTTTTCGGCTCGATGACAGATAAGCCGTATTTCAGGCATAAGGCATCCGAAGCTTTCCGCACATCCTCATAGTAACTCCTGCTGTTGCTGTGGTACTTTTTCCCATCTTCCATGCTAACGGAATTAAACACGATGTGGTTGTGGTAATGCTCCGTGTTCAGATGGGTGGTGATGACTGCTTCGTATTTTCTCTGAAGGAGCCTTTCTGCCAGCTCCATGCCGATCTGGTGTGCCAGTTCCGGGGTGACTTCCCCTTTGGCAAAGCTCTGCACCAGATGGTAGCCCTGTACCCCGTCCATCTTGTGGTAGCGTTTCTTCGTTTCTACCATATCTTGATAGGCAGTCTCGCAGACACAGCCGATGGCATCCTCAAAAACGGAACGCTCTGTCTTGTCCCGGTTCATGGCGTAATCAATGGCTTCTTCCAGAGAGCCGGCACTCTGCCCTTTCTTTGTGGTCTTATCCTTATTTCGGATGTAAGTGATGGAATTGTCCAGACGGCTGACCGGGATGATACTGGTGTATGCCATCGGCTACCATTCCTCTTTGACCAGCCTCCATGTCTCTTTCGTCATGCGGAGCATTTCCCGGATACTCTCTTCCCCGGCCATCCCACAGCCGTTGGCTACATGGGCAAGCTGGTTGGCATTGTTGCACAGACCGGATATTTTCCGTAAAAGCTCTGCATGATGCTCACAGGGTCTTGCCCGGACTTCGCCGCCCATGACGATGGAACGGATATATTCCTCACGGGACAGGCCGCTTTTTTCTACCTGTTCTTCCAGAAAACGCAGCTCCTTTGCATTGAGGCGGACTGGTATCACATGGTTTCTTTTTCTCATCTCTTCACCTGCTTTCCAACGGGTTATTGATTACTCCATTACATTTCACGGTTTTTCCAGATCAGGAATCCTGTCAGCACGCCAATGGCTACGGCTGCAGCAATGATCTTTTTCTTCATATAGGCCTCACCCCCTTTCCGGTACCTGGCACAGCTCCATCGGGGCAAGCATGATTCCCCTCTTTTCCATCTCTTTTGCAAATTCCAGAAGGTTCCATTTCTTCCCATCGATCATAGCAGAATCGGCATCCAGATAGTGGCAGGTGGATACGTTCCGCTCTCCATTTGGGGCATTCTGCACAAGGCTCTCCCCGTCTGCCAGACGGAACAGTTCCTCTCCCTGGCTGTTTACAAAACAGATGCACACGCCGTGGTCGATGATCTCTTTCCGTTTTATCCGGCACCGCTCCAGCGCCTCGTCCTCCCGCTTTCCAGCTATGAAAAGACACATTGCAAAAACGCCCATTACTCCTCCAGTCATTGTGCCAAGTATAAATCCCAACATTTTTTCGTTCTCCTTTCGTCTGTTTACGGCTCGGTATGGGGGATTGGGGTTCTCCCCAAAGTGCGCTTGGATATCCAAACGCTATGCTTGCAAAACCAGTCGCATCCGGTTTCGTCCCCTCTGAACCAGTCGTTTTTCTGAATCATTCATTTTCCTTGATTTTGCTCAACCCATCCAGTGTGGTACAGATGATATGGAGTCTGTCAGCCATGCTGATCTCCGTGTTCATCGTCCCGGTGGTCTCTTTTCCGCAGACGACCACCATCCTGCACCGCCTTAAGATCTGGTGGGACATTCTCCGCATGGCCTGCATATCCTCTGCGTCCCCATCATCAAGGAATGGGGAAAAGCTGTACTGCGGGCAGATCGGCACATATCCCAATTCGTAGATCTTCCTGCAGTACCGCTGTACTTTGGTCTTTCCCTCTTCTGCAGAACAGCAGACATAAGCAAGTGCCTGTTCCAATACGACCATCTCCTTTCCTGACCGGACAGTTTACCTCTATCCGGCATGATCTAAAAAACACCCACAAAGCATTCTGGCTCTGTGGATGTCTTGTGGACATCTGGATTCTTTTCTTTCTTTTTTCAGATGTCTGGCAGACATCCGGTTACTGCGATTCTTCGTTTTCCGCTTCTTCCAATGCTTCCAGTGCAATGCGAACACGGTCGCTTCCCAGCTTATAATACACATCCGTCACTTCGATGCCGACCGCCTGATAGCCTGACTCTGCCGCCGCAAGGATGGTAGTACCAGCTCCGGCAAACGGATCTAAGATCAGGCCGCCCGGCTCGCAGATCTGGATGACATCCTTCATCAGCTGGAGCGGCTTCTCTGTCACATGGATGCGGTTCTGTGGATTTCCATAACGGAACACACCCGGAAGGCAGGACACCGGGCGGTTGATCGGCATCGGGCCGTTGCTTCCCCATACAATATACTCTGCCTGCTGGCGGAACCTGCCTTTCTGCGGACGGGAGTTTCCCTTGTCCCAGACTGCGGTTCCTCTCCAGATCCAGCCTGCCCACTGAAGGGCATCGGTAATGGACGGGTACTGTCTCCAGTCAATAAAGAGGCAGATCGGAGCCCCTCTCTTGCAGGCTTTCCGCACATCGTACAGCCATTCTGCCATCCAGTGGGTCCAGGAACGCTGGTCCTTATTATCCCCATCAAAATCCGGCAGGGCGTTTTCCGCTTTCATACTGCTGTACTTCTGGTTAGTGGTACGGTTGCGTTCATTCTGCTTGGTTCCCCCAGACGCATAAGGCGGATCGGTCACGACTGCATCAAAAATTCCCGGCTGGAATCCTTTTACCAGCTTTAAGGTATCCCCATGCAGGATACGCCAGTTCGCCCCTCCGGCAGACTCATCCGGCAGGCAGTCCGGTTTTAAAAGATCTTCAAGTTTCAGGGTATTTCCCATAGGCATCATCCTTTCGGTCGCTTATTTTCCAGATTTCTCTGGAAGTGCTTTTCTTTAGGGAACTGCTCATCGGCAGGTATCCTCTTTTTTCGGTATTTCTTTTCTCGGCGTTCTGGGCGGTTCATGGTGATCCGACAGTTCGGTTTCCACATATTCGCTGATGATTCCCAGTGCTTCATAATAATTGCCACTCTTGTGGACACGGTCTGCCATCTCGTTGGCCTGTTCGGACATCCCGGCACATCTGAGCAATCTTGAGGCATCGCCAAGGATTGAGAAAATATTTCCGTCATGCCCTAAGAGTTTCAGCTTCAGATGGGACGGCTTTGGTTTCGATTGCTTTTCCTGCATCTCGTTTTCTGGTGCTTTCACCTGTATCTGGAAATCCGAGCCGGCACCAACATAGAAATGTAAGTATAATTCACCACCGTCTACCTTGATCTCCCGCTGTTCCAGACTTTCTCCCCAGCCATCGCTGTACTGCCCTCTCAGATACTGCCCCACCACACGGTATTCCTCTGGGGTCAGATTCTCCCGGAGTGTCAGGTTTGCACAGCCATATAAAACACCCTCCTGTTCTTTTACCGCCATTGTAATGCGTTCCACTTTTTCCTTAATGTCCTTGTTTCGGTCAAAATAATCAATCAGGTTGCATGGCTGGTTGTCAGGCATACCGAGCCGGTTGATTTCATCAACCTTTTCTGCTATGGATGTCTGATACTGCACCAGGTCAGGTCCTTCCAATGGCTCCGCATCATCCAGATCCACAATGTCTGAATAGTCCGGAATAAACTCTGCCATCAGAGGTGACAGCATTTCCACTTCTATTTTATCTTTCAAGGCACCACCTCGCTTCTCTGTTCTGCCGTTTCTCTGGTGTACGGGCAGCCATCTTTGCCACGTCTGCCCAGTCTGCCCCTTCGATCTCCGGCAGGTTCTCGATGATCTGATAGTTTCCCTCGTAGGCTTTTCGGATATGTTCACACGCCCACCGTCCGGCAAAGTCATTGTCGGTACACACTTCGATCTCGGTGATCTCCGGGTGCTGGGACAGAAAATGTTCCAATGCCTGCGGCTTTTTCATGCTCCGCTGGCTCTGCCCTTCTTTTGGTGCGCTGATCCCGCCAAGTTCCAGACGGTACTTATCCCGGCTTCCCTGTCTCTGTTCCAATGTCATGTGGGCAAGCACATCCACACAGGCTTCATAAACAGCAACCCGTCTGCATCCTGTTTGTGCCGGAACACAAAAAGCGTATGCCTTTTCGCTTCCGGCCTGTTCCATCTTAAAAGACTTTCCGCTGGCATCGTAAATCCCACGCAGGAAAGCATACCTTGCCACCTGATTTTCGTCCTTGCCTACGAACACAGCATTGTGATAGGGCAGGCTTTCATACAGGATTCCCAGATGAACACACTGCTGTAAGACCTCGCTGCTGATGCCCCGCTCTTTCAGATATCGGAACACCCTGCGGCAGTCCGGGCTGGCTGGCGGCAAGACAAACGGCTTTTGGGGCTTTGTCTCCACAGGCGGAGGGATGTAGGTGGGATACTCACCTTTCAGCATTTGCACTGCCTCCAGAAAGGAACACCCATCTACATGGATCAGGAAATTTAATGCACTGGTTCCCCCGATATCTCTGGATTTCCAGTGCCACTGGCTGGTGAGCTCGTTGATTTTAAAGCTATCGTGGTCTGTCAGCTCCCATTCATTTCTGGCTGAAGATTTTTTCAGGCGGTTCGGCTGGTATTTCTTCAGGTACTCAATGGCGGTGATCTCCCTTGCCCGTTTGATCTCTTCTTCCGGAATCCACGGCATTACATCACGGTATCCCGGAGCTGCTCTGCCTTATCCGTTTTCTCCCACGGGAATTCCTTTCTTCCAAAATGCCCGAACACGGCACTCTGTCGGTAGATCGGCCGCTTCAGGTGCAGGGTGTCACTAATCTGGCTTGGGGTAAGCCCAAACACCAGAGGAATCGCAGCGGCGAGGCAGTCATCCGCACAGATCTTTCCGGTTCCAAAGGTATCCACCTGCACCATGACTGGCTGGGCAACCCCGATGGCATAGGCAAGGGACACCTGGCATCGGCTGGCAAGTCCGGCAGCTACCATGTTTTTGGCGATGTAACGGGCCATGTATGCCCCGGAACGGTCAACTTTGGAACAATCCTTCCCGGAGAATGCACCGCCGCCATGCGGTACCAGGCTGCCGTAGGTATCCACCATTAGTTTCCTTCCGGTCAGTCCGGTGTCTGCATCCAGACCTCCGCACACAAATCTGCCCGATGGGTTAATCAGGATCTTGGTATCCTCATCCGGTGGCAGCATACGGAGTGCCGGGCGTAACACTTTCTCCCGGATCTCATGCTCCAGCTTCCGAAGGGATTTTTCCTTTTCATGCTGGCAGGACACAATGACGGTATCCAGCCGGGCAGGTCTGTCATCTTCATACTCCACGGTCACCTGCGCCTTTCCATCTGGCAAGATTCCCGTGATATATCCGCTTCTACGGCTTGCAGACAGTTCCCTTACAATGCGGTTCGCCAGAACCACTGGCATCGGCATAAGCTGCGGTGTCTCATCGCAGGCGTAGCCAATCATGATGCCCTGATCCCCGGCACCGCTGGCAAGTCCGCTCTGAACAGAAACAGTCCCTGCCCTTCGTTCTCTGGATCTCTCCACTGCCCCGGCGATATCCGGACTCTGTTTGTGGATGAGGGCATCCATGTGGATTTCCTCTGCTTCATAGCCTGCACTCTCCAGCACCTTTTTGATGATTTCAAACACCTGTGGCTCAAATCGGCTGGTGATCTCTCCTGCTACAATGATGTTCCTTTTGGTCGCCAGCACCTCGCAGGCCACTCTGGAATTTTCGTCCTCTTTCAGACACGCGTCCAGAATGCTGTCTGCGATCAGGTCGCAGAGCTTATCCGGATGTCCTTCTGTTACGGATTCTGCTGTATAAAATCGTTTCATAATCGTTACCATCCTTTCCAAGTAAATAATAACGGCAGGAAACGCTCCTTTCTGGAACACTTTCTGCCGGATCTGGGTTATAAGTTGTCTCACATTCTGCACTTTTCTGGTACTTTCAGACACTTTTTTCAACCTAAATACTACCAATGCACACCCTTACATAATCCCCCTGTTTTGAACACATCCCTGCCCGTGCGGTCATTATTTGTCTCATTTTCTGCACTTTTCTGGTACTTACGAACACTTCTGACTCCACACTGCCCCGGAAACCGGCACCGCCAGGACGATGTTCCTGGCACCGCTCCATTCATATGAACACGTGACGAGCGTCAAAACCTTATCGTATATACACTTCAGGTAATCATCCCCGGTTTCGAACACTTCCCTCTGCTTAGCTGCTTTTAAATATTCCTGCACTGCCTCCGCATCTGCGAGTTTCTGCTGGAATGGGAACAAATTCCTGTCTGCTTTCAGCACCGTGACAATTCGGTATTCCTGAATGCTATCCTCTGTCTGAAGATAAGCAAAGGGATGCTCCTGATAGTACGTTTCATCTGCATATAAGTCCAGATTTCCGAACATTGCCCCACTGTTCATGTTGTGACCGTAAATGATAAGGTTCCGACTTTCAGACACTTTACAGTCTGCCTGTAAAAACAGGCTTCCGTTGATGTCATATTCCTTTTTGTAATTCCGTTTCAGGTAAAACTCCCCATTCTCCTGTTCGGACTGAAGCACCGGGTAATCAATCCCGGTATCCGGTATTGTCAGCCATCCCTGCACATCCGGGTATTGTTCCCGAAGAGAAACAAGGTCTACCGCAGCCACCGGGCATTTTCTTCCAGCTGGTTGGTCTTTCTTTTCAGAGCCTGAGGCTCCCGGAGCTTCCGGCTCCGGGAAATTCCCTTTCAGCTCTGCCACCAGCTTTTTGTTCTCCATTGGAAGATATACCATGTGGTAAATCAGAAACCCGGCACTTGTCAGCGTCACTGCAAGGCAGATGATCTTGAAAAACCTCTGTAAGATTCCTGTCTTTGGTTTTTTCTTCATCGTTCCTGTCCGGCTTTTCTCTGCTTCTTTGGCTGACTCTTCTGCGTCTTTCCCGGCACAGGCGGTTTCCTTGCTGCTTTCAGGATCGGCTCTGTCGGGATTTGGTTCTGTCTGCAGCCCTTTAAGATCCCAGTCAGGTACGACCGTCCGGGCGGATTAAAGTTCTGCATGTAATCTTTTGTCATGATATAGACAATGGCTTTGATCTCTCTTCCATCTTTGTTCTTGACAGTGATCTCCTGCTTGTCGTAAAAATCAGGATAGCCTTCATAAAGATCCAGGCTCTTTTCACAGTCCCCGGTCAGTGACCAGAGGACGCCGTCCACATGGCTTCCCTCTTCCGGGAAGATGGTGGCAAGGCCGCTTCCTGCGGCTGCAAAGGTCAGCCGATACCCCTCCAGGCGGACGATTTCTACCACCTCCGCCTTTGGGCACCGATATGCCATCTGGTCCAGATCCATGTTGCTTCCATACGCAAAATATAATTGTTTCAGCCTATCTGCCCCCTTTTTTCTTCTTTCTTCTGGATGCCACACCCATGCCGATCAGACCGCCTGCGGAAAGAATCAGGCACAGGGCCGGAATCCAGAGGTTGGTGTCATCGCCTGTTTTCGGGTTGCTTACAAACGGGGTATCCTCCGGCAGCTTCTCGTTCGTCACTTTCTGGATGACTTCGATCACTGGAGTTTTGTCATCTACATAGGTAAATGTCACCTCATGTTTGGTCTCATCCAGCTGATAGCCCTCCGGTGCTTTGGTCTCAACCAGATAATAGGTGGCTGCCTTATCAAATTTGCCGTCCTTATAAGTTCCGATTGCAAGCAGTCCGCTGGTTGCATGGCCGTTTTCATCAGTGGTCAGGGTTTCTACCACTTTGCCATCCGCATCCCTCAGTTCAAATTCTGCATCTTTCAGTGCTGCTCCGGTATCCTTATCTGTTTTCTCAATGATCAGACGTCCCTTTGCGGTGTCATCTTTCATGGCTACCTTCTGGATCTCTGCGGTATCTGCCACCTCGAAGGTGATCTCCTCTGCAACGACATAACCGTTTGGAGCCTGCTCTTCTTTCAGGGTGTATTTACCAATCGGAAGTTTTTCGATATAATGCGGCTCTTTACCGGAAGTCCAGGTTTCTACGATGTTGCCATTTTCATCTGTGATGGTCAGTTTGGCTCCTTCGATCTCATTATCTCCGGTAATATCCGTTTTGCTGATCTTCACTTTGGTCACGTCATCTTCCATTACCTGTTTCTGGATCTCCGCAGTATTCTCTACGGTGAATGTGATGCTTTCCGCAGTGGCATATCCATCGGCCGGCTTGTTTTCTGTCAGGGTGTAAGATTTTCCTACAACCAGTTCTTTGATGATGTGCGGCTCCTTGGTGGATGTCCATTCCTCAACAACAGCCCCGTTTTCATCCGTCAGCTGTAATCTGGCTCCCGGCAGTTCCTCGCCCGTGGTCAGATCGGTTTTGGAAAGCTCCACGGTTGTCGGCTCATCTTCAAATACAAATTCATAGGATGCTTCTACTTCTTTATCCCCCTGGTACTCAAAAACAAATTCCTGCTCTTCTCCGGTGGTGACAAATCCATCCGGTGCATACAGCTCCTTCACATAATAGGTTCCGTCGATCGGCAGGTCTGCAATAAAGGAAATCTTTCCATCTGCATCTGTTGTTTTTAACTCGATCAGGGTATCTGCTTCCATCAGCACCTTTCCAGATGCGGACAGGATGTCGTTTCTGGTGTACAGTCCAAAGATGCCGCCTTTTAATACACGGTCGGTATCCTTTTCTTTCTTCAGGACGTTCACTTTTACTTTCTGACGGTTGTTCTGCCAGTCCTCATCGTATACGACAACCGGGGTATCCTGGTCACGGTAGGAAAGATCTACATATCGTGGTTCTTCATCCAGCACATAACCATATGCTGTGCCCACCTCTTTGACATAGTATTTTCCAACCGGAAGGTCAGATACTTCTGCAACACCGTTTGCATCAGTAGTCACGGTTGCCACCAGCTCGTCCTTAGCATAATAATCCGGGCTTACACCATCGGCTGCTTTGATATCCTCTGCAGCGTAAATCTCAAAGGTAACGTCTGACAGGCTTCCTGTGATGTACTCAAACAGATGCTCTACAACGCCTTTGACATTGTCCAGCAGGGTGATCTTATCAAGGAATTCACCCTTCTTGTTTACGATCAGCAGGGCTTTCGGCACATCGTCTTTCATTTCCACTTTCTGTACTTTTGCGGTATCCTGAACGGTGAATTCCACATCCGTGGTCTTTAAATAACCAAGCGGTGCAAGAGATTCACGGAGGGTATAAGTTTTTCCAACGGTCAGGTATTTGATCACATGAGGCTCATCCTTTACGGAAGTCCAGCTGTCGATCACATTTCCATCCTTGTCCAGAACAGAAAGGGATGCCCCGTTCAGCTCTACGCCTGTGGTCAGGTCGGATTTTGTCACCTCGATGGTGGTCGGCTGGTTCTTCTTCACAGATTTCAGCTTGATGGTCGGAATGTCCTGCCCCTGATAGGTGGCATCAAATTCCAGTATCTCGTCAGAAGATACAAAACCATCCGGTGCAGAAATTTCTTTCACATAATAAGTTCCAAGCGGCAGGTCCAGGGTGAAGTGTGCCTGTCCTTTTTCATCGCTTGTGATCTCCTGTAATAAGGTATCTGCTTTCACAATAATCTTGTCACCGGATTTGATCTCGTTCTTATTGTAAAGACCGAATGTAGCTCCAGCTACCGTGCTTCCTGTTTCTGCATCCTGTTTTTCCACGGTGATGCTTACTTTCTGGCGTTCATTGGTAAAAGTCACTTCTTCGTCTACGACTGGGGTATCCTGTCCGGCATAGGTAAAAGTTACTTCTTCGCCTTTGGCATTCCAGGTGTAGCCCTCCGGCGTTTTTTTCTCTTCTACACGGTATTTGCCGAGCGGAAGGTTCTCTACTACGGCACTTCCGGTTTCATCGGTTGTCACCGTTGCCACCAGTGTGTCTTTGGCATATTCCAGATAACGGTTGCCGTTCTCATCTTTCTGATGGTCTGCGGTATAGATATCTTCTGCGGCATAAACCTCAAACACGGCTCCTGCAAGGCTGGCTTCCTCATAGGTGAAATCCTTGTCAAAACCTTTGACTACTTCTCCTTCCTTGTGGATGGTCAGTCTGCCTTTTGCCGGGTGGTTCTCGAATTCCACCTCGATGATCAGGTCACCGCTGACCGGATCTTCCTGGTATGCAGTATCGCTGTCTACCTTGATTTCCACGGTATTGGCACTGTGGGTGTATCCATCCGGTGCAGTCACTTCTTCGATGCGGTAATTTCCACAAGCCAGATTCTGTGGCAGGATCAGGTATCCATTCTCATCCGTAAAATAAGATTTATGTACCATAGTAGATGGGTAGGTGGTCACCTGTTCCACATATTTCTTGTTATCCAGATCGTATACTTTAAACTCAGTATTCGGAACCAGGACAGATTTCTTTGTCTCGTCATCTTTTTTGACGATCTTTAATTTTGCTTCAAACTCTTCGTCCAGAAGCACACGCCATACCTGCGGCTGATCCGGATTGTTTTCCGAGATCACAACCTTAAAGTCATCGACTGGTTTGAAGTTGTGCGGTGTGGTGGTCTCCCTTACAATGTAGGTTCCGTATGCAAGCGGAATGGAGCATGCATATCCACGCTCATCCGTGAACATTTCTGTCTGTCCGTCTGCGGTCAGTACAACCGGAGTTGCAGATGCAAAGTCATAGGAACCGTCCTTATTTTTCTTCAGGCTGCTCTCCAGATATGCACTGAATCCCACACCTTTTAACAGATCGGCATCGGTCTTACCATTGTTGGCTGCTTTAATGACCTGGAACGGCTGTTTGATCACATCTTCCAGAGAAGTTGCGGTACGTTCTACCGTCTGAACCAGATCTCCCTCGTCATTACACTCCAGATCATGTTCTTCCGGGTCTGCCAGATATCCAACAGGCGGCGTCAATTCTTTCACGTAATACTTTCCGAGATAGAGGTCTGCGATTTCTGCATTTCCCTCTGTATCCGTAGTCAGGGTTGCAATCTGCGTTCCTGCCGGGTAAAGGACACCTGTCTGTCCATCCGGATGAACGATATCCTCACGGGCATACAGTCCGTAAACCGCACCCTCAAGGGTTGCATCTCCCTGTGCGGTCTTTCCGGTTTCGGAATCCTCTTTTACCAGTTTGATCTTCGCATTGACACGCTCGTTCTGGAACGTGTGGCTGAAAGAAACGGTTGCCTCTTTGTCTGTGGTGTACTGGAACGTAAAAGAGTACACATCCTCACTGTTTCTGGTATATCCGGCCGGTGCAGAAACCTCTTTCATGTAGTAGCTGTTAGCGATCGGCAGGTCTGCCTGATATACGGCTTTTCCGTCTGTTCCGGTCACTACCTTCTCAATGAGGGTATCTTTTTTGACCACAACGGTTCCGTCCGCTGCTTTGATGTCGTTTCCGGCATACAGGCCATAAGTGCCGCCCGGAAGGTATTTCCTGGTTTCCTTATCCTGTTTGTATACGCTTACGCTTGCTTTTTGGCGGTCATTTTTGAATGTCACGCTTCCCATGACCTTCTCCACATTGCTTCCGGCATAGGAAAGGGTGATTTCCTGGCTTTCGCCTGTGCATATCAGATTTTGTGGTGCCTGCATTTCTTTTACCACATATTTTCCCAGATATAGATTATCCAGTGTGACACTTCCGTCATCCCCGGTAGTAAGTCCGGCTTTGACCAGTGCGTCTTTTTTATAAATGACGGTTCCGTCTGCGGATACAATATCCGCTGCGGCATAAACATTGTAAACCGCACTCTTCTGTTTCTGCTCGGTATAAACAAAGGAAACACCATCATCAGTTACCTTTGCTCCGGTCAGGACTTCTCCTAATTTATAAACAGTCAGGCTTGCCATCTGCTCTGCATCGGTAACGGTTTGTTTTACAGTATCTCCGATGACCAGTTTCACATCGTAGGCTTTGGTATCCAGCAGATATCCGTTTGGTACGGAGATCTCTTTCAGGTATACGGTATCCTGTGTTTTGGTGATCGTAACGCTGGAAGCTCCGTTGGCATCTGTGGCCGGCATCTTTGTGATCAAGTTCTTTCCATCCTTGTCACTGTAAACGCCATAAACTGCACCTGCGATGGCTTTGTTGCTCTTGCGGTCCTTCTTTACGATCTCCAGAGTTGCCTGTTTTACCCATGACACTTTAAAATCTACATACTTCTCATCGGTCACGCCCTCGCCAAATACCAGGGCAAGGTCCTGTGTCTCGCTTCCGGTTGTGATCTTGTAAGCGGAATAGTCTTTGATGATGCTTCCCTTCATGGTAACAGACCATTCCCCTTTGACATCCACTGCCTGTGTCAGCGGTGCAGATAAGTAGAATTTGGTACCGCCGCAGATCTCCACGGATGCACCTGCACTGCTTGTTTTTCCCGTTGTCACATTATGCAGTTTGACACCGGAAGGCAGTTTCATGGTGATGGTCTGCAGTTCGGATGCCTTAAAGGTGATCTCTTCTGTTCTCTGGCTGTTGCCGCTGATATATGCGGTAACATCTGCATTGGAGAAACTCATGTCCACTTCCGGTATCTCCGGCTGGCTCATGCAATAATTGTAGAGTTCCATTGCCAGAGCCTGTCCGGTTGCATTCGTACCGGAAAAAGCGTCACTACTGTTATTGGCATAAGACGCAGCCAGATGGACAATGATAAACTGTTTTCCAGCGGAAAAATCAGGATGTTTCTCTGAGAAAAATCCATTTTCGCCGGATGCTTTTGTGCCGTAGTAGCATACTTTTGCCAGTGCTTTGCTGTCACCCAGTTTGGTGATCTTATAAACACCATCCCCAGGTCCTGCTTTTGACGGCTGCACACAGTAGGCAGTTGCAGACACGTTTCCAAATTTTACGGTATATTTATAGGTTACATAAGAACCCAGACCGTAGTCTGCATAATAGTATGCAGTCCCTCTTGTCACATCTACATCCTGTGTTGCTCTTGTACTGGTATTGACTGCGGTGAAAGAAACGGTTTCCCCATCTTCCATTGCCATAAGGTCAATATCCTGTTCCCCTGCCTGCTCCAGAACATCGCTGAGTGTCAGCCCGGATTCTTTATCGGTTGTATTTTCTGTTTCGGCTTCCTCTAATGCGGCATCAAACTCAGATTCAGAAAGTCCACCCTGAAATTCGGGTTCTGTTTCTTCCGGTTCTTCTGTTTCAGATTCAGCTGTCTCCGGCTCAACAATTTCTGTTTCTACAGGCACTGTCTCAGTTTCTTCCTGCGAGGCAGCTTCCTCATCATCAGAACCTGTATCCTCTTCGGTAACTGCCTGTTCTGTCTGCGGTTCACTCTGAGCTGCTGTCACAGGCTCTTTTACGATCAGGTTTCTCCCAATCTGATAAACCGGGTGGTTCTGATTGACTGGCTCCACATAATAAACGGCATGGTAAGTGTCTGCATGGCTGGTGCTGAAGTTCTCCCCGGCGTCATTCTCTGCTTTCTGGAATGTCACTTTGACTTTGCTTTCGTCCTTGATTTCCAAATTTGTAAAATCCGTGGAAACATCAAAGTCCTGTCCGACTTCCAGCTCCAGATCGGTGGCTTTTACCACTTCATTTTCATCCAGCTGATCCTTTACGGATTCATACGCTGGCGGTTCCGCCGCTTTCGGCTCTTCCGAAGCATACACCGTCAGCGGTGAAATGACCGTGGATAAGATGGTGACTGCCGCCATCACCCCTGAAAGGATTCGCCTGAATCGATATTTACTCTTCATGTTTTCTACCTCTTTCTTCTTTTTCTTCATTTTGCATAAGAACAGCCGGATGTTTCCACCCGGCCTGTCTGTTCTCATTATTCTGTTATCTCGCATCATCTGTCCGTCTTGGATTCTGCAGACAGGCATAGGTACTTTTGTCATACCGCCATGCCTTATCCCCGTCCAGATTGGCAAGTAGATGCTTCCGTACATTTTTGTATTCGTCCCCGATCAATCCGAGGCGGAGCAGAAAGGTGCGGAACGTAAATGCCGGGTTATCCCCGATCTCCGTCTTTTTTGCATGGGTACAAGATTGGTTGATCGCCTGTGCGGATATGGCAAGTGCCAGTGTGATATTCGACCGGACTTTTCCTGCATGGAGGGTGCTTTCAAAACAACGCCATTCCAGTGTTCCCTTGGAAAAAACAGCATGTAGGTTTAAGGCATAATACCTTGTCCAGTTGTAATGCTCGGAGCTTCCGTCATTTCCCTCATACCATGCCCTTTTGAATTTTTCCATCGTGATGGTGCTGTTTGGCATCCGGCGGATCTTCTCCAATACCATAGGACGGACTTTCTGGCAATACTCATCTTCCCTTCTCGTCTGTACATTTAAGGCTTTGAACAGAATATCCTCTTTGCAGTACATGATCGTCAGTGCATTTTTCAGACTCCTTGGTGTATGATTGGATGCGTCCACATGGACATGCATGCCACAGGATGAATTGACAAAAGCACCTGCGTTTTTGACACACCGCACCACTTCCTGGAGTTTCCCCATTTCCGAATATTCCAATTTCGGGGATACCATTTCTGTCGAATAATCTCCATCGGCATCTATTACAGTACCATTTGCCAGCCTTTCACAGTCGATACTGCTGTCTCTTGAAAATTTCCACGTTTTTCCATCTGAATCTTTTACACACCAGGAATCGTAAGAACGGATATGATATGGCTCTGTTCCGAACATTCTTCCAATCGCAACAGCCGCATCATAGCGGCTGATACCTGTCATCTCAATCTCTGTACCAAAATACTGGTCTTTTAGGTCGATCTGCTTCACCCACCCTTCGCTTCTGGAACAGGTGAGCCGCTTTGGATCTCTTCATCTACTGCTTTCAAATTTCTGCCTATTGCTTCAATGACATTGACAGTGACACCATTACCGGCCTGCTTGTAAAGCTGGTTATCCGATGTTTCTTTTTCCATCTTGGAAATCTGACCATCCCGATATCCCTGCAGCCGCAGACACTCCCTTGGCGTCAGCCTGCGGATTCTGCCGTGGTAAATCACTCCATGACGGTCAGTTGCCGTAATGGTGAACATTGGCTCTTCCGGTTCTTTCATCCTTCTTCCATTCTGGCGGACTTTTTCCTTGGCCGGTGTCAGCACTGCCCTTGGCGGTTCTTCCACCAGCACCCCGGAACTTTCGCCTCTGTGGTTATGGATGCTGGAATCCTGTCTGGTATTCAGACATCTTGCAACGTCTGTCACCAGCGGCGGAGGGGAGATATCTACAAAATGCAGTGTTCCCTGCTGGTTTCCGGTCGTCAGGGTATGGGCGATCTCATGCCCGACTCTCCCCCTGCGACTGTTGATTCCCGGATATCCGAGATCGATGCTGTCCCCCTCGTAGGCCATCTTGTATCCTTTTCGGGTGTTTTCCTTGATTGGGATACCGACTTCGTATAATCCGGTCTTGCCGCCCATACCACCAGACCCGCTGGTCAGCGTGCAGCTCAGTCCTTCTTCTGCGTAGACTCTTTCTCCCTGTTTGCCAGCATGGACTTGTATAAGAGCTGTTCCATTTGCTTTTGGGAAAGGTAATATTTTTCCGGCACATCTTCCATCAAGATATCCGACAATATACACCCGCTTCCTTGACTGGGGGACTCCGAAATCCTTGCTGTTAAGCACTTTCCATTCGACATGATACCCCAGTTCAGATAGCGTACTGAGGATGGTGTGAAACGTCCGCCCTTTGTCATGCGAAAGCAGACCGGGTACGTTTTCAAGGAGAAAATACGCAGGTCGTTTGTCTGCAACCAGTCTGGCAACTTCAAAGAAAAGGGTTCCTCTTGCATCGGCAAATCCTTCCCTTCGTCCAGCGATTGAGAATGCCTGGCAAGGAAATCCCGCACATAAAAGATCAAAGTCCGGCATTCGTTCTGTTTCAATATTTCTTGCGTCATTGCAGAACCACTCTCCTTCCGTATCAAACAGCACCCGGTAGTTGTGGTCTGCATATGCATCTGCTTCACAGTGTCCGACACAGGTGAAGCCCCCTGCCCTGTGCAGCCCTTCTCGGAATCCTCCGATTCCACTGAACAGGTCAAAAAATCGAATTGTTCCGGCTATCAGCCTCCCTTCGCTGCGAAAAAAACAGTGCAGATTTCTCTGCACCGTTTCCGTCTCTTGGTTTCTGTTTTGTGATGTCTATTCTTCTGATTCCGCTTCCTCTGGCTCAGATTCTTCTGCTTCTTCGGTTTCCAGTTCTGTTGGCTCTGCTTCCGCTGGCTCTTCGTTTTCTGGCTCTGTCGGCTCTTCATCTGCTTCAGCTTCGTCCGGTTCTGTCATTTCTCCGTCTGTTTCAGCTTCCAGTGCTTCTGTCTCAGGCTCTTCTGCTTCAGGTTCTACTGACTCTTCATCCGGTTCTGATTTTGCAGTCTCAGGATCTTCCATTTCTGTTTCTTCGGCTTCCTCTGACTCTGCTTTCCATTTGGCTTCTTCTTTTTCGATTGCATCTTCGATAAGCCCGATTAAGAAGTCTTTCTGTTTCATGCCATTCCTGGCGAGGACTGCTTTCAGTCTGGAAAATAAATCCTCGGTTACCTGTACTGCTACTGTTCTTAAATCTGCCATGTTCGCCTTTTCTCCTTTTCTTGTCATGTGTTCTTCGATTACCATTTCAAGGTATTTTGGTATGCTGATTCCTAACTCTTCGACTTCCAGTTTTAGCTTTTCATGCAGCTCTACCGGGATTTTTCCGCATATGTTTTTCATCTCCATTGTGTTCGTTCTCCTTTCTTTTTTCTACATACAACATACCCTAAAACGTGACAGAAAGCTATTCACAATACCCAACGAATATGAGGCTCTCAAAAGCTCCCAAAGGATGCAGATCCAATAACATTCAATAGGCATCACCCCTTTCAAAAATCCGTGATTTATACTAATTTGACTGCTTGAAATTTGGCTATTTTATCACCAGGAAAGACTTGACTTTTTCAGAATGCATCCTCAAGCCCGGAGAGAAAATCCAGCATCTGGGACGGGATTTCTTCCTTTTTTGAAACACTCTCCCCGGAGCCAGAAATGGAAACACCTGCCAGTTCTTCCCGGATTGCCTGCCGGATGCTTTTCTCCAGCTGGTTGTTTTCCTGATCTTTTAAGATCACCTGAACCAGATAGCTGCTCTTCTGTCCATCTGGAACACTTTGCAGGATCTCCCATGCCTTTTTGTGATCTGGGTTATCAAGGTTCAGGCGGAACGAGAAAACGGGTCTCTTTACTTCGCGCACATCTGCCCCACAATCCGCTCATAGCCGGAAGCATTGGCGTGTACGTCTGTCAGGTAAATCTGCCGACACAGCCCGTCCTGCGGTGTCACGTGCCGTTTCAGAATGCTGGCTCCGCCGCCCATGATCACGGACGGAATTGCCTTCAGATCGAACCCGGCTTCCATAATTGCAGACAGTATTTTCTCCGTGTAGAGCCTTCCCTGCCGGACAATGATTTCTTTTGCGGCCGGGTCCATGCTGCAGCTCTGGCCGTTCAGAACACGTTCGATCTGAATATCCGTTACAGACAGTCCGGTATTTCTGCGTACCTGCTCGGTGATCTCATCCACACACCGGATCACACCAAGTTCCAGGCTGCGGCAGGTAGCGGCATTTGGAACACTGTTGTCCAGCCGCATCAGGTCTACGGTCCAGCCACCGATATCTGCGAGAAGAACAGAAGGCTCGTCCCGAACACATTCCGGGTGGAGAGCCAGGGCTGAGTATCCCTGTGGGAACAGTTTTACATCCTGAATCCGGATCTCATAGCTCTCATCCTCGTACCGGAAACGCAGAGGCTGCTCTTTCCGAAACAGATATTCCCGGAAACCTTTTTTCTCCCTGCCAAAACTTGCCAGTGGGAGGCCGGCTGCCAGAACCACATCTGTTTTCCTCTCTCCCCGGCGGTAGCGGATCTCCTGTGCAATGGCTGCCATTGTCAAAAGATAATAATTGTCATTGGAAGTCTTGCTTCTCACCAGCGTCTGCCGCCCAGTTCCACACACATAAAATTTCCCATTGTACTGCAGGACATTTTGCATGGTATACGGCTCATAATCGTACCCGGTCAGTCCAGTCGGGAAACACACATGGGGAGTTTTGATGGCATAATATCCATGATCGATTCCTATAATAATAAGTCACCACATCCTTTCAGGTTTTTCTTGTTCTTTTCCAGCAGGTGGTCTTTTGGTCTGGAAAAAGAAAAAGGGCAGAACCCCGAAGAGCCCTGCCCGTAATAAAAAATACAGCCATGTATATTTGCAAATAAATACGCATAACTGTATTAGTTTAATTCTTATTAATCTTCAAACTCTTTTAACTCGTCAAGCGGTTCTTTTGAAGTATCTATTGCCATATTGTTCTTTAACCAATCAGCTTTGCTATAACCTGTTCCGGTCAATTCAAATATTTCACCTTTATACCCTACAGCTTTAACCCAGCCCCATTCTATAAGTCTGTCTAAAGCCTCTTCCCATCTCGCAGATTCTCTTTTTGAATTATCAGCCATAAACTGCTTACCTGATGTAAAAATCTGAGTAGGTGAACCAAGTGTCCGTATCTTTAGTATTTGCCCATCACCATCAGCCGCATATACTAATAAAAAGGCAGAGTCCACTGGAATGTTCCCAACATCATCTAGCCCTACAACTGATTTATTTTCTTCTGGATTTCCAATAATTAACGTATTATCTTCAACCTGGAACAATTTTTTGATATCTTCACTTGTTGCTGTAGGAATTTCTTTCAAGGTTAACTGGTTATTTTCTAGGTCAGTGAGTCTACTATAGAATTGAGAAAACATCTCTTTCATGTCATCTAGCATCTTCTGCTGATGTTCTCCAAGTTCAGTATTTGCTTTATTTCGTCCTTCTGCCTCTTCATTAATTATATCCACTATATCTCGATATCGAACCCATCCAGCGTTATCATCAACATAGTTAACGGCGTTCCTAAATGTCGGTGATGCCACATACTTTAAACTGTTTAAATCTGTGAAAAAATCAACTGTATTTTTATCATTTTTGACTTTTTCTCTAAACTCATCCAGTTTCTTCATTTTATCATACTTATCATTTCCGGTATCCTTTTCACTTTCAGAAATAGCCGAAGGTTGTTTAATCAATACAAGTACTGGTAATCCTTTAGTTTTTGCATAATTGTATTCTTTCTCTGTGTAACTTATACCAGTTTCTTCATCAATTGACCCATACCTAGCACCAATAACAAGAAGATAAAAATCACACTCATCAATCATTTTTGTTATAACATTCCATTGACTTGTAGGTGCAGCATGAAATTGCTCCATTCCTACCGGAATAAAATTATTCTCTAGTGCCACACCTACCAATGCCTGTCTTTCCTTTTTAAGATCTTCATAGGTAGAACTTATAAAAATAGAAAACTTTCGTCTATTCTTCATATCAATATGCTCCTTTTATACTTATCTCTTATCACTCCAGGTTTCCGCAAAATCAAATTTCACAAACTCTACTAATAATGATACCACAAAAATGAGTTAGGGTATATTTTTATTTACATTTCTTAAGCTAATTCTCGAAGCCATTCTCTGATTTCCATTGGTGTATTTTTGCAAAAATCCCTAATCCACATTTCATGCAATCTGGACTCTGATTCTGTATTTTCTATGCTCACAGCACATCCACCTGTTTCCTGAAGTGCTTCCAAACAATCCCATTCTTTTTTAAAGTCTCCTGCAAATTCCATCCAAACTTTTATGTGATATTCCTTAAAACCAAGATGATAAATCAGATAAGTCAACCTGTCGAAATCAGCTAACTGCATTTTTTCTTTCTTAAATAATAGCCTTTTATCATGCTCGCTGCATAAATATAAAAATGCAAACTGTTCTATTTTTACCTGCTCCATATATTTCTCCCTCTTCTGTTCTTGTCTCACTTTTACAACCGATTCTACCTTGTCCAATCGTTAAAATCAATACAGATGGTGCAAAAAGTGAGACAAGCCATCCTTTTACCAGAGAGGAAGAGATTTAAGATGCCAAAGCCAAGGACACAGTCTGGTGAGAAGAATCTGATTAGCCAGCGATTGATTGAACTTCGCAAGACCCACAATATGTCTCAGCGTGATCTTGCCTATAAACTCCAGTTAGCTGGTTACGATATGGATAAAAATGTAATCACCAGAATCGAAACAAACAAGCGTTATGTCACTGATCTTGAATTAAAAGCCATTGCTGAAATCTTTCAGGTTTCATACATATTTCTCATTGATGGCAAAGATGAATAGAAGTGACAAATGGGGAAGTTCCTTTCGTGCTTCCCCATTTTATCCGTCCCTTTTTTACAAATTTAATAGTTCCAGAATTTTCTGCATGCCAGCCTGATATAAAGATTCCGCATATAATATCCATCTCTCACTAACTTCAGTAACGTATTTGTCTATTGTTTTTCGCTTTTCTTTTGATAATCCCATTGTCTGAACCTGTTCTTCATATTTCGATATTTTTTCAAGCATTCCCTGGTACACTGTATTTTCTTTCAGCTGATCTTCAACCTCATCAATCCAGGTATCCAGCAGCAACTCCAGCAGTTTCTTTGTGTCACCGTCATCATTTCCCAATATTGCTTTTTTAATTTTTCCAAGCATTGCTCCATAGGAGATCATTTGAGCCTGTCCCATATAAAAATGGTACTGTTCTTCTATCATTTCCTTTTCGCTTTCCAGTCGGAAATATTGATGCACTGCCTTATGCTCTTCTGTCGTTAGACTGATTGCCTGATTCGACTCCATAAATGTTTCTATTACTGGATACCTCTCTGTAAGTTCCAGTATTTTATTTTGCAGTCTCTGGTATTCCGCATCATGCTTTTTCAGATAGGTGCAAACCTGTTCTCCTATCCGTATCCCCAAGCATTGCTCATTCCAGATGATATCTGGCTGTGCTGTCATATCGGTGTCTCCCTTCTGTGTAGTTTTCCTGTTCCAAGCACAAGACTATACCACACTTCTGGGAGAAAGCTATTCACCAAACCTACTGAAATCTCCTGGCAGATCCTGTGCAACCTATCCCTTTTTCCACAAAAAAACTGGTATGAAAGACTCCTTGTTCTCTCATACCAGCTATCTATTTCTTATTTAACTGAATACACATTCTTTTCTATTCTCTGTGTATCCTGTACTTATTTATGGCAAAAATCAGACTACAGACACGCTATACACTCTTATGCTACATAATCCAGTTTACTGCATCCGGGTTCAAAGGTCACATTATAAATGCCGACCTGCTGCGTAGAAAGAGGTGCGAGATAGCTTTGTCCGATAAAGTATTTTGCAAAGGCGTCATTGGGTGCGCCGATGGGAAAGACCATTTCATTCTGATGTTCGGCTTTTGCGTCGGCGGCATCGTCCTCTGCCCATACCTCCTTTGCCATACGGAAGGCCGCCCACGCCTTGGACCAGCCCGCATAAAATGCCGCATGGGTCAAGATCTCCGCTATTTCCGTTTTGGTCACGCCATTGTTCTTTGCAGTTGTCAGATGGTACCGAAAAGACGAATCCGTCAGTCCCTGCGCCATCAGCACCACCACAGTTACAATGCTGCGTTCCCGCAGGGAAAGCTTGTCTTCTCGGCTCCACACCTGCCCGAACAGCACATCATCATTCAATTCCGCAAATTTAGGAGCAAATTCCCCCAAAGCCTCTCTGCCTGCCGTTTGTTTAACTGCCATGGCTCACACCTCCTTGCCCATCTGATAGGCTTGCTCCAGCACAATATGACCTGCGATCTCTCCCACGCCGTTTACGCCGCCTGCAAATACTGTGCCAGCCAGCGCACAGCGAGGGAAGCAGTCCACCCAACCCTGCACAGCTTTCTCTGTGCCCGCAAAGGTTTTCGGTGCGTCCTCTGCCGCCGTTGCAAGCAGATAGGCTTTCGTAAAGGCGTAGTCCGTATCGAACAATGGGTTAGCACGATCCAGCATAGTCTTGAGCTGACCGCTGACGCAGTAATAGTAGACGGGTGTTGCGAACACCAGCACATCCACATCATGCATTTTGGCGGCAATTTCCACTGCATCGTCCTGGATGACGCAGTGCCCCAACTTCAGGCAGGCAAGACAGCCCTTGCAGAAGCCAACCTGCTTTTCTCGCAGATACACAGTTTCTACCTGATGGCCCGCCTCCCGTGCACCCTTTGCAAACGCTGCCGCCAGCGTTTCGGAGTTGCCGCCCTTACGGGGACTTGAGGAAATGATTAGTACCTTTTTATTCATCGTAGAACACTCCTTGCATTTTTATATTCTTTGTGTTATTCTCATAGTAATACCTAAACCTAACTTTAGGTCAAGATGTTTTTTGAAATTTTTTTGGAGGGAAATTTATGTATTCAATTGGACAGGTGGCAGAGATGTTCGGATTGCCCATCTCTACGCTGCGCTATTATGATAAACAGGGACTTTTTCCGAATATGGAACGGGTATCCGGCATCCGCAAGTTTAGTGAGGCGGAGATTGAAGCGCTCCGGGTCATTGAATGTCTGAAAAAGGCTGGCATGGAGATCAAGGACATTCGGCAGTTCATGGATTGGTGCGTGGAAGGACCGGCCACCTACCCGCAGCGAAAGGCAATGTTTGAGGTGCAGCGGGTGCACATGGAGGCAGAGCTTGAGCAGATGAACCGGACGCTGGATATGCTGAAATTCAAATGCTGGTACTATGAGCAGGCAATCAAAGACGGCAGTGAGGACAGACTAAAGTCACTGATTCCTGACCGCTTGCCGGAGGAAATCCAAAAAGCATATGAAAATGCACATCGCTAAATTCGATGATTTCAACTGGCTGTACGTACCCAGCGCTACCAAAGTCCAAAAAGAGTCACAAGACGACACTTTCGTATTCATAACACGAACGGGAATAGAAAATCAAAAAGCGATCATTCTTCATGATGACTATACAGCGATAGCTCCTTATATTTTCGGAAATCGGAAAATAAAACTCGTTCCGATACCTTCGATACTTTCGACGTGAATGCTTCCATTGTGAAGATTTACAATCCAACACACCATAGAAAGGCCGAGTCCGGTACCGCCATTTTCTCTGGAACGGCTTTTGTCTATGCGATAGAAACGCTCCCAGATTCTGTCCAGGTGTTCCTCACTTATTCCAATACCATCATCTTTCACTTCACCGACAATCTGGTCATTTTCGACCTTCAGGATAACATGAATATGTCCATTTGTTTTTCCGTAATTGATGGCATTGGTTATTAAATTCATCATCATACGCAAAATCAATGTCTGGTCGCCGTTCATAAATAAGTCGTCCTGCTTTTGCAGGGTGATCTCAATATTTTTTTCCTGTGCTTTTGTCTGCAGTTCTTCTATTACAAGTTCGCTTAATAATCCAAAATCCAGTTTTTCCATCAGATGCTGCTCATCCTGTTCGTTTCTGGCGATCATTAACATTTCGCTTGTCAGCTTTGACATTCGTTTTGCCTGCCTTAAGATGACTGCAATCTCTTCCTTATCTTCCGCAGATAAGTTTTCATTTTCCAATAAGTACTCACACTGGGAAATGATAACAGCAACGGGAGTCCGCAGTTCATGGGATACGTCTGATGTGAATTGACGTTCCTTCTCAAACGAAAATTCCAAGCGCTCGAACATTTCGTTAAATTTCTTCGACAATTCGTATAATTCATCTTTTGCTTTTGGCAGAGACAATCGTTTGGAAAGATCTTTTCCATTGCTGATGTTTTCAACTTCATCGCAGATAAGATCCACCTGTCTCAATGCCCGCTTGATCATAAAATATCCGATGACCCCGATCAGAATAATGAGTAATGGGAATACAATCAACAGCATTTTCTTGGATGTCTGTATGAAAAGTTCTATAGAATGTACGGAGGTAATTCCTCGTACCCACATTTCGTCATCATCACCGTAAGTGTAAACGCTGTCATATATCATCCATTTTCGATTTGATTCGCTTATCGTTCGCGGTGTATTCGACATGAGGATAGTTTCTTCTGGAAATCGGGCTGGAATCGTTCCATAAAGTAATCGTCCGTTTTTGTCATAAATACAAAACATAATACCGTTATCGTAAAATTCGGTATCGCCGTCAAGATAAAAGGAATCATCCTGAAAATTAATATTTGAAGAGAATCCGGTCACTGCGGCACTGATTTCTTCTTCTGTCGCAGAAATTCCAACCTTATCCAAAAAAAGAAGGACGAGAACTAAAATAGTCCCAAGAACTACGGCAATGATTCCGGTGTACCATAGCGTAATTTTTTTCTTGATCGTCAGCTGTTTCATTCGTTTTCCCTCATTACATATCCGACACCGCGAACAGTATGGATGAGTTTTTGTTCATATTGTGCATCGATTTTTTTTCGCAAATAGCGAATGTATACGTCGATCACATTGGAACCACCTTCAAAATCAAAGTCCCACGCATTCTGTTCAATCTGCTGTCTTGTCATTACGATATTTTTGTTGCGCATAAGACATTCCAGAACCATAAATTCTTTTGCAGAAAGATCAATTTCATTTCCGGCTCTTGTGACCTTTCTTGTGTCACGATCCAGAATAAGATCTGCTATTTTTAGTTGATTGGATGTAAATTGTGGCTTTCTACGCATCATGACACGGATTCTTGCAAGCAGTTCTTCAAATGCAAATGGTTTGATCAGGTAATCATCGGCACCAAGATCCAGTCCTTTGACACGGTCTTCAATGCTGTCTTTTGCTGTCAGTAACAGAACCGGTGTATCATCTTCTCGTTGCCTTAATTCTCTTAAGATTTCATATCCGTCCTTTCCCGGCAACATGATATCAAGAATAATACCATCGTAGGAAGTCATATCGATATAATCCATCGCTTCCAGACCATCCCCACAGGCATCTACACTGTAATGTTCCTTGATAAGCCTTTTTTTGACAATGTTTCTTAAATCATTCTCGTCTTCTACAATCAGTAATCTCATAATGTAATTATTATAATACCAATCATTTTCGTGTGCCAGAGTCCTTTTTTTCATTTTTTGAAATTACTATTTGTTTTAATCTTTTTTTAATCTTCCCCCTATATGATACATATAACAGCAAAAACCAAACACCCAAGAGCCGAAAGGAGAAAATGTTATGAAAAAATTATTAGTAGTTTTATTATCCCTCACATTAATATTTGCTTTTACAGGATGCACTTCATCCAATAATGGAGCAGCAGAAGATATAGAAATTAAGACACAGGAAGTTGTAACATCAAATACAGATGACAATGATGATAATATCAGTAACACAGAAAACGCAGTAGAGAATGCGAACGAAAAGGATTATGATTTCTCTTCTTATGAAAACGATATCCGTAATATAACAAAAAGTGTAAACAATGCAAAAACATCTACAAATGCATCTGAGAATCACGAACAATTCTACGCTTTGAAAAAACAGGTAGACGCAGTTGATGACGAACTGGATAAACTTGATGATGAATTTGAGTATGCTTACCAGATGAAAGAGATTAGCTTCGAGATATACAAAGCGAGAGAACGTGCGATTGAAAAACTGGAAGATGAACTGGAATTAGCAGAAGAAGCGTTGGAAAACAAATACGGCATTGATGATTAATTCCATCTGGGCTACAAGAATGTGGCAGAACTTTCTTAATTTCTAAAATCGGGTTTGTCAAGTTTTTTGTGTAAGTTTTAAGAAAAAATTTTATGGGGAGGGGCACCTCCCCATTGTTAGAGTTTTATACTTTTGTAAATTAACTCGTCAAAGCATCCTTGACAAGCATATCCATTTCATCGTTCAAAGCTCTGGATTCCTGATAGGCACATAACAGACACTCATAAGCTTTTTTGAGTATTTCCGCTTCTTGTTCCTGATCTGCCGCTTCCAGTGCCTGTAAACGGTGATGGATCTTTTCCCATTTCTTATGCAGTTCTTCCATCAGAATCCCCCATTTTCATATTTTTCAATCCTTACCTGGATCTTTTCATCCATGGAAAGCTGGTTCCGGACCATCGCCCAGTTGTTCATCGGACTTTGCTTCCGCAGTTTCCTTCACTATCCCTTCTTTGGAATCTGTTTCCACAAGTCCATTTCGGGTCATCTTTTTGACCGCATGTCTTTTCGCCTTAAATTCCTCCAATCGCTTTCACCTCCTTTCTCCCCAAATAGATAAAAAAATAAGGCCATCTATCGTGGATAACGGTAGACGACCTCAAGTTATATACTTCTTTATGATGTTATTACTTTGTATTTGTGTTTTAATGCTTTTGACAGTGCAACATTTGTAAATGGAACAATCTGATCATTTTGCAAGCGGCCAAGGACAATACCCGGATCTCTGTCAATTCTTTCAGCAAATCTGCGGACAGCATTTTCGCTAAACTCATTCATTCTAACGAAAGCCTCATATTCTCCCGGAGGGATCAATTTGTCTTCCGCATATTTATCTGCTGCATCCTCCTGTCCAGCGTGCTCATTTTCAAACGTAATTCCATAATCACCATTAATAATATGGCCAATCTCATGGAACAGAGTAAACCAAAATGTATCTGAATAGAAACGTCTGTCATTCACCATCAGCATTACATTCTGCCCAATCTTCTTGGTTGCACCATTTATTCCTGAACCCGGAAGATTTGGAAGTATTACGAATATTACTCCCGCATCTTCAAAGACCTTCCTAATCAGTGGATAAAAATCACCATGCTGTGTTGTTAATGTCAATGCATAATCAACAGCTTTTTCAAACTTCTTTTTGTCAAACTTAGGTGCTTCTATCTTCAGTGCCTGATTAATTGCGATCTGAACCATTGCATTTGCTCTGGCAGTATTAGCCTCTTTCATATCCTCAGATGCACTTCGGAAACTAACTGCCATATTTTGCTTTGTAAAAACAGATAATGATGCAACATTTAAAAATTCACGTAGACACTTAATCTGCTCATTTGTTTTTCTCGGAAGATCAGGCAATCCAAAATTCTCTCTGAAATATGTGTACTGAAAGTACTTGAAAATTCTTCTTTCCTGCTCTAATTCCTTGGATGATTCAAACTCAGCAATCAAAGCGTCATAGCTCTTCTGAAGATTCAGCCAGTAGTCAACACTAGTCCCTAACATTCGAGATAATTTCATGGCTATATCGATTGATAAGCTTTGCTCCCCACGTACCAGAATACTTAAATTCTTTGGCGTGGTATCTAATCGTTTTGCAAAATCTTTCTGAGAAAGTCCACTTTCTTCAATGATTTCTTTGATATAGTATCCAGGATGAAAAGCAATCTTATCATTATATTCAATATAATTACTCATAATGGTTACTTACCTCCTTTACTTCAACAATTCTAACCACACCAGCAATTTCATCAATATTACAAGGATCATAAGGTTCTTCATTCTCATCTAATGGCTGAATAATAATACGCCATGGATCTCTTCTCGTTTTTACATCTATAGCAAAAAATCCATCCTTATTGCCACTTAACTTATGAAAATGAAACGTCGGCATCATTACTATATCCTTAATTACACTCGCCTGCTGCATAGCATTTATTCGGGCAAATAGGCTGGTTGCTAATGCAGCATTCCCGCCAAACAATTTTTTTGCAATTTTTAAATCGGTACATTGTTTCTAAACTTTGCTGTTATTGTATAGTAGCTGCACGTTTGCCCTCCTTTTCAAATTACCCGTTGGGTAATCTAAATATACCATCAGGAGAGGCTCTAGTCAATAATTCACACACTCTTTTCACAATTATTCTTCCATTTCCTTCTGTTTTCTGGCTTCAACCTCCTCCGGCTTAGTAGTCATGAGTGAGTAAAGCTTCAATGTCTTATCGAACTTATCCTTGAATGGAATGATAGTGCTTCCATTTGATTTTTCTTGAGTAAATCATAAACAAGATAATCATCAACCTCCAACAGATCTGCGACTTCCTTAACGGAATAGGACCAGGATTTCAATTCTTTCCCGGGTTTTTCTCCGGTAACTTTATGATATTTAATCTGATTGGCGTACCATTTTTCAAAGCTGGCAATGTTGATTCGTATCTTTTCGGCAATCTCTTTTGATTCAAAAACATTTTTATGAACCAGCCAGTATCGATCTGTCTTTTTTAGTGTTAGTGTTTTTTCTTATATCATATCTCAAATCCAGATAAAAATTTAGGATGTCGATTGCAGACAAAATCTGCCTGATCAACACCCTGTTTTTTACTGTTCCAAGTTATCGAGCCAGTCATCGAAACTCTTCTTAGAGATGCGATACTTTCCGCCATCCAACTGGATCCACCGGAATTCCTTTTTCTTCAAAAGGTTATAAATAGTAGGTCTGCTGACTCCTAAGATTTCCTGTAACTCTTGAACTGTATAATATCTTTTTTCTGATATTTCTTTATCCTCTTTTCTTTGATATATGAAAGAAAAATTATTCCTTCATATAACGAAACGCTCAGAGCATGTTTTACAGTGGTCAAAAGCAAATTTTTTTACTTTTTTTCTTACGTGTTTTCTTGCGTGTTTTTTTAATGCAACTCGTAAGAAACTCGTAACATTAGATTTTTACATTTTTCATGAAATTAAGTAAAGAATCGGGTTGTCTTTACATAGTCTCCACTTTCAAAAAATAAAAAATTTTGTATTTTTGAAAGCGACATCTTGCATATACTATTAGCAGACAGTATATGGATTATGCACAGTTCGTTTTTTTCATAAAACCTATTCTGTTTTTCGACTTCTGTGCTATAATGCTTTATTATAAAAATTCCCATGGACAAAACGAGGTGAACCAAGTGAAAAAACAAACACTTGTGCCTCTTATCACTTTTTTACTGGGCATATGCCTGGTTAGTTTGATTGTATACAAAACAGACACCCACGAAAAAGAGCAGAGACACATAACAGCACAATTAAACGTAGCCAACTATGGCGAACGAATAAAGAATGAAATTACAAATGGAATTGAGATCACAGATACCTTGAAGCAAATCTTAATAAGTGAAAATGGCGAAATCCATCAGTTTGAAACAATTGCCGGAAATCTTATGTCTGATTCTATTGAAAGTGTACAGCTCGCTCCTAATGGTGTTGTTACAGATATTTATCCGGCTAATGGAAATGAGGCAGGTAAGATTGATTTGATCCATGATAAAGACCGCGGAAAAATTTCCTGTTACGCAAGAGACAACCATACAATCATTACGCAGGGCCCCTTCAAATTAAAACAGGGAGAATATGGAATTGCAGTCCGCAATCCCATATACCTGAAAGATAAAAACGGACATGAGTATTTCTGGGGATTTACTATTGCTATCCTGCGTGTTCCGGATATTTTTTCAGATTCAATCAGTGCACTTTCAGATTTTGGATACGAATGCAAAATTTCAAAAACAGACGCTCCATGGAGTGATACTTATAAAGTGATTTATCAATCAGATGGGCAAATAAATCATCCTGTTTCTTATACATTTACAATAGGAGATGAAAACTGGAAATTTGAAATAACTCCTAAAAGTGGATGGAGAAATGCCACACTACTGATAATCATCATCGGAATGTTTCTTACAATAAGCCTTCTCCTGTCAGTTCTTACCAGAGTATGGTTAGTAGCAAGTGAACATAAGAAAAAGTTTCAGATACTGGCACGCACAGATTCTCTTACAAAAATTTATAACCGCTATGGATTTGATGAATTTGCAGAAAAAATGATTCAAAAAAATCCAAAAGCACATTTTGTGGCTGCACTCCTTGATATCGATGATTTCAAGTTTATTAATGATATCTATGGACATAATTACGGAGACAGGGCACTAAAGAATCTTGCAGACAGCATGAAGGCTTTTTTCCCATCCGATGCATTACTTGGAAGAAATGGTGGTGACGAATTCTGCATTCTTTTACCAAATTGTACCTTTGCAGAAGCAGATATACAGCTGCAGCAATTCACCAAACTTCCTAAGTCATTCTCATACCATGGTAAGGAACATGCATTTTATATTTCTCTAGGATATGCAGAATATCCAACATTTGCATCCAATCGTTCACAACTCATGCGCTGTGCAGATGCCGCTCTTTATGAAATAAAGCTTCATGGAAAAAATGGATGTATGGTCTACAGAGAAGGACTTCAGTCAGGTGCCCGCAAACAACTTGGATTCACATTCAAGGATATCTCTGAACATCTTCCAGGTGCATTCATCATATACAGAGCTGACAAAGAAGATGATGAACTATTTTTTGCAAATGATGAATTTCTTCATATGTCCGGATATAAAGATATAGATGAACTGTTCAGACTTACTGAGAAAAGTTTTCGCAACTTGATTCGTGAAGATGAACAGCAACAGATAGAATCAAGTATCTGGGAACAGATTGACAACGGCAATGAAAATGACTATATTCACTTTCATCTTCGAAAAGCTGACGGAACTTATTTTTCTGTTCTTGATCATGGAAGAATTATAGAGAGCCCGCAATACGGGAAAGTATTTTATGTATTGTTCATGGATTGGGAAGATATGCATATTCGTTACAATGATAAATTCGCAAGATAAAATATTGCTAGAACCAAACATCCCCAATATAGCTATGAAGGAATCGTAATTTACGATATAGCCGATTGGTTACTACAAGAATAAGCAAGGCGAAATATCTCCAGCATTCTCTTTTGAAATGATGGAGATATTTTTATTATGACGGAGATTGCAGATGAATTCAGACGAAGCATCCTACGAAAAGAGTTTTATATGGATGTACTGAACTGTGATCCGATGTCTTTTGACAAGAAATGCGAACTGACAAATGGACGGTGTGAAATTTTTTCTGTAAATTTAGATCTTCTATGATAATTATGGCGGCTTAACAGCGGTTTCTGCGGTTAA
>NZ_JAJEQE010000080.1 GCF_020687205.1 Hominisplanchenecus faecis
AAGCTTCACGATATGCGAATATTGGGTAGAATTGTGGAAGTACGAAGTACGGAACAATTCGTATGGCATCTTTTGACACCCACATCATTTAATAAGAAAAAGGAGAAGTGACATGAAAGCAAAACTGATTGAAAAATTTGTATCCATCTATGGGGAAGGTGGAGAAATCCGTTCATTCTTTTCACCGGGACGTGTAAACCTGATCGGAGAGCATACAGACTACAACGGAGGACACGTTTTCCCATGTGCACTGAGCATCGGAACTTACATGATCGTCCGCAAACGTGAAGACCGTACGATCCGTTTCTATTCTGAAAACTTCAGCAAACTGGGCGTGATCGAGACAAGCCTGGATGATCTGGTATATTCTGAAAAAGCAGGATGGACTAACTATCCGAAGGGAGTTATGTGGGCAATGGAAGGCAGAGGATACAAGATCCCGACCGGTATGGATATCCTGATCTACGGCACGATCCCGAACGGTTCCGGACTTTCTTCTTCCGCATCTCTGGAAGTACTGACAGGACTTGCAGTACGTGATCTGTTTGGATTCGAAGGAATCAGCATGATCGATCTGGCACTGATCGGACAGTATTCTGAGAACAACTTCAACGGATGCAACTGCGGTATCATGGATCAGTTCGCAGTGGCAATGGGCAAAAAAGACCATGCGATCTTCCTGGATACCAGCGATCTTAGCTATGAATATGCAAGTGTAAAACTGGAAAATGCAAAGATCGTTATCACAAACAGTAAAGTAAAACACAGCCTGGTAGATTCTGCTTACAATGACAGAAGAAACGAATGCGAAACAGCATTAAAAGAGCTGCAGACAGTTGTAGATATCAAAGGACTTGGCGATTTAAGCGAAGAAGAATTCGAAAAATATAAAGATGCCATCAAAGATCCGGTTCGCCAGAAGAGAGCACATCATGCCGTATACGAAAACCAGAGAACTATCCAGGCTGTAGCAGCGCTGAATGCAGGTGACGTAGAGAAATTCGGTAAACTGATGAATGCTTCACATGTATCTCTGAGAGATGACTATGAAGTATCCTGCGAAGAGATCGACGTACTGGTAGATCTGGCATGGGAGACCGAAGGCGTGATCGGTTCCCGTATCACAGGCGGCGGATTCGGCGGCTGCACCGTAAGTATCGTAAAGAATGATGCAGTAGATCACTTCATCGACAAACTGGGCAAAGCTTACAAAGAAAAGACAGGACATGAAGCTGAATTCTATGTAGTGGAAATCGGAGACGGAGCAAAAGAAATTTAAGCAGGAGGAAACGTCATGACATTTGATGAAAATGTAAAACGTCTGGTACAGTATGGCATAGAGAGCGGACTGGTACCGGAAGAAGAACGTATTTATACCACCAACCAGCTGCTGGAGCTGTTTGGGGAGGAAGAATATACCGAGCCGGAGACAGAGTTCAAAGATGTGGATCTGGAAGAAGTTCTGGAAGAGCTGTTGGACTATGCAGTTGAAAAAGGCGTATTAAAAGAGAACAGTGTTGTTTACCGTGACCTGTTTGACACAAAGATCATGAACTGCCTGGTTCCGCGTCCGGCACAGGTGATCGGAACGTTCAAAGAGCTGTACAAAGAGTCACCGGTAAAAGCAACAGACTACTATTATAAATTAAGCCAGGACACCAACTACATCCGCCGTTATCGTATCAAAAAGGATATTCGCTGGAAAGTGCCAAGTCAGTACGGAGACATTGATATTTCCATCAACTTATCCAAACCGGAAAAAGATCCGAAAGCGATCGCAGCAGCAAAACTGGCAAAACAGAGCGGTTATCCAAAATGTCTGCTCTGCCGTCAGAACGAAGGTTATGCAGGACGTGTCAACCATCCGGCAAGACAGAACCACAGGATCATCCCGATCACAGTGAACGGAACACAGTGGGGATTCCAGTATTCACCGTATGTATATTATAATGAGCACTGTATCGTATTCAACGGAGAGCATATCCCGATGAAGATCGAAAAAGCAACGTTCGTGAAACTGTTTGACTTTATCAAACTGTTCCCACATTACTTCCTCGGATCCAATGCAGACCTGCCGATCGTAGGCGGCTCTATCTTAAGCCATGACCACTATCAGGGCGGCAATTACCAGTTTGCAATGGCAAAAGCACCGATCGAGAAACACGTTGAGATCCCGGGATACGAGGATGTGGAAGCCGGCATCGTAAAATGGCCGCTGTCCGTACTGCGTATTCGCTGCAAAGACGAGAAACGTCTGATCGATCTGGCTGACCATGTACTTGGTGCATGGAGAGGCTATACCGACGCCGATGCAAACATCTTTGCTGAGACAGATGGAGAGCCACATAACACGATCACACCGATCGCAAGAAAAGTCGGCGATATGTTTGAACTGGATCTGGCTCTGAGAAACAACCTGACGACAGATGAGTATCCGCTTGGCGTATATCATCCGCATGCAGAGAAACATAACATCAAAAAAGAAAACATCGGTCTGATCGAAGTTATGGGTCTGGCAATCCTGCCGGCACGACTGAAAACAGAGCTTCAGGATCTGGCAGATTATATCATCGAGAAGAAAGACATCCGTTCCAACGAAGCTCTGGAAAAACATGCAGACTGGGTAGAATCCTTCCTGCCGAAACATCCGGAACTGAACAAAGATAATGTGATGGATATCCTCAAAGAAGAAGTTGGACATGTATTCGTAGGCGTTCTGGAAGATGCCGGTGTATACAAATGTACACCGGAAGGAAGAGAAGCCTTTATGAGATTTATCGAAACACTGTAAAACGGTGATGACAGAATTGTGAGAGTACGAAGTACGGAACAATTCGTATGGCATCGTTTAACCTTGTTATCACGAAAATATAAATATAAAGAAACTATTTATCAAATTGATCAGGAGGTAAATACTATGAGAATTTTGGTAACCGGCGGAGCTGGATATATTGGAAGCCACACCTGTGTGGAACTGCTGAACGAAGGCTATGAAGTAGTCATCGTAGACAATCTGTACAATGCAAATAAAAAAGCAGTAGATCGTGTAGAAGAGATCACAGGCAAAAAAGTAACATTCTACGAAGCAGACATCTGCGACAAAGAAGCAATGGATGCTATCTTTGATAAAGAAGATGTACAGGCAGTCATTCATTTCGCAGGACTGAAAGCAGTAGGAGAATCTACCGTAAAACCTCTGGAATATTACCAGAACAACATCGCAGGTACACTGACACTGTGCGATGTCATGAGAAATCATGGCGTAAAGAACATCATCTTCAGTTCATCCGCAACCGTATACGGTGATCCGGCGATGATCCCGATTACAGAAGAATGCCCGAAGGGCACCTGCACCAACCCATACGGCTGGACAAAATGGATGCTGGAACAGATCCTGACCGATATCCAGAAAGCAGATCCGGAATGGAACGTGATCCTGCTTCGTTACTTCAACCCGATCGGTGCACACAAGAGCGGCATGATCGGAGAAGATCCGAAAGGTATCCCGAACAACCTGCTTCCGTATGTTGCACAGGTAGCGATCGGCAAACTGGAATGCCTCGGTGTATTTGGTGATGACTACGATACACCGGACGGAACAGGCGTACGTGACTACATCCACGTGGTAGACCTGGCACGCGGCCATGTAAAAGCAATCCAGAAACTGGCTGACAAAGAAGGCGTAAGCATCTACAACTTAGGTACCGGAAACGGCTACAGCGTTCTGCAGGTTGTACATGCATTTGAAAAAGCATGCGGACATCCGATCAAATACCAGATCAAACCGAGAAGACCTGGCGATATCGCAAAATGCTACTGTGCACCGGAAAAAGCAAAGAAAGAGCTTGGCTGGGAAGCAGAATACGGCATCGAAGATATGTGTGCAGATTCTTGGAGATGGCAGAGCCAGAATCCAAACGGATACAACGACTAATCACAGATTGAACGCAGAGAAGCATTCCCCCCGCTTCAAGTCTGCAGAGCACTAAGCAGTGGGTGAGGGGGATGCTTATGTCAGTGGGAGTTGAAAAATCATATCGCATCCAATACATAGTATATCAGAAAGATCAGGCAGAAACCAAGAGGTGGAAGCCTGGTCTTTTTTGGCAGGAGGTCGATCGTCTGGTATCAGCAAAAATAAGGGAAAGTGTTCACATAGAAGAAGGCATTAATTATGATAAAAGCAGTAAAAAATATCAATGTGTAATAGAAAAATATGAGAGCAATGAAAGGTCATCTGTGAAAATTCTGTGTCACTACTTGAAAATTCATCCAAAAACTTCTATAATTAAAAATTATAATGTCAGGGGTAAAAGGTGTTCAGGTTATAGAAGAAAGGCAAGATGAATGAAAAACAGATATTTATATAAATTAGGCTGCATGATGCTGGTGGGGAGTATGCTGATGAGTACAGCACCGGTGGCTTATGCATCGAGTTTGCAGACGGAGCTTCAGAAAGAGGCGGAGAGTAACAAGGAAGGCTCTCAGACAGAAACCAGTCAGCCGGAGACGAGCCAGAGCGAGACACCGGCAACGGAGACTGAGACCAGTCAGCCGGAGACGAAGCCGGAACTGGAAACGCGGCAGACTGAGACGGCGGCAGCCGAAACAGAAACAAATGCATCTCAGACAGGGGATACGGATGCATCCAAAGAGGATGGGACATCGGACAGCGATAAAAAAGACGATGGTTCGGATAAAAAAGACGGCGACAAGAAGCCAGACGGTGACAGCAAGGACGATAAGAATAAAAAAGACAATGCGGATGACAAGAACAGTCAGAAAGGTGACATTCAGAAACCGGATGATGAGAGCGAACAGGTGGATCATTCTGATGCGGCAGCCGATTATGCTTCCAATATCATTGCCGGAAACAGTGTTTATTTAGGTGAACTTTCCAGTGAGTATGGTATTTCGTTTGATGAAGAGTTCGAAAAGACAATGGACAAGATCGAAGCAGATTATAAAGAGTTTCTGGACAAACCGGAAGATTTTCTGGCAGAAAACTGGCAGGATGTGCTGGCTGTTTATGTAATGAAGTACGGACAGGACGCCGGCATAAAGATGGACAAGTCCTGCAGGGATGATCTGGAGCAGATTTTTTTCCTGATGAATGTCAGAAGCAATTCTGCAATTTTACGCAAACTGGAGAAAATCCAGAAAGAGGAAGTCTCTGAAACCGAAGGCAGATCAGCCGAAACAGAAAAGGCGGCAGAAGCAGAAGAATCAACAGAAACAGAAAAGGCAACCGATGCGGAAGAATCAACAGAAACAGAAAAGGCAGCCGATGCGGAAGAATCAACAGAAACAAAAAAAGTGGCAGAAACAGATGCAAAAGAATACCGTGCACTGTCGGTTCAGGATTACATAGCACTTTACGGTGCAGATGAAGAGCAGACAGCTATACTGGAGAAATACACGTCCACAAAATGCAGACAGCTCTGTGCAATCGTTACGGCATCCAAAGGATTTGTGCGTTCCGAGGCAGGCAGCGATGTCAGTGAAGAACGTGTTTCCATCGTGGCAGCAGCGTGCAGCCTGATCGGAAAAGTCGGCTATTTCTGGGGCGGCAAGTCCTATGCAATCGGCTGGGATGACAGCTGGGGAAGTCCGATGACCGTGTCCGCAGAGGGCAGCAAGAGCAGTGGAACGGTGCGTTCCTATGGTCTGGACTGCAGTGGATTTGTTGCATGGTCTTACTATAATGGACTTGGCGGCAAGGATGCCGGTATCGGCAATCATACCACAACACAGTGGAATGCAAGCGAGATGGTGGACAGCCAGAGTGCCAAACCTGGTGATCTTGTCTTTTATCATCCGGCAAGTGCAGGAGACGACAACCACGTCGGCATCGTAGTCGGAGTCAATGACAACGGAAGCCTGCTGGTCGTACACTGCTCCTCAAGCCAGAACGGAGTTATGACAGGAGAAGCATGGTCAGCCGGATTCCAGTATGTGAGAAGTCCGCTGGGGCTGGAATGATAAAAAATGAAAACCGTGCGGTTGACAAATAAAGGCGGCACTGCTATCATATAAAAGAAAGGCTTTTATGAAAAAGCAGAGCACTTGTGACTTCGTCATGAGCGGATGCTGAAAATGCAAACTAATTTGACTGGAACAAGGGTGTTCTGATTTATTCAGTGCACCCTTCTTTTCTATTTACAAGGAAAATCCCTTGTAAATAAAAAAGAAGAATGAAATAATTGTGCAGAGATTCGAAAATGAAAATGTCTGCTTCGCAGACTTGCATATTACCAGGCTTTTTCTAATGGGAATCATAAAAGGAGGAATTTATAAGTAACTAAATATATTGCTTAATATGGTTAAATGTGTTTAAATATACCTATGGAGGTATTATTATGAACACGTCAAATATCACGAATTATAAACCAAAAGATTTTGCTGAATTAATAGGTGTTTCTG
>NZ_JAJEQE010000081.1 GCF_020687205.1 Hominisplanchenecus faecis
GACAGCGGCTCCTTGGGGCGGCAGCATCGCAAACCTCACGACGGAAGCCTTGCTACCGTCAGAGCGATTTGTTTTCGAATTCATCATGGCCGTATTATTTTACACACCATGTTTTACAATGTAGTTCGTCTGCACATTGCCAAAAGCTCCTGGCCTGAACGCTGTCTCTTAAGCAGAAGGCATCTTCCAGCTACAAATATTTGCCAGAGCAACTTTTTGCTTCCACAAAGGTAACCTGCCTGGCAGACGGTATAAATGTTATTTTTTCTTTTGATGAAATAAAAAAGAGAAGTGTAAAATATAAAAGATGGCGGACAACAAAAAGACAGAGGCATAGTGACGGCAGCAAGTTTCCGTTACTCTATCTCTGTCTTTTCCTGTTCTGTGTTTTGAATCTTGGCCTGAAGGACTGTTCCGCTTAAGAATCCCCGACCGGTAAGGAGCTTTTGGCAATGTGCAAAATGAACAATTCCCAAGAAGGTACTCGAACATGGCCGGTACTTAGCAACCGTATTTTGGTTGCTTACGTACCGCTGCCAATGTGAGGTAGCGAGAGCGTGCCTTCGGGGAGTTCGTTCATTTGCACATTCTAAAACCTCCGCCACAACTTTTTATTTTACAGTTACTTTAATCTTAACTTTCTTACTTCCGGATTTCACGGTAATCGTTACTTTTCCGGATTTCTTTGCTTTTACGACTCCTTTTGAAGAAACGGTCACTACTTTCTTATTGGAAGAAGTGTAAGTCAGTTTCTGTTGAGATGTGAGTGGTTTTAACACTGGTTTCAGTTTTACGCTGGAGCCTTTCTTCAGTGTCAGTGTTTTTGACAGCCCCTGTATCTTTTTCGTCTTTACGGCAGTTTTCTGAACATTGACTTTGACAGTCTTTTTCAGTCCGCTCTTCAAAGTGATGGTCAGGACTGCATGATCTTTTTTCTTTCCGGCTTTGATCTTACCGTTTTTGTTAACAGTGAAGACTTTTGGATTGCTGGAAGTGTAAGAAACAATGGAATCTCCATTGGCAAGTCCGCTTACTTTGAATTTTGTGGTAGTCTGTTTTACTTGCAGCGGGATCAAGGTCATATTAACCTTGATGCTCGGAGTCAGAGCTGTTCCGACAGTACGGGTCTCTTTTTCACCACATGCACATACTCTTTCCTGTTTTTCTGCTGAAAATACAGTAGCGGCCGATACGGTTTTCCATGTGCTGAAGCTGTGTGCGTGTTTTACAGATTCTGTTTCAGTTTCACTTTCGGTTTCTTTTCCGATTGCCATTACGATATCTTTGGGCAGGATGTAAGCAGATTCAGTGCTG
Organism: Hominisplanchenecus faecis; assembly: GCF_020687205.1. Taxonomy (GTDB): domain Bacteria; phylum Bacillota; class Clostridia; order Lachnospirales; family Lachnospiraceae; genus Hominisplanchenecus; species Hominisplanchenecus faecis. The sequence goes on from NZ_JAJEQE010000081.1 coordinate 1,315, forward strand.
TCCTTTGGTGCCTTTACAACGGTGATCTGGTAGGTGCCGCCGGAAGGAATAGTAAGTGATACTTTTCCGTTTTCGTCGGTTATGGCACTTACAATTGCATTGCCGTTTGCATCAACAGCGGATACGGTATAACCTTTCTGTACAGATGCCGGTTTGAGATTGCCCTTTTCATCGTAATCCATCGGGTGCATACCCCATAAGGTCAGATCCAGCTTTTCACCGGCTTGGATGGTTTCCGGTACATTTTCAAAATACAGATAAATATCTTTGTACTGCTTCAGGTCACCATACATAAATACAGATACGGAATCCCCGCTAGATACAACTGCTTCTGCTGCACTGGCAGATCCTGGAATCTGATCGTTGACGCAGATACCAATGCTGTAGGTTTCAATGCCATAGATCTTGTTGATAAATCCATTGTTTACAGCCAGATAGTCGGTAGGGTTTGCTTTAAAGGCATCTTTGTACTGTGCGGCATGCCATGCGACCAGCACATCAAGTGCAGTTACTTTGTTTTTATAAGCAGCCGGTTTGGAATAACCATAGTTTGCAGCAGTATGAGCCTTAACGGTCATTTTGCTGACATCCATACCTTTGCCGGCTTCCTGATTGATCTTTACGGTGACAAGAGCTTCTGTTTCGTTCTGAGAATCCTGTATGGTGCTGATAAGAGCAGTGATCTCAGTAACTTTCTGCTCGATTTCTGTTTCGGCTGCATCTTCTCTTTCAAGGAGAGCTTTTGCTTCTGTGATCGCCGTCTGCAGTTTGTCTCTGGTTCCTTCCGGATACTGTCCGGCTCCGGTTCCTTCGGTTACAGAATCCAGAAGCGTCTGTGCATGATCAATGGCAGTCTGAAGCTGTTCAGCAACTTTGCTGTCCGGCTGTACAGTAACAGTAACGGATACTTCCTGTTTGTAGAGTTTCTGTAAAACTTTGTTGCCCGGATGGCTGGATGCGTATTTTCCGTAACGTTCGCTGCTGAGCCAGGAAGTGATCGTGATCTCAGTTGGAGTTTCCGGACGGATGACAACCAGATTTTCATGCTGGATCACGGCATTATTGGAAGAACGGAATTTGTTGTAACCGGCACCCTCCATTTCCCATGGATCATCGAAATATCCGTCTGCACAGATACCGGCATCGGTAAGATCACTGATGTTGTATACCCAGACAGCATTTCCATCGGCATCAAAATACATTTCCTGGAACGGATGCAGGTTTTCAGTGATTTTATCTGCAGATACATTGTTTCCTTTGATACCGTCAAAATAATGAGCTTTCGCATAATTCATCATTTCAACTTCTTTATCCAGGTCTTTCTGTGTCAGCTTTTTGATGGTGATCGGGAATACCCTGGAAACAGTCACGCCCTTACGCGTAAAGGAAACGGTCAGGTTGACGGTGGTATCCTGAGGCTGGAATACATCTACGTTTGCTTTGTAACCGTTGATTTTGACAGCATCGTTGTCAGAAGTTACGGTGATTTCTTTATTATTAAAGACATTCTCGCCGTTCTCATCTTTGATCCGAGTATATCTTGGCAGCTGAATGTCACCGGTGCAGGCTTCCGGATCAATTACCGTCGTTGTTCCGTAATAAACAAGATCGGTGATCTTATAATACTGGTTCAAAATTGCTTTGAGTTCAGCTTCAGTCGGAGCCGGTTTTCCGGTACCTTTTACAGTTACGGTAAATGGCACGCTGATCGTATTAATATCAGATATTTTTTCAACCTGTTCGTTCATGACAGATTCATTTGCCGTGAATGTAGCGGTCAGTGTAACTTCCGTATCTTCAACCGGCTGATTGATCACACCGGTTGCAGCGTAGATCGGAGAATCGATCGAAGGCTTCTGGATGCTGATCACATCTGGATTGGAAGAAGTCCAGCTGATGGTTGACCATACGGTACGCAGGCTGGTTCCCATACACTGCGGCAGTGTCAGATTGGAAGTTACCTCTGTCTGACTGATATTTTCACTTTTGATTCTATCCCAGGTCAGCTGATCGGCTTCCGATTTCATTTTGGAAGCAAAATGTTTCTGATCCCATCCAATGACTACTCTGCGTTCGGCTGTTTCTGCTGTCGCACCGTTTAAGCTGAATTTCAGCATAACGGAAATGGTTTTTGAATTCAGGCCGTAAGCGTTCAGCGTATCGGCAGTAGAGTAGTGGATGATGCCGTCAGTGCTGATCCAGTCAGTATCGTCAGAAGAAACAACGGATACCGTTACCTGCTCTGCTTTATCGACAGCTGCATAATCGCCGGTTTTCAGTTTTGCTTCGATCAGTGCATTAATATTAGAAGCGTTTTTGTAGGATGTGCGGATAGCACCAAATTCCTTGTCAAAGATTTCTTTTACCTTATCAACGGCAGCCTGATCGGCAGAATCAACCGTTACATCTTTGTCCATGTTTACGGCAGCCGTAATCTTTTCTTCTGATCCGGTTGGTGCATAAGAAACATTTTTTACGTCCTTATATCCCTCGGCAGTTACAGAATAACGATAAGTGCCGTATTTGCTCAGCGTGTAGGAACCGTCACCATTTGCTGTCATGGTTTCCCAGTCGGTATCGCCCCAGTCATCTTCAACCTCTTCTTCCACTTTGAGGTTAAAGTTTGTGATGGCTGTATCGCCGTCCATTGGCTGGAAGGTTACAGCGTAGCTGGTAATATTTTTTTCCAGTTCTACATCAATGGTGATATCTTCGTCTGGTGTGATCGTGCCGTTGGCAGTTTTGTAGTTTGGTGCTTCAACCGTCCAGTTGTAGCTTACACCTTTCTGCAGTTTATAGCTTCCGTCGGATTCCGGACTGATCGTAGTATAGTAGCCCTTTTTAACCTTGATGGAAGCACCGGAAATTTCAGCACCGCTTGCTTTGTCCTTGACGGAAAATCTGATATTCTGTATCATGATCGGACTTAAAGTTACGGTTTTTAAGAAAACAGGTTCTTCGGAATTGCCTGTATAAGTAAATGTTTCGCTATAATCGGTATAGCCCTCTTTTTTAACGGTCAGCTTGTAAGAAGCACCGTTTTCCATCTTGTAGCTGCCATCGCTTGCAGGTGTAACCGTGTCCCATCCGTCTTTTTCTACGGTAATAGAGGCATCCGTAATTGGATTTTTGTTCTTATCCTGAACAGCAACCTGCATCTTGTATTCTACTTCAGCGGCTTCCAGAATAAAGGTGAAGTCCTGTGTGGCAAGTGCAGTGGCTGTTCCGTCGTCGATGGCAGAATTTTCGGTATCACTTGCGAACAGTTTCAGTGTTGCAGTAAAAGAATACGGTGATGTCGGTCTGCTTTTAATGGAACGGCTTCCATTTTTTGTCGGTACCAAATAGGAGATATATGGATTGTTTTTATCAATATACCATCCTGTTTTATAAACGGTATTAAGATATTTCAGACGTAAGGAATTGATGGATCCGCCGTTTGGGATTTTCAGGCCAATATTGTAGGTAAGACCATCCTCACTTTTAACAACACCATTACCACCTGTGGTGATAACCTTGTTTGTAGCATCAATAAAATTTTCTTTCAGATACGCCTGTGCGGCTTCTTCTGCACTCTGGGTTTCGTCTGCCTCTTCAGCCTGGGAAACCACCCCGGTATCTGCCTGCGAAAGATCGCTGGCATACGTCACTGACGGCAGAGTGCCAACTGTCATCATGGCACATAAAGCCATGGAAAGTGCTCGCTTCATTAGCTCTTTTCTTTTCACTTTTTTTCCTCCTGAGTTTGAAATAGAATGAAAATAGTTATAGGGTATACAGGATATCCCAGCCTTTTCCAATCGCTGTGTCAAGAATTTAACGAGAGAAAAACTTACATTCTGCTATCCAAAATGTCCAAAGTGACAAAAGAAGGATTACAAAAAAAGTTTAAAAAAACAAAAAATTTCTCTTGCATTTCTGTGAAAGCTATGCTATTATAGGCAGTGCATTGAGAGATGCGGGTGTAGTTCAATGGTAGAACACCAGCCTTCCAAGCTGGATACGTGGGTTCGATTCCCATCACCCGCTTTTTTTGTTGCTCAAAATAAACGCTCCGCGAGATGCAAAGCGATTCTGTTAGATAAATGTCAGCAAAACGGATCAGAATAACATATCAAGTCTCACGTGCGTTTGACTTGCATTTTTTTATAAAAAAATGTGCTCCCTCTCAGGTCACAAGTTTGCTTTGCTTGTCTTCCTGAAAGGGAGCATCTTTAGGACAATAAGCGGGAATCCTTGGCAATTCAATTACCGAGATGAAAGCGCAGGAGTGTGCATATCTGCACAATGCAAACAGTATAATAATCCTCATCCTCTGTTAAAATATAAATAAAAAGTTGTGGCGGAGGTTTGTGTAAATGTGCAAATGAACGCCATAGAAATGATTTTATAAAATATGACGCCATGATGATTCGAAAACAATCTCCTGACACGCTGCGT
>NZ_JAJEQE010000082.1 GCF_020687205.1 Hominisplanchenecus faecis
TAGTAACGACGCTGCAGATCGGCGTGACCTTTTAGTGCATTGTATCCGGTCTGAACATCTGTTTTTTTAATCTGCAACAGTTTCAGACCATCCAGTGCGGCAGTGTGGTTTTTCAGAATGTTCCGATAACCTTCGATCGTGTTCGTTTCACGCCCGGATTTGTACAGTTCTAACCACTTCCATTTATACGCCCCGAATATCACGTTCTTTTCTGATACATAGATGCCTTTGCTGGTCTGCTCGATCACCTCGGCTTTCTTGCGTTCCAGCTCAGCAACACTACGACCATATACCTGTATACGGACTCTTTTTCCGTTTTCCGGATTTATTTCATCGGTAGTTACCCATGCGGCGTACCTGCCGTCTTTTCTCTTTTTGTATTTTGCCATAATATATCATCCTCCTTAAAAATGAGTATAAAAAATACACCTGTACAGGTGCTGGAGGATTGTGGTATAATCAGCTTGCTTAGAGATGATCATACCGGTCTCCAGACCTGTATAGATTCGCTGATCCGCTTCGGTGCTGGTAACACTGGGGCGGATTTTTTGCTTTGATTTTATTTATTCTGAAAATTTCATATTGTCGATAGTATCTACAAATTCATCATATACACTGTTATCAACAATTTCTTCACCATAGCCATTTGTCTTAGGTATTGCGATATAAATATATACAATTCTATGTCCAGTATCTATAGATACAAGATTCATGAAAGTGTTTTTGTAATAGTACATTGTTGATTGAGCAGTTTTGCCATCTACTGAAATATTGTCTGTATAAAATTCTGAATATGAATCATCATCTTTCAGAGACGAAAGTGGAGCACCTAAAAATGTTTCGGATACGGATGAAATAGATTCGGCGTATTCAAAAAAATTTATCATGATGGGGGTATCCTGACAGCGATAAGTTACGCTCGGAAGCTCTGCATCAAGATCAGATTTTATTATTTTCCAGTCATCTGGTATATCTATATCAATTCCGAAATCCTCAAAAGGAAACGAAAGAGAAGCATCAGATACAGCAAGCGTTTCGGTCTGAGCTGTTGTTTCTGTCTGCACTACGCTTTCTGTTTGTGATTCAGTTTCAGAAGATTCATTCTCGGTCTCAGAAAAGCTTTCAGTTTGTTGCTGTGTTTCAGACGAAACGGTCTCTGTGCTGGATGTATTTTTGCTTCCACAGGATGTTGCAGCAAAAACAGTCAGGCATAATAAAAATGTGGTTAAAATTTTCTTTTTCATATTTCATTTTCTCCTTTATATGTTTGCATCAAAGGCTTTCGCCTGTGACTTCACTTTTCTCCATCACCGCCAGTGACGGCTCAAAGAATACAACATAATTATCTACTTCGACACACACACCATACTTAGAACGGTAGCGGTCAATCGCATCCTGAAAAAATTCTTCGGTAACTCCAAGATATTCAGCGGCTTCGTGCCTTGAATGACAGCCTTGCTTATATGCATTTACCAGTCCGATCAGACCGATCTGCTGGTTGTATGCCCAGAGTCTGCCTTTTAATTCCTGTTTGCGGTTCTCTACATCGCTCTGATCGGTGATATCCCCAACGGCGGTGTGATAGTGTCCAATTTCCTCAGCAAGAACACAGGCTTTTTCAACGGATGTGTCGATTTTGTTGCTGATGGCAACCATTCCATCACAATACAGTCCTTTAATTCTATCACTCTGAAAATTGTAGTCTACTATATCTATACCTTCCTTGCAGGCTTGCTCTTGCAATTCTTCATAAGTGTTCATTGTAAAAACCTCCCACTCTTGTATATTTGAAATTGACAAATATTTTTGAGTGCCATATAATATACTTATCAAGACAGCCAGTAAGGGAGGTCAAGGCTCCCTGTCCTGGTGATCTGCACTAAAATAGCCGCCTATCTTTTCCAGAGAGCAGGGCGGCTATTTCTTATGTGTGTATGTAAGAATCGAAACGATTAAACTGGCTGTCGTCAGAATGATCATAAATGTTTCATAATCGCTCATAAGCATCCCCTCCCATCAAGTCTCAGGAAGGGAACCACAGCCGCTCTACTGGCTGCCTGGGTAAGTATATTATATTGTCATGGTGCATTTCTATTTGTCATAATTTCTTTCATTAATATGAACGGACTCTGCTTTTAAACGGTGGAGTCTTTTCTTTTATTCTTCACAAACTCTGCAAACTGGCGGATTTCATCCAGTTCGTCCTGCGTGTATTCTTCACCGTCGAAGTGGGCGGCGATGGTGGTGGGTTCAGGTTCTGTTCCGAGTAGAATATCGGCAGAAACGTTTAAAGCAGAAGCTATTTTTTTTATTGTATTGACATTTGGCTCACGTTTTCCGCTTTCGTATAACGAATATGTGGACTTTGCAACGCCTATGTTCTCAGAAAGTTCTTTTTGTGATAGTCCAGATTCAAGTCTGGCTTTCTTTAAATTTTCGTTAAAATTTTCACCCATAATCTATTCCTCCTGTTAGTTTTGATTATAGTTACAGATTGAAAATGTGTCAATAAAAAGTTTGCAAAATGAAAAGAAAAATTTAAAAAACTATTGACAAGTTTGCAAAAAGCAATTATAGTATAAACGTAGTTTGCATAATGTAAACATAAAATTTGCGGACTGCATTGGGGCAGGGTTAATAGTTACCGGAACATTAAAATTCCTTTTCGAGGTGGAATGCTAACGGAGTTTCTCCGAAGCAACCGGTATAAGATAATGCGACGATCTTATATCCGAGCTTTATCCACTTATCGGCAAGAGCCGATGAGTAAACAATTCGTTTCAGACTATCACCTCCTTCCCAAGAGGTAATTTGCAGTCCGCAACAACATTATAACAGAAAGAGGTGAAAAAGGTGTTTAGAAATTTGGAAGCTGAACAAGCTAGATTTTCTTACACAAATCAAGAAATGGCAGGAAAATTAGGACTTTCCAGAACATCATATGAGAACAAAAAGAAAACAGGAAAATTTACTGCACTTGAAGCAAAAAAAATGTGCAAGATTTTCAAAGTAAAATTTGATTATCTGTTTGCTACGGAAGATGAATAGGAAGGAAGCAGGAAATGAAAGAACCGATGAAATTAGAGGTAAGAAATGAGGGTATTCGAGGACCGCGTTTAGTACTGGACGGCAAAGAGCTGCACCATGTAATGGAATACGGAATCAAGAGTTCTGACTTTATAGGAAAAGCAGAACTCTCGTTGAAAATGCTGGTGACGTTTCCGGTTAACCAAGAAAATGTTTGAGAGCTACTTCCTTGGCGATTTCAATAAGGATAGGCAATGATGCATTAGTACCTTTTTCAAGTACTTTTTTCCACATAGGTTCAGTGCTGATATTGGCAAGAAATTCATGTCCTTGAGGTGTCAGATCTCGAACAAGGACACTGGTACCAAAATCGTAATAATGAACAACGTCAATAAGTCCAGATGCTTCGGCTTGACGAATATGGTACAAAATTTCGTTGTGTTCATATCCAGAAAGAAAACCGGAATTTGCATCATCAGCATCGTATTCCCAAGGAGTATCGAAGTCGCAAGTGTCTTCGATGGTTAAGAGAATTGCACGGATGCAATTAGGATTAAGCTTCATGCGGAATCAACTCCTTTCTTTTGTACTCGGCATGGCAGTGCCTGTACAACAAGGATAAGAGAAAGACGTGGTGAAGTCAATAAAGAAAGCGGGGTAGGGATGAAATCTATTGTAGCAGACAATTTTTCAAAGATAATCAAAGAAAAATGTCTTAAGCAGTGCACAGTAGCACAAAAAGCAGGGTATTCAAAGCAACAGCTTACAGACATGTTGAAAGGAAGAAAAAGGATAAAAGAAACAGACATTCTCAGACTTGCATCCGCACTTGATGTAGATGTAAGTGTGTTGCTTAAAACCGAGGCAGATTCGAAACAGTCAGATGAAGCAGGCGATAAGCAGCGAGAAAAAGAACGCCCAGATGTGCGAGCGTTCGTAAAGTTATTAAAAATTGAAGATGGCTATGCAGTATGTGATGTGAGATTCAAGCTAGTAAAGCCAGACAGCGAATAGCATCATTAAAAATCTATTTGTCTAAGAGACGCTGGTAAGCTGTTTCGACCATATCCTGCCAAGATTCAAAATCAGAATGCAGTCTGATAGAAGAATCAAATGCAACAGTATCTTGCAGTTTATTAAGATCTTCCGGTGCTGTTAAATCACAGCCAATGGCTTTGAAGAAGTCAGTTACATCACTAAACCTTGTAAATTCTTTCATAAAGTCATCCGGAAAAAATTCATAGATACTTGCAGAAGATATGTAATCAAGACGTTTGTCAATGTTTCCAGGGTAAGAGCCTACACAAAATCGAATTTGAGGCATAATGTACTCCTTTCTGTTCTCTATGGTCGTTATGTGGTGAATAAAAGGATACTACCAAAATATTAAAAAATCAATACAAAAATATTGAGTAAGGGAAAACAGGAGGTAACAGACCATTGATGAAACATTATATTTCAGACATCAAAAAGCAAGCCGAGAAAGTTACGACAGCGATCACAGGTGCGGAGATGCGAGAAGCAGTCTCGAGTGCGTTCAGTGATACCGCAACAGCATTAGAGACAATGGAAGAATCCTATAGAAAGCGGGGTAAACCATTAGCAATCCTGTTGCTGTTCTGGATTGTGATTCTGACACTGGATGAATAGAGAAAGTGAGGTGGCAAAATGGAAGAACTTAAAAAAATGCTTCTGGAAGTACTCCGGGAGTGCAAGCAGCCAGAGTTCCCGCCTGAACCGGTACCCACAAGGGTAGCCGCAAAGGTTCTGGGAGTGGAACAGAGCACAGTGATTAACCGAATGGAGTCCGGTGAGCTGGATATCGGGCTGGTGTTCAGATCGAAGCCGACCAAAAGAGGGCAGGCAAGTCGAAGAAGTACATACATCAGTCCCAAAAAGTTATACGAGCTGACCGGGTTCGTATGGAAAGGAGACAAGCAATGAAAAGAAGAGAAACAGAAGTAACAGAAGAAGCGGAAGAAACAACCGGAGCGGCTGCACTCGCCCCGATCGTAGCCACAGCAGCCGCAGCGTTCACGTTCTGGTGGCTGGGAAAATACAGCACGATTTGTGAGCGAGATATTGTAGGAACCACAATTACCGTGTGGTGTGCGGTACTGATCCGCATACTGTGGGCGGAGTAAGGAGGAAACAGAATGAGCAAAATTATCAAGGTTAGCACGGATCTGGAAGTGACCGTGCATGATTTCCCGCAGGGAACGATAAGAGAGCAGAACAGACAGCTCTGTGAGCTGATCGGGAACGGATGCGAGATGATCGAGCACGTCATGCCAAGACGACTGTATAACGAATTAGGTCATACGACAGAAGTTAAATGTGAAAACAGCAAGTGTGTGGCTATGCTGGTTGACGAAGAGTTTCTGCTCAAGAATGAACTTCAGCTTAACCCGATCGGCTGTTACCTGTACGAAACCAATAAACACGGCTCCCCGATCATGGGAAACATTTTGTTTGTAAGTGATACATATACAGGTGACGGTATTACGTTTTCGGGGATTGAAGAAGAGACATTCAATAAATTGTATGAGCAGTTGAAGAAGCTGGCATGGAAAGCGGGGGCAAAATGACAGCAGAAGAGAGAAGAAAATGGATTGGTGTATTACTGAATAAGGTACTGACAATTCATGAACA
>NZ_JAJEQE010000083.1 GCF_020687205.1 Hominisplanchenecus faecis
GAGCTGGGAACAGGGCTTGCATGTGCCGGAGAAAGGAAAGACATTTGCTGGAGAAGTCCGGGAAGAAACGGTGGCATGGAGCAAAGACACCTACCAGCTTTTGAAACAGGCAGAGCAGGGAAAGGTCAAAAGCTATGTGCAGGATATTGCCCTTGCGGTGCTGGATTGTAAGGAAACAGCGACCAGCCGGGAAACCTTTATCCGGCTGATGAATGAAAGAGGGTACGGGGTGGACTGGCAGGACAGCCACAAGTACATCACATATACCGACTTAGCCAGGGAACAGGCAGGAGAAAAGGCTTGTAAAATCAGGGATAACAAGCTGGAAAAATACTACAATATGGATTTTGGAAAGGAGAGTATGGAGCATGAGTTTGAGAGAAATGCACGAACAGCAGAAGCAGAGCAGTCCAAGAGAGCAGCTTCAAGAGTTAAACCGACAGAGCCGGACAGAGCTGGAAAACAGTCTGCTCAAAGAAGCGTTGGCGATGTCGAGCGAGAACTGCGAGGAATTGATGAAGCAGTCAAATCAAGAACAAGTGAGGGCAGAGCAGAACAGGCAGAGAGACGCAGAGCAGAACAGGAAGCTCATCAGCGAGCTGAAGCAGAGCGTAGAGCTGCTGAAGAACAGCAACGAATTGCTTCAAGACGCTATATCGGGCGAGATTGGGAGCCTGAAAGATGAGGTTAAGGAAAACACCGTCCAAGAGGTTAGAAAGGCGTTACAGGCGAATATAGAGGCTATACAGAGGGCTACAAAGCTTCTTGAGAAGCAGTCTGATACACTTACGAGCGTGATGAAGCAGAAGATCCGGGAGCTTGAGGAAAGTAAGAACAGTTTTTTTAGATATGAGGGCTTGAAGTTGTACCTGTTTTGGGGCGGTATGGTCTGCAATATTTTAGTGTTTCTTATGCTGTTGTATGGTATGATTAGTAAGTAAAAAGAAATCGATAAATTAGAATTTTAAAAAGGAGTGTGATGACCATGATTTTTGATTTTGAGCCTTGGCAATTAGATATTGATATTGACTTAACTAAACAATTATATAGAAGTTGTAAAGGAGACTTTGTATGGGTAGAAAAGAAATAACAACAAAAGAAGATTTAATGAAAGTAATAGAATTATTCGAAAATACTGGAATTACATACTGGTTGGATGGCGGATGGGGTGTAGATATTTTAGCTGGTAAACAAACAAGAATTCATAGAGATATAGATATAAATTTTGATGCTCAACATACGGAAAAATTGTTAAATGTGCTTTTGAATCTGGGCTATAAAATTGATACAGACTGGAAACCGGTTAGAATAGAGTTATATAGTGATGAACTTGGTTACTTAGACATTCACCCGTTCGTTTTAAATGAGGACGGAACTTCAAAACAAGCTGATTTAGAGGGTGGATGGTATGAGTTTGAAAAAGATTACTTTGGTAGTGTTTTTTTTGAAGGCAAAACAATTCCTTGTATATCTTTAAAAGGCCAAAAAGTTTTCCATTCAGGTTATGAATTAAGAGATAAAGATAAGCATGATATTTCAATTCTTGAAAGTTTATCAAAATAACATCGCTGTAATTTCTAAGATAAATTGCAGTTTGTCGGTACGAAGAAAAAGGTGCAAAAATGTATTGATAAGATTAGCGGTCAAGGCGAGAGGGAGTGAGGTGTAGATATTGACATCAAAAAGGCACTCCCTTATACTTGAGAGAAAAAGGTAAAAAAAACTCATTGATAAGATTAGCGGTCAAGGCGAGAGGGAGTGAGGTGTAGATATTGACACTCAAAAGGCACTCCCTTATACTTGACGGAAAAAGGTAAAAAAAACTCATTGATAAGATTAGCGGTCAAGGCGAGAGGGAGTGAGGTGCAAAAGACTATGGCAAAATACACCAAAAGGAGAGATAAAAGAGGGTATGAGTGGAAGTCTGCTTATCGGGAGAAAGAAGCCCTTATGTTGGAGAGGGGATACCCGGAAGTAAGTCCTCATGATTTCTATCGGGAGTTGTTTCCGGCTGGCAGTCTCCAGCAAGAGCCGGAGGACGGAAAAGGTAATATTATAGCGACACAGATTAGACCGTCTGGCAAAGGAAGAACCCGGCAGTGGGTAATTGATGATAGTCTGAAAATGCTGGATAAGGTCATAGGAGATAGGTTTGGGCTGATACCGCCTATTAGTTTTTACGGAAAGTCACACACGAAAGAGAACGCTCATGAGCTGTTTGCGGTGGTGGTGGACGTGGATTATGTAGGCAAACAGCAGTTAAAGAACCTGTTGAAGCAGTTTGGGAATGGTGTGCAGCTTCGTCCGACTTATCTTGTCAGCTCCGGCAAGGGGGTACATCTTTACTATTTCTTGCAGGAGCCGGTTCAGTTGTATCGAAACCGGGAAGAAGTGCTTGCGGAGCTGAAAGAAGCCTTTATCCGGCGGCTATGGAATGATACCAGCTCTATCCGTCCGGACAGCCCGGATATAACCGGAATTTATCAAGGTTTCCGGTGTGTGGGGAGTCAGTCGAAGCTGGGTGCAGATTTCCCAGTAAAAGCCTATAAGCTGTCAGAGAACCGTTACACGCTGGAGGACATAAAAGCCAGCATACCGAGCTGTAAGGTAGACCTTGCTCCGTTGTACGAGAAGCCGAGAAGAAAAAGTACCGTTACGCTGGAAGAAGCAAAGGAGCTGTACCCGGAATGGTATGAGAAGCGGATCGTGCAGGGAGAGCCGAAGCAGAAAAGTAAGAAGCAGGGCGGTACGTGGGTATGTAACGAAGCTTTATATGAGTGGTGGAAACGGAAAATAACCGAGGAAGTGAAAGCCGGAGGGCGTTACTTTTCTATTATGGCGTTGTGCTCTTATGGCTTGAAGTGTGGCATATCCGAGCAGAAGATACGGAGAGACGCCTATGCGTTCCTGGACCATTTAGAGAGCCTTACCGAGGACGAGGACAACCATTTCAGCCGGGCAGATGTGAAAGACGCTCTTCGGGCATTGAAAGGGGACAGAAAAAGGCTGTCAACGATAGCAAGCCGGGAATGGATAGAGGACAACACAAAGGTTACGATACCAGCAAATAAGCGGAATTACAGAAAGCAAAAAGACCATGTAAAGGTTATGAATACTATGAAAGCTTTAAAAAAGCAGTTAGGAGAAGAAGTAAAAGAGGGTAGACCAAAAGGGAGTGGAACAGCGGAGCAGACAGTCAGAGAATGGCAGGAGAGCCACCCAGCAGGAAAGAAAGCGGACTGCATTCGAGAGACAGGATTGAGCAAGCCCACCGTTTACAAGTGGTGGAAGTAGGGCATACTTGAAATGCCGAAAGGCATATGCTATAATGCCAGTAGGCAAGAAAGACGAAAGTGCTCATTGTGGCACGCAAAAAGCCCCGGAGGTCGCAACTCCGGGGCTTTTCTATTCCGTTGTGGCAAGGTGGCTTATTCCTTAGGCTGGCTACCGCCTATTTATCTCCGTCCAGCCATTTGCAGATGTAGTAGGCGACTACACTTGCCAAGACAGAGAGTAAGAAAGACGAAAATATACTCATGGTGGCACACCCCCTTTCTGTACCTGTATAGGGGTGGTAGCGTCGCTCATTATACCATAGTGGCAGAAATGCCACAAGAAGCCATTTCCCCTTGTTTATTATCAAAGCCATAAGGAAAAGAGTGTCAAGGGCGGTCATAGACCGCAGCGTTTACCCTTGATACTCTTTTTTGTTGGCTATAATGCCGGAGGGGAAAACGGCTGTCCGTCCGTTCCGTTACTTCCCCCTGTGCTTCATTGTCCGTTCCGGCGGAAGAAAGTAAAGGGTGGTCTGCGACCATTTTTTATCTGCTGTACTCGCTGATCGGCAAGCCGAAGCTCATACTGCAGATAAAAAACAAGCCCTTGACTTTCTTCCACCTACACTTCCAAAGTCGCCCAAGAGGAAGTAAGCTCCACTATATTCTTGGCAGAATATACGCACGAATATATCCGCTTGATATAGGGTGTCTATCATGCTATAATATGTGTAGCGGATATATTGCAAGTTCCCTAAAGTGTTACCACTTTAGAACTTGTGAGGGTGGCAAGCCCCCCTTCAATCCCCCTTTTAAACGAGCCGGAAGGCTCATAATATGACGGTGGTAGCACCGAAGAAAGAGAGGTCAAAGGCATGAAAAAAGATATGGATAAAATTCAGTTTGAGTACAGATACGAGGTGCAGGAGCTGATGAAAGTAATTGATAAATATGTAAAACAGAACCCGGCAGAAAAGGAAAATAAGACGCTGGAGCGTTTCTTTGACTTACTTGATGTCATGGATATGGAGTGGTAAGGGCATGAACAAGACAAGACCAAAGCAGTTATCATTCCGAGTAAGTGAAGAAGAATACCAGCAGTTGCAGGAGAAGATTTCAGAGAGTGGAAAGAACCAGCAGGAGTATATCCTTTCCTGTGTGCTGGAGAAGCAGATCGTGAATACGGACGGTATCAAAGAACTTATCCCGGAACTGAAACGGATAGGGAACAACCTCAACCAAATAGCAAAGAGGTGTAATGAGGGGGGAATGTTGCCGAGTGAAGCGGAAGTGCGGAAGCATGGAGAGGAGCTGAACAAAGTATGGCAGTCATTAAGGCGGTATCTTCAAAGGCGGGCATAGGGCACGCAATAGATTATGTGACGAAAAAAGAAAAGACAGAGGAGAAGCTTGTCAGCGGTCTGCATTGTGAGCCGGAGACGGTCAAGGAGGAAATGCAAGCCACAAAGGAGCTGTGGGGCAAGACGGACGGAAGAACCTATAAGCATTATGTGCAATCCTACCATGAGGACGAGGAAATAACCCCGGAGCAGGCTCACAAGAACGCTGTCGAGCTGGCAGAGCATACAAAGGCATGGAAAGGGCATGAAGTTCTGATAGCCACGCATATAGACAAGGGGCATATACACACGCACTTTATTGTCAATTCCGTAAATTATGAGAACGGTCATAAGCTCCAATGGAGTAAGCACGACCTTAAAGACTTAAAGGAACGGTGCAACGAGCAGAGCTGGGAACAGGGCTTGCATGTGCCGGAGAAAGGAAAGACATTTGCTGGAGAAGTCCGGGAAGAAACGGTGGCAT
>NZ_JAJEQE010000084.1 GCF_020687205.1 Hominisplanchenecus faecis
TAGTAACGACGCTGCAGATCGGCGTGACCTTTTAGTGCATTGTATCCGGTCTGAACATCTGTTTTTTTAATCTGCAATAGTTTGAGACCATCCAGTGCGGCAGTGTGGTTTTTCAGAATGTTCCGATATCCTTCGATCGTGTTCGTTTCACGACCGGCTTTATACAGCTCCAGCCACTTCCATTTATACGCCCCGAATGTCACGTTCTTTTCTGATACATAGATGCCTTTGCTGGTCTGCTCGATCACCTCGGCTTTCTTGCGTTCCAGTTCCGCAACACTACGACCATATACCTGTATGCGGACTCTTTTTCCAGTTTCCGGATTTATTTCATCGGTAGTTACCCATGCGGCGTACCTGCCGTCTTTTCTCTTTTTGTATTTTGCCATAATATATCATCCTCCTTAAAAATGAGTATAAAAATACACCTGTACAGGTGCTGGAGGATTGTGGTATAATCTTCTTGTTCAAGGAAGAATTATGCCGGTCTCCAGACCTGTATAGATTCGCTGATCCGCTTCGGTGCTGGGAACACCGGGGCGGATTTTGTTATTCTGTTATATCTATTTCTCTAATTCCATGTATGCCGCTGTTACTGCTGGAATTGTTATATTCTGACCAAGAACACTTGTGTAAGATTCTTCTCCAGAAGCCTCGCCGTAAATAGCAACGATATCATCCTCGATAAATTTGCTGTCGGATTTATTTGCATAATATACATATATGCTGTCAGACCATAATCCCAAGTCATCTTTTGTAACATGTATCAGGTATTCAGACTCACCATTTTCAGAATCGTAAACAACCTGCTGTATTTCGCCTTCAAATTTCACTTTACTTCCCTTATATTTATTGGCAGATCTTGCAAGTTCTTTGTATTCAATTTCGCCACATGCGGCTTTATAGTCTTTTTCGGACATATTGCTTGCATCTTCGCTTAATTTATAAGAATTTCCGCTTCCATATATAAGCAGTGCAATAACTGCCACAACTGCAATAATCAGGATCCATTTAAGTTTTCCACCTTTTTGCTTTTTACGACAATTCGGGCAGACCTTCGCATCATATGGTATTTCGGTTTTACAATGTTTGCAAAGTTTTGTTGTAGGTTTCTCTTTTTTCATATCTCACTTTCTCCTTGTATTTTACTTTTCACGCTGCAAAATCTGGAATTCTGTATTACTGATAGGGCGTATCTGGTAATAATCCTGCAAATTTATATTGAATTCAGTTTCTATTGCGGATAGATCGAAAGATATTGGCTTATCAGAAATATATACAAATAAATATCCATTTTCTGTTTGCAGTGCATTTTTTAAGGTGACTACAGAATGTAATTTTTCGTTAAGAATTGGAATATACAAGTCACCTAAGTGATATAAGTTATCCTGAATTTTACGATTCAGTTCCAACTTATCTGTTTCAATTGTGGGAGTTTTTTCTGGTTTGTTTTTATTTGCAATGATTTTTTTCTCTTCTTCTGACAATGGTTCAGATAGCAGGCGTACCGTATGAATCATATACAATATAGCTGGTATGCATGTTACAATCTCATAAGTAGAAAAATTACTATGAACCACAGAGAAGATGATCTGTGATATAGCAAAAATCAAATACAAAAGACTGACGAACACGCTGGCCACTAAACTGCGATAATATAGTAAACCTATCACAGAAGCAACCGTGAGAACTATAATGTTAAAATAATTATAGGTAGTGGTTGCTGAATGTTCAGAGCCTTTCATAAGCCAAAAGCCGAAGATACTGACCAACAGAAAGATTACATTTATAGCACGAATAATTTTATACAAGCTTCCGTTGCCGTTTGGAATATAAGACTTTTCCCATAGTTGCACACCTAATTTTTGAGCAAGTTCTTTTGCTGGCTCGGTAAAGGTTGAATTTGTCATAACTACCGCTACATTGCAATCGTAAAATTTTGCTCCGGCATACGCTTGTTGAACAGCCTGATTGCCAACAGGGTAGGAATAATATTTACATTGTATGCCGTATTTGACATTTTCATTATAAGCAATGACATCAATTCCCTGATCGCCACTACTTTTTGTGACTGCAACATCCCTAAAACCTCTCTGTTTCAAGAGTTTTGCACAATGATGTTCATATTGGTATCCATCCATTTGTTTTTTTATCCTTTTGTATATTTTTCACTGTATAGAGGAATGATAACAATATGAAAATATTATTATCTGAATTTCTGGAACAGCACCACCTGTCAATCCGGCAGGCGGCAATTATGACCGGTGTTCCCCGGTCTACGATCGGCGACATAGTAACCGACCATGTAAGTCCAACTCTGGCAACTATGGAACAGTTGGCAGCAGGGTTGAAAACCACTATTTCAGATCTTTATGAGTCTGAGTATAAGTGATTTTTCAAAAAGCGTCCGGGATTCCGGACAACGCATCACTTTTTTCCTCCTGAAACGTTTGTTAAGTTGAAAGGAAAATTTTACTAAAACAAATGTTCGAAAACAGTTGCATCACAAATATTTCTGTGATAATATGAAATCAAGGAATTTCGAACAAATGTTTGAAAAAACGTGATCGGGAGGTACATAAGATGGACTACAAAAACGAGATTATAAAACTGATTAACAAATTGAACGCTTCTGACGAAACCTTTTTAAAACAGGTTTACATCATTATTAAGAAGCATTTTGAAAGAAAGGGGCGTTAGTCCCTTTTCTTTTTTGCCAAATTGTCAGCCAGCTTCTCGGCTGCTTCCGTGAGTACCTTTTGTGATGCCGGAGACAGTTCACTGTAAGTTTTGACTATCTCCAAAATTACACTGTAAAAAGCGTTGTCTTTTCCTTCTTCTAACAGATCTGAAACAATACCAGCTATTTCCTCATCTTCCGAGAGCCGCTGGTACATCTCTCCATCACCTGTTTTCAGCCATTCTTCACTGACATTGAATTCACGGCATATCGCCCGGCTCATTTGTTCTGTGAGATTGCGTTCTCCTTTTTCAATTCTGGAGATTGCTACTTTAGTAACTCCGAGTCGACTGCCGAATTGCTCCATTGTCATTTCTAAGCTCTTTCGGATTTCTTTGACACGCTCACCTTGCGTCATTCATTCGCCTCCCTTCATTCTATTTTCTGATCTTAGAATAACACCGCACGAACAAAAAGTCAACAAAAAAAGTAACCAAAGGCAACAAAAAAGCATTGACAAAGTAACCAAAGGAAAGTATAATGTAACCAAGGTCAACGAAATAGCAAAACACAGGAGGTAAATAAAATGTACGAAACAGTAAAAGTTGTTAAGGGTTACGAAATCAAAAGAATGAAAGGAACACGCGGAGCCTATCACGTAAACGTGCGTGAGGGAAAAGGGTTCAGAGAGTTTCATACTTTTAGAACCATCAAAGCAGCAACTGAATTTATTGAAACAACTTTATAAATAAAGCCGAAACGGGGCACAGTCCCCGTCCGATCACGATGGCAACGTGGTCGCCGATGATGGTAAGCCAATACAGAAAGGAGAGAATCGAATGAGAGAAACGAAAAAGAAGCTGTTGCAGGAAACAGTTACGATTCTGAAAAAGCTGGACAAAGAAAGCCTGGCAATCATCAGAAGCAACGCAGAGATCCTGAGAGCCAGAGACACTCTCGAAGAACAGAAAGCGGGGTAAGGAAATGTTGAAACCATTAGCAATCCTGTTGTTGTTCTGGATCGTGATTTTGACGATGAATGAATAGGAAAGTGAGGTGGCAAAATGGAAGAACTTAAAAAAATGCTTCTGGAAGTACTCCGGGAGTGCAAGCAGCCAGAATTCCCGCCTGAACCGGTACCCACAAGGGTAGCCGCAAAGGTTCTGGGAGTGGAACAGAGCACAGTGATTAACCGAATGGAGTCCGGCGAATTAGACATCGGACTGGTGTTCCGATCAAAGCCGACCAAAAGAGGGCAGGCAAGTCGAAGAAGTACATACATCAGTCCCAAAAAGTTGTACGAACTGACCGGGTTCGTATGGAAAGGAGAAAAGCGATGAAAAAAGAAACAGAAACAACAGAAGTAACAGAAGAAACAACAGGAGCTGGTGTGATTGCCCCGATCGTAGCCACAGCAGCCGCAGCGTTCACGTTCTGGTGGCTGGGAAAGTACAGTGTAATCTGCGAACGAGATATTATCGGCACTGCCATCACAGTATGGTGTGCGGTACTGATCCGTGTGCTGATGTTAGTGAGCAAGGAGGAAGCAGAATGAGCAAGATTATCAAGGTTAGTACGGATCTGGAAGTGACCGTGCATGATTTCCCACAGGGGACGATAAGAGAGCAGAACAGACAGCTCTGTGAGCTGATCGGGAACGGATGTGAGATGATCGAGCACGTCATGCCAAGACGACTGTATAACGAATTAGGGCATACGACAGAAGTTAAACGTGAAAACAGCAAGTGTGTGGCTATGCTGGTTGACGAAGAGTTTCTGTTCAAGAATGAACTTCAATTTAACCCGATCGGCTGTTACCTGTACGAAACCGACAAACACGGCTCCCCAATCATGGGAAACATTTTGTTTGTAGGTGATACATATACAGACGATGGCATTACGTTTTCAGGGATTGAAGAAGAGACATTCAACAAATTGTATGAACAGTTGAAGCAGCTGGCATGGAAAGCGGGGGGGGCAAAATGACAGCAGAAGAGAGAAGAAAATGGATTGGTGTATTACTGAATAAGGTACTGACAATTCATGAACA
>NZ_JAJEQE010000085.1 GCF_020687205.1 Hominisplanchenecus faecis
GAGATTGTACTCCCACTGAGAAAGACTTGTTATTACTCACCACTTGCAGAAGTGGGAGTCTTCTCGACTGAGATAAATCTTAACACTCACATCATGTTATCTGGTTTTTAATACTACATTCTACTATAACACATATCACATATTTTGCAATGCTTTTCTTCTTTTCTTTTTCGGTTTTTTCCGCTATACTGAAAAATACACGGACCATATCACCAAAATCCTGTATATGTCCGCTTTCTGACAGGAGGTACTTATGATTTCTATTCCTATAACCGAAGTAAAATTGTTTATGAACCATCTGCTCTGCCGCAGTACCTTTGATGCATTCTGCGTTCCGGAGCTTTCTCTTTCTACATTTGCCTCTTTCCATATGGATGGACATATTCTGAAAGATTATTATACGAAAGAAGAATATGAGACACTCTATAAAGACCGTACACCGATCGCCCGCTGGAAACAGCTGCGTCCCGTCTGCTTTGAACTGATCCGCGGCAACCACACACCGCTTTCTTTCTCGATCGTCCTGCAGCTCTCTTCCCGTGCAGTCGAATCATTTCTGTCCGAAACAGATACTTCTTTCACAGTCTCCGACATCAACGGCCTGTTTTTAAATCTGCGTTATAAAGATAGTCGGCTGAATGCTGTAACCGGAACATCTCTTAACATTTTCTCAATGGATAAGTCCCTGGAACATGCCTGGGATCAGAAAATCCAGAAGTTTATACTTTCTTTAGAAAGTTAACACTTTTTTGTTAGCACTCGCTGCATTTGAGTGCTGATTTTCTCTTGACATTTCCATAGAACGGTACTAAACTATCTTGCATAGGGCAGTCATAAGAAAACTTGGCTGCTGCAAGATTATTGGAAAGGTGTGAACGATTATGAGTAATACAAATAGAACAGGTAACTTATCCATCGACAGTGACAATATATTTCCTATTATAAAGAAATGGTTATATTCTGACCACGATATTTTCATCCGTGAACTGGTATCCAACGGATGTGATGCCATCACTAAACTGAAAAAACTGGAAATCATGGGTGAATATACTTTTCCGGAAGATTACAAAGCTTCTATTCAGGTTATCGTAAATCCGGAAGAAAAAACTATGAAATTCATTGATACCGGTCTTGGTATGACAGCAGACGAAGTCGAAGAATACATCACAAAGATCGCTTTCTCCGGTGCGACTGCTTTTCTTGAGAAATACAAAGACAAGACAAATGCAGATGAAATGATCGGTCATTTCGGTCTTGGTTTTTATTCCGCATTCATGGTAGCAGATGAAGTACATATCGATACACTCTCCTACCGTGACGGTGCAACAGCTGTTCACTGGGAATGTGACGGCGGCACACAGTACACGATCGGTGACGGCAGCAAAACAACCGTAGGTACAGAGATCACTCTTTATTTAAATGAAGAAAGTGTTGAATTTGCAAACGAATACCGCACAAGAGAAGTTCTGGACAAATACTGCTCTTTCATGCCGGTTGAGATCTTCCTCTCCAAAGCAAACGCAGAACCGGAATACGAAACCATTGAAGAGAGCGAACTGCGTGACGACGATGTTGTGATCGAACACATCCACGAAGATGCCAAAACAGAAGAGAAAGAAAATGAGAACGGTGAAAAAGAAATCGTTGAAGTTTCTCCTGCAAAAGAAATGGTTAAAATCCAGAAGCGTCCGGTTGCTTTAAATGATATCCACCCACTGTGGACAAAGCATCCGAATGAATGCAGCGAAGACGAATACAAAGATTTCTACCGCAAAGTATTTATGGATTACAAGGAACCTCTGTTCTGGATCCATCTGAACATGGACTATCCGTTCAATCTGAAAGGTATCCTCTACTTCCCTAAGATCAACACAGAATATGACTCTGTAGAAGGTACGATCAAACTTTACAACAATCAGGTCTTTATCGCCGATAATATCAAAGAAGTGATTCCAGAGTTCCTGATGCTCTTAAAAGGTGTGATCGATTGTCCGGATCTGCCTTTGAACGTTTCCAGAAGTGCATTGCAGAACGACGGTACTGTAAAGAAAATTTCTGAATATATCAGCAAGAAAGTTGCAGACAAACTGACCGGCATGTGCAAGACCGACCGTGAAAATTATGAGAAATACTGGGATGATATCAGCCCGTTCATCAAATACGGCTGCATCAAAGATGATAAATTCTATGACCGTATCAAAGACTGTCTGCTGTTCAAGAACCTCGACGGCAAATATCTGACTCTTCAGGATTTTGTTGCAGAAAACAAAAAAGAAGATACTGCGGAAGCTGTAAAAGAAACAGAAAGCACAGAAAATGCAGAAGAAAAGAAAAAAGAAAAAACTGTACTTTTTTATGTCACAGATGAAGTACAGCAGAGCCAGTACATCAATCTGTTCAAAGAACAGGGCATTGATGCTGTGATCCTGAAACATAATATCGACTCTGCTTTCATCACACATCTGGAGCGTCAGGATGACACCATCAAATTCGAGCGTATCGATGCAGATGTCAATGCAGATATGAAAGAAGAAGTTTCCGAAGAAGATCTGAAAGAAGAAAAAGAAACTCTGACGGATGTATTCCACAAAGCACTGAACAATGATAAGCTGGAAGTCAAAGTAGAAAAACTGAAAAATGCTTCTGTCTCTTCGATGATTATTCTGTCTGAGGAAACACGCCGTATGCAGGATATGATGAAGATGTATAATATGTACGGTATGGATCCGAACATGTTCGGCGGTCCTGCTACTTTAGTTCTGAATGCAAACAATGAACTGGTTCAGTATATCTTCAATCACAAAGATTCTGAACATGTACCGATGATGTGTGAACAGCTCTATGACCTGGCAATGCTGAGCCATAAACCACTTGCACCGGAAGAAATGACCAAATTCATCACCCGCAGCAATAAGATCATGATGCTGCTGGCAAAATAAAACAGATGAGCAGACAATCCCCTTCCCTGACCGGGAGTTCTTTAAAAAAGATTGCAATGATTATCATGCTCATTGACCACATAGGTGCCTGCGTTTTCGAACGCGGGCTCCTTTTGGTAGATGAAATGCGAAATGATGCGGCTCTTTTTGAAATGCTTCGGAACACAGACCGTATTCTCCGTCTGATCGGCCGTGTCTCCTTTCCGATCTTCTGCTTTTTGTTAGTAGAGGGATTTCTGCACACGCACGACCGAAAAAAATATGCACTTCGCCTCTTTCTGTTTGCACTGGTCTCGGAAATCCCTTTTGATCTTGCGATCATGGGACGTCTCTTTGATCCAGTACACCAAAACGTCTTTTTCACCCTGCTGATCGGACTGCTTGCTATGATGCTGTGCGATT
The DNA here is from genome assembly GCF_020687205.1 of Hominisplanchenecus faecis. Lineage (GTDB taxonomy): Bacteria > Bacillota > Clostridia > Lachnospirales > Lachnospiraceae > Hominisplanchenecus > Hominisplanchenecus faecis. Next base: position 3,342 of record NZ_JAJEQE010000085.1, read on the forward strand.
ACTTCCGAATGCAAGCACAGCCTGTGGCACAGGTGCTTGTTTTAATCCTGGCAATGGTGCTTGCATGGGCTCTGCATACAGATTATGGCTATCGCGGTGTTCTGCTGATCGAACTGCTCTATATTTTCCGCTATGATCGGATGAAGCAGGTCGTAGCCGGAGCTGTTGCCTTTAGCTGGGAGACGACTGCACCGCTTGCTTTTATTCCTGTCTGGTTCTATAACGGAAAACGCGGGAAATCCGGCAAATGGTTCTTCTACTGGTTTTATCCGGTGCATCTGCTGATTCTGTGGGGAGTTAAAACATTCTTGTTGCCAATTCTTATTTCAGTATAAAGCATTGATTTGGGGAGACATTTTCTGATATAAATAGAGCTTTCATGAAAGTCTATAAATTTGTGCATGTGCAAATGAACGAATTCCCCGAAGGGAACGTAAAACAGCATAGCCATGATGAATTCGAAAACAAATCGTACTGACGGTAGCAAGGCTTCCGTCGTGAGATTGTTTTCGAATCATCATGGCGTCCTATTTTACAAAATCATTTTATGACATTTATTTGCACATGCTCTGCTGTTTTTCGCAGACAGCACCTTATAAAACTTCCATCATTTCTTTACACTCGCCAGGAAATCTCCGTCTGAATTTCTCAGGCAAGCACTACAAGATATTTTCCACCCGGAAGTGCAAACACTTCGGATGCCTGCAAAATCTCATCTTTGGAAAGCTGTGCCGCATCCATTCCGCTCTCATCCAGATAGTCACGTACATCTTCGATACTGTCAAGTACGACCGCCAGATTATCCTCAAGGAACTCTTCTGCCTCCTGCGGTGTCTCTGCCACTTTTTCATCAAACAATTGCAGCTGTTTGTTTAAAAACGTCTCAATACATTCTTTGCTGAAATTTGCCATGATCAAATCCTGCCACTCAAAATGTGATTAAATATACTCACACCGAGATAATGTAGACCCTCACGAGTTCTACTTACTGCTTTA
>NZ_JAJEQE010000086.1 GCF_020687205.1 Hominisplanchenecus faecis
AGCATGAAATGATAATCAAACAGCAGACGACCCCTGCAAAAGATTTGGTGGAAAGTTAGGAGTGATAAAAAATGTGGGTATTATTAAAAGACTTCCTGCTGGTATCTATGGGAATGGGTATCGGCGTAGTCTTGATGTGTATTTTGAATGTCGGCAAAGAAGCTGACTATGAAATGAAATAATTAAAAGAAAGCGAGGACAATTAAATGAATTTCGGACAAAATTTGTATCAATGGTTTTTATCAAATGCACAGAGCTTGGTGCTTATGTCGATCGTGGTTATCGGTATCTACTTAGGTTTCAAGCGTGAGTTTTCCAAACTTATCGGCTTCTTGGTAGTTGCCTTAATTGCTGTCGGCTTGGTATTCAATGCTGGCGGTGTGAAAGATGTACTGTTAGAGCTGTTCAATAAGATTATCGGTGCATAAAATATTGAAATTATCTTTAATTGCAGAGCAAAAAATGATATGATAACATAAAATCTTTCATAAAAACAAAATACATTCTTTCGTGCTTTTTAAGATTTTTACTGTATCATTTTATTTAAAATTACTGTGAAAGGACGATTACTATGTTATCTACAATTTATGCTTTGCTATGTATTATAGTTCCTTGTTCCTTATACCAGCTTATTATTTGCAAGCGTCAAAACAAAAAACAAGAAAACAAAGCAATTCATTTTGTATGGGTATATATTTTTCTGTTATATATCTACTTGACGTTCTCTGTTGCAGGTATAGGTAGTATTTGGGATATTGGACATTATGATACGATTATAAGATTAGAGGAAATCAATTTATTACCGTTTCAGTCTGAGGGGATAATGACTTATGTTTTAAATATTATAATGTTTTTACCTCTGGGCTTTTTAATTCCTTTAATTTGGAAACGATACAGAAATCCTCTGAAAATTTTTATGATAGGCTTCGGTTTTTCATTATCCATTGAACTTTGCCAGTTATTCAATCGGAGAAATACAGATATTGATGATTTAATGATGAATACGCTAGGGGCAGTTATTGGATATTTTATTTGGAAATTGACAAAAAGGTTATTTAAAAATATTAACCATAAATCTATTTCTCTTTCTAAACTAGAACCTATTGTATATTTAACTCTTGCAGTTTTAGGAGAATTTCTATTATTCAACTGGAGAATTTTTCTCTAGTGCTAACAAAAATATTTACACAAAAGGCAGTTAGTCTTAGGATTGACTGCTTTTTTCGTACCTAAATTTCAGATTGGAGTGATGAAATGAACGATGTTTTTAAGGATATGCAGGTAAAAGTTGGTTGCGATTATCTTTCTGACCTGCCCTCTTACAAGCGTAAGGTGTGGCATGAAATGAAACGACTGAACCCTGCCAACTATGAAGAAAGACAGTTAGAAGATTTTTCAAAGTATGTGTTTGGTATGTCGTACCAGACCATAAAAGATGTGATGAAACAACAGAAAGGACGTGAGGAACAATGCAGGAAACAAGGGTACTGGTGGAAACGAGAGGAACAACTGGCGAAGAAACAATATCATACTGGTTCGACTTGCCGATAGATGTTGCCGAGTTTGAAGAAAAGTTAGGTGTCGGTGCAGAAAGTCAAGATTACCGTATTATCGAAAAGGTGTTGCCTTATGCTGATGAAGTCCACGAACATACAAGCGTGTACCAGCTCAACGAATTAGATTTTATGTACCGCCAGCTTTCAAGCGATATGCAGGAAGAATATGTATCACTACTTAAGGTGTTTGAGAATTTAGAAGCACTTTATATTTGCAGGAACGTGATTACGGTTTATCCCAACTGCAAAAGCATGATTGATGTTGCAAGGCAAAAGTTGATGAACGACCCGACATTTAAGCATTTATCCGAGGACTGTCAAGAATATTACTTTGACTTTGAAGCCTATGCTTCTCACTTGCAGGAACACGGGAAATTTTTAGTAACAGAACACGGTATCTTTGAACTGCCAGAGTAAGAAATGAGGTGGTGCTTATGATTGATGATATGGCGGTTTACATTGCTAATCTTGGCAAATACAATGAGGGCTATTTAGTCGGTGCTTGGTTCACGTTCCCCATTGACGAAGAAGATGTGAAAGAAAAAATCGGCTTGAATGAACAGTATGAGGAATACGCAATCCATGATACCGACAACTTCCCCATTGCGATTGGCGAGTATGTTTCCATTGAAGAACTTAATGAGATGTATGAAATGATAGAGGAACTTCCCGACTATATCGTAGAGTGTCTGGACGAATTTATCAGCCACTACGGGACGCTGGAAGAAGTCGTGGAACACAAGGACGATATTTATTATTATCCCGACTGTGAAACCATGACAGACGTTGCCTACTACTACATAGACGAATTGCAGGCACTTGGGGATATTCCACCCAGCTTGCAGAACTACATTGACTATGAAGCCTACGGGCGAGATTTGGATATGGGCGGTTGCTTTATTGAAACAAGCCGAGGTATGTGCGAGATACCATATTAACGCTGGAAGATCAGCGACAAGCATTGTTGCTACTGACAGCGTATTTCTCTTTTAAGGGACAGTCTGAAAATGGCTGTCCTTTTCTCTTTGAAGAATTTACGAAAGGAGCTGAAAGAACTTGAAAAAGATTAAATCTTATACGGGTATCTGGAACGTGGAAAAAGTCTTGTATGCAATCAATGACTTTAACTTGCCCTTTCCCGTTACTTTTACACAGATTACATGGTTTGTGATTACAGAATTTATCATCATTCTGTTTGGGGATATTCCCCCACTTTCCATGATTGAGGGAGCATTTCTCAAATACTTTGGTATTCCCGTTGCTCTCACTTGGTTTATGTCGCAGAAAACCTTTGACGGAAAGAAGCCGTACAGCTTTTTGAAATCACAGATAACCTATGCCCTGCGACCTAAAATCACTTATGCAGGAAAAGCCGTAAAACTGCATAAGCAGATACTCAATGAAACAATCACGGCAGTAAGGAGTGTGAACTATGTTCCCGATAAAATATATTGACAATAACCTTGTCTGGAATAAGGACAATGAGGTGTTTGCTTATTATGAGCTGATACCGTACAACTATTCTTTCTTATCCGCAGAGCAGAAATTTATCGTGCATGACAGCTTTCGACAGCTCATTGCACAGTCCCGTGAGGGTAAAATTCATGCGTTGCAGATTGCCACAGAAAGCTCAATACGAAGTATGCAGGAGCAGTCAAAGAAACTGGTAACGGGAAAATTAAAGGAAGTTGCCTACCAGAAGATAGACGAACAGACCGAAGCGTTAGTATCTATGATTGGGGATAATCAAGTGGACTACCGCTTTTTTCTTGGCTTTAAGCTCATGGTTACGGAAGAACAGCTCAATCTGAAGAACATCAAAAAATCGGCGTGGCTGACGTTCACGGAATTTCTCCATGAAGTGAACCATACGCTGATGAATGATTTTGTTTCCATGCCGAATGATGAAATCAACCGTTACATGAAAATGGAAAAGTTACTGGAAAA
>NZ_JAJEQE010000087.1 GCF_020687205.1 Hominisplanchenecus faecis
TCATCCGAAAACCGTTTCTGTCCGTATTTCTGTTGGAAACAGGTCTTGATCAGGTTTTCGTACAGCACCGTCTTTTCAGGTGTTACGCTGCTCATTTTATCGCTCTTGCTGTTGTAGAATGTTCTCGCCCGGGCTTTGCCCTGCGGCTTGCCCGGTACGGTGAACGTGAATAACTTTGGTTTTTCGTTATTGTTCTGACTGTTCATTTTCTACTTCCTTTTTACGTAAGCGGCCATTCCGGTGAGGTCAACGGGATGGTCTGTTTTAATTATTGAAGAACATATCTTCCATGCTCATCTGTTCCGAAGCATCTGCCTCTTTTGGTGGTTCTGCTGCTTTCGGTACATCCGTCTTTGCTTCCGGGACTTCCCTGTATTCCTGCTCTGCCACCGGTTCTTCCTTTTTTACGGAATCGACATACTCAGCTTTTCCGTCCTCGTGGATCACTGCCATGTCCTTGTCCAGGGCGTTCTGCAGGTCGATGCTCATAATGCCCCATTTGCTGATGATCTGGCGGAGCATGGTCTTCAATGCCATGCTGTCAAAATCCTTGAACCAGAAAGAAGAATATTTCCAGAGGTCTTTTTCCGGGATCTGCCCGGCTTCCAGGAGTTCCAGCGATCTCGCCCCGCCATTCCCTCCAAACGCCTGGGAATACTTTTCGGCGTGTGCCAGCATCTTCTTCTTCGACCAGTACATTGTCTTTCGGAATCCGTTCTCATACTCGAACATGGCATAATAACCGGCTGTAGGTGTCTCGTCACGGATGATGTCATCCTCGATCAGGTTCACTTCAATTTCTTCGTTCAGGGGATCGTAGTGGAGAAGCTCCCCTTCTTTGATCGCCATGACGTTCAGGCGTTTGTAGTATCCGGAACGCACTGCCAGCTGGATATAACCCTTATACCCAAGCTGGAACTGTGCTTCCTTGCAGCCTTTTTTATTGTTCTTGAACGGGACCATATAGAACTGTCCGAGCTGTGGGGATGGTGAGAGGTTCAGTGCTTCACCGAGTAATGCAGCTGACAGGATGCTCTGGTTCGTGCATTCCTGCAAAGCCGGTGTTGTCTGTACTGCAGAAACGATGCTGGAGACGAATCTGGTGGCATTCTTGCCGCCGACCACGCTGTTGATCTGCTTCCTCACTGCTTCCTGGGACATATACGTTGCCATGCTGCTTCTTGTCTGTCTGTTTGCAAGACTGTTTGCTACTGCCATGTTTTATTCCACCTTTCCAAACTGAATGTTGTTGCGGATCAGGTATTCTCTCAGATCCATGATCTGTTTCTTGGTGCCGCGTACACGGAAGTCAAGTGTCCAGATCTCTTCCTGTACTTCTGTAGTGTTCTCTGCTTCCTGTGTTTCTGCCGTAGTTTTCGGTACTTCTGCCTTGCTGTCTTCTTTGTTTTCCGCAGTAGCGGATGTTTCTTCCTGCTGTACTGCCTTTCTGGATGCCTCTTCTTTTTTGGCTTTCTCCTCGGCTGCTTTTCTCTTTCGCTCTTCCAGGGCTTTTTCCATTTCTTCCAGGCGTTTTCCCTCTCTGAGTGCTTCCGAAAGGCTGTAGTTTTCTATATATTTCAGGACAGCCTTGTCACGGAAACGTTCCGGGAGTTCCTCAAGTGCTTCCATTTCTTCAGACATACGGTTGAACAGCGAATGGTAAGCGGTTTCCAGATGCTTGTCCGTGATGGATTTTTTATACATGCTTTCTTTTACTGTTTTCTCGAAAGGGATAACAGAACGAAGATCCCCGACATACAGGTCATAATATTCACGCATCTTTTCCGTTTTTTCGCTGCGGTACTTCTGCTCGATCTCGTACAGCCCGTCATCGATCACTTTGACCGCACTGCGTACTGGTTCCAGCACTTCCTTCACCTGTGCCTCAAATTTTTCATAAGGTGCCGCATAAAATTTCTTTACCTGCTTTCGTTCTTCTTCGAACGCCTTCACCAGTCTGTTCAGGGTCGCCCTGTCCTTACGCATCTCTGCGGTCTGGGAATCTGTATAGGCAATGGATGCATATTCCTGTGCCTTCTTCTGGATCTCTTCCTTCAACTCGCTGCTGTTCCACTGGATCTCCGGGAGCGTCCCCGGCTCCATCTTGGTCGTGATTCTTAATTCCATGTTTACCTCCTGTCATATCTCCGGCAGTATCCTGCCCGGTCTTATGTTGTGTGTTACCTGCTGCCAAAATTTCTTTTCTTCCTGCAAGAGCATCGCAAGGTCTTCTTCAACGTCAGAACGTTCAATGAAATAGTGGCGGACGGCTGTCCGCCTGTCTCCTTCCCAGTCCGACCGGATGTGTGCCCTCAGCACTGCAAACTGGTAACCTGTCACCAACAAATAGTGGAGCACCTGAATATAATAGTTATCCGGTATGCGGCCATCCCACTTGCCCCACTGTGCACTGTTCATGATGTTCGTGGTCTTGATCTCCAGGATGCCTTTTCTGCCTTCCTGGTCGGTCAGCTCGCCGTCAAGTGAAGCCTGCATGAAGGGATGTTCAACGCTCCGCAGGATGCGGTTCTCATGATAAAGCACCTTGTATTCTGGATAATCCAGGGAGAAGAGTCTGCGGATCAGAGGCTCTGCTTCCGTTCCGTATTTCACATACGGCTTGTCGGATATGTCCTCCGGCATCCGTTTCCCGGTTTTCTCCTCGAACAACTCCACGTTGCTCTTGTATGGGTTCAGCCCCAATATCGCAGCCGCATCTGAACCGCCGATCCCAAGCGTGCGGCTTTTCAGCCACGCCGCATGGTCGGCATTTTCAATGATCGTATAGCTCATTTATCTGTATTTACCTCGCTTTGTTTTTCTTCCTGTTCCCTGAGTTCTTTCAGGATCATGCTCACACTCCATGCAGAGCACTTCATTTCATCTGCAATCTTCGCATTGCTCCACCCTGCCTCGTGCAGTGCTTTTACCTTCCCCCGGTCTATGGTCTTTTTTTGTTGGGGGGCTTTTTTCACCTTTTCCGGCTTCGTCTCTGTTTCTGGAACCGGGATTTCCATCACCAGCAGCATCGTTGCTGCTGTTACCTCTCGGAAACTCATGCCGCCAATACATCTGGCAGCATATACCGCTTCGCCATTCCTGAAACGGTCTGCAGCTTCCTTGATGTCGATCTGTTTATATTTCACTTGATTTACCTCCTACTTTTGCCCTATAATTGAGCTGTGTTATTATTTTTTGTGTCCCGGATCGCCCGCCAAAGCACCGGGACTTTTTACTACCTCGAGTGTCGCTTTCTCAACGATCACCGATTCTTTCGTCTCTTCATTTATTGCATGCACATAGATGCTATTATGGTGCCAGATCCGGTACTTGTCCGAATCAATCCCGGCCAGTTCCAGGATGGCTCTGGCTTCCTGGTCTTTCCCTTCGCTTACTCCGATCATTTACTTTCCTCCTCGCCCTCGATAAGGCTGTCCAGAAGCTCGACCATTACTGGAAGTT
>NZ_JAJEQE010000088.1 GCF_020687205.1 Hominisplanchenecus faecis
TATACTATAATTTCTGATTTTTGGCTACCTTAACCCACCGTCTAAAGCCAGTGGGATTGCGGTAGCCTTATTTCAAATACTAACGTCCTTAATTCTGTTCAATAATTGATTTATAGTAGTTACCAAAGTCAGCAAGTGAATTAACAATTGGAAGCATTTTTGTTCCGAGTTCCGTTAAGCCGTATTCAACTCTCGGTGGCTGCTCATGGTAATCGTGGCGATATGCCAGCCCATCACTCATCATTTGTCTTAAACTATCTGTCAAAACCTTTTGTGAAATACCATCTATACTTCGTTGTAGCTCATTAAATCTCCATGGACGCTCTTTTAAGTTACGCAAAATCAGCAGTTTCCATTTTCCTCCGATAAGAGATACTGCTGTTGCAACTGGGCATTCCGGTAATTCTTCTTTTGCTCGCATAATTCTCACCTCCGAGTCTATTGTAACACATTCATTTTTAAGTGTACAGTTACAAAAAGGTGCGTACTTGTTTTTGTATGTGTCTCACATTATACTAATACCAAGCAACCAGAAACTACAAATTAACTATGGAGGTTATTATGGCAAATTACACAAAAACGACTATTGGAAAGGAAAACCGAATTGAGCTGCATGAAAAGTTGTCTTTAACAGGTGCAGAAATCAGTTTAAACGAACTACCTGCAGGAGCAAATGTACCATTTGTTCATTCTCATAAAGAAAATGAAGAAATCTATGGAATTCTTTCAGGTAACGGCAAAGCCATAATTGATGGAGAAGAAATTAGCCTTTCAACTGGAGACTGGCTAAAAATCGCACCTGCTGCAAAGCGTCAGTTTTTTGCATCCGATATTTCTGGAATTACTTATATCTGCATTCAGGTAAAAGAAAATTCTCTGGAACATTTTACAGCAGAGGATGCCGTAATCGGCTAATTAAAAGTATTTATTTACAAAAATGCACAGTTCACGATAAGCTAAGAACTGTGCATTTCTTTTTTGTTCAATATTACGTTTTCTCAATTTTTCAAACAAGAAGTTATCAGTGATTATCTTTTAGAAAACATCCAACTACAGCGATGCCAAATCCAAGAACACCTAGGACATATCCCCCAAAATTATTTGTTGTCACAGCAATTCCTAAAGGTATTATTGCAATCCCCAATAACTCAATCTTAATTCCTTTCATCGCAAATACCTTCGTTACAAACTGGAATTTGAAAACCATAAAATTATGAGTGATTATTGCTCTCCATAGGTTATCAATAAAATCCTCCAAAAGCCTTGAAAATAAAGGATTTATCGCAATGTGTTCGCCTTATCCTTTTATATGATTTCACACAAGTTTACTCTTTCCCTGCCTACTTATAAGGGCAAAATCAAGGGCAAGAAAATCTCATAACAAGATATAACAGAGTGTGGCAATCGGAGAACTATGACATATGTGCAAATATATTATAATGGAGGATTTTTTAATGGACAAGTATATTTATGATGAAAGCAATGGTCTTTGGTATGAATTGCAGGGGGATTATTATATTCCTTGCCTTATTTCACCAACCGAAAAAGAACACAAGCCTATCAGCTTATGGGGGCAGCGACACAAACGCTATTTACAGGAACATAAACGGGCAGTTTACATCACGTTTCTCACAAGCGGAAAATTAAACTGTTACCTTACTGATATTGACGAACAGGCAACGGAAATGATATTTCGATTGGTCGAGCAAATGGCTGACAAGGAGGGCGTGACCGAACAACTTAAAGTAGAAAAACCGATGTTGTGGGTTGGTCGAATGAATGAGATACAGACAAGAGCACGAGAAATTGTATATGCCGATATTATCTATAAGCAAAAATATAATATATAGAATATTAAAATTGTGGCGGTCAAAAATTAAAACTTTGCCTGCCACAATTATGATTCGATGTGTTCTCTTTCATAATGACTTTGGTAATTCATTATGCTATAATAAATTTAATTTACAGTATCGTGCTGCATCTACTAATTTGGAGTTCGATTAGAACAGGAAAAGATTATATTGATTGCTCTCTATGCGAGATAAAAACCGATTATACAGGGGGAAATTGAATGAGCAATATTATTCAAATCAATAATCTTAATAAAAGTTTTGGAAGTGTAAACGCTGTTCAGAATTTGAGTTTTCGTGTAAAAAAAGGAGAGTTGTTTGCCTTTCTTGGTATCAATGGGGCAGGAAAATCAACTACAATCAATATTATGTGTGGACAACTATCGAAAGATAGTGGAAGCGTTTTTATTGATAAACACGATTTAGATAAGGATATGGACTATATTAAGCGTGAACTGGGTGTAGTTTTTCAATCATCTGTCTTGGATTCTGCCCTTTCTGTTTATGATAATTTGGAAAGTCGTGCCGCTTTATATGGCATTACTGGAATGGAGTTTAAGAAACGACTTGAGGAATTGGCGAAAATATTAGATTTTGAAAACTTATTGAAACGCACCGTTGGTAAATTATCAGGAGGACAACGCCGAAGAATTGATATTGCAAGGGCTTTGTTTCATAAGCCTAAAATCCTTATTCTTGATGAGCCGACAACAGGGCTTGATCCACAGACACGCCGACTTATTTGGAATGTTATATCAAGTTTTCGCAAAGATGAAAATATGACTGTATTTTTAACTACGCACTATATGGAAGAAGCTGCGGAAGCTGATTATGTTGTAATCATTGATGATGGGAAAATATCCGCAGAGGGTACTCCGCTTGAATTAAAAAATATTTATACTGGGGATTACATCACAATTTATGATGTGGATGAAAAGGATATTAAAGCACTTGATGTGGAATATGAGCAAATCCGAAACGGTTATCGCCTTTCTGTACCGAATACAAAGGCTGCAACTGAATTGATTATTCGTAATCCACAGTTGTTTAATGATTACGAAATAACAAAAGGAAAAATGGACGATGTTTTTCTTGCTGTTACGGGCAAAACATTGGTGGGAGGTGCAGAAAAATGAGTATGGCTTTCATTCTTATCAAAAGAAATATCAAATTGTTTTTCAAAGATAAGGGAATGTTCTTTACCTCTTTGATAACGCCTGCTATATTGCTTGTACTTTATGTGACTTTTCTTGGGAATGTGTATCGGGATAGTTTTACATCTAATTTACCTAATTCATTAAAACTATCAGAAAGCATAATAGAGGAGCCTGTGAAAAAAACTCTGTAAATTCAACACAACAAAGGTCTTCTATGATAAAATATTAAAATCATAGGAGGCCT
>NZ_JAJEQE010000089.1 GCF_020687205.1 Hominisplanchenecus faecis
ACGCCTGTGGAGATAGTAGGTTACGAGGTCTGCGAAGCAGGAAGCCCATTGGCTTTAGACAATGGGTAGTTCACAAAGACAACAAAATATTTTATAATGACAGGAGAAAAAGATGACAAATGAGTTTTCAGAAAATCTTTCCCTGAATGATGTGAAAGCACGTTATGATGCACAATGTAAGCGTGTATTGAGCCAGAAAGAGTTACATATGAGCGATCAGCTCGGAAAGGAGATGCATTTGATGTGTAATTTATCGGATTTAGTAGAAGAACATGGAATTCAGCAGGGAATGAAACGTGGAGTCCAGAGTGGAATTTAGCGGGGAAGAAAATATGGCATGGAAGAAAAAAGCCGGGAAATTGCAAAAAAGCTCCTGAAACTTGGAACTATGTCAGAAGAAGAGATTTTGCAGGTGACGGAAATTTCGAAAGAGCAGCTGGATAAAATCAAAGAGACTTTGTAGTACAAAAATTATTTTAAAAACTTGCATTGACTTTGCAATTATTGTAAGGTTTATCATAAAGCAACAAATGGCAGAATAAAACGTTGCCGGACATGGAAAGGAGCTTTAGATAGCCTTATGGAAAAAAATCTTACCTCGGGCAGTGTCTTAAAGAACATCGTGTACTTTTCACTGCCCTATTTATTATCTTACTTTTTACAGACGCTTTACGGAATGGCGGATCTTTTTATCATAGGACAGTTTGAAGGCGTGGCAGATACGACCGCTGTCTCAATCGGCAGCCAGGTCATGCACATGCTCACGGTTATGATCGTGGGACTTGCGATGGGAACGACCGTCAGCATCGGTCAGGCGATCGGAGCAAACGACAAGAGGAGGGCGGCAAATGCCATCGGAAATACGGTCACACTGTTTGCTGTGGTGGCGGCAGGCATGTTTGCCATCCTTCTGCTTCTGGTGAATCCGATCCTTCAGGTTATGTCCACGCCACAGGAAGCCGTGGCAGGTACTAGGATCTACCTTACGATCTGTTTTGTCGGCATTCCGTTTATCATCGCTTACAATGTGATCAGTTCGATTTTTCGCGGGCTCGGTGATTCAAAAAGTCCGATGTACTTTATCGCCATCGCCTGCGTGATTAACATTGCCCTTGACTATCTGTTTATGGGAGCTTTTCACATGGGAGCTGCCGGGGCGGCACTTGGAACGACACTGTCTCAGGCGGTCAGCGTTGTGATCTCGCTTTTTATGATTCGGAAAAAGAAGATGGGGATTGCCCTGAAAAAGCAGAATCTCCGGCCGAAAAGGCGAGTGATGGGACAGATTCTGAACATCGGCGTGCCGGTGGCACTTCAGGATGGGTTTATCCAGGTCGCATTTCTTGTTATTACGATCATCGCCAACCGTCGAGGATTAAACCAGGCGGCAGCCGTCGGTATTGTGGAAAAGATCATCAGTTTTCTGTTTCTTGTGCCATCCTCGATGCTTTCTTCCGTGTCAGCACTGGCGGCACAGAATATCGGTGCCGGAAAGCACGACCGTGCCAGAGAGACGCTTCACTACGCTCTGCTGATCGCCGGCGGATTCGGCATTTTTATCGCAATCCTGATCCAGTTTATCGCATCACCGGTCGTTGGAGTGTTTACATCCGATCAGACTGTGATCGCATTTGGAAGCCAGTACATATGCGGTTATATTTTTGACTGCTTTTTTGCCGGGATCCATTTCTGCTTCAGCGGTTACTTCTGTGCTTACGGAAAGTCCGGGATTTCCTTTTTCCACAACATCGTTGCGATCCTGTGCGTGCGAATCCCGGGAGCTTACCTGACCTCAAAATGGTTCCCACAGACCCTTTTCCCGATGGGGATCGCGACTGCCTGCGGTTCTTTGCTCTCAGCACTGATCTGCGTGGCGGCATTCGTCTGGCTAAAACAGCATAAAAGATTGCAGAATGTGCAGACAGCAGATAGCACAGTGAGAGTTTCAAAAAAGCATAGATCAGATGTAAGATAACACGTTGTTTATGAATGGCAGAAAGCAGGATAAGCATGGAAGAAGAAAAATTATTTCGCATTGGAGATGTGGCAAAAATGTTCCATATCAGCACCGGGACGCTTCGTCATTATGAGCGGATTGGGATTATCGTCCCGGAGTTTATCGAGGAAAAAAGCAGTTACCGTTACTATGGTATCCGCCAGTTTGAGGTGCTCAATACGATCCGCTATCTGCGGGTGCTCGATATGCCGCTGGAGCAGATTGCAGATTTCCTCGCCAACCGCGACATTCAGGTGATCGAAGAAAAACTGCAAAATCAAAAAGAGATGATTCGGGAAAAGAAGCGTCAGCTGGAGGTCATAGAACGGAAAATCGACCACAGAATCCATCAGATCCAGGATGCGGCCTCATCGAAGCTGGATGAGATCCGCATGCAGCAGACCAAAGCCTGCCGGATCGTCTGGATCCGGGACAGCCTGAAGATCCATTCGCATCTGGATCTGGAATATGCGATCCGCCGTCTGGAAAAAGACCAGCCGGATTCTCTGACCTTCCTTGGAAAAGTGGGTGTTGGCATATCCGAAGAAAAGCTGGAAAACGGTCAACTGGATGCTTATGACCGGGTATTTCTGGTGCTGGATGACGAAGAAAACTACCAGGGTGAAGTCGAGCAGTTGCCGGATACCCTGAGCGTATCGATCCGCTTCTGCGGCGGACATCAGGAGGCAGAAAAATATTATCGGAAACTTCTCTCCTATATCAAAGAACATCAGCTCAAAATCGCAGGATTCTCCAGAGAGATCACCCTCATCGACTATGGGATCACAAATGACACCGGAAAATTTGTGACCGAAATTCTGATTCCGGTATGTGAAAATTAGAAAAAATCAAGCCGCAAAATTACGCCTGTGAACGTGCAGCATGGTTTATGGCTTGTTCCTAAAAAACTATTTAGAAAAAATTCTAAATAGTGATTGACAACGGGAAAACAGAGTGATATATATAAAGTAATTAGAAAATTTTCTAAATAGCTGGAAAGGAGGAATTTATAAGTAACTAAATATATTGCTTAATATGGTTAAATGTGTTTAAATATACCTATGGAGGTATTATTATGAACACGCCAAATATC
>NZ_JAJEQE010000008.1 GCF_020687205.1 Hominisplanchenecus faecis
GTCCCAACGCTGTAATGTTTTCACAGAAACACCTATTAATTCAGCAAAATCTTTTGGTTTATAATTCGTGATATTTGGCGTGTTCATAATAATACCTCCATAGGTATATTTAAACACATTTAACCATATTAAGCAATATATTTAGTCACTTATAAATTCCTCCTACTAAAATACTTTTCTAAGATAAGGTCACAGAAAGCCGCCAATCCCCGGGACGGCGGCTTTCTTTTCAAAGACCTGGGATATCAGGAAGCTATCCTTTCCCAGTCCTCTTACATACTCTTTAGCAAAGATCATAAATAGAGTAGATCAGTTTCTCGGAATCATCCCATCCAAGGCATGGGTCTGTGATGGATTTGCCGTAGATGTGCGGTACACATCCGATCTTCTGATTTCCACCTTCGATGTAACTTTCGATCATCACACCTTTTACCAGTGTTTTGATGTGTGGATTCAGGTTGCGGCTGTGAAGCACTTCGTTCACGATACGAACCTGTTCTGCATACTGTTTGTTGGAGTTGGAGTGGTTTGCATCCACAACAACAGCCGGGTTTTTGAGATTTCTCTCTTTATAGAGACGGTCTACCAGGTTCAGGTCTTCATAGTGGTAGTTCGGGATGCAGTTGCCGTGTTTGTTTACAGCTCCACGTAAAATGGTATGTGCCAGTTCGTTTCCGGTTGTCTTCACTTCCCAGGAACGGTAAATAAAGCTGTGGCTGCACTGTGCTGCAACAACAGAGTTGAGCATAACGCTTAAGTCGCCGCTGGTCGGGTTCTTCATACCGGCCGGTACGTCCATGCCGCTGACTACCAGACGATGCTGCTGGTCTTCTACAGAACGTGCTCCAATCGCTACATAAGAAAGCAGATCAGATAAGTATCTGTAGTTTTCCGGGTACAGCATTTCATCTGCTGCGGTAAGACCGGTCTGCTCGATTGCATGAATATGCATTTTACGTATTGCCAGAAGTCCTGCCAGCAGGTCCGGTTTTTTCTCCGGGTCCGGCTGATGCATCATTCCTTTATATCCTTCACCTGTTGTACGCGGTTTGTTTGTATAAATACGTGGGATCAGGATCAGCTTGTCGCCGACTTTTTCATTTACTTTTGCCAGGCGGCCTGCATAATCCAGAACTGCCTCTTCATTATCTGCAGAACAAGGTCCGATGATCACCAGGAATTTATCGGATTCTCCGGTAAACACCTTGCGGATCTCCTCATCTCTTGCTTTTTTGATTGCTGCCAGTTCTTCTGACAGAGGATATTTTTCTCTGATCTCCTGCGGAGTCGGTAATTTTTTGATAAATTCGAAACTCATGTCATTCTCCTCATCTGTTTCATTCTAAATTCAGCTTTCGTGCCTGCTTTTTAAAAGCAGGAATTCTATTTTCCTCTGATACCGAAAGCAGACTTTTCCACGAAACGATATCCACGAAAACAATTCCAGTCTATTATATCACAACTTGTATAAATATCCACCCTGTTTTATTCGCTAAAAATTATGGAATTATGATCTTATTCTTTAAAAATATTTCGTTTTGTGATGAAATAAGCGAAATTGTGTCTATAAATTGTAGGCGAAAGGTCATCGTTCCACCCTGTGCCTGAGCTGTTTTTTCTGCCGCAAGCTCCCCTGCCAAACCGACAAATGCACAGCACGCCGCCACACTTTCCAGCGAATTTTCGATTGAAAGAAAAGCTCCTAAAAGTGCCGAGGACATACACCCGCTGCCTGTGATCCTTGCCATCAGCGGATCGCCGTTCTTACAGTACCACAGACGTTCGCCGTCCGTCAGAATGTCCGTCTCTCCGGATGCCCACAGAAACAGTCTGTTCTGTCTGGCAAATTCCTGCATTGCCTGTGTATCGATCTGCTGCTGCATGGCATCCACCCCGACAACCGTTCTGTCATTTTTGATCAGTGCCGCAATCTCCGAATAATTCCCTCGGATGCAGTCCGCCCCGGCTTTTTTTATCAGCTCAATACATTTTGTCCTGCGGTAAGTGGAGCCGGATACACCGACCGGATCGATCACGATCGGATGCCCCAGCCTTGTTGCCATAAGTGCCGCACTTTTCATCGCTTCATAATCCGCAATCGCCCCGAAATTGCAGACCAGTGCATCACACCCCGTGGAAATCTCAGCAGCCTCCTGCGGATGATGTGCCATGGTCGGGGACGCACCGGCTGCCAGCAGAATGTTGGCACAGTCATTGACGGTCACCGCATTGGTGATGCACTGCACCAGCGGACGCCTGTTTTGTATTTCCTGATGCAGCGAAGCAATCTTTTCTGCAAAAATTCCGGTATTTTTCTGATCTGAAACCTCCATCCGCATCTACACTTCTCCGTTCTGCAGCTTAGCAAGCACACCCATTTTCGCCATCGAAACGGTGATCACAGCTGCCAGGACCGTACCGCCGCAGGTACTGACAAGGAACGGCACAACAAATGTAAACAGTGCTGCACTTTGATTTCCCATGATCAGAGATGCCACTGGATAAGAAAGCATGCCGCCGATGATGCCCGTTCCAAACACTTCTCCGATGTAGGCAAACGGCAGTTTTTTCCCATAGCGATACAGAAGTCCGCCAAGCAGTGCCCCGCACATGCTTCCAGGGAATGCCAGCGGGCTTCCAAGCCCGGTCAGATTGCGGATCAGTGCCGCTAAAAATGCCTGTCCAAGTCCCCACCACGGTCCGACTGTCACTGCACACAGAACGTTGACCAGATGCTGCACAGGTGCACATTTTGACCCGAATATAGGGAAGGAAAACATACTGCCGACCACTGCGATCGCCGTAAACAGAGCCGTCAGTGTCAGCTTTTCAATCCTGCTCCTGCTGTTGTATTTTTCGTTGTATGAATGATTATTCATCTTATTATTTTTCTTTTTTGCGTTATCCATGTTACCACTCTTCCTTTATCGCAAATCCATGATTCATCGGACCGCTGCCAGCTCCAAGATCCAGCATCGCTGCCAGTGCCCCGGAAATATAGCGTTTTGCCGCCTCGACCGAAGTTTCCAGATCTCTGCCTTTCGCAAGATTGGATGCGATCGCAGAAGAAAGCGTACATCCGGTTCCGTGCGTGTTTGGATTGTCGATCCGCACTCCATGGAACCACACCGGCTTCTTATCCTTCTGCCAGAGCAGATCGCTGGCATCGTTTTTCTGATGACCGCCCTTTAAAAGAACGGAGCATCCATACCGTGTTCCGATCACTTCTGCTGCTTTTTCCATATCCTGCACTGTCTCGATCTCCATATCCGCCAGCACTTCTGCCTCCGGAATGTTCGGCGTGATCACCGTTGCCAGCGGGAACAGCTTTTCTTTTAACGTCTCGATGGCCTCCTCACTGATCAGTCTTGCTCTGCTTGTAGAAACCATGACCGGATCGACCACGATATTTTCCGCCTGATACTCCGTCAGTTTCCCGGCGATCGTCCGGATCAGAGCTGCGGAGGCAACCATGCCGGTCTTTACCGCATCCGGCCGGATATCTGTAAAAATGCAGTCCAGCTGCTCTGCCAGAAACTGCGGTGTCACTTCCATAATATCTGCTACTTTTGTAGTATTCTGTGCCGTCAGTGCCGTGATCGCACTCATCGCATACACACCGTTTGCCATCATTGTCTTGATGTCCGCCTGGATACCGGCTCCGCCGCCAGAATCGCTTCCGGCGATTGTAAGTGCTGTTTTCATTTTCATATGCATTCCTCTTTCTGTTTCAGGTGAATTTGCTTTTATCTTTTATTCACAGATCCTGTCTGCTTTCTCTCGCAGATCTTCTGCCGCTTTTTTGATATCTTCACAGGCAAACAGACCACTCACCACTGCCACACCTGCCATTTTCCTGCCTTTCAGCAAAAGAATGTTGCCGCCGTCAATGCCTCCGATTGCCACCACCGGGATCTTCACGCTCTCGCAGATCTCCTGTAAAAGTGCATGATCCATCGGTTTTGCATCTTTTTTGGTGCTGGTTCCAAACACGGCTCCGCTGCCAAGATAATCTGCCCCGGCTGCTTCCGCTGCCTTTGCCTGCTCCACCGTCTTTGCCGTCACACCGATGGTCTTTTCCTTTCCAAGGATGGCTCTCGCCTTTTCCACCCCCATGTCCGACTGACCGATGTGCACGCCGTCCGCCCCGACTTTTGCCGCCAGTGCCACGTTGTCATTGATGATCAGATTTACGTTGTATTTATGGCAAAGCTCCAGCAGTTCTTTTGCCTCCTGCTCAAAATCCGCTTCCGAAAGTTCCTTTTCCCGCAGCTGCACCAAAGTCACGCCGCCTTTTAATGCCTTTTCCACCTGTTCATACAGGGTTTCTCCATGAAGCCAGCTGCGGTCTGTCACTGCATAGAGTCTTAAACTTTTTTTTGTAAAATTCACGCCATCGCCTCCCGATTTTTCTGCTACTCCGTTTCATTTTATACCGCAGCCCTCCTTTCTGTCCACAGAATTTTCCGCAAAAAACTTTGACCAGTACTTTTTTTTATTATATAATGATGCCAGGGTTAAAAGCTCAAAATGCCCATATTATGTAACACAGGAGTAGAACATGTCAAACGATAAAAAACCTTATTTTCCGCTTTTTGTAGATTTAAATGAGAAACAGATCGTCGTAGTCGGTGCCGGAACGATCGCCAAGAGACGCATCCGCACACTGGTTTCTTTTACCAACCATCTCACAGTCATTGCACCGGAAGTCAACCGGGAGCTTCTGGATATGGAGAAAGCCGGGATGCTCAGGATCAAAAGAAAAAACTACGAACGCGAAGATATTTATGATGCCGATTATGTGATTGCTGCCACAAACGACCATCAGATCAATTCAGACATCTACAGTGCATGCAAATGCATGGGGATCACCGTAAATGTCTGTAGTGATAAAACAAAATGTGATTTTTATTTTCCGGGCATCGTGCAGAACGGCAACGTTGTCATCGGCGTGACCGCCAGCGGCTCCGACCATAAAGAAGCCCGCAAAACCGTCGAAAAGATCCGCAGCCTTTTCCCGGAAGAAGAATTAAAATAATTTCCGATATCCATTACTATCTGTAACTTTCTGTTTATGGCTCATCCAGGCATTAATCTGCCCGCGGATGTGCCTTCTTATAGGAAGCTCTGACTTTTCCTGCTGCCATCTCCATATAGATCTGCGTTGTCGAGATGTCCGAGTGGCCCAGCATCTCCTGCACATCGCGAAGGTCGGCTCCGTTTTCCACCAGATGTGCCGCAAAACTGTGACGGAAGGTGTGCGGCGTAATATCTTCTTCAATCCCAGCTTTCCTTGCATACTCTTTCAGATTTTTCCAGAATCCCTGTCTGCTCATCGAATTTCCCTGACAGTTCACAAACAGATAATTTCCTTTTTTTCCGCAAAGTAGCCTGTCTCTTGCTTCTTTCAGATAAAATTTTAGTGCTTCTTTTGCTTTTCTGCCAAGAGGGATCACCCGCAAACGCTCTGCATCACGGCAGACAACATACTCCAGGCTGAAATTGACATCTTCCATCTGCACTGCGATCAGCTCCGACACCCGCATTCCGGTTGCATATAAAAGCTCCAGCATCGCTTTGTCACGGATGCCTTTGGCTGTGTTTCGTGACGGCTGCTCCAAAAGCCGTGTCACCTGCTCCTGCGTCAGCACGCCCGGCACCCGCTTCTCGATATGCGGTGCCTTGATTGTTCTGGTCGGATCTTTCTCGATCAGCCTGCGTCCAAATGCATAGTGAAAATATGCCTTCATGGATGCCACATTTCTGGATACAGTTGAAATCGAAAACCCCTCTTTCTCCAGATAAAGGATGTAAGAATTCAAACTGATCGGCGTGACATCATCCGTCTTTTTGATGCCTTTTCCGTCGAGAAACTGAAACATTCTTTCCAGATCCCGGCAGTAAGAAGACACAGTACTTTTGGATGCATTCCGCTCATTTGTCAGATATGTAATAAAATCCGGCATTACCTGTTCCATCGTTTCCCTCCCTGTTGCATAAAATCTCTGTTTTTGTGATGTGCTTCTCAAAAAATGCCATTCAGACTGTTCCGTTCTTTGCACTCACATGGCACTCTGCGTTCACATAAACCACAATGCAAGGTCACAAAAACACTAAATTCCAATCTATTCCATATTTCCAAGTATAATCATTTTTTTGTTGCTTGCAAATAGGGAAAAATGCCGAAATTTTGGGTTTTTTTGTTCCTACAACATCCTGATTCTCCCTTTGTTTTTCTACCAGATATAGTGATTATTTTACATAACTTTGCTGTTCTTTTAGTAAACAATTCTTAAAATCATCTGAACAAGCCCGGAGCCTGCGTAACTTTCCGTCAAAATTCCCAAAAAAAGTACCGACAAAGCCACAAAAAAGCACAGAAAATACCGCCTGTTGTTCTTCCCTGCCGTCCCGATCTTCCGAAGATACGCAAACTGTCTGCTTTTTTTGTCTGCTTCTTCCATCATCCACAGGAACAGCGGCACATAAATCAGGATCTGCGGCACCTGAAATAAAAGTCCAAGTCCGATCCCGGCAATCCCCATACTGGCAAACGCCTGTGCCAGAAATAAAGTCCCGATCACGCCCCAGACTGCCGGAAACAGATAAATACAGAATCTTCCAACCGTGCTGAATCCGAGCGCCCACAAAAGTAGCAGCCATTTCCCCCTCTCTTTTGCCACGATCAGCATCAGTTTTCTGCGATCAATATCCAAATAGGCATATTCTTTTAAATAGTACGGACTGAAAATCCCGGCTGCACCGTTGCCGGTTCTGCATTTTACTGCAAGAAAAATCCCCGCCAGAATCCCTGTCAGCATCGATATCGCACACAAAAGAAGAAATTTTTGATCCGGCTTTTTCAATCGCATGATCTGCACCCTGCTTTCACTGTTTTATAGCTTCTCCGTTCCGGTCGATACAAAGCCATTGTCCGTGGAACATTCAAGAATGCCTTCGGCCTCCTTGCGAAGCGTTTATCTTTCCTTCTACTTTATACAGTACGCTGCATGTTTTATGCCTGAAACTGTGCAAAACTGCTTCCTTCATTGCAAAACAACTTCAAGTCAAACACATGCAGAATCTGATGCAATCAGCACAAAAAAATCCCGCAAACCATATCGCTATGGTATGCGGGGTATGTTTAAATGCTATTTTGCGTAATCAACCGCTCGGCTTTCACGGATCACGCTGACTTTAATCTGTCCAGGATATTCCAGCTCTGCCTCGATCTGTTTTGCAACATCTCTTGCCAGAAGAACCATATCAGCATCGCTGACCTGTTCCGGAACTACCATGATACGAATCTCTCGTCCTGCCTGGATAGCAAACGATTTGTCTACTCCCTTGAAGGAGTTGGTAATATCTTCTAACTGTTTCAAACGATTTGTGTAAGTCTCAAGTGTCTCTCTTCTCGCACCCGGTCTTGCTGCTGAAATCGTATCAGCTGCCTGAACGATGCATGCGATCAGACTCTCAGGTTCTACATCTCCGTGATGTGCTTCCACCGCATTGATGACAAGCGGAGATTCTTTGTATTTCTTACAAAGATCTGCACCAATCTGGATATGGGAACCTTCAACCTCATGGTCGATGGATTTTCCGATATCATGCAGAAGTCCGGCACGTTTTGCCATGCGGACATCCACACCGATCTCACCTGCCAGAAGTCCTGAAAGCTGTGCCACCTCGATGGAATGTTTCAGTGCATTCTGTCCATAACTGGTACGGAACTTCATACGTCCAAGGAGACGCACCAGCTCCGGATGGATGCCGTGCACACCAACTTCAAGTGTTGCTGCTTCACCTTCCTCACGGATCATGTTCTCTACTTCTTTCTGTGCTTTCTCAACCATCTCCTCGATCCTTGCCGGATGAATCCTGCCATCTACGATCAGTTTTTCGAGGGCGATACGAGCCACCTCACGGCGGATCGGATCAAAGCCGGATAAGATCACTGCTTCCGGAGTATCATCGATGATCAGATCCACACCCGTCATGGTTTCCAGTGTACGGATGTTTCTGCCTTCTCGTCCGATGATCCTTCCTTTCATTTCGTCATTCGGAAGCTGTACTACAGAGATCGTAGTCTCTGCAACATGATCTGCCGCACATTTCTGAATGGCATTGACCACATATTCTTTGGCTTTCTTGCCGGCTTCCTCTTTTGCTCTGCTCTCAAGCTCTTTATAAAGCTTGGCAGTGTCATGTTTTACTTCATCTTCAACCGTTTTTAAAAGATATTCTTTCGCCTGCTCGGAGGTCAATCCTGAAATTCTTTCAAGTTCCTGTACTCTCTGTTCTGTCAGCTTTTCCACTTCATTGCTTCTCTTTTTGATTTCCTCTTCCTTTGCCGCTAAGCCTGTCTCTCTTCTTTCGATTGCGTCCGCTTTTTTGTCCACTGCTTCTTCTTTGGACAGTACACGTTTTTCGTAACGCTGCAGCTCTGCTCTACGTTCCTTTGTTTCCCTTTCCAGTTCATTCTTGGTTTTCAAGGATTCCTCTTTCACTTCGAGCAGTGCTTCCCGTTTCTTTGTCTCTGCAACCTTTAAGGCGTCATCTACAATCTGTCTTGCCTTCTCGTCGGCATTGCCGATCTTTGTCTCTACCACTTTCTTGCGGTAAGAGATCGCTACGACAGCTGTAACAGGGACGGCGATGATGAGAGTCACCAGAACAGCAATAGCAATTACTACTGGGCCCACAGGAGCACCTCCTTATAGAATTTTCAAGTAACGGACGGATTTAAAGCATCTGTAACTGCTTTATCTTCACAGCTGCAATGTTTCTTTAAATGCCTTTTGTTACTCGCATTGTACAAGTACAACATATTAATTTTACATTGCTTTGTGCATATTGTCAAGTAATTGTGAAGTGCTTTATCCTATTTTGCATCAACAATTCGCTTCTGCATTTACCGGACGATTTTCAGTTTCGCAAGTGCCCGGTAAATGCCCGTCGTGATCGTTGTCCGAGGTGTGCTCTTTATAGTTTCAGAAATTTTTCCAGAAATTCTGCGGCTCCGTCGTGGTCATTATCCGCAGCCACAAAATCTGCCTGCTGTTTTACCGGATCTTTTGCATTTTCCATCGCAACGGAAATCCCTGCTTCTTTGAACATCTCCACATCGTTTTCGTTATCCCCGATCGCAATGATCTGCTCTTTTGGAATCGCAAGACGTTCTTTTAAAATGGCAAGTCCTCTGCCTTTATTTATCCCTTCCGCTGTAAATTCCGCATTTCCGGCTACTGAGGTTGTCGTGTAGATTCCTTTTACTTTCTGCCATTTTTCCCGGATTTTCTTTGAAAGTAAAACATCCTCAAAAAAGATATTGATCTTTTCTGCTTTTTTCAGGATTTCACTCTGGTCTTCTAATCTTTTCACATACGCGTGGTTTGAAAGCATATATTCTGCAAAATTCCCTTCGATTTCTGCCGTAAGGAAATATTCTCTGTCGAGACTGTCCGCATAGACTTTTCCATCTGAGATAACTTCTGCATAATAACGTGATTCTTTCCCTGCTTTTTCCTGATGCACCCGGTACATTTCCCGCACATCCTTTAAGATCTGTTCTGCCGATCCTTCCGGAAGACATTTTTTATATAATGCACATGTCTTTTTCCAGTCCCAGACAACGGATCCGTTTCCAAGAACCGCATACGAAATTCCCGAAAGATTTTTGATTTTTTCCGGAAGAAGCGGCAATGCCCTTCCCGTAGCGGGAAGGACATGGTTCCCCTGATCCAGACATTTTTGCAGAACAGCACAGGTTCGCTCTGAGATCTGTCCCCTGCTGTTCAAAAGTGTGCCGTCCATATCGACGGCGATCCAATATCTGTCTGTCATAGATTTTGTTCCTTTTCCGCCTGTAATCTAAGATGAAATCGTTTCGTTTTTCGTATGTCTTATGTTTTCATCTCTTTACAAGCTGTGTTTCACTGAATTTTCATCATAAATGCTTCGTATGGGCGAAGTGCTTCTGTTAAATCTTTTCGCTCTGCATAGTTTGCGATCTTGACTTCCTGCACTCCTTTCGCATAGGACTTCAAAATTTCTGCCGGAATCGTCTCCTCTGAGAGATTTGCTGCCACCATCCAACATTCATCTGCTGTTTTGCGAAGATAGGCAAAAATGTGTTCCTCTTCAGCAAGGATCAGCTCGTAGCTGCCTTCTGTCAGAAGTGGTTCCTGATGACGCATCTCGATCAGTTTTTTATAATAATAGAAAATGGAGTCTTTGTCTGCAAGTGCTTCTTTGACATTGATTTCCCTGTAACGGTCAGACAGTGCAAACCATGGCTTTCCGGTTGTAAATCCTGCATTTTCACTGTCATCCCACTGCATCGGGGTTCTGGCATTGTCACGGCTCTTGTTCCAGACTGCCTTTTTGAACTCTTCTTCGGAAATGCTTTTTCCATTTTCCACCAGTTCTTTGTATGCATTTCGCACTTCGATATCTTCATACTCATCAAGCGGAAAATGGACATTTGTCATACCGATTTCCTCACCCTGGTACACATACGGTGTTCCCTGCATTCCATGAAGAACGGTTGCATACGCTTTCGCACATTCCCTGCGGTAAGTGGTATCATTTCCCCAGCGGGAAATAATCCTCGGCTGATCATGATTTTCAAAATACAGAGCATTCCATCCCTGGCCGCTGAGTTTGTCCTGCCAGTTGGACATGACACGTTTCAGTTCTCTCAGGTCAAATGGTTTTAATGCCCACTTGCGGTTGACCGATCCCGGAATGCGGTCGATGTTCATATGCTCAAATGTAAAGATCATATTCAGCTCTTTTCGCTTCGGATCGGTGAAAAGTCTTGCCACTTCCGGTGTAGAACCAGGTGCCTCACCGACAGTCATGCAGTTGTATTTTGAGAGGACTTCCTGATTCATCTCCTGGATAAATTCATGAAGTCTTGGCCCGTTGCTGTGATATTTTCCGGTATAATACTTTCTTCCCGGCTCTGTTTCTTCGTAGTCCGAGAAATTCTGGTCTTTTGAAATGGAAGCGATCACGTCCATACGCCAGCCGTCTGCCCCTTTTTCCATCCAGAATTTCATCAGATCATAAACTTCCTTTCGGACAGTCTCGTTTTCCCAGTTCAGATCCGGCTGTTTTTTGCTGTAGAAATGCAGGTAATACTGTCCGCGTTCTTCACAGTACTCCCAGGCACTTCCGCAGAAACTCGAACCCCAGTTGTTCGGCTCGCTGCCGTCTGCTTTTGGATCTTTCCATATGTAATAATCGCTGTATTTGTTATCTTTTGACTTGCGGCTCTCCACAAACCAGGCATGTTCGTCCGAAGTATGGTTTACCACCAGATCCAACACAACTTTGATTTTTCTTTCGTGTGCCTGTCGGATCAGCTCTTCCATATCTTCGTTTGTTCCGAATTTTTCGTAGATGCTGCGATAATCACGGATATCGTATCCGTTGTCATCCTGTGGAGAATCAAATACCGGGCTTAACCAGATCACATCGATTCCCAGTTCTTTCAGATAATCCAGCTTTTCGATGACTCCGCGAAGATCGCCGAAGCCATCTCCGTTCGAGTCCTTAAAGCTTCTTGGATAAATCTGATATACAACAGAATTTTTCCACCAGTCTCTCATTTTTCTTTACTCCTTCTCTTTCCCTTATGCAATTCCAAGTAACGACAATACAATGCCAAGAACGATGACACCGATGATCAGTACGGTGATGCTGACGTTCTTCTTTTTCAGAAGGTAATAGCACAAAAGAGTCAGTCCCAGCGGAACGATTCCAATGAAAATCTGATCCAGCATAGACTGCAGATTCAGAATGGATTCTCCCTGCATACTCAGTTCAAAAGTAGAATTAAAAGTTACCATGCTCGCTGTCATACCGCCAACCATGATCAGACCTACGGTACTTGCAGCTTTTGTAAGAATATTCATCAGACCGCTTGCATAAACTTTCTGGATATATTCGGAACCCAGTTTGTATCCCAGAAAGGTTCCATAATATTTCACAAGAAGGGACGAAATGTTAAACAGCAGTAAGAATACGATCGGTGCCAGAATATTTCCGGTCATACCAAGTCCAACTGCGATACCGGCTGCGATCACGCGAAGAACGCCCCAGAAAATGGAATCTCCGATACCTGCCAGTGGTCCCATCAGACTGGATTTTACTGCGTTGATGGAATTTGCATCAAAATCTTTCTGCTCGCTGTTCTTTTTCTCCATGGAAGCAACCAGCCCCATGATAAAGGTCGAGCAGGTGATCGTGGTATTGAAGTAAGACATACTTCTTACCAGTGCTTCTTTTTTGCCTTCTTCATCATTTTTGTAGAATTTATTGATAAACGGCATCAGTGCGTAACAGAAGCCGGACGCACCCTGTTTTGCCGGGCTTACGGCTGCATATAAGGTAAAGGAACGCCAGAATGCCTTTTTTAACATTTTCCGTTCATCTGCCGGAATGGATTTTGTCAGATTACTCATGAGAAAAATTCCTCCTCTTCTTCATCAAATTCACTGGACTGGTTACCTGCCGGTGCAGCCACACGCTGCATAGACAGCTGATTGATCTTGTAGTCGTTCATGCCAATCGAGATGGCAACGATCACACCGATCACTGCGATTGCGATCAGCGGAAGGTTCATGTATGCAGAAAGGACAAATCCAAGGAAATAGAACATACAGATTTTCTTGTCCCACAGCATTTTCATCAGCATTGCCATGCCGACTGCCGGAAGAAGCCCGCCGCAGACAGTCAGTCCGTTCATAACCACATCCGGGATTGCATCCATCAGAGTACTGACTGCATCGGAACCGAACAGGATTCCAAGGAATGCAACCAGGGAATACAGTATCCAGTTGACCGCCCACAGTCCATAGTGCAGAAAAACGATCTGTTTTTCTTTTCCTTCTGCTGCCAGCTGGTCAAATTTCTTTGCAAACATACCAACCAGAAAGATGTACAGGAATGTTTTGATCTGAAGTCCCAAAATACCGATCGGCAAAGCCAGTGTCAGGGCAACTTCACTTCCCTTACCCAGCATGATTGCAAATGCCGTACCGACTGCTGTTGCAATTCCAGGTTCTGCCGCTGAAGCACCGCCGATATTTACAACTCCCATAAACACGGCTTCCAGTGAAGCACCGATCATAACGCCTGTTTTTACATCTCCCAGGAACAGACCAACCAAAGGTCCGATGACGATCGGTCGGTTTAACATCGTAAAACCAATCAATTCTGCACCGCCGACACAGATAAATACGGCCAGTGCCACTAAAAATGCATTTAACATAATCTCTTTCTCCTTTTCAATGATTTTAGGATCAAACGTCATCAACTACGATACCTACGGATTGTTCCGTGCTTTGCACTCTCACAATCCCTTGGTATCTTTTAACTTGTCCAGCACATCTTTGACAAGTTTCTGCTCATCATTCGGAACCTGCTGCATGCAGGTCTTTGGATCGATTGCCACCAGTTCTCTTAAGTTCTGCACTTCTTCGTCTGTCAGCATGATGGTCGGGGAAAGCAGCTGTTTTTCAGATACATCGATTCCGTCGAATCTTCCGGTGTTTCCGATGTTCAGAAATTCAATCTCACCTACCTGTCTGCGGATCTTCAGTGCATCCTTGACGGTTCTTGTCAGAACGAGGATCCTCATTTTTGATGCACGCGGATCATTCAGAACACGGATGGCTTCATCTACCGGTTTGATCAGTGCCTTGATGCCTCCCGGAACTGCCATTTTCAGTGCCATTTTCTGCGTGTCATCGTTTGCCGCATCATCATTTGCCACCACGATCCCCTGTACACGCAACTGTTTGGTCCAGGTCATCGCCACCTGTCCGTGGATCAGACGGTCATCTACACGCAGTGCGGAAATCTTTGCTGTTGAATTTTCATAGTTTGCAGGCTGTGCGGCTTTTTTCTCCTGAACCGCAGCCGCTTTCTTCTGACTCTGTGCCGCTGCATCTGCTTCCTTTTTCGGTTTTGCATGCATCTGCACCATCTGAAGTTCTCCTCTTGCTTCCTCAATGTAAGTTTCGATCTCTTCTTCGCTCACATCATCATCCGCAAGCATGACCTGCATCAGTACCGGGAGATTTGTTCCGGTCACCAGTGTGACGTTGTCCTGCTTTGCGTACTCCATCAGCTTCTGGTTTACGCTTCCTCCCATCAGGTCGGTAAACACGATGATGCGGTCTTCTTTATGCTTCTCAAAAAATTCTTTAAACTGCTCTTCCACATTGTCTTCCGGTGTTACATAAGCATCAATCGTCGTGATCTCTGCCAGCTGACCGACGATCAGCTCGGCCGTGTAACGGATTCCGGAGGCCATTTTTCCATGTGTGGCAATCAAAATCTGTTTCATGTGATCCTCCTTTGAAGTGTCTGTTCTGCGTCATATTTCGTTAGGTTATGTACATAACTTCTATGTACACACTATAGCATTTGTCGTTTTGTCTGTAAATAGGTTATGTAGATAACCGTCTTTTTGTATAAGTTCAGATGGGGGATTTTTGTGCATTTTGATAGATTATGAAAGGATTTATTGAAAAAGGGAAGGTTCGTATAATAAAAACGCCCTGATTTTGGAAAACAAATGCTCTGACACGCTGCGTTTCCTGTTCGGTGTCCTCTGGCAAGCCAGGAACCTTTGTCAATGTGCAAAATGAACAATTCCCCAGTAGGTACTATCTGATGTACCGCTGCCAATGTGAGGTAGCGAGAGCGTGCCTTCGGGGAATTCGTTCATTTGCACATTTTCATTTTTTTTGTGTGGATGTCATTTTTCTTTATCACGCAAAATCAAACAATATTGCTGAATCTTGCTTTTCAGTCTCTCTCCACCGACTTCCTTTTCACCAGTGTCACGGACAGTTCTACTTCCCGCTGCGGATATTCTTCGCCTTCTTCGATCCATTTCAGAAGGATCTCCACTGCTTTCTGTGCTTTTTTCTGCACGTCCTGCTTTATGGTGGTAAGTCTCGGTGTGGAGTACTGTGCATAGCTGATATCGTCATAGCCTGCCACGCCGATCTGCTGCGGCACGGCTACTTTTTTGTCAGCACAGAAGCGGATTGCTTCCAGTGCATACATATCGGAGAGGAAAAACAGTGCCGTTCCCGGCAATCTTCTCTGTACCAGCCAGTCATAACTTGCTTTTCGTTTTTCATAGTTCATGCCAAGTGCCACAAACTGCAGTTTCTGACCTTCTGCCGCACACTCCTGCATGGCTCTCTGTGCACCGACATAACGCAGATGATCGACACCGTTGTCTCTTCCGGCACAGACTTTGATGTGCTCATATCCGCATTCCAGCAGATATTTCACCATCTGATAGCCGCCACTTTCGTCATCCAGACCGATATTGACCAGATGGCTGTCTTTGGCTGCGTTTCCGTAGGCATCGATCGACACGATCGGTTTTTTGATCAGCTGATAGATTTTTTCACAGTTGTGCCGGCTGAAGGAGATGGCGATCACGCCGTCCACATCCCAGCCTGCCACCATCTGAAAAATCTCTTCGATGTCTTTTGTGGAATACAGCATCAGGTAATAGCCCTGTTTCTGCACATATTCTTCGATAAATCCGATGATCTTCCCATAAAATGGATCTCCGAGAATGGAATCTTTGAATTCTTTATGATAGTTGATGACAACTGCGATCAGCTGAGACTTCTCGTTATTCAGCACTCGCAGTCCTCTTTTCTGCACGTAACCAACTTCTTTGATCAGTGCTTCGATCTTCTGGATCGTTGCAGGTGATACTTTTTTTGTTTTCCCGTGAATGACGTTGGAAACGGTTGTGGTACTGACACCTGCCTTTTCTGCTATTTCTTTGATTGTTGCCAAAAATATTCTCCTAATTATTCGAGCCCCCGCAGAACCTTGCGTACCGCAGCATAGGAAAATCCTTTTCTCATAAAAAACGCATAGTATTTCTGCTGTTCTTCCGCTGTTGGATTCTCCAGGTTCATGCGTTTCTTTTTCGCAAGTGCGAGGATCGTTTCTTCTTCGCTGTTTCCTTCTGCCTGTTCGTATGCCGCTTCAATATCTTCTGAAAAAACGCCTTTTGCTTTTAACTCCTGTACGATCTGGCGTTTGCTCTTTGTCTGGCTGCGGCTCTCGATATAGTATCCGGCATAACGTACATCATCGATATAGTGGAAGCTTCGCACATACTCGATAGCGATATCTTCGATCTCTTTCGGGTATCCTCCCTGACGGAGCTTTGTTCTCAGCTGCCATTCGGTCTTATCTGCACTTTTTAAGATATTCATGCAACGCAGCCTGGCCCGTTTGGGCAGGATCTCCTGCATGATCTCTGCATATGCCTGCTCTGAAAGGGATTCCCCTTCACGGATCCCCATCCGGTAAGCCTCATTCCGATACAGGACAAAAGCTTTTTCTCCGTCTAAAAAGACCTGCACTCTCGTCTTGCCGACCGGCTCTAATGCAGTGACGATCATGCTTCATCCCCGCTGCCGTCCGGATCTGCTGCCGGAGTTTCTTCTTTTACGGCATCCTTTTTCGCAGTACTGCTCTTTGTTGCTTTTTTGTCTTCTTTTTCATCATCTGCGGCTGCCGCACCGTCAAATCCATACTTTTCACGCACCAGTTTTTCGATCTCTGCCATCGTCTCCGGATTGTTCTTCAGGTAAATCTTGGCATTCTCACGGCCCTGTCCGATCTTGATACCGTTATAGGCAAACCATGCCCCGCTCTTGTTTACAATCTCATTTTTCACTGCCAGATCAAGGATGTCACCTTCTCTTGAGATGCCCTGACCGAACATGATATCAAACTCTGCCTCTTTAAATGGCGGTGCGATCTTGTTCTTGACGATTTTGACACGCACACGGTTGCCGACGATCTCGCCGCCCTGTTTGAGTGTCTCGATACGGCGTACATCCATACGGATGGAAGAGTAAAACTTCAGTGCACGGCCACCGGTTGTAACCTCCGGATTGCCGAACATGACACCGACTTTTTCACGCAGCTGGTTGATAAAGATCACGGTACAGCTGGATTTGCCGATGATACCGGTCAGTTTACGAAGTGCCTGAGACATCAGTCTTGCATGCAGACCTACGTGAGAATCTCCCATATCGCCCTCGATCTCTGTTTTTGGCACCAGTGCTGCCACAGAGTCCACGATGATAATGTCCACTGCTCCGGAACGCACCATGGTCTCTGCGATCTCAAGCCCCTGCTCACCGTTATCCGGCTGTGAAATGTAAAGATTATCAATGTCTACGCCGATATTCTTTGCATAGACCGGATCCAGTGCATGCTCTGCATCGATAAATCCTGCGATACCGCCGCGTTTCTGGACTTCTGCTACCATATGCAGTGCTACGGTCGTCTTACCACTGGACTCCGGTCCGTAGATCTCCACGATCCTTCCTTTTGGAACACCGCCAAGTCCCAGTGCCACATCCAGGCTCAGAGAGCCGGTCGGAACGGTCTCCACGTTCATATGGTTTCCGGAATCACCCAGTTTCATAATGGCACCTTTTCCGAAATCTTTCTCAATTTTTGTGATAGCCGCTTCCAGTGCCTTGATCTTATCATCCTGTCCCATTTTAATATCCTCCTTAATCTTCTATTTGCTCTATATTGTTCCACTTGTCTTCCCGTATCAGGTAAATATCTGCAAAACTGACACGAATCGCCTGCCAAGTCTCACA
This sequence comes from Hominisplanchenecus faecis, assembly GCF_020687205.1. GTDB lineage: Bacteria > Bacillota > Clostridia > Lachnospirales > Lachnospiraceae > Hominisplanchenecus > Hominisplanchenecus faecis. The sequence goes on from NZ_JAJEQE010000008.1 coordinate 17,685, forward strand.
TGTGTTCGACTTGAAAATACTCAACTGTACTGACCACAAGCGTATACTTTCGATACAGATTATACCAATCTGATACCTGGTTTCTGTAATGCCAATGGTTTTCTCGTTTCTTCTGTGCACCTTTGCAATACGCAAAAGGGCTTGCTTACGAACTTATGTTCGTTCTCTCCCCATATTAATATATATTTTTGAAAATGTCAACCAAAAAGCGTGTCCATGCTTGGAAATTTGCAGCAGAAGTGCTGCCTGCTGTTTATCGAATTCAAGAACGCCAGAGTCGGAAGTCACCTCACATCTGATGTCATTCTTCTCTGAGTGAAATGAAATGTCAAAAGGAAGGACAAAATTATCCTCCCTTTATTATAGTTTACTCTTTACTTATTGTCAATTTATTTCTCGTTCTGTTTTCTCTTTTCTGCGACTTCGCCGCGTTTTTTGTAGATGCTGTGTGCCGGGATCACTTCACGCACAGAGGAAAGCGGATAGATATTGCTGTCCGGTCCGACTACGGTTCCCGGATTTAAGATGGAGCCGCATCCTACCTCTACGTTATCGCCGATCATGGCACCGAATTTTTTCAGTCCGGTCTCGATGCGATTGCCTTTGTCATCTTTTACCACTACCAGTTTTTTATCGGATTTGACATTGGATGTGATCGAACCGGCTCCCATATGTGCCTTGTATCCAAGAATGGAATCACCGACATAATTGTAATGCGGAACCTGTACTTTGTTGAACAGGACCACATTTTTCAGTTCGGTGGAGTTGCCGACAACGGCTCCTTCACCTACGATCGCATTGCCGCGGATGAATGCACAGTGGCGTACTTCTGCTTCTTTTCCGATGATTACCGGTCCGTGAATGTAAGCGGTCGGTGCTACGGTTGCGGATTTTGCGATCCAGATGTCTTCCCCGCGTTTTTCGTATTCTTCTTCGCTTAAGGTCGCTCCCAGTTTTTTGATAAAATCGCTGATCTTCGGAAGTACTTCCCACGGATAAACAGCTCCTTCAAACAGATCTTTTGCAATCGTTTCCTCGAGATTATAGAGATTTTTGATTTTACATGTTTCCATCTTTCTTACCTCCTGTTAGTCGCCTCTGCGGCTTTTGCTGTTTTTTATAGAAAACTGCCGATTCGTCAAATAGTTTCCGCAAAGCATAGGAACTATTGCTGCCAAGTACGGCATCGGTTCTTCTTTTTATAAAGCCCTCTAACTTTTCCATATATTCTTCGGAAGTGATCGTGCCCTCCGCCACATAGGTAAGCCCTTTTTCCCAGCTTGCCGTAAGCTCCGGGTTTAACAGAGAACGGATTGAATTGTTCACCACATCAAAGATCATCTCCCCCAGGTGTGTCGGTGTCAGAACCTGCGTTTTTTTATTCAGGGCAATGTATTTGTTTGCCTGAAGCTTCTTCAGAATCTCTGCCCTGGTTGCACTCGTTCCGATGCCGCTTCCTTTGATCTGGGCACGCAGTTCTTCATCCTCGATCAGTTGACCGGCATTCTCCATTGCCAGAATCATCGAACCGGATGTATAGCGTTTCGGCGGTGAAGTTTCGCCTTCTTTGATGGAAAAGCCCTTCACCGGAAGTATATCACCTTTTTTGCATTTCTGCAGTGCCTGAAGCAGATTTTCGTCACATTTCACATCTTCTGTATCGTCTTTTTTCTTATTTTCTTCCGGCATGCCTGCCACTTTAAGGTATCCTTCGGACAGAAGCAGACGGAAACTTGAGAAAAAGGACTCCTGCTGTACTTTTGAAACCAGTGTCGTTTTCTGGTAAATGGCCGGCGGATAAAAAATACTGAGGAACCTTCTTGCAATCAGCTCATAAACCTTTACCGAAAGGGCACTTACGCTCCGCAGTGCCAAAAGTCCCTGCCCGGTCGGGATGATCGCATAATGGTCGGTGATCTGTTTGTCATTGACGTAACGTGTCGATGCGATCTTTTTCCAGGCCGTGCCTTCTAAAACTTCCGCCGCATAAGACTGCACGTTTGCAAACCCGGAAAGTCCGCGGATATTTTTGTGGATCTCTTTTGCTACTGCCGTTGACAGCACTCGGGCGTCCGTTCTCGGATAAGTGACCAGCTTTTTCTCGTAGAGTTCCTGGACAATCTTTAAGGTCTCGTCCGGGCTGATTTTGTAACGCTTCGAGCAGTCATTCTGAAGTTCCGCCAAGTTATAAAGCAGCGGCGGATTTTTGTTTTCTTTTTTGCGTTCCAGCTTTTCGATCACAGCCTGCACCGGTTTTGGATTGCTCAGCTTCTCTATCAGCTCTTTTGCATCTTCTTTATGCGAAAATCCATTCTCTTTGTAGAGCTTCGGAGACTGGAAATACGCGGAACCTTTGACGGCACGGAACTCGCCTTCGATCGTGCTTTCACCGCATACCATGGAAGACAGTACACGGTAGAACGGCATTTTCACAAACTGACGGATTTCACGTTCCCTTCTGACGATCATGCCAAGCACACAGGTCATCACACGTCCGACTGAGATCACCGTGTATCTTGTTCCCATGCAGCTTGAAATGGACTGCCCGTATTTCAGACTTAAAAGTCTGGAAAAATTGATGCCCATCAGATAATCCTCTTTTGCACGCAGATAAGCGGCACTTGCAAGATTATCGTATGCGGAAAGATCTTTTGCTGTCGCAATCCCGTGCAGGATTTCTTCTTCTGTCTGAGAATCGATCCACACACGCAGCCTTTTCTTGCCCTGAACATGTGCTTCCTGCTCCACCAGGCGGTAAATATATTCTCCTTCCCGTCCGGAGTCGGTACAGACATAGATCACATCAATATCTTTTCGATTTAAAAGAGTGCTGACCACTTTGAACTGCTTTTTCGTCGCCGGGATCACTTCGTAAAGAAAGTTCTCCGGCAGAAACGGAAGCGTCGCAAGGCTCCACTTTTTATAAGAAGCATCGTAAACTTCCGGGTAGCTCATCGTCACCAGATGTCCGACACACCAGGTCACAACAGCCTCTTCTCCCTCCAGATAGCCATCTTTCCTTGCCGCCCGGATCTTCAACGCTTTCGCAAATTCCTGTGCAACACTCGGTTTTTCTGCTATGTATAATTTTTTCAATTATTTACTCCTCTTTTAAAGCGGCAGATCCCGCTTCTCAAATATTCGCATGGAAAGCCAGTAAAGCAGAACGCCCGCCAGGATCAGTACCGGATATTTCCATATAAAAAACATGCCCCCGTCGATCACATCGTCCGCCAGATACATGGAGAAGATCGTCACATATTTCAGATATCCGAAAATCCCCCCAAGCGAAGCGAGCATTTTCAGGATATAAAATAACAGTACGATCCCTGTCATGATCATCACTGCCAGTGCTTTCTCATCACACATTGCAGATATCACAAACAGCAGGCCCCCAAGGCAGAAATGCAGACAGAATCCGCCAAGGCACATCAGTAAGAACTCGGAAATCACAAAATACGATCCGCAAAAGGCCAGGCCGCACACTATTCCGACCAGACAATTTACAAAAAACAATGCAAACAGGGCAAATGTAAAAGAATAAATCTGAGTAAACAAAAGCTTTTCACGCTCCACAGGTGCCGACAGAATCCAGGCAAAAGCACCGCTTTCCAGTTTGCCTGCAACGAAAGATGCCGCCACCGGGATACTGACTACAAATGGTACCAGTGTAAAGATATTCTCCCAGAAATAGCCTCCCAAAATGCCACTTAAAGACAGTCCGTAATTGCCTGCCCCAAGTGCTGTCTGAACTGCGGACGGCAGCCCGGAAAATAAAAGGATCACACCGGCTTTTCCATCTGGTGCGTATGTCCCCAACAGCAGAAACAGATAAAGTACCAGTACAGCGGTGACGATGCCCCACAACCAGATATGTTCTCTGAAATTTTTCTTCAGTATTGGAATATTAATCACTCAGGTCACCTCCATACAGATAGGTAAAGGTCTCTTCCAACGTCTGCGGAATGCTCTCCATGGTCAGCACTTTATACCCTGACAGCACTTTGATAAAATTCTGCAGTTCTCCGGAAACCGAGACGGTAAGCTGAGTCGCATTTTTATTTAAAACATCAAATCCTGACTCTCTGACAAAACGGACTGCTTCCAGCTCACTTCGAAATCCGATGCAGAATACCTTTCTGGAGGCCTCACGGATCACGGAAACATCATCCAGGTTGACCAGCATGCCACGCCGCAGGATCCCGATGCGGTCACAGAGCCGCTCCGCCGTCGCAAAACTTCCGGTAGCGATCAGGATCGTCTTTCCCCTGCTTTTTTCTTCCAGGATCAGGTTCATGAACTGCACTTTTGCCTTTTCGCCAAGATCACTCTCCGGTTCATCGAGCAGAAGCACCTCCGGATCATGAAGAAATACACCGGCGATCGCCAGCTTTTTTTTCTCTTCCTGATTCAGATCACGGATCTTTTTTGAAGTGTCCAGCTCAAATGCATCTGCGGTGCGGATCGCTTTTTCCAGGCTTTTTCTGTTTCTTAAATCTGCCAGAAAGCGAAAAAACTGAAGACCGGTCATCGACTCCGGCAGTGTGATCTTCTGCGGCAGATATCCGGTAAAATTCTTAATACCGGTACTTTGTTTCCAGCAATGTTTGGCGTTGATCGTGCAGCGTCCCCCGGAAAGGTTTGAAAATCCCATCAAAATCTGCAGAAGTGTCGTCTTGCCGGCACCTTCCATCCCCAGCAGTCCAAACGTCTCCTGATCCTGTACTTCAAAAGAAAGATCAAAAACACCTTTATTGCTGCCATAATCCTTTGTTACGTTTTTTATCCTTATCATTTACCCAAACCCACCTGTAAAAATTCGAAATGTCATATTTATGATGCCAGGGTCAAAAGGTCTAAATCCACATGAGCTTGCTCACAGGTGGATGAAAGACCTTGGGACCCCAACATCATATCTATTATTAAGAATGTCTCTGACATTCTTGCTGCGTTCCTGAATATTGTACAAAATGGCAAACAAAAATGCAAGAGCAAAAAGAGATGCCGGCGTTTCTTTTCGCTGACATCTCTTTGAGCCTGTTTTTTAAACCGTTTTTCTTTATTTCTTTGTGATATATCCTTTTGCTGTCATGGTCTCTGCACACAGAACGGCTCCGCCTGCTGCTCCTCTGACGGTGTTATGGGACAGTCCCACGAATTTCCAGTCATAAACTTTATCTTCTCTTAAGCGGCCAACCGATACGCCCATGCCGTTTTCGTAGTTGACATCCAGTTTTACCTGCGGACGGTTGTCTTCTTCCATGTACTGGATGAACTGCTTCGGTGCACTTGGCAGATCCAGTTCCTGAGGAAGTCCTTTGAAGTTCACCAGTTTTTCGATCAGCTGTTCTTTGGTCGGTTTCTTTTTGAACTTAACGAAAACTGCTGCGGTATGTCCGTTCAGAACCGGAACACGGATGCACTGGCAGGTGATGACCGGGCTCTGTGCCGGAACGATCACGCCGTCTTTCACTTCGCCCCACAGACGAAGCGGCTCCATCTCGCTCTTTTCTTCTTCGCCGCCGATGTACGGGATGATGTTCTCTACCATCTCCGGCCAGTCTTTGAAAGTCTTGCCTGCTCCGGAGATTGCCTGGTAAGTGGTAGCTACGACTTCGTATGGCTCAAACTCTTTCCATGCAGTCAGTACCGGTGCATAGCTCTGGATAGAGCAGTTCGGTTTTACTGCTACAAAACCTTTCTTGGTTCCCAGACGTTTTTTCTGAGATTCAATCACATCGAAATGCTGTGGATTGATTTCCGGAACAACCATCGGTACATCCGGTGTCCAGCGATGTGCACTGTTGTTGGAAACAACCGGTGTCTCTGTCTTTGCATATTCTTCTTCGATCGCTTTGATCTCATCTTTTGACATATCAACGGCTGAAAATACAAAGTCTACGTTTGATGCAACTTTTTCTACTTCATTTACATTCATGACAACGATCTTCTTTACAGCTTCCGGCATCGGAGTGTCCATTTTCCATCTTCCGCCGACTGCTTCTTCATATGTCTTTCCTGCACTTCTCGGGCTTGCTGCCAGTGTGGTCACTTCAAACCATGGATGATTCTCAAGAAGAGAGATAAAACGCTGACCTACCATTCCGGTTGCTCCAAGGATACCGACTTTTAATTTCTGTTCCATTTTTCAAATCCTCATTTCGTAATTTATTTACAACGGACAATTTATCGTTCGTGTATTTTGTGTGCGGACATTTGTCTTTACTCGAACTATCCTATCCTATTTCAGCAAAAAAATCAAGCGGTTTTTATAAATTTTCTGCTTCTTCCAGGTATTTTTTTTCGAGCATGATGACTTTTTTCATGGCTTCTGCCCCAGGAGCACCGATCGTCAGACGTTTTTCCACGCAGGTTTTCAGGGAGATTGCCTCGTAAATATCTTCTTCAAAGACCGGGCTGATCTCTTTGTACTCTTCCAGTGTCAGGTCATCCAGGGCAATGCCTCTGTCAATGCACAGAAGTACCAGACGGCCTACAATACCGTGTGCGTCACGGAACGGTACGCCATGGTTTACCAGATAATCTGCGGCATCGGTCGCATTGGTGAAACCGTTTTTTGCACTCTTTTCCATGATATCTTTGCGGAAGCTCATCGTAGAAACCATGCCGTTAAACAGGGCAATACAGCCTTTTACGGTGTCGATCGCATCAAAGGTCAGCTCTTTGTCTTCCTGCATGTCTTTGTTGTATGCCAGCGGGATGCCTTTCATCGTGGTCAGCATGGAAGTCAGTGCTCCGTAAACACGGCCGGTCTTTCCTCTTACCAGCTCTGCGATATCCGGGTTTTTCTTCTGCGGCATAATGCTGCTGCCGGTGCTGTAAGCGTCATCGATCTCCACAAAGCGGTATTCATTGGAATTCCAGAGGATGATCTCCTCGCAGAAACGGCTCAGATGCATCATGATCGTTGACATGGCAGAGAGCAGCTCGATCAGGTAGTCACGGTCGGATACGGAATCCATGCTGTTTAAGGTTGGTCCGTCAAATCCAAGCAGCTGTGCCGTCATCTCACGGTCCAGAGGATACGTTGTGCCTGCCAGTGCACCGCTTCCAAGCGGGCAGAGATTCATTCTCTTATAAATATCAGCCAGTCTCTGTCTGTCACGTTTGAACATTTCAAAATAAGCCCCGAAATGATGTGCCAGCGTGATCGGCTGTGCTTTCTGTAAGTGGGTAAATCCCGGCATATAAGTCTCAATATTTTCTTCCATAATGCCAAGCAGTGTCTCAAGAAGTTTTTTCAGCAGTTTGTCGATCTCACCGATCTCATCTCTTGTATAAAGCTTCATATCCAGTGCAACCTGGTCATTGCGGCTGCGTCCGGTGTGCAGTTTTTTGCCGGCATCGCCGATGCGGTCGATCAGATTTGCCTCCACAAAGCTGTGGATGTCTTCGTATTTGTCTGTGATCTTAAGTGTTCCGTTCTCAACATCACGCAGAATGCCATCCAGGCCTTCCAGGATCTGATCACGCTCTGCCTCAGTCAGAATGCCCTGTGCTGCCAGCATTTTCACATGTGCCTTGCTTCCTGTGATATCCTGTTTGTAAAATTTCTGATCAAACGATATGGATGCATTAAAATTATAAACCAGCTGATCGGTCTCTTTGGTGAAACGTCCACCCCATAACTGTGCCATAACAATTCCTCATTTCTTATAAAATATAGTGGATAGAAAGGGCAGAACCCGTCTGCCCCAGATTATTTCCGGCAAAATTCCTGATTTTATGCCGAATTCTGTAGTTCAGTGTATCACAGGCGACTTTTCCTGGCAAGAAAAAACGGCGGATCACTCAAACTCCGCCGTCTTTCCCTGTTGCTATATAGTAAGAGGTTTCTTACTTACTTTTTAATCTTTACTGCCTTCTTTGATTGATTGTGATGCTATTATATCTAATTACCGTTCACGAAACCACTCATTTTCCGACATAAATTGTTCATTTTCCGTCCTGTGTGTTCATATTATGTTCATCTTTTTCAGCCATTCATCTGCTTCAATAGCTGCTACTGTTTATGTTTTGTGATCTCGAACACGATAAAAAAGTGGGAGGACGCCTTCCGGCATCCTCCCGAGTGTGTTTCAAGGTTTGGGATAATTTTATTTTACTTTTACCGTTTTCTTTGCAGAGTACTTGGTGTAAACTTTCTGACCGTTGATGGTCTTGTAAGCTCTTACACGTACATAGTATTTGCTGCCTTTGCTCAGTCTCTTCAGAGTAACGTTCAGTTTCTTTATGTTTGCTTTCTTAGCACTCTTGAAGTTTGCTTTCTTGGAGTACTGTACCTGATAACCGTCTGCTCCTTTTACTTTTTTCACTTTGACAACTGCAGCTTTGCTCTTTCCGGTTACTTTCTTAACGGCTGCTTTTTTCGCTCTAAATGCATTCTTTTCAAGTTTTACATTTGCGGATGCTGCTTCTGCTTTTGCTGCATCTGCCTCTGCTTTTGCTGCTTTTGCTGCGGCTTCTGCTTCTGCTTTTGCTTTTTCTGCTGCTGCGATCTGAGCTTTTACAGCTGCATCTTCTTTTGATTCATAGCCTAAGTCATCCAGAACTTTCTGTGCTTTGTTCTTTGTCAGGATTGCTTTTGCCTGTTTTGCTTCTGCTGCTGTCACTGCATCATCACTTGTTGCCAGTTTGTCCAGCATATTTTCAAATACTGCACTCTTTGCGATAACATTCAGCATATTAACTGCGGATTTCTGCAGGTCACCAAGTCTTAATGTCTTGTCTGTATTCAGTGCTGTCAGCATATTCTTTACGTTTCCGCCAGGCATCTCACAGTCATTTCCTGCCCACATCAGCAGTCCCTGTACGTTTTTGCCTTTGTTTGCACCATTGACACGGCTTATGGAATACCAATCTGTCATTACAAATCCTTCAAATCCCCATTCATCTCTTAACATCGTTGTCAGCAGACCATAGTTTTCAAAGGTCGGATAACCGTTTACCATGTTGTAGGAGCTCATGATGTAATCCGGCTGAGCTTCTTCTACGCCGATTTCAAAGCCTTTCAGGTAAATCTCTCTTGCTGCTCTCTCAGATACAACAGAGTTGCTTCCCATACGCTGCTGTTCCTGGTTGTTGAATGCGAAATGTTTCAGAGTAACACCGATTCCGGAGTATGTTCCGTCTGCTTTTGTCTGAACACCTTTTGTCTCAGCGGCAGCTGCTTCACCGGAGATCAGTGGATCTTCTGAGTAGTACTCAAAGTTACGTCCGCAAAGCGGGTTTCTGTGGATGTTCATGCCCGGTGCAAGCCAGGATGTAACGCCATATTCCAGCATTTCTGTACCGACTGCACGGCCTACTTCTTCAATGACAGCCGGATCCCATGCCTGTGCAAGCAGAGTACCGATCGGCATTGCTGTACAGTACTGATAGTATTTGGTGTTATCGGTTGTATACAGTTTTTCGCCATCTGTAAGAAGTTTTTTGAATTCTGTCTCATTGGCAATTGCTTTTTCTGTATAATTCATGCCGCTCCAGCTGTACTTGCCTGTATAGTAAGTCTGGTTTGCATCAAATGTTGCATCTGCACCGACCAGTTCGTACTGGATGTACTCTTTTGTGATACGGATACCTGCAGGTCCATCGGACAGTACGATGTTCGGGATGTATCTGGAGTTGTACAGGTTGCTTGTTGTCTCACCGGCTGCTCCATATACGGAATCTGCCTGGGAACCGATAACTGCTGAGCTTGAAGATCCTGCTGACAGTCCGTCGTAGGTACCGCCTTCCACCAGGTCAGCCAGCTCTGTGCTGCTCATGTTTGCTACCAGTTCTTCCATGGTAAGTTTGCCGTTCACAACATCTACCAGAGTTGCATCTTTTGCTGCTTTTACGGTTTTCTTTGTTTCTTTTTCCAGATCTGCATTCTTGCTGTATGCATTAGAATCAGAATCTTTATCCTCACTTATGTAGGAAGTTACTTTTCCGTCTGTGTACGCATGCGTTTCTGTTTTTTCAAAGCTGGAAGCTGCAAGACTTAAGGATGCTTTTGCTGCACTCAAACCTTCTGTGGTTGGTGTGATGCCTGTGCCGTATCCTGTGGATTTCTCATCCAGGATATCCATCTTGTAAGCTCCGCCTTCTGCTACCACATGATCAGCGGTGTAAGTACCTGTCTGCATTTTATCTTTTGTCATTCCCAGAGCATTTTCTGCTTTTTCGGTAACAACATCTTTGTCCAGTTTGATATCAGCTGCCTCTACGGTATTTCTGGAGCTGTTGCCCACACGGATCTTGTAGGTTCCGTCTTCCAGTACATACTGTTCATTATTTTCATCGTAGCTTGCCATCTCATCGGTGTCAAAGGAAAGGGTTACTTCTTTGGTTTCACCTGCTTTTACTTCAACTTTCTGGTATGCTGCCAGTTCCTGATACGGTTTGTCCAGATTGCCTTCCGGTGCGGAGAAATAAACTTCTACAACTTCTTTACCGGTAACTTTTCCTGTATTTTTAACTTCTGCTACCACGCTGATATTTTCTGCATCTGCTTTTACTGTTTTTACTTTAATATCAAAATCCGTATAGGATTCGCCGTAACCGAATTCATAAGCTACTTTCTTTCCAAAGGTATCGAAGAAACGATAGCCTACATAAATATCATCGTTGTAAACTTCTTCTGCGGTTGCTGCAGTATTTGCTGCATTGCTTTCTTCTTTTGTCTCCCCGTCTTTATGTACGGCATCGTTCCAGGAGAAGGTTGCAGATGATGGATAATCATTATAATCAACTGCCCAGGTATCGGTCAGTTTACCGGATGGATTTACTTCACCGTTCAGGATCTGAACCAGGGCACGTCCTCCGTTCATACCTGCCTGTGACATCAGTACCAGAGAATCCAGTCCTTCGATCTTGCTGCGGTTCAGAGAATCATTTGCTGCGTATCCGCCTTTGCCGTTGAAGAAGTTGGTATCAACAATACCGCCTGTATTGAGGACAACAACTACATTTTTAAATTTCTGCCCCAGCAGTTTCAGGTTGGCTGCTTCGTTGTCTGTCAGATAATAATCGCCTTTTTCTGCTTTACGGTCAGCACCTTCGCCTGAGTTACGTGCCAGCACATAGATTGCGGTGTCTGTTTTTCCGGCTGCTGCCGTTACATCTGCTTCTGCATAAGCTTCTTCTTTATATACGAAGCTGCTGAACATACCGCCACTTCCTGCTTCTGATTCTGCTTTTTCATATGCTGTGTTCTGAGCTGTCAGGAAATCCTGGTTTACCACATCGTATCCGGCATCTTCAAAGCCCTGTTCTACCGTAATGTTTGCACCGTCCTTCAGGTAAACATCACCGGATCCGGTACCGCCTTTGATCGTCTTATAGGAACCTACACCAAACAGTGCTACTTTCGTTCCTTTTGTCTGGGCGATCGGCAGGGAGTTATTGTTGTTCTCCAGAAGAACCATACCCTGTGTAGCTGCCTTCTGGGAAATTGCTGCGTTTGTTGCTTCACGCTTTGCACTTGCATTTGGATCGGTAGAAGCTGCAAATGTCGGCATTACGCTCGTTCCGACCATAGCTGCTACCAATGCCATGGAAATCGCTTTCTTTGACCATTTTTTTGAGTGATTCATAAGTTACCTCCTTAACACATACCATATAATTCGTTCAAACAGGCTCAGGGATTTTCACGTTCCAGAACTCTGTTTCAATGTGCCTATATGATATCGCTTTTTTCTTTCCCAAACCACTCATTTTCCGTCCTATTTGTTCATTTTCAGGCATAAAATGTTCATTTTTCATTCATTTATATACTATGATGCCAGGGTCAAAAGGTCTAAATCCACATGAGCTTGCTCATAGGTGGATGAAAGACCTTGGGACCCGCCCCGATATGAGCATAAAAGTGGGAGGATAATCCCACGATATGCGAATACTTGGGAGGATTGTGGGAGTGCAACGCACGGAACAATCCGTAGGCATCATAGTTGGGGACTTTTGACACCCACATCATACTCTTTTTTCGTCTTCCATGCCTGATACTGATCCCGCACTTCTTTTACCAGCTCTTCACTTCCGGCTTCCCGGAGCTCTTTTCGAAATTCTTCCAGGTAAGTATCGACATCTTTGCCGTCGTCTCCAAGCCCGATATTCAGGTTCTTTTTGTAACGAGATACGATCTCTTTCAGTTTCTGGATATCCACCGTGATCTTGCTCTCATCCAGCCAGAATCCATACGCCGGTGAAATATTTGCGGAAGCGATAAAGGTTTTAAAATCTCCCTCCAGATCATCGGACATGCCGCTCCAGATACCGGCTTTTGGCGTATTGAACTGCCATTTCGTGGAACAGAAATATCCGACGTTGCTGCTGTTGATGCCGGACGGGAATGCAAAACTTCCATCTTCCTGCACTTCGTAGTGCATCCCCTCTACACCGTACAGGATCGTATTCAGCACATCTTCATCCGAATACAGAAGACCTAGCACTTTGACGGCCTCTTCCGGATACTTTGTCTCCGAAAAAATGCTCCAGACAGTCACCCAGTCATCCTCGGTATCCAGAACCGGCCGATTGTCAAATGGGATAATAATGACTTTGTCTCCGTAGAGGCTCTCTTCGTACTGCATCTCATCCGGTTTGATGACAAATTCTGCCGCAAATGCATCCCCGGCGATCACCTGTGACTGTCCTGATTCAATGTTTGTGATCACATCTTTTGCCAGATAGCCCTTCTCCTGCCAGCGTTTTGCCAGTTCCACCCGTTTTGTGTAGGCATCGCTCTCGTAAATATTGCAGACGGTATCATCCGTTCCTTCATATAATATACCTGCCAGACACCCGTCCAGTATATCGGCGATCGGGGAACGCTCGACCACGGCATTTCCCCTTTTTTCCAATGCCCACGGCACAACATCCGGGCGTTCTTTTTTTATGATGTCAAGCAGCGGCTCCAGATCTTCCGGTTTATGGATATTGGAAATGTCCATATGATACTTCTCCACATAGGTGCGGTTCAGGATCACGCCGTTCGTATGGATATCACTTAACGGCTTTGGGATCCCATAAACGCCTTCTCTTTCATCCTCCGGCAGATCTGTTTTCTCATCCAGCACTTCCTGCAGGGCGAGTGCCTCTGCCATATACGGCTCCATATCCAGCAGCAGGTTTTTCTGACGGTAGTTTTCAAACTGATTGAAATAAATGTTGAGGATATCCACACCGAGCTGCCTGTTTTTATAATAACTGTTTCCCTGGCTGCTGTTCAGTCCGGTCCAGACAAGCCGGGCACGCACGCCGATCTTTTCTTCCGTCAGATCTCCAAGCGTCTGATTGACTTCCGAAAGGTTTTTGCTCAGTCCGGTTCTCGCCGAAATACCGATGTTGATGGTCGGGATGGAATCTGCACTTTCGCTTTCCGGCTGCTGTTTTTCACATCCGGACAGCACAAAAAGTATTACAGCAAGAAACGCTATCATATAAAAACATCTTTTTTCGGACATTCTTTCGTGAATTTTCATAATTTTTTCTTCCTTTCTAAGGGTAAATACGGTAAAATAAGACCATTGGAGGTCTTTATGAAAAAACATAAAAGCTTATTTTTCAAATCTGCCACAAAGAAACGGCTGCTCTGGGTTTATCTGGTCACCAGCATCCCTCTGCTTGTCTGTATTCTGCTCGGAAGCGAGTACGGCAAACGTCTTCTGCGGCAGCAAAGTATACAGTACAATCATAACACGCTTTCTCTGCAGCTGGCAACTGTGGATACTTCGCTTGACCATATTTCGAACTATCTGGCTTCGTTTCTTCTGGATGAGAACAACTACCACGGACTGCAAAGCGGGGAGGATGCTCCGGATGAGCAGCGTGCGATCCTTGCCGATTTTACGGATTACCTGGACACGTACACCAGCACTGCCAGCCTGTTTTTCTATATTCCGGATCAGGATATCCTGATCTTTCAGAGTGCAAACTATGATTCTTATCCGGAACGCATGGAGATGCGGCAATACATCCGCCAGGCCTGTCTTTCTCGTACGTTTCCGGTCACAAAACCGCAGATCAGCGGCTGGACCTTCCTGCGTATGACGCAGAAAAGTTATCTTATAGATCTGATGGAATACAAAAATGTCTACGTCGGTGCTTTTGCATCCAGCGAATACGTGTTTGAAGATTTCAGGGATCTGACTGCCAGCACGCATGGTGCCCTGATTCTCTCCAACCAGGATGCCGGGGAAGATTTCCTTTACGGTGCAAAGGAGCTGGACCGCAGTCGTTGCGTGAAGGTCCCGGTTGATTCTGCCAGAAACCATTACCGGATCATCCTCTATATCCCGACTGCTTACGTACTGGGAGCTTTCTCCTGGTTCCAGTATGCGATCCTGATCATCGCACTTGTCAGTTTTTCGTTTGTTACGGCAATGCTGATCATCACCTGGCGACAGATGGTTTCTCCGGTGCTTCGAATCATCAAAGCAATGGAGGCTGTCGAACAGGGAGATTTCGACAGCCATCTGCCGATCCCGGATACTCATGATGAATTTGCAGAGCTGACGGAAACCTTTAACTATATGATCGGGCAGATTCATGATCTGAAACTGCAGATCTACGAAGAGAAGCTGAACCAGGCTTACGCCGAACTTCAGTACCTGACCTTACAGATCAAGCCGCATTTCTTTTTGAACTGCCTGAACCTGATCTACAGTCTTGGGCTGAGTGGCCGCTCTGAGCTGGTCGTGGATTTTTCTTCTACCCTGATGAAGTATTTCCGCTACCTTTTCAAAAGCTCCGACAGCATGGTCGTCCTCTCTGAAGAGCTAAAACATGTGCAAAATTATCTGCACATCCAGCAGATCCGCTTCCAGAATGATCTTGATACTGATTTTAAGATCGATCCGCAGGCAGAAAAAATGCAGATTCCGGTGCTGACTTTGCATACTTTCGTAGAGAATATTTTCAAACATGGCTGTTCCGACTCTGCAAAGATGCAGATCATCATCCATGCCGCACCGGTCATAAAAGACGGGAAACTTTATCTTTCTCTTTGCATTGAAGACAATGGAATCGGATTTTCCAAAGAATCCCTGGAGAAGCTCTCCAAACCGGAAGTTCCTTCTCAAAAGACCGGTGAAAAGCACATCGGCATCCGCAATGTAAGACAGAGACTTTCTTATATATATGGAAGCAATTATGTTTTACGTTTTGAAAACCGCTCACAGGGCGGAGCAAAGATCAACCTGCTTTTGCCGCAGAATGGCAAATTTCATGTAAGTTCAGCCTGAAACCAAAAGGCAAACAGAAATATTTGTTACTCACCATTTATAAAAGCTGGAGTCTTCTCCAACTATGAGAAATCAGATTGGAGTGTAATCTTATGAATTTACTTCTTGTAGACGATGAAGCATTTGCCCTTGAGGCACTGGAACATGCAATCAACTGGAAATCTCTTGGAATTGATCAGGTCTTTACCTGTGGTAATATCAAAGCTGCCAGACAAATCTGTCAGGAATCGGATATCCAGATCATGATCTGTGATATTGAGATGCCAAACGGAACCGGGCTTGACCTCGCAAAATGGCTGTCAGAGAACTATCCTGACCTTCTGATCCTGTTCCTGACCTGTCATTCTGACTTTTCTTTTGCAAAAGAGGCCATCTCCTACCATGCGTTTGCCTATCTCTTAAAACCGTTTGATATCGAAGAGATTAGCCAGGCAGTAAAAGAAGCCGTCCAGCAGTCCAGAAACCGTCAGAAACTGAACCGCTCGCTCTTTGCCTCCCAGCCGCCGGAACGTCTGCTCGCTTCGGAGCACTTCTGGCTGCAGCTGGTCAGCGGTTCCTATCAGAACAGCGATGCCGACTATATTCTCTGGGATGCCTCCAGAAACAGCGTCTTTTTTGATAAGGATGCTCACTATGTTCCCTGTCTGTTTTACATCAGCTCGCTTCCGTCTGAAAATACGGATCTTGGCGTGCTCTCTTACTGTGTGAAAAATGCCCTGAACGAATTTTTTGTCGAAGATCCGGGCTGGCCTCCGGCAATCGAGCCAAAGCCTTGCTTTTTCCTGTCTTTTGTATCTCCGGATCTCTTTCTTGACCGGGAAGCCTTTGACAAACACTGCAGTGATCTGATTCAGTTTTTTCGTCAGAAATTCGGTGCATCCCTGCAGATCCTGACCGGTGAGGAGGGCGATTACCTGACGCTGCAAAAGCAGGCGGATCTGCTTCTTGTGCAGGCTTCTTCTGCCACAGAAAGCCTTGGTGATGGAGATGATACAGAAAAATCTGCCATGATCGTCAAAAAGATCTTTGAACTGGTGAAAGAAAACAAGGCGATCACGCGTGAAGAGCTTGCCAGCCAGGTATTTTTAAGCCCGGATTACATGGCAAAAATTTTCAAAAAAGAGACCGGCAAGCGGATCAGTGATTATTTATCGGAAGTGCGACTACAGGAGGCAAAATGTCTTCTGACCGACACTACAAGAAGCATCAGCGACATTGCCTCCTCGCTTTCGTACTCCAATTTTTCCGGCTTTTCCCGGATGTTCAAAAGTGAAACCGGGCTTTCTCCAGCGGAGTACCGCAAAAAGCACCGCAAAGCACTCTGATTTTTCTGTATATCATACCTTTTATAATCTTTTCAGGCAGGCTGCTTCCAGCCTGCCAAGCAGTGCATATAAAAGCATGGCGATCACGCAGAGGATCACGATCGACATCAGCACCCAGTCCAGTTTAAACACCTGGGAGCCGTAGATGATTAAATAGCCAAGTCCTCTTCTCGCCCCGATAAATTCCCCGATCACGACACCGACCAGACACAGTCCGATGTTGACTTTCATAATGCTTAAGATGTTCGGCACCGTTCCAGGCAGCACGACTTTCAGAAGCGTATCTTTTTTTGTTCCTCCAAGCGTATAGATCAGTTTCTCTTTCTCCGGTGAACTCTGCGAAAAGCAGGTATAAAGATTTAAAATCGTCCCGAAAACAGCCACCGACATGCCCGCCAGAATGATCGTTTTGATGTTGGCACCGAGCCACACGATCAGAAGCGGAGCCAGTGCAGATTTCGGCAGGCTGTTCAGCACCACAAGTGCCGGCTCCAGGATCTCCGATACCATCGGCAGCATCCACAGTAGAATGGCAAGCAGGATTCCGCAGATAACCACCAGGGCAAAGCTGATCAATGTCTCAGAGAGCGTCACACCGATGTGCATGGTCAGGCTTCCATCCTGAAGCATCTGCCAGGCGGTTTTTGCGATTCGCAGCGGACTGCTGAAAATAAAGCTGTCGATCCACGAAAATTCTGCGGCCACTTCCCATAAAACCACAAAAAACAGGAAAAGAAAAAGACGCATGAACTGCACGGTGCGTCTTCTCCTTCTTACCGTCCGGATATAGTTTTTCTGCGATTCGGAAGGCTTAGTCATGTTCATTCAGCTCCTTCCAGATAAGATTGAAATAATCCCGAAACTGCGGTGCATTTCGAACCTGCATCGGCGTGCGTTCTTTCATATTAAAATCAAGTTTGATTTCTTTTTTGATCTCTGCCGGGCGTTTGCTCAGCACAAAAATCCGGTCTGCCATGCTGATCGCCTCAGAGAGATCATGCGTCACCAGCACCGCCGTCTTCTGTTCTTTTTTGATGATCCGATAAATATCTTCACAGACCGAAAGTCTGGTCTGATAATCAAGTGCCGAAAATGGCTCATCCAGAAGCAACAATTCCGGCTGAAGTGCCAGTGTGCGGATCAGTGCCGCCCTCTGCCGCATCCCGCCGGAGAGCTGCGACGGCCTTACATCCCGGAAGTCCCACAATCCATAGTCTTTTAACATCTGATCCACGCGTTTCGTATATTTTTCACTCTTTTTCTTCTGGATCTCCAGCCCCAGCATCACATTGCTGTAAATGCTCCTCCACTCAAACAGATAATCTTTCTGCAGCATATAGCCGATCCGCTCTTTTTCGCCTGCGATGCTTTTGCCATCGAGCAGGATCTCGCCTTTTTCCGGCTTTAAAAGTCCGCAGATCAGTGAAAGCAGCGTGGATTTTCCACAGCCGCTCGGACCCACGATTGCTGCAAATTCCCCTTCTTTTATATGAAAAGAAATATCCGCCAATGTTTCCGTCTCGCCATCTATGCTGTGATAGGCATAGCTGACATGATTCACTTCCAAAAGCTCTGACATCACGGTCTCCTTCTCTTTTTTTTCTAATTTATTTTATGATGCATGAGGAAGTTTTGATTATGAATTGTCTGCTTTCCGGGATTGTGATAAACTAAGAATAGCAGGGGCAAAAGTATTACAGAAAGGATGGCTTTTATGGCTAATAAGATAAATTTTCAGAAAGAACTGGATAAACTGCTGGAGCAGAACCAGTGCGAAGGCAGAATCCCTTCTCTTTTTCTGCACAGCTGCTGTGCACCGTGCAGCAGTTACGTGATCGAATACTTATCCGATTATTTTCAGATCACGGTTTTTTATTACAATCCGAATATTTACCCGGACGAAGAGTATCTGCACCGTGTAAAAGAACAGCAGCATCTGATCTGCCAGATTCCGCAGAAGTATCCGGTCTCGTTTCTCGAGGGAGACTTTGACAAGGAACGATTCTATGATATGGCAAAGGGACTGGAAAAGATTCCGGAAGGCGGCGAACGTTGTTTTCAGTGCTATCGGCTCCGTCTGGAAAAAACGGCACAGCTTGCAAAGGAACATGGATTTGACTATTTCTGCACGACACTCTCGATCAGTCCTTTAAAAAACGCCCAGAAATTAAATGAAATCGGAGAGGAACTTGCAGATACTTACGGTATCCCATGGCTTCCTTCCGATTTCAAAAAGAAAAATGGTTATAAACGTTCCGTCGAGCTTTCAGCTCTTTATGGTCTGTACCGGCAGGACTACTGCGGCTGCGTGTTCTCAAAAAAAGAACGAGAACGCCAGATTGCATCTGAACTTATTTGATTTTGCCTTTCTTTAATCCTGACTTGCTTTTACTTCATACATATACAATTCATGCAGTGCCCTTGTCGCACAGATGTATCTGGCCTGCCGGTGCAGCGGCGTATTGTCCTGCGTCGTATAAATTGCAAATACCTGGTCAAATTCCAGACCTTTTGCAAGATAGAAGGTCGTGACGGTCAGTCCCTTTTTGAAGTGAGTGCTGTCACGATCTACCACGGAAAAACGATTCTCTGTATCCATGCCAAGCTCTTCCATCCGCTCTTTCAGATAAGCGGCACTTTTCTTTGCACGCTCCTGTGTCATCTCGATCACAGCGGCCGTCTCAAACTCTTCCAGACGCAGTTTCTCAAGAACGGCTTCCAGTGCCGCCTTTCTGTCTGAAAATGTCTGCTCTTCCACTGGTTTTCCATGACGCTCAAACAGCTCCATATCGGATACATCTGAAATGGAATTGGCATAAGATGCGATCTCCATGGTGTTGCGGTAACTCTTGTTCATATTGATCTTTCGGATGCCGCGGCCAAAAACACGCGGCAGGAAACTTAAAACATCCCTCGTTTTCTCCTCCATGGTCTGGGCTTTATCTCCGAGGATCGTCATCTTGCAGGAGAACATCTTATCCAGGATCAGATACTGCATGTAGGAATAATCCTGCATCTCATCGATCACCAGATGACGGATGTTTCGGTCCATCCTGCGACTTTTTAGAAGATATTTCAGATACAACATCGGATAAACATCTTCATATTTCAGAAAGCGTTTCTCATAAGAAACCTGCGGCAGTGTCTCATAGCCGTATTCTTTCAGGAACCAGTTATACAACACGTACAGATCCGTACTGCGGTACATTTTCATGAATTTGCCACGTACGATCTCGATCTCGTCATCGCCGAGATCTCTGCCGATCAGCGTTTCGTACTCATCAACCACGTAATCCATGACAGCCTGCATACGCTCCAGCAGCGGAATATCCGGAAAGCGATAATAAAACATCTCCGTCAGCTGACGTTCGCTCTTTGTCATGCCCTTGTATTTCAGGTCCGAAAAACGCATCAGGCGGTCTTCCAGTCCCAGCACAAACTCATTAAGCTGCAATACAAAATCGATCGACTGTTTTTTGCGGCAACTTTCTGCATATTTTTCATCGAGAAGCTCTTTTTCGATCTGGTCACAGCGGTCTTCGCAGTCGCTGACCGTATCCCGGAGCTCCCTGTAGGCAAACATATCAAAACTCATCTCCCGGATATTCTCCTCGCCAAGCTCCGGAAGGATGTGGGAAATATAATCTGAGAATACACCGTTTGGTGAAAGCACCAGCACATTCGAAGACTTGAGATTCTCCCGGTCATGATAGAGCAGATAGGCAATGCGGTGCAGTGCCACGGAAGTCTTGCCGCTTCCGGCCACGCCCTGGATTGCCAGGATCCGGTCCTGTGTGTTGCGGATGATCGCATTCTGCTCTTTCTGGATCGTCTTGATGATGTTTTTCAGTTTGACATCCCCGTGGCTGCCAAGCTCCTGCTTTAAAACCTCATCATCGATCTTGACATCACTCTCAAATGCATAAATCATCTTCCCGCCACGGATCTTGTACTGCCATTTGGAAAGTACTTCGCCCTCCATGCGTCCTGCCGGGGCATCATAGTAAGCTTCTCCTTTGTCGTAGTCATAAAACAGGCTGGAAACCGGGGCACGCCAGTCATAGACCAGCGGGAGTCTTCCGGATTCTTTTGAAAAATTGCCGATGCCGATATAAAACGTTTCTGCCTCTTCTTCGCCGTCGTAGATGAAATCCACCCGCCCGAAAAACGGGGAATCCAGCATCTTTTTGAATCTCCGGCGAAGATCCAGCTTCTCCTTGTTGGCATTGACCTGACCAAGCAGTGCCTGCTGATTATCAAAATCTTCGTAGCCATACTGGTCCATCTCCGTGTAGTTTTCCCAGTAGTACTCATGCATATTTTCGATTTCTTTCTGTCCGTGCAGGATCGCATCATCCAGTTTGCGGATACGCTCCTGCAATTTATCTAAAACATAGTTCAGATACTCTCTGCTGTCCATGTTATCATCCTTTTTATCCTTTTAGTCGGAGAGACATCCAGTTGTAGAAACGGTGCGTCATTCTTCCGCATTTAAGCATTATACTTTATTTTTTCCTGCGATACAAGGCTTGTTGCATATTTCTCAAAATCGGCAGCAGAGTGCCTGTGCTCTCTTTACATTCTTCTGTTTCCATGCTATCATTTATAATTATTTCCGTAGGAAAGATGCGGATTTTGAATGTTTACAAAATCGAATGCATCCGTCTGCAATTTTTTTTGTGGATTTTTTATACTTTGGAGGTTTTTTATGGTACGAAAAGCTGTTATGGATGACTTTCCTGTCATCCTGAATATTTATGCAACTGCCCGGGCTTTTATGGCAAAAACCGGGAACCCGACCCAGTGGGCAGACGGACATCCTTCCGCCGATCTGCTCCGGGAATGTATCCTCGCACAGAAGCTGTTTGTCTTCACGGATCCCGATGATTTTTCGCAGATCCACGGCTGTTTTTATTTTGCCATCGAAAACGATCCGACTTATGCACAGATCTCAGAGGGCAACTGGTTATCCGCTGCCCCTTACGGCGTGATCCACATGGTCGCAAGTGACGGGCAGGTGCACAGATTTCTGCGAAAAGTGCTGGATTTCTGCGAGCCGCAGACTTCCCATCTTCGCATCGACACACACCACGACAACAAGATCATGCAGCATGTGCTTGAAAAAAACGGATTCCGCAAATGCGGCATCATCCATCTTGCAAACGGTGATCCGCGTCTTGCCTATGAAAAATGCTGATCCGACTCACGTTCTGATCTCTTTGCCGCCTGCACACACGCAAAAAGCTCCCCGGCTTTGTCCCTATGACATTGCCTGAGAGCTTTTTCTGGTTTTTCTTTTTATATTTCTCTTTTTTGTCTCTGTTTTTATTTTGCACGGAATCTGGCCAGGAAATCTTTTGTCCTTGCATTCTGCGGATTTTCAAAAATATCCGAAGGACTGCCTTCTTCGCAGATGACACCGTCCGCCATGTAAACGACATGGTTGGAAACGTCCCTTGCGAATGCCATCTCGTGTGTAACGACCAGCATGGTCATGCCTTCGTTTGCCAGTCCACGCATAACTTCCAGTACTTCACCTACCATTTCCGGGTCCAGTGCGGATGTCGGCTCGTCAAAGAGCAGGATCTCCGGCTCCATCGCCAGAGCACGGGCGATCGCCACACGCTGTTTCTGTCCGCCGGAAAGCTGACGCGGCTTCGCATTGATGTACGGGTTCATGCCGACTTTTGTCAGATACTGCATGGCCTTTTCTTTTGCTTCTTCTTTGTTTCTTTTCAGAACTTTTGTCTGTCCAATGATGCAGTTCTCAAGAACCGACATATTGTTGAACAGATTAAAAGACTGAAATACCATGCCTACTTTTGCACGGTATGCTGCCGCATTGACCTTTTTATCCACCACGCTGTCTCCATGAAATACCACATCCCCGGAGGTCGGTGTCTCCAGAAGGTTGATGCAGCGAAGCAGTGTGGATTTGCCGGAACCGGAAGAACCGATGATCGATGTCACATCGCCCGGATGTACAACAAAATCAATGTCTTTGAGAACGGCGTTGGCACCAAAAGATTTGGACAGGTGTTTTACTTCCAGAATCGCATCTCTATTCATTTGTCTCTTCCTCCGTTCACATCAGTTTCGATATTTCTCTCTTTGTCAAAGCTTCCTTCTCCCGGATAACTGTAATTTCCGCTCGTATGTGCCAGCTGATCGGTCGTTGCCAGATCAAAACTTGCCGGTCCGTCCAGTTTGGACTCCCAGAAGCGCAGAAGTCTTGAAAAGACAAAGGTCATGATCAGATAGAGGACCATCGCTACAGTCATTGCCTCAAACCACCAGTAATAAGCTCCGGCTGTCTGTTTTGCCGCATAATACAGCTCGATAACACCGATTACGGACAGTACCGAGGAGTCTTTGATGTTGATGATCAGGTTGTTGCCGATCTGCGGAATGATGTTTCGCAGCGTCTGCGGGAAAATGACGTACAGCATTGTCTGAAAGTGCGTCATACCGATTGCTTTTGCACCTTCGGTCTGTCCCGGATCGATCGATAAGATACCGCCTCGCACGGTCTCTGCCATGTAGGCTCCGGTGTTGATCGACACGATAAAGAATGCAGCGAACCACATTCCCATAGTGATGCCGAGATACTGCATGGCACCAAAATAGATAAACATCGCCTGGACGATCATAGGTGTTCCGCGGAATACTTCCACGTAGATGTTCAGAATCAGTTTTACGATAAACAACAGGGCTCTTTTGATGATGGAATCCTGTTTGGACACCGGAATGGTCTGCACGATGCCGACCGCAAAACCGATCAGACATCCGACAAAGGTACCCACCAGGGCGATCAGCAGGGTGCTTCCTGCCCCGCGAAGGAAGGATGCACTGTAGTGTGTGACCAGATAAACGACTCTGGCCCAGTAGTCTGTTGGCAAAGTACTGCTCATAATACATTTCCTCCCATACGTGTTTATTCAGACAATGGCTGTACGGAGATCGCTTCGTTCATCATCTGCTCATAGTCTTCTTTTGTCATTTTTTCCAGAACGCTGTTGATCTCATCCACCAGTTCCTGATTGCCTTTCTTTACAGAGATACCGATGTTGATCTCTTCGTCTGATACCTGATAATTGTCATCCGAAGAGGAGAAATCCAGCATTTCCATATCCGGATAAGCCACACAAGCTGCCATTGCAGTCGGCTGGTCGGTACAGATCAGGTCACATGCTCCGGATTCCAGAGATACCAGCATCGTTCCTGTGGTTTCATAAGCCGGCAGTTTGTTTACATCTTCGATCTGATCAAGGCAGGTATCATACCATACGGTGTTGATCTGAGAAGTAGCCGTTGCACCCTTTAAGTCTGCCAGACCTTTTGCATCTTTATACGGTCCGTCCTTTTTTACCAGTGTCACGATGGATGCATAATAATACGGGTCTGTGAAATCTACGGATTCCAGACGTTTTGCGGTAATAGACTGTCCTGCGATCGCACAGTCAATGGCCCCGGAACTTACCGATGTCGGAAGGCTGTCCCAATCCATCTTTACGATCTCCAGATCCCAGCCAAGCTCTTCACAGATGTGTTTTGCCATCATAACGTCATAGCCGTATGCATAATCAGAAGAACCTGAAATCGGAACGGCTCCGTTGGAATCATCGCTCTGTGTCCAGTTGTACGGTGCATAGGCACATTCCATGCCGACACGCAGGGTTTTCTTTTCTCCGGAATCCGCTGCTGCCGCATCGCTTCCTGCTTCACTTTCTGTTTTGCTTCCGCCGTCTGTGGATGCTGCCTGCTTGCTTCCGCATCCTGCCATAGACATCGTTACTGCTGCTACAAGTACTGCTGCTAATGCTTTTTTCTTCATTGTTCCGCTCTCCCTTTCAATCCAGGAAACCTGCCGTGACAGTTTTCCTTTACATTTTAAATTTTAAATTTGATAAAAAAGGACAGAGAAGTCCAGAATCCGACCTCTCTGTCTTCTTGTTATCATACCTCAGCCATGCTGCTTTGTCAACGTCTGTCAGTTAAAAAATCTGGCTCCCATATAGCCCACCTGGCCATTTACGGAAACCTTGTACCATCCGCCCTCATCTCCTAAGAACTCTACGGTCGTACCTGCCTCAAACTGACCGATGATGTTGTCACCGTAGTCCGGGTAAGAACGCATGTAGCATGCGGAATTGATCGTCATGTAAACCGGCTGGGCAGCATCCGTCTGCGGCGTTGTCACATCCTGCGTGTCATTGCTGTAGTCACTGCCATCGGTCGTTGCATCATTGCCTGCATTATCATATGTACCGTCGCTGCTCTGTGAGCCATTACTGTATGTGCCGCCACTGTTCTGTGAAGCATTGTTTGCGGAATTGCTGCCATTTTGGCTGTTATCTGCTGTACTTCCTTTACTGTCTGTACCTGCATTGGAAGATGTTGAACTTTCGGTCTGCTTTTCTGTCGCTTTTTCCGTCTGTTTTTTGGTTTCTTTTTCGGTCTGTTTTTTGGTTTCTTTCTCTGTCTGCTTTTTCGTTTCTTTTTCAGTCTGTTTCTTTGTCTCAGTTTCTTTTCCGGTCTCTGTCTGTGCCTCTGTATTTTTACGGATCACAGCCGGATCACTGTTTCCATTGACCTTTGAAGAATAAATCTTCAGTCCCAGGATTGAACCGCCGATGATCAGTATCACGACAACACCGACCAGGAAATAACGCAGGTTATCCGATAACCATTCTTTAAAATCTCCCATTTGGATCCTCCTTGTTTTTGATTTTATGCTGCAGCCTTTCACAGATACTGCTTTTCACTGTGCGAAATAACTGCACTGTCTGTAAGTATATCATGCTTTCCTGCTATAATCCAGTGAAATATTTTTCCAGATGCTCCCTTTTTCATCCGATTTTTCGGATCACATCTCTTTTTACCGGATTCTGTACTCTGTATACAAAATACTGGCTTTCACGTGTATTCTGCCTGAACAAAAATAAGAAGAAAGTAGAACTCTTCTTCAAAAATTCCTCTTTCTTCTTATTTTATATCATTCTATTTCATATTGTTTCTGTCATCCGCTTTCAGCAAACGCACCTTACAGTTCGTTTCCGTTCGGTGTGCCTTTCAGATAACTCATGGCATTATCCAGTGTCACTTCACTGATCGCTGCCAGTGCTTCTTCGGTAAAGAATGCCTGATGGGATGTCACCATAACATTCGGGAAAGATAACAGCCTTGCAACGGTCGAGTGCTCCAGGATCGTCTCGGACATGTCTTCGTAAACGGAACCGTTCTCTTCTTCGTACACATCCAGACCAACGGCAAAGAATTTGTTCTCGCGGATTCCCTGGATCAGGTCATCTGTCTTGATCAGTCCGCCTCTTGAGGTGTTGACCAGAATCACACCGTCTTTCATTTTCTGGATCGTGTCGATATTGATCATGTGATGTGTCTCTTCCATTAACGGGCAGTGAAGGGAGATCAGGTCAGACTGGGAAAGCAGCGTATCCAGATCAACATACTCTACGAAATCCAGATCTTTGTTCGGGTACATATCGTAGCCGAGCACTTTCATACCAAATCCGTGGCAGATACGTGCCATTGCAGCACCGATTTTTCCGGTTCCGACGATACCTGCGGTCTTTTTGTAGAAGTTGACACCCATCAGTCCGTTCAGGCTGTAGTTGTTTTCACGTACTTTGATGTACGCTTTGTGCGTGTGGCGGTTTGCCGTCAGAGCCAGTGCCATCGCATGCTCTGCAACAGCTTCCGGTGAGTAGCTCGGCACGCGTGTGACGGTCATGCCGTATCCTTTTGCTCTCTCGAGATCCACGTTGTTGAAGCCTGCACAACGCATCAGGATCAGTTTTACCTTGCATGTATTTAAAATATCGATTGTCTCCGCACTCAAGTCCATATTTACGAATGCACACACGGCTTCATAACCGGCAGCCAGCATTGCTGTCTGAGGAGTAAGATTCGGCTCAATGTATACAACATCCAGATCTTTGTATTCTTCTTTGTCCAGATACGCATCAAAAGATTTTATGTCATAACTTTTCGCACCAAAAAACAAAATTTTCATAATTTTATTGCCTCCTTTTCTTTTCTTGTTAGTATGAACTTACAGCCATATTATATACAAAAAGCAGAGTAATGTAAAGGAAACAATTTCTCATCTGGAACCTCTTTCATCCGTTGAAAGCCATATCAGATGCAAGACCATATCCCGTCACTGATAAATGAGGTCTTATTTTGCGGCAGCTGCCAGGATCTCTGCCGCTTTCTCATAACCTAATTCTGCGGTATTCAGGCAAAGGTCATAATGATTACGGTCACCCCAGGTTTTTTTTGAAAAATAATGATAATAATTGCCCCGCTGAACATCTCTTTTATGTAATTCCGTGACCGCATTGCTCTGTGCAACACCATCCACTCTTATGATGCGTTCTGTTTTTGCATGCTGGTCGCTACTGTAGATAAAGACATTTAAAAGCTCTGTTTTGTCTTTCAAAATTTCAGCCGCACATCTTCCAAGAAAAATGCACGGTCCTTCAGACACCAGCTGACGCATGACTTTTGCCTGAGCCTCGTAGATCTCATATGGTTTTGTGATCTTGTCAAAATCGCTGGCATAGCTGGTCGCCATGGCAATACTGTACAGGATGCTTCCCATACGTTTCTCGTCGTAATCTTTCATCATGCCAAGGTCAATGCCGTATTTTTCGCTGGCAAGTACCAGCAGTTCACCGTCATAAAACGGGATTCCAAGTTTCTCTGAGAGAAGCTTTGCGACCTCCCGGCCGCCGCTTCCGTATTCTCTGTCAATTACGATCGTTTTTCCTCTCATTATGCCTGTACCTCACTTTGTTCAAACTGGCTGGTATACAGATCTGCATAGAATCCGCCTTTTGCCAGAAGTTCTTCATGATTTCCCTGCTCTACAATGTCACCGTCACGCATGACCAGGATGATATCCGCATTCTTGATCGTGGACAGGCGGTGTGCAATCACAAAACTGGTTCGTTTCTGAGTCAGCTGATCCATCGCCCTCTGGGTCAGAAGCTCCGTTCTCGTATCGACGCTTGAGGTTGCCTCATCAAGGATCAGCATCGGGCTGTTCTGGATCATTGCCCTTGCGATCGTGAGCAGCTGTTTCTGTCCGGCTGAAATCGAAGTATTGTCTGTCAGAATGGTATCATAGCCCTGCGGCAGTGCTTTGATGAAGCTGTGGATGCCACACGCCTTGCAGGCATTTATCATCGTTTCTTCGGATACATTTTCATTATTATATAGAAGATTCTCACGCACACTGCCCTCGAACAGCCAGGTGTCCTGGAGCACCATGCCGAATTTTCTGTGGACATTTTCTCTTGTCATATCTTTTGTGTCCACACCGTCAATCGTAATGGTACCGCCGGTTGGCTCAAAGAATCGCATCAGCAGGTTGACAAGTGTCGTTTTTCCGGCACCGGTCGGACCGACGATGGCTGCTTTCTGTCCCGGTTTTACGTGAACGGAGAAATCGTGGATGATTTCTTTGTCCGGCACGCTCGGGTAGGAAAATTTCACATGGGAGAATACCACATCGCCCTCTACTTCTTCTACATTTGCCATCTTTGCAGACTCATCTTCCAGCTCTTCCTCGGAAAGGAACTCAAAAACTCGCTCGGAAGCGGCTGCCGCGGACTGGATGTTTGTCATACCCTGGGAGATCTGACGCAGCGGCTGTTCAAACAGACGCACATAGATCAGAAATGCCGTGATCACGCCAAAGGTGATCTGACCTTTCATAACGAGCAGGGCACCGATGATGCAGACTGCCACATAGCCGAAGTTTCCGATAAACGTCATCAGCGGCTGCATCAGTCCGGATAAGAACTGTGATTTGTAGTTTGCCGTTCTGACAGCTCCGTTTAATTTTTCGAAACGTTCTCTGACTTGTCCCTCTGCTCCGGAAATACGGATCACATCATGACCGGCATACATTTCTTCGATGTAGCCGTTCAGCTCACCCAGGCTTCTCTGTCGGTCGGTGAAGTAGTGCTGGGAGTGTTTCATGATCAGCACCATCAGCACCAGACCGAGCAGTGTGGTCACAACAGTGGTCGTTCCGAGGATCCAGTTGGTGTAGTACATCATGATCAGACAGCCGATAAACTGTGCCGCTGCTGATACGATCGCTGCAAGGCTGTTAGAAAATGCCTGACCGATCGTGTCTACATCGTTCGTCACACGGGAGAGCACATCCCCATATGAATGTTCTGAGAAATACTTCAGTGGCAGGCGGTTGATCTTTCCGTCAATATCTTTTCGCATACGCTTGGAAAGTTTCTGTGTCACCGTTGCCATGATAAAGTGCTGTGAGAAACTGCACAGTGCACTGATCAGATACAGTCCGAGAAGAAAAACTGCCACTTTGAAGATGCCGTTCATATCGATGCCGTCATCCTGATGGGCTGCCCGGAACTCATCGCTTAAACGAATGTTGTTCACGATGTTCTGTGCAAGCTCGGAGTTTTTGTCCGTCAGGTCGAGATTCTGAAAATCAATACTTGACGGATCGGTTCCCTCCGGCAGATAGTCCATGATATTGATCTGTCCGGACTGGATCTGTTTCTGGATGTCTTCCTGGACTGCTTCGCTGGAAATCCCGCCGGTCAGTCCGTTATATATATAATCTGTGATCTTACTGATCTGATTCGGTCCTGCGATCGTCAGAACTGCACCTAATGCCGCCATGATCAGTGCAAATAAAATGATACCTGCTTCTTTTTTGCAGTAAGAGAACAGATTGCTCAATGCGGCTTTCAGATTCTTTGGTTTTTGTCTTTTTTTATGCATGATTCCGCATCTCCTTTACGCAAGTTCCGCTTTTGAAAGCTGAGAGAAAGCAATTTCCTGATAAACTTCACAGTTTTTCATCAGTTCTTCATGGGTTCCGATACCTGCCATCTTTCCGTCATCGAGTACGATGATCTTGTCGGCGTGGCGGATCGTTCCAATACGCTGTGCCACGATCACGCAGGTGGTACTTTTAAGGTCGGTGGAAAGTCTTCTTCGCAGTTCTTTATCTGTTTTATAATCCAGGGCTGAAAACGAATCATCAAAAATCAGGATTTCCGGATTTCTGGCGATTGCACGGGCGATCGAAAGTCGCTGTTTCTGACCTCCGGAAACATTGCCGCCGCTCTGTGCGATATGGCTGTAAAGACCTTCTTCCATTTTATCAATAAATTCCTGTGCCTGCGAGATATCGATGGCTTTCTTTACATCCCCTTCGGTGATCGCTTGTGCCGCCTCACCAAACGCAACGTTTCCTTCGATCGTATCGGAGAACAGGACTGCTTTCTGTGTAACATATCCCATCTTGTCATACAGTCCGCGGAAACTGTAATCTTTTACATTTTTGCCATCAATCAGCACTTCGCCCTCGCTGGCATCGTAAAGTCTTGCTGCCAGACCTGCAAGCGTTGATTTTCCGGAACCGGTCGCTCCGATGATGGCAAGTGTCTCGCCCTGGTTTACCTGGAAACTGATGTGTTCCAGACAGTTTTCTGCGGCTCCCGGATAGCGGAAGGACACATCGTTGAATGTGATGCTGCCTTTTTCTTCCGTCTGTCTGCCGTCATCTTTTCCTTCTCTGACTGCGATATCGGAGTTCAGCACTTCATTGATACGGCCTGCAGATACCTGTGCTCTTGGCAGCATGACAAAAATCATAAGCAGCAGCACAAATGCCATAACTACATACAGGGCATAGGAATTAAATGCCACTACATCACCAAGCATATCCGCCCTTGAACCGATGGCCGTGAATATTTCTGTCATTGTTCCGTTTAACGGGATCGAAATGTCATCAACCAGTTTGGCTCCCAGCCAGTAAATACCAAGAGATAATGCACTCTGTACAAAAATCATCACCGGGAACAGAAATGCCATGCCACGCATGGTGAACATCTGCGTTTTCATCAGATTTTCGTTGACGTTTTCGAATTTGTCTTCCTGATATTTTTCGGCATTGAATGCACGGACCACTTTCAGTCCGGTCAGATTCTCGCGGGTCACACGGTTGACGTCATCGACCTGTTTCTGTACAGTCTTGAATTTCGGAAGCAACACTGCCATCAGGGTTCCGATCACGACCATAATCAGCACGACTGCTGATGCCGTCAGAACGGATAACTGCCAGCTCTTGCCGACAATCTTCACGATCGCCCAGGCTGCCATGATCGGTGCTTTGATCATCACCTGCAGTCCCATGGCTACGAGCATCTGGATCTGCGTGATATCGTTTGTCGTACGTGTGATCAGGCTTGAGGTAGAAAATTTGCTGATCTCGCCCGCCCCAAAATCAAATACCTTATGGAATACTTTTCCTCTGACATTGTGACTGAAATCTGCTGCAATCTTTGCAGCCAGATAACCGACAATTACCGCCAGCAGGGCACTTCCGAGTGCACATGCCAGCATCTTCCCGCCTGATAACAGATAATCTGAGATCGTATTGCTCTCAGAACTGATCAGAACGGTGATTTCTTTTGTATAGTCCGGCAGTTTCAGATCCAGAAACACCTGACCTGCGATCAGAAGAACGGCAAGAAACGCAAGTCCTTTGTCCTTCTTTCGCATATCTTTCAACAAATGCCACATATGATTCACCTTTCTTTCTTCTTTATCTTCCAGATTTTTTCCGGTATTTTTTATTCTTGCTCTTTTTCATTTTCCGGCTGTTTTTCCACAGACCAGACACTTACCTGATAATCGACCAGCCGCTTTCTCCAGGCCTTGTCATCCAGTGTACTGTGTCCGGTATCGGTAACGCGTTTCATCACATAATGCATCAGAATAGAATTTACGGAAAGGGCTGCCATCTCAAAATCCATTTCTTTGACTTCCCCGGCTTCCATCTTTCTTTTCAGAAGTGTCGGCAGCCACGGAATCCGGTTCTTCCAGATGCTTCTGACCTCTTCTTCTGACAGAAATTCCCTGACACCGTTCTCACGCACCATCATGCGGATAAATTCCAAATGCTCATCGATCACCGTCATAAAATTGATATAGGCTGCATCCAATGCCGCATCCAGCGGCAGTTTTTCGTATACATCCTGCTTTTCCGGCTCCTGAAGCTCCTGAAACATTTCCTGCATATTGCCGGTGATGACTTCTTTGAAAATTTCTTTTTTCCCACCTGGAAAATAATGATACAGAAGTCCGTCCGCCAGATCCACACTGCGGTTGATCATACGGACCGTCGTTCCTTTATAACCATTTTGTGCAAACAGATGTTGTGCCGATGTGAGCAGTTTCTGTCTGGTTGCCGCCGCCTGCTCCTGTCTCTGATTTTTTGTCCCCTGACTGCTCATTTTCACACCTCCTGTAACTTTTCGTTCAACATTTGTTCAACGAGAATATAGCACCCTGCCCGGTATCTGTCAACGACTTTATATTTTTTTCATTTTCTTTCTCTTTTGTTTGTCGCTTTTTGCTGTGTTTGTCACTCTTTACTGGTAAACAACTGAGATTTCTCCATTTTTTTCTCACTTTTTTATCTTATGATAACGTGGTATTTTCTTATGCTTTGTGTTAAAATATCTGCGGATTCCTAATCCTTTACGGCATCTTCTGCCCGCAGCATCATGAGCAGATTTTCCATGATGTCGGGGGCAACAGATGCCCTGTAAATAGTTTCCGAAATTTATTAATTAATAAGAAATGAGGTCTTTTATTATGAAGAAAAAAATTGCTATGCTACTGTGTGCCACACTGTTCTGTGCGTCTGCACTGACCGGATGCTCAAATCTTGACAACGCCGGTACAACCGCTTCTTCCCGTTCTGCTGCCGATTCAGTCGTTGCAACTGAAAGTGCCGCAGAATCTGAAACTGCTGACCATTCCGAGACAGCTGCTGAATCTGAGGCTGCTGATACCGAGGCATCTTCTGAAAATGTGACAGCAACCGAAGCTGCCGCTGATATCTCCGATACCACGGTTGCCGGATGGCAGTTCGTTGTCGAAAAACTGGAAAAGAACAAATCTCTGGAAAACGTCAGCGTTGACCTTGGATACACCGGCGTTGAGACAAATGATTATGTGAAGGAAGCTTCTGACGGAAACGTTTATTATCTGATCAAAATGCAGATCAACAAAGATGGCAGCACGGAAGTCATCGACTGGGCTTCCCTGAAACTGACCGACAGCGACGGAAATGAATACACCCGCATTGATGATGAATTCCTGACCAATCTTGGCATGACACGTATGTCAGGAACCAAACTGAACTTTGGTTCCAACGAAGGCTGGATCGCTTTCGAGATCAAGGAAGATGCTTCCGGTCTTACCTTATCTTACCCATTTGAATCCGAAACTTATTCCTGTGAATTACCGGATCTTCAGTAATTGTTTTTCGGAAGTTCAAGCAAGAACCTGAAACTATGATCTCTATGGCATTTTTGCCTCATATATCATGATACAAGGAGTGTTTTTATGAAAAACAAAGTGCTTTTATCCCGTCTTTGCATCTGTACTCTGGCTGTTTCTCTGCTCGCCGGCTGTTCTTCCGCCGGTTCGACTTCTGAAACAACAAACAACAGTGAAACAGAAAGCATTTCTTCGGAAACAGTTTCTGAAAATGAATCTGCAACGACCGCTTCCTTTGCTTCTCTTGAAAAAACGGATCTGTTTGAGCAACAGAACAGCATTGATGAAGCCCTGCAGCAGGAGGCATCCGCCGGATATTCTTTTGAAGAACCAAATGTGATCGTCAATCCTTACGGCAATTCTCCGCTGACTGCTGTCGCTGCCTTCCACACGGACAAAGAGCTTGGCGGCACGGTCACCGTTAAAGGAAAAGATGAAAAAGATGACATTACCGGAACTTTCGAAGCTGCGACGGATCATCTTGTCCCGATCTACGGGCTGTACAATGGCGATACGACAGAAGTAGTCCTGACACTGGAGGATGGCACTTCCACAACCGTAGAAGTTACCACCGAAAAGACTGAGGTCAATGTCGGCACGATCGAGACAACCATGAGTGATGATTCTGCCTATGATTATTCCAATCTGACATTTGTCTGCTCTTCTGCAGGTATGCTCTACGCACTGGACAGTGCCGGTGACATCCGCTGGTACTTCACAGATGGCGGAGTACTTGGCGTTCATCAGCTGAAGAATGGTCATCTGATGATGCCGACTTCTTTTCTTCTGAAGAGTATGTACTACAAAGCAGGCCTTCAGGAAATCGATCTGAGCGGTAAGATTTATCACCAGTACATGATCCCGGGTGGTATGCACCACGATTTCCAGGAACTGCCGGACGGCAATCTGCTGGTTGCCGGAGACAGTCCGGATCTTTCCACCGTAGAAGATTATGTTGTGGAGATCGACCGTGAAAGCGGCGAGGTTGTCTGGGAATTTAACGCTGCCGATGCGATCGACAAAGAAGACGGACAGTCCGCTTCGATCGCAACCGACGGTTCCGATGAAATCGACTGGTTCCATAATAATTCTCTGTGGTACGATGAGAAAAATGATCTGGTTCTGCTTTCTGCACGCCATAAAGATGCGATCATCGCCATCCACAAATCGGACAAATCTCTTGCCTGGATCCTCGGTGATCCTGCCAACTGGAATGGCGTAGATAAAAAATATTTCTTCACCCCGACCGGTGATGATTTTGAATGGCAGTATGCACAGCATCAGATCACTATGCTTGATAACGGTGATATTATGATGTTTGACAATGGTACTGCAAAAGTAAAATTAAGCGATAATGACAACCGTGTTTCCGGCGATGATATCTACTCCAGAGCTGTCGTTTACCATATCAACACCGATGATATGACAATCGAACAGGTCTTTGAGTATGGAAAAGAACGCGGACCAGAGTGGTATTCTGACTGGATCTCCGGTGTGATTTCCCTGGATGGCACAAAAGACCAGCTCTGGATCACAGCCGGTGCCAACCTCTATGATGAAGAAAACAACCGCTATGATCACTATCCGACCGACATGATGAAGCAGGGACTGATCAAACGCACCCATATCGACCAGGTATCAAACGGCACACTTGCTTACGAGATTCTGATCTCCGGCGATACTTATGCGTCCCTGACTTACCGTTCTCTCCGCCTGCCGCTCTATACCGAAGGAGCCACACTTGATGTAAATGCAAAAGGCGAGCTGCTTGGAACACTTGGCGAAACTGCCACCGCAGATTACACTGCACCGCTTGATGATGCTGCAGCACTTCCGGATGGCTGGGAATTTACCCTGGATGATGCGAAATTCTCTTTGAAAGGTGCGTACACTACAGACAAAGCTTCCGATGCACTGGAAGATGCTTACGTGATCTTAGTAAGCGGAGATGAGACAAAAGCTTACGCACTGACCCAGTATGGCACTGCCGGTGACGATGCAACAAAAGTTACCGTTTCCGGATGGGTTTCCCCGGTTGCTCTGGAAGGCAAGACCTGGGATATTTACCTTTCTGTCGATGGGCAGGTTTATGAAAGCGGATATTCCATCGCATTGTAAAAGATTTGCACAAAACATGAACTATCTGCAGATCATCTCAGAAAGTATGCTTATTTCTGATTGATTCTGTATAAAAGACCGGGGATTTCTCGTGTGAGAAATCCCCGGTTCTATTATTCCCTGTCTTTTGTTAAATGATAATCTTTCAGGCATCGTTTCAGCCCTTCCTTCGCATCACTGAAAAGGATTCCTCTCTCCTTTGCTTTTGTACAGTCCATCCACAGATTATGTGCCGGCGGCACTTCTTCCGGTTTCCTGTCACTTTTCAGGAAGTGCAGCATTTCACAGGTGATATCATACATCGTCTGCTTCGTTTCACTTCCAAAATTGTAAACGCCTCCCGGAAGCATAAAAATCTTCGGCATATTTTCTGCAACTTCACGAAGATAGGTGATCCCCCGGTACTGTTTTCCAAACGTCAGAACCTGCTTTTCGTTTAACAGCATACGAAGATAATTTGACCTTTCTGCCGGATAATCATACATCCACTCTGCCCGCAGCATCACCGCATCCGGCTTCACATCCATAACCCTCTGTTCCATCTCCAGCTTATGCCTGCCGTAAACATTACAGGGACTGGCATCCTCTTCCTTATATGGTCCTTCACCTGCACATCCGCGGTATACCTGATCCGAACTGAAACAGATCAATTTTTGTTCTTTCGCTGCTTTTGCCAGAAACAACGGCAGACGCACATTTGCTTCATAAGATGCCCCCGGATCTTTTTCACACGTCCCGACATCTGAGATTGCTGCTGTATGGATGATAACGTCTGCTCTGCTTTTCTCAATCATGTTTCGGATCTGTTCTTCGCTCATACCTCGCATGGACGGTGCCGCAACCGTATCATCCAGATCCTGCATCAGACGATTGCCCACAAAACCATGAGCACCTGTGATTAATATTTTCATGTTATCGCTCGCTTTCTATATTCTGACAACAGCCAGTTTAATCGTTTCGATTCTTATATACATGTATAAAAAAATGTTAGTCAAATCTTAGTCAATTATAAGAAAGAGCACCCTTTCACAGGATGCTCTTTCTTTTGTTTTTTCCGTATTTTCGGGCTTTTTCTGTCAAGCTGGAAAAGGGACTTGAACCCTCGACCCCTTCATTACGAGTGAGGATGACACTCATCGTTACAGCTTGATTTTATCAGGTTTTCTTTTATCTTTATTGCTTCTGACTACTTTTTTGACTACTTTTTAATCTGCTACTATTCTATATATTTTTTTCTTGTATTGTCAAGCCTTTTCTGACTCTTTATACTCTCTCCACTTTCTTCAGATACACCCATCCTACACCGCTTTTCAGCTTGCCGAATCCATTCTTTTCTTCTACGATCTCGTACTTACCTGGCTGCAAAAATGTTCTGGCAGCACTGTAAGTTTTGGCCGGTCCTGTCCTGATTGGAACATTTGCGGTTTTCGACCGCACCTTGTATGGGAGTTTTGCGGATGTGTACACCTTTTTACCGGCATCGTTGTAGACATGATAACCGGCATGCTGATCTGCACACTGCTTGGCTTTCTTGATCGTCTTAAATGCCCCGATCTGGCTGCTGGCGTTCTTCCAGGTCTTGCGGACACGGTACCATGGTTTCGTGGTTGCCGGAAGAATGTCGCCGGATCCGGCAATTTTTTTCTTGAACTCATTCCACGTCCAACTGGTATTATAGTGGTTGTTGTGCACATACGGTGCCGGGCATACCTTGTTGACAATATCATAATGCCGAAGGACATGGTCTGCAGCGATTCCAAGCTGCCCCATCAGCTGCTTGACCAGCCAAACACACGCCTCCTGAGTTTCCTGCGTGAAATACCATGTTGGATCATTCGCACTTGCGGCATTGCCGTCACACTTGCAACACATCTCGATGCTGATCGTGTTATAGTTGTTGGCTTCCGGGTGCTTCTGTGCATAATAACCTGCCGTTCCTACTGCCCACGGTACCGCATCCAGACTGCAACGCTGGTAGATAGTGCCGTCCCAATAGATATAGAAATGGGCACCACAGCCATCAGATGCCAGATCATGGTTCTGGCCGACCACACCCAGATAATGCACTGCAATATACTTCTTTTTGTTGCCCCATGCCGGGACTCGGTTCGATGATATAGCGTTTGTGATTTTGTAACTCATATTCTCTACCTGCCTTTCGTTTTTGTATACAAAAAGAGAGCCTGTTTCCAAGCTCTCCATTGATTTAAATTTATATATGTCGCTCCTATTTCTGTTTTGCTTTAATATCTAACATACGAATCATCATAAAAGCTGCACGTTCTGCCTGTTCATTATAATCTTTTGCCAAAGGACTATTTATGATATTCCCGGCATTATAATGCACAAAATAATGTGCCAGCTCATATGCCATTTCATAAACCACTTTCTCAAACATCTGATTTTTATGAACTGCAATCCTTTTCCCTTTTAACATGCTGTCATATCCCGGAATGTCCTTAATCTTTAAAACAACATCCTGATCTTCTGCCAATGCCAGCAGATTTTTAAAAATAAATACTGGTTCTTCCATATATGGAATTGCAACTCGTCTTTTAACTGGTTCTGTTTTTACTTGTGCCGGAACTACTTCTTTCTTTTCTGGAATCTCCGGTTCTTTTTCCTTAACTCTGAAATAGAAGTCAACCAGATAATCATATACCTGCCATGCCTTGTCCGTGTTAAGGGATTTCGCATGGAGCAAAGCTCCTTTTTCAGTCCAGAGATACAGGTGTGAAGTTCTATTTTTGACCACCTCGATTTTTTCTAGGTGCTTCTTAACTTCCTTCAATTCATCTCCGGTCAAAGATATATAATGCTTTCCTTCTACGAATCGAACTCTATTATTTTTGAAATTCTGATGTATCTGTATTTCTTTAACTTCGTATGCTTCTGCAATCTGTCTTGTAGTTAATACTCTAATTCCTTTGACTTCTACGATCTGTGGTAAATTCATAATTTAAACCCCTTTCAAATTTTGGTTCTTGAAAGAAGTTTCCACCTGCATTATAATATTTACAGAAGGAAACTTCTGTTGAGAAACAGGTTTGTGTGATTGGTAGTCTGAAACCTGTTTCTTTATTTTTTTCTGTTTATACGACCTGCTATTTGATGAATACTTTCAATTCCTCTGATAATCACATCTGTTTTGGTTGTGTTTAAACTTTCTGCACATTCTGCAAGCATCCTTGCCTGTTCTTCTGTCAAACGAACCTCAAAGCGAATATTTTTAGGATTATCTGTAGGTCTTCCAGTTCTCGGGGACATTTTATCACCTCACTTTTGTCCGTACGTATATACTAATTCATGTACGTACAAAAGTCAAGAGTTATTTTTATTTTTTTTAATCGAGGGAACGCTCACGCGTCCCCCTTCTTGTCTGCTTTCTGTGTCAGTATATCGATCGCCCCAGTAATCACTGCCGGCAGCGGTATGCCCATCAATCCGGCATTTTCGACGATTGAAATCAGTTCGTTGGCAATAAACCCGATGATCACTGCATCTCTAATGTAATCCACACCGATTGCCAAATCCAGCCGGTACGCCACCAGCACGAACAGCAGTGTCATGCATTTCCTGCACAGACCTTTCCAGCCTGTCCGACTTTCTAATGTCCCTGTTGACGTTTTCTTACTGTTGTGGAATACCCCGGCAACAATCAGACCGGATAAGTAGTCGATTGCCATGAAAATAATGAGCGTGTACAGTGCGGAATCCCATCCGCCAAAAAATGACGCAATCGCTCCACCGACTGCTCCTGTAATAGTACAAACCATTTCTTTTTTCATGTTTCGTTTCCTTTCTTGCTGTTATAATCTTAATTTGCTGATGGCAATATTTCCAGCAACATAATTTTCTGTAGTAACCAGCAACAGATTGTATCCTTGTGGTATAGTCACATAATAATCATGCATTCCCTCTTCCAGAGTTACATCCAATCCCCGGAAATCTGAATAGGAACTGTCCGTTCCGGAACCACTTGCAACAGCAATGATATTTTCTGTGTCCTGTTCAGCATTCATTACATAGACTGTTATTCTGTATGTACTACCAGGTGTTGCACTGATTTTTGTGTTCTGATAATAATATCCCCTACTAGGAGATGCCGGCATAGAGGTAAGTATTGACGTTGTTGGATGTTTATACCATCTGCAATCTTTTAATGCATTTATTGTTGCTGCTTCTACTGTTTCGAAAATACCGGCTGTTACGATTGCGATTTTATCTTCCAAGTTTTGGATACTTTTTGTTAACTGATTTTCCAGATCCTGGATTTTGGTACTCGATTCCTTTTCCTTTTTCTCCAGATTCTGTATTTCTGTTGCGAACTCTTGTTCTGCCTTTTCTCGATTGCTGCATTCTGCTTTGATATTCTCATCGCACCCTGCAATCCCATCATGGATTGCCTGCCGGACATCACGCCCGTAAACTGCCGCCAGTATCTTTTTTAAGTTCTCTGTAATACTTGCCATTTTCACCCTCCTATTTCAGTTTCAACCCTTCAATACGCTTGATACTTACCTGGTTCACTGTCCAACCGGATCCAATATTGCGGACATATACACCCACTTTATTGTTGCTGGTATCCCATTTCAACTGAACACGAGCATTATAGGATGCTGTAAGATACAGAGTAATTACTGTCTCTGCCGGATTGCTCCTGTTAAGTGTAACCCAGCCTTTCTGGCCATCCACAATTTCCAGCCATACACGAATTTCATCATAATTCGCCAGGGAACTGATTGCTGAAGAATAGTACCAGCTTCCTGTTGCTGATGGAGTTACTGCTGTTGTTGACAGAACCACTGCTGCATCAATATCCCCGACCACGTACCAATACGATCCGCTGTACACCAGCTCCAATACTGCATACTGTTTGATCAGGTTTGCCGGTATCGCACTGTTTCTGTACTGGATCGCTTTCGCTCCGGTACTGTTGACATTCAGTGTAGGATTGCCGGCCGTGTTCGCATAGCTGAACCGCACGAACACTCTTGCACCAGCTGTCAGCTTGAAGTTCGACAGGCTGACCGTCTTTGCGGCGGTCGATCCTGTCGTATAACACACGGCATAATGGGCAATGTCAGTCGTACCATTGAAATTAACGCCATCTATTGCCCGTGTTGTCTGGAGTTTTGTAGCTGTTCCTGCATTTCCTGTAATCGTTGTCGGTGTTCCTCCGCCATTGGCATCCACATAACTTTTCACTTTCTTCCATAACTCAGTAAGCCCCGTCTTATCTAGATATGCCATGTTCCTTCCTCCTTATATCAATTCACTTTACACGCAGATTGCATCAATTTCGGCATTGGTAAGTGCATCGACCACAAACAATCCGCCCAGTGCATCCCATGCCTTGCCGTCCCACGCCACGTTGGTACCTGCCGGGCCGTAGTCAGATGCTGCTTCCAGGTTGTATACGTCACCGGCAACCTGCCCTGTAGTCGGCAGTTTTGTTGCATCTGCCAGGGAACCCTTGTACTTATACACGCCTGTAATGTCGGATTTCTTCGCATAGATACCAGATAAATCTGCCTCTGTTGGCAAATCATTTAGTTTTGAAAACATCGCTGGAGGCATGAGACCCATATTACCAGTAGTTGCAACTGGAATATTTGCTTTTACGGTACTTCCTGCAAAAGTGAGACCAACAGATGCTTGCGTGTAATCTTCCTCAGCATAGGCCATTGTCATGGCTTCCCATGTTCCTTTACCGCTCAGAAGTTTACCCGTATCGCCTTTCGCCGGTGCCGGTACCAGTCCGTGTGTACCTGCCGCATTAGCTGTTGCACCCTTGAAGTCAGAGTAGGTCGTGTTTGATGCCGGGATGCCTAAGCCTGTGATATCTGTCTTAGTAACTGGTGTCGTACCAGATACGTGTCCGGCTGCATCCACGGTCACTTTGTACAGTCCGTTTGTTTTCGCCGTATAACTCGGATGCACATATTTGTTCGCACCGGTTTCGATTCCTGTCAGTTTGTTCTTCTCTGCTGTCGTGTAATCGTTCGTAGACAGTCCTTTACCGCTTACTTTGTCTACTTTCTCAAACAGTGCGTCCTTGATCTTGCCCCAAAGATAAGTTAATCCCGCTGTATCCAAAAATTTTGCCATAATGTTTTTCTTCCTTTCTTTTAACTGTAAATGCAGATCTCATCAATCTGCCTATTCGTTATCGCCGTTACTGTTGTATACTTCACACGCCCCTGCCCTGCCTGTAGCTGTTGCTGTGTGTATGTTAATGCCGTACCGCCAAGCGTGACCTTGCTGTTTGCCGGTTTTAACAGGTCTGTCACCTTCTTCGTGATCTGCAGCTGCTGCTGTATGTTGTACGTGGGTGCTGCACAAAAAACCTTTTCACCAATCTTCAGCATATCCACATCATAACCGGCATCCGACAGGTCGATTGCAGATAATTCTGTTACCAGATTTGCCCCGTTGATCTTTTTAAACGCCTTTTCGCCTTCTTCTTTCAGCTTCGTGGGGTTCTGTATTTCGGAAAACTCTACGGTCTTCGTGATGATACCGTATTCTTTCACGGCTGCTGCGTCTTCCAGGTAATCCTTGCCACCGTTTACATTTGCGATCGTGACCGGCCATTCGTTGTTTGACGTCGATGACCCGAGCGGGATCAGACGTGTCGCAAGGTCATCCGTCTTGACGTTCTTGGTAACATCAATTATATTCTGCCCCTGCCGTATATCCTGGCCGCCTGCCTGTTCATATTCTGCCAGGTAATCAATATAGTGCACACCGCCGACGGTTCGTGTTCGGATATACCCGCCGCTTTCTGCGACGAGTTCATCCATTATGTCCCTCGTGGTGCTGTAATCGTTCCGCTCCCGGTCTGCCGCTTCCCCGGTAATAGTCACCTGACCGATCAGGAACTGCTTGAAATCATCCACCTGTTCGTTGTGCTTCTTAACCAGCCACTTGAAATAATTTCCTGGCGTTGTCTTTCCCGGTACATCCGTGCCAGTCTTGTGGAATGGACGGATGATGCTGTCCTGAAAAAATACCAGGTCGCCTTCTGTCTGGATCTCCATCTCAATGTTCCTGTCTTCGACGGTGTTCATCACAACGCCCCGGTAGATCGTCTTCTCACTGCCCGTCAGGCCGAACCGGATTACTTCCAGCATGGACTTTCGTCGCAGGACGGATGCCGCAAGCGGATGGTCCAGGACGATCGAAACATCACAGGAGCCGTTTTTGTTGACTTCCTGAGTCAGTGCCCCTTCCGTAATGCAGCGGCCTCTTATCCACGGATGGTACAGGTTGGAACCATCCAGCGTGATCTTATACATTAGAACCTGCCCCCTCTGTATTCTACGGAAACCGTGCCGCCATCCCCTTCGAACTGCATGGTATGGCTGCCCTCTGTGATCAGGATATCAGGCACCGTGCTGTACCCTTTTGGGATCTGGTAGCTTTTTCCGTCATATGTCACTGTGACCGCCGCCGAAGCTTCAAAAACACACCCCGTCGGCATCACATCCCCTACGACCGTGATTTCACCCGGTACCGGGATGTTTTTATAGTCTCTGATGATATCCGTTTCAAAATTAAAGCTGTCCCATTCCCAGTCATCCAGTGACGTTTTCCGTGCCAGCTTGTACGGCTCTGCATCCAGTGTGACTACGATCTGGCTGTAATGCTGGTTGAGCTTGCTGCTGTCCACGCTTACCCTGGCATCGTAATAATAGCCGTCATCCCCGAAGATGACCGGGAGCCGCCTGCCGTGCAGTTTCCCACGGATGTCACTGGCTTTTGACAGCCATGTGCTGTAAGTGCCGTCCTTGAAGTCGAACGTCAGCTTATGTGTTGCATTGTCGTACACTGGGAAACCGGTAATGGCTTCCGTCAAGTCCAGTGCACCGTTCCTGCCGGGGATGGTCACGGTACTTTTCCGGACGGACGGCGTACCAAGATCCACACCCAACAGTTTCAGCCCAAAATCGCCCATTTTATACTTTCCGATCTGTACATCCATCAGCTTCCCCTCCTCTGCCGGTTCCGTATTGTGTTCATGTTTTCATTGACGTAGGGTGTGACCGCCTTGCCCACCGTCCTTCCATCCAGGTCGACCGTGGTATGCAGCTCTGCCTGTAACTGTATTGTCTGGTTGCTTGCCGCTTCTAATAATTTCCCTATCGATGCATTGCCTGCATTTGAAACGGTTATGGAATTGCCTAATTGATTAACCATCTGCTCGAACCGGTCCAGGGATGCCAACAGCTTCGGATCCAGCTTTTGTAATGCTGCCTTTTTCTGTTCAGTATCCTCGAATGGTGTCGGGAGTGCTTCCAGTACTTTGCCCACCTCAGACAGTCGTCCTTTTTTTGCCAGCTTCTGCATTTTTTTCTTACTTGCCGCATTTGCTTTCAGGGTTTCCAGATCCAGCTCAGAATCATCGGTGCCCTTTGCCTTCTTTTTCTTTGCCGTTGTCTTGCCCGAAGTTGTGGTGCCCTTTGCATTTGTTGACGTTTTCGTGCTTTTCGCGGATTTATTTGATTTTCCAAGCCCAAACGCTTTTTTAAACGCTTCGATCATATCCTTTGCAATGCCCCGCATGGATTTTTTCAGCGTTTCTTTTTCGCCATTCAGACTCTTGATCAGGCTCTTGGCTATCTTCTTTCCGGCTTCTTCGGTTGCTTCCTGTGCGGTCTTGGCTGCCTCTTCCACTTCTTTCGTCCATCCGGCTTTTGTGTCTGTCAGACGCTGTTCGAAAAATTCCTTGCTGTAGGTTTCGGACGAACCCTGCAGCTGTTCCCATTTCTTCTTGTACGCCTCCAGCTCCTCTTCCGACATCGCATTCAGGTGCTCCACGAAGTTGTCTGCCTCGTTCAGGTCCATGCCGAGGATCTGATCCATCAGGCTTTTCGGTATCTTGTCCCTGAGCTTTTTCATCCCCTCCTGGTACCGCTCGACTTGTGTCAGCTGGGTGTCCAGGTCGTACATATTGGCCGGCTCTGACATCTTCTTTTTCATGTCGTCCCGAAATG
This sequence comes from Hominisplanchenecus faecis, assembly GCF_020687205.1. Lineage (GTDB taxonomy): Bacteria > Bacillota > Clostridia > Lachnospirales > Lachnospiraceae > Hominisplanchenecus > Hominisplanchenecus faecis. The sequence goes on from NZ_JAJEQE010000008.1 coordinate 61,743, forward strand.
AGATGATCTTGTCGTAAGCTTTCTGGTACTTGTCTGCGATCTCGTCCAGCTTCTTGTCTAAGTCGTCTTCGATCTTACTGTAAGCTTTCTCTGTCCCTTCTTTCAGGGCATCCATGAACGTTGATGTGTATTTGTTGGCATAGTTCTTGATCTTTTTGGCGTTTTTCCGGAGCTTTTTTGCTTCTTCCTGGAGCTTTTTCTTCTGCGTTGCATCCGTGGTGTTGCCCGCCTCTGTTTTCTTGTCTTCGGCCAGTTTTTCGTATTTTTTTACAACCTTATCCACATAGCCGTCAATCTTGTTATCCAGCTTGGAAACCAGGAGTTCCTGACGCTTGTCAAGCCCGCTGGTGATGGATTCCATGATCGCAGACGCCGCATCAGAATAACCGCCCTTTGCTGCATCCACTTCACCGGCAGCCTTGACGGCTTCCTCGGACATCTTTTTCATGGTCTTTTTCAGCTTCGGGACTTCGGCTTCAATGCCCTTGATCACACCGCCGACGATGTGCTTGCCGATCTCATCCTTGAAAACCTTTGATGGGGAATGGATGCCCAGTTCGTCTTTGGCGGCATCCACAGACACTTTGGCGAGGTCTCTGGCACTCTTCTCAACATCTCCGCTACCTTCATCAATGCCGACTGCCATACCGGCCGCCAGCATCTCACCAACTTCGTCACGCATGACACGGGACGGGGATTTTATGTTGCCTTCCTTTTTTGCCCCGGCAACTGCATTTCTGACCGCTGCCCTTGCAGCTTCTTCGACTGCCGGGGAATTGGCTGTCATACCGGCAACGGTTCCACGCATAAGGTTCGCACCAACGTTATAGAACCCGTTGTAATATCCCAGTGCTGCGTCTTCCGCTTTCCGGATGGAACTGCTCGCCGCCTGTGACACCTGTCCGGAATTCTGCTGGATTCCGTCCGCGGTTGCTTTCTGCGACTCTTTTCCGGCTTCCTCTCCGCCTTTTTTAGCCGCCTCCGTAACTTCTTTCTGGCCGGATTCGATCCCGCTTTTTGCCTTTTCTGTATGTTCCTTGCCGCTCTTCTCTCCGACTTCGCCTGCTTTCTGGGCAATTTCCTGCCCTGCATTCTCCCAGTTCGCAGATATCGCTGACAGTTCCTCTGTAGATGCCTCCACTGCTTCGCCACTTGTCGCCGAAAAACTCCGTGCATATTCTTCTAACTGTGGTTTTGTCATTTCCGTACATGCTTTGACGAGATTTGCACTCTGCGGCCCCAACTCTAACAAGTGGTCATACAATTCTTTGGTCATACCGTCACCGGCACGGCCTGCGAGGGTTTTCATATTCTGAACCCACTGATTCGCAGCATTTTCTGAGCTGTGCATATGTTTTATTATATCTTCAGCAGAAATTTCTTTGTCGCCTGAAAATTCCTCATACTCATTCACAATGCCTTTCAGGCTGTTCTGGATGGACGTTTTCATGTCCTCATAGGCTTGTTTGACCTCATCGGACATTTCTGTTGCGGAGTCTGATACGCCCTGGTTTGATTCTTCAACAGCGGTTTTATACTCGTAAGCTTTCTCCGCTATTTTGTTGTATCTTTCATCTGCTTCCGAAGTTGTCCCCTGTAAGCCGGCAACGACTTCTTTTTGTTCTTTTATCTGGCCGTTCAGGGCGTTCAGCTGCAATGCATATTTGTCAACCGGTTCACCGGCTGCTGCGTAACTGCTCGCCATTTCCTGCACGGATTCTGTGCCGTCCTGTATCGCAGCGTTATGTTCGTTAATCTTCTTTACTGCCTGTGACCGCAGGTCGTTGAGCACTTCTTCCGCTTCTGACAGCTGGATCTGTGCCTCTGCCAGATCAGAAGCCGCCTTGTTTGCTTGTTCCTGATAAGCATTTGCAAGTGCCTGCTGCTTCATGGAATCGATCACGGCATCCACTGCGGATTTCTCCCTGTTCAGTGCCCCGGTTGTTTCATCAACGGAAAGTCCAAGCTTCGGCATGGCTCCGTTGAGCTGGTCGACGATCGTGTTCATCTGTGCTTTGTCTGAGGCTGTTTTATTTGTTTTATCCGCCAGCTCGTAGAGTTTGTCCGCAAGGTTCTGGTAGGTAGCCGCTTCTGTTTTCGCACTTTTGATGCTTTCTTTTCTCTCTTTCGCATGCTCTTCCATGCTGTCTTTCAGCTCATCGTAGGAATCCTTGCACTGCTCGATCGCCTTCCGGTTCTTTACTGACTCCGATGTCCGGTCTTTCATGACCGCACCGAATGCCACGGCCGCCGCTGTAAGGGCTGTAAGGGCTACTGCTACCGCACCGACTGGATTTGCAAGGAGTGCCGCTGAAAACTTCGTAAATGCTGTTGTAACCTGTTGAACAACCAGTAACCCGACCAGTGCTGCTGCCAGTACTGCAAGGGCTGCTGCCAGTGCCGTGACTGCCGCCACTACTTCCGGGTGTTCCTTGACGAACTCCGTTGCCCATTCCATCGCATCTGCCCCGCTCTGCTGGAGTTCCATCAGCACCGGTGCAAGCTCATCACCGATCGCTATTTTCAGGTTCTCAGTGGCGTTCTGGAAACGCTGCTGGGCAAATTCTCCGGTTGCCGACATCTTATCGAACGCCGCTGTAGCCGCCCCGGTGCTTCCTTCCATGGACTGCACCAGACTGTTGTATTTGGATGTTCCACTGTTCAGGATGGATAACATACCAACGCCGGCCTCGGAACTCGACCACATGTTGTTGAATGCGGTCGTGTCACCGTCCACGCTGTCCGCCAGTACCTGCAAAACATCCCCGAGGGAATTGCCCTCTGCCATAAGTTCGGCGAAGGTCTTGCCGGTTTTCTTCTTGAGCGTTGAGCCAACAACAGAACTTGTGCTCCCAAGTTCGTTCAGGGCCGCCTTGACGTAGGTCGTCGCCTGGGCGGTCTGTGTACCGTTGGCCGTCAGCAGTGCATAACTTGCCGACAGGTCTTCCAGATCCATGTTGTACGCCGCCGCCAGCGGGATGACCATGCCCATGCTGGCACCTAACTGTGCAACGGATGTCTTACCTAAGTTCTGTGTCGTGATCAGGACGTCTGAAATCTTCGCCGCGTCATCCGCTGACATACCATAAGCGTTGATGGCGGTCGTCAGGATGTCCACGGCGGTCGTGGTGTCGGAAAACCCACCGACAGCCAGCTTGTTCGCCGTGCCGACAAAATCCACCGCACTTTCGGTCGCTACCGATGCAGAAATGGCCTGGTAGGTCGCTTCTGCCAGTTCCCCGACACTCTTGCCGGTTTCACTGGACAATGCCAGGATCTCATTCCGCATATCACCGAGCGGCTTCTGCGACTCATCTGCAATCGTGCCAACCTTGGCCATCGCCGTTTCGAACTCCATGCTTGCCTGCGTGCAGCCCATGAGTGCGTCCGTGATCGCTTTCACGGATGCCGTCACCCCGGCAGCTACCAGGGCCTGTGCAAGGGCATCAATAGCTGTACTTGCCTGGTCTGTCCCTTCCTCGAACCCGTCCCCGATGCTGTCGCCTATGTCAGAGGCACTGTCTCCCACGTCTTTTGCCGCATCCGAAACGCTGTCCACAACGTCCGACATGGCATCCTCTACTGCTTCCGCTGCACTCTCGCCTGCTTCTTCCACAGATTCCACAATGTTGTCCACAGCGTCCTGCACGGACTCTGCGGCATCCTGTCCGGCATCTTCCGCCGCATCTGTAACCGCATCCGCCGCATCTTCTGCTGCCTCCTGCACATCTTCCAGTGCATTTTCCACCTGCTTTGCCGCTTTTTCTGCGTCTTTCCCTGCTTCCTCTGCCGCCTGGGAAACGGCCTGCTCTGCCTGTTTTGCTGCGTCCTGTGCATCGGAGGCAGTCTGCTGCGTTGCCCCTTTGGCTGCCTGCTCGATCCGCTTCAGGCCTTTCTGAAATCCACTTTCGTCGATCTCAGTATCAAATCTTAATGTTCCGTCTGCCATTTCCTGCCTCCCATCTTCTTATCAATCGCCCCACATCGCAGCTGCGAACAGGTCGCCGATCTGTTCCTCATCCCGCTCGTCTTCCAGGGATATTGCCCGCTGGATCTTCTGGATCCGCTGGCGTTCCTGTTTGTCCCTGATCTTTCCGGCATCGATCGAACGGTAGCCGATGCGGGTTTTCGTGCCGGAATCATCTGGCAGGCCTTCCAGCAGCATCTGGAACTTCTGCCAGTGCAGATATTTACAAGCCAGCAGGTCAATGCCGTAATAGTTCCGGAAATCGCTGACGATATACGGTGCATCCTTCTCATAGCTGAACGTCTGCTTTCCACTGCCTTCACGCTCTTTTTCCTTTTCTGCTGACCGGATGCCGGCAATGAAATCCGTGACTGCCTGGACGGCCCCCTGGATGTCCGGCGGAATCTCTTTTTTGTATAACCGCAGGATCAGAAAGAGCCGGCTGCCCGGCTCCCCTGCCTGCTTCACTTCCCCGATCAGCTTCAGCACTGCCCGGAAGTCCGTCTTGACCGGGTACAGGACGTCCCCAACCTCAACGCTTTTCGGCAGTGGTTCATATAATGGGTTCACAGGTCATCAGCCTACGGTCGGCTTTTCCAGGAACGTGCAGCTCTTGCCGTCTGCCGCAACCTTGGCATAGCCCTTGACCGGTTCGGACTTCACGCCGAACGACCCGGAATACTGCAGTGCATCGGTTCCGTCACCGGATGCATCCGGGAGGATGGAGAACTCACGTTTTCTTGCCACGAATTCATCCTCTTTGGTCGCTTCGCCCTTGTCGAAGAAGTCCACGACCACGATGTTCCTGGTCTCCCCGGTCAGCTCGTCATCGTGCACGGATGCGATGTCCATCAGGATCGGGTTGTTCTCGTGCATGTCGAAGTTATAGGACCATGAGGTGCCGTAACCGGTCACGTCGCTGTCGCTGGAATCCTTGTCCACGTACTGGCGTTCATAGGTGGTCGGGTTCTTGGACTCTGAAAGTGTCGTGAACTTCTCCATACGGGTAAATTCTGTTGGCTCCGCCCCATCGCTGGCCGGTACGCCGTAGAAGGACACCCTGCCGGTTCTCTTGACTAATTTCGTTTTATTATTTTTTTCTGCCATAATTTAAGCCTCCTGTTCATAAATTAAGCGGCACTCGATACGATACGTAGCAAGATTAGCTTCGGCATCGTATAGGTAACCGCTGTTTAAGGTTTCAACTGCTGTTGCATGTTGTTTTTCGTTTGCCAGTTCCGGAAGTTCCCCATTGTCCGAGGACTCTTCCAGCCACTCCTGAAGCCCCTGGTAGAAGCCGCTGTTCTCGATATTCACCCTGGCGTCCTCGTCATAGACTTCCTTGGAACAGATGGCGAACTGGTACTGTTTCTTTTTCCCGCCATCCACATATTTCTGGATCACCGGATCACACGGGAGCGGGTCGATGGAGTAACTCATCTCCTCGCCCAGGTAATCCACGTTGACCCGGCCGTCATGTAAAAACGGACAGGTCAGGAAAAATGTGCGGATGCTCTCGATGATGCTACTTTCCGCATGCAATTTTACCCGCCTCCTTCTGGATGCTGTCCTTGTGCCGGTTCTTCATGCGTTCGAACCATTTGGACTGCTTTTTGTGTTCGTAGTACTGCCTTCTGGCGTACGGTGTGGACTGCACGATCAGACCGGAACCGGTGACCGTGCCAAGTGTTGCTGCATCCCGCAGTGTGCCACTTCGGAACGGTGTCTCCGGTTCCATACGGTCTATGCAGGTCTGATCCACATACTTTTGTGCTTCTGCAAGGTTTCCGTTGAGTCTTGCCGCAAGGGAGGCATCCCATTCCATCCTTGCCGTGAACATCCCGCCGCTGCCATGCCCGCTGTAGCGGACGTCCTGCGGCTGCCGGATCTGGAACGTTTTCCTGGTCTCTGCCATCATGCACCCCCTGTCACCTTGATGTGCGGATTGCCGCCATACCGGTTGTAGTTTGCCGCCGACACCTTGAAGTGTTCTGTGCCGGCCAGGTCTTTCGCCGTCTTCATCTGCACGCTGCACTGCCCTTTTACCAGGTAATCATCCTTTTTGACCAGGACTGTTATATCCGGTATGCGGACCGTATAGGCATCCGCGGTCTTCCTGCCTTCCGTGGTGACACTGGACTGTTCTGCCTCATACCACCAAACAGCCGGGATGTATGTACTATCCCATTCATCCAGACGGGTTGCCGGATTGTAATGGCGGTGGTAGAGGGTTGCGTCAGTGTTGGTCAGCATTTCAGGCTCCTGCTGAGCAGACCGGTATTGAGCAGGTAACGCCTGCAGATCCGGTACATCTTCTGCCCGAGCAGTTCTGTTCGGTCTATCCCATCCGACACTTCCGTCACATAGGTGACAGAGTACCCGTCTGTCGTTTCGGACTTCTTTACCTGCCCGTCATCCCTATAGCACACATCAAAGACCGCTTCCGTCATTTCACAGGCACAGTCCTTTAAACCAGGCACAGCTTCCGGAACGGTGATCCGGTTCAGTGTGTACTGGTCAATATAGCTTTCTGCAATGCGTCTGCATTTTTTGAAATCCGCTTCTTTTTCGATACTGCCTTCGTATTCATCCCGGTAATATCCAAACTCTGTGTAGTGTGCCATGCTTCACCACCTCTGTGTTCTTTTCATTCTGCTGGTGCAAGGACTGCAAACGGACAACGTTTTGCCTTGTCTTTCTGCTGAGAATTGACCGGGTTCGGGATCTCCCAGCCCAGACGCATAACTGCACGCAGTGCCACCATGTCGTTCTGCATCAGGTTATAAGCGATCGTGCCGTCTGTGTTCTGGACAACACCCTCGGTGAAGAGTTTAAATGTAATGTCCTGACGCATCGCATAAACCAGCTGCGAGAAATCGCCTGTGATGATCTGTGCTTTCGTTTTATCGAAAGTTCCGTTGTTCGGGAAATACATACCGGAACCGTCCAGCGTGTAATTTGTGCCGGACTGCATATCGGTTTTGAAAATCGGCTGCCCTGTCGTATCTTTCAGACCTCTGAGTTTCGCCCTTACGGAAATATCTGCAACGTGTCCATTCACAAAATAGCCGGACTGCTCTACCTTTGCAATGACACCATCCTCACCCATGATATCCGCATACAGGTCAGCCGTTGTTTTTACAACGCTTCCGGCTTTCGTTGCGGTTGCTACCAAGTCATCCCTCCAGGATGCCGGTTTTTCAACTCCAAAAAGTACTGCACCGTCAATCACCTTTCCAAAAGCTTCCTGTACCCTCGGTCTTACCTCGCCCCAGATATCGTAGTCTGCGTCTTCCAGAACTGCTTCCGGGATCGGTACGATGACTGCAATCTCTTCCGCAGTGATGTATTTCTTATCCCATGACATCTTTGTGGTCTTTTTCTGTCCGTTGTCCCCATTCACAAAATATGCCATCGGGAGCATGTCCAGTACCGGCATGCGGTACTTGTTGGAACTCATGTTTGGCAGTCTTCTGCCCATTCTCAGTACTGCCGATTCTGATACAACCCCCTGGATGATCTCCCTTGCATACTGCTCCGGGATCAGGGATTCTGCACCGCTGCGGTCGATCAGGTTTGCATCCAGATCAAACAGTCTTAAATCCATTCTTTTTTTCATCTTCTTGCCGCCTTTCTAATTAAGGAATTAACAAAATCATTGGTATTGTTTCCGGCTGTGCCTCCGGATCCTGCCGCCCCATTCTGTTTTGTTTGTGTGTTCACACGATAACCGCCACCTGCATAATGTGGGTTATCTTTCAGGAACGCTTTTAAAGCTGTTTTGAAATCGGTCTTGTCATCCACTTTCTTCGATACCTCAAACAACACAAAATCTGTGTACTTTGCATCTACACCGTTTTCTTTCAGGATGTCTTTCTGTTTGTACGATTCCAGCTCTTTTTTTGCGTCATCGCGTTCTTTTTCGATGGCAGCCACATCCGGCTTGTTCGCCTGTCTCTTTGCTTTGAAATCACTGATTGCTGTTGTGATTTCTTCCTCCGTCATGCCCTGGCTTCTGAAATAATTGGCAAGTGCCGCACGTTCCGCTTTGCCTGCCCTTGCGTTTGCGATCTCTTCCGCCTGTTCATAACTGTATGTTGCCCCGGCATTTCCCGTATGGCTGCCGTCTCCATTCCCGGCACCATTGCCCTGTCCAGCAGAGCCGGCTCCTCCTGCATTGCCGTCCTCAAAGAGCCTTAAATTCATTTTTCTATACATTGTATCTTCCTCCTTCGAGATTTTCCCAAGCTTTTAACGCCTTCATGTTTTGGGCATAAGAAAAGCACCCTCATAAGGTGCCAGTTAGTGAAACTGTATGCAGTTGTATTCCCGGTTGATCTCCGTGATCCCAAGGAACCACGAGTCCATCAACAGTTTTCCCTGCTCTGACAGGCGATCCCAGCGGATGTCTGCATCTCCGCTGCTTAATTCCGCCCGTATCTTGTCCTGTGTCAGATCATGCAGTGAATTGACCAGGTTGCAGGTCAGTGCGGATACTGCCGCACACGCACGGTCAGCACCGCTCTCGGAACGTGTCCCGGCATGGCCGACCATCCGGATGCTGTGCTCCGTCATTTTAATGCTTATCATGGTTTTATCACCACCTTTCTACGGATAACCGTCTGCCGTTGAACTGTACCGTGTCGCCAATTTGTGCCACTTCATCGCCAATCCTCACCCCCTTCAGCTCTGCGTGTCCGTCAATGTCCCGGTATAAAAATTTGATCGTCCTGTAATTGATCCGGCTCGCCAGCCAGTTCGGTGCAAGCCTGTCTGCGTCTTTTGTGACTGTGTAATGTTCAGTCATTGGAATAATCTTCCACGACTGTTTCAATGCCATATTCCAGTGCACAAGTGTGTTCGATACGGCATCCTCTTGCTCCTTCCCAGTCTTTTGTGAAATACGCAATATCAGCACCCGCCAGAAGTTCCAGGGATTTTCCCAGGAACCAGAGCGGTTTTGCGTCTGCCGGTGCACTCTGGAAGAAGCTGTCAATGACCTCTACCGGTTCATTTAACTGTCTTTCCGCACACTGGATTGCTCTTTTCCTCTCTCTCAAAATCTCCTCGTCTGATTTGCCTTTCATTGGCTGGCTGATAAATAATTTTTTCATGTTCTTATCCTCGCTTTCTTAATCTAATATTGATTTATTTAATGCTTCCACCAGTTCCCTCTCACGTTCTGAAAGTTCATAACAGATGGCATCCTCTGCCTGCTTTCTGGCATTTTCTGCTGCCTGCTTTTCTGCATTCTGCTTTCTGGCTGCCGCCTGATCTGACAGCAGAAGCCCTGACCCGTAAATCTCTTTTTTCATGGCTCTTTGGGCATCCAGTCTTCGCACACGCTGGCATTCTTCACGCCTTACCCTGAAATGTACGCCGTAGCGTGCCATTTTCTGCATCATGGCAGCGGTGACGATATGATCCGGGTAATCATACTTTGACAATTTCCGTGCCTTTTCCTGCTTCAGCTTTTCCGTTGTATCATTTACCAGCCTGGTCAGCTCCGGTGATGTCTCCGCTACCGTTTCCGGTTCGAAGCTGGTGACGAACGATGTCTTCACCGTTGCTCCGTTTTCGTACACGATCGTGCAGTCGCACATAATATGGTTCATCCTGTTCCAGATGGTCTTACCGGTTAACGCCGTGAGTGACGGGGCAAACAAAAAGAACGGGATGCCCCGTTCCAGATAAAATTCACATATATTTTTCAGGATGGAAAAAGGCGGGTTGTCCACCACCACACATACCGGCGGGTACTCGTCTTTTTCGTAATCGCCGCCCGGCCAGAATGGGCGGATCACGTTCCCAGGATCGATATTGTAACGTTTGCAAACCCAGTCCTTTATGACTTCGTATATTTCCGGCGGCGTATAGCAGTCGTCTGTCGTTTTCTTCGGTTTGAATTTTTCGACAAATTCCTCGTAAGTTTTGCTTTTTATGTTTCTCACCTCCTTAAAAATGGGTACAAAAATACCACCAGTCGAAAGACCAGTGGTAAATACTTATTTTTCTTAGTTGTCAATAACTTTCACTATATCATCAATAGTTGCATCAATAGTATCCCAATCTGTAGGCGAATCACCCACATCTACCAGAAAATGCGTATCGTCTAATATCTCCACAACTGCTGCTTTTCGTCCATCTTTTAGAAGAATTGTGTCATATTCCTTTATGAGCATTTACTTCGCCTCCTTAATGTACGCACTAGTCAACTTTGTTGTGCCATCTTCCGTCCTGAGCCATGCTACAACTACATTTGCTGGTGTTTCTTTTTTACCATAAAGAATCATCTTCTGGACATATCTGTCGCCGTATCCATTATTATCAACATACTGAGCCGGATATTTCACAGCTCCCTGTTTTAACGCTTTTTGAAGTTCCTGCCAATTTCCCATTTCATAGCCCAAGCGATCTGTAAAGGCTCTTCCCTTTGGATACCCTTTTTGACTGTTTTCATCAAAAAGATATTTCGTAAACTTAGGCTCTGGTAAAATAGCCGTTTCTGCATTCGGTAGTTTAAGCTCTGGATGTTCCAGAAGCTCCTTTTGTCTTTGATAATCCATTTCGACGAACTTCCATTTTTCAGGGTCATTATACTTCATCTGCCTGAAATCCGCAAGACTTCCAGCATCTTCTTTCAGCACTTCCTTGTACCGTTCGTACTGGTTCGAATCAATCTTAGCATTCCGCATCATCTCCGGTGTATAGCGTGCGTTCTGCTGTTTCGTGTTGGTCGCTACCTTGCCCAGTCCGTCCTGATAGATTCGTTCACGCTGTTCCAGAAGTCCCATCTTCTTGCTGAACTGCTTATACTCGTTCAGCTGTCCCTGGTACTTTGCTTTTTCCAGCATGATGTCGTCCTTGTCGGCTCCTGCTTCCTGCAGCAGCCGTATCTTCTGACGCTGGGCACGCATGGCGGTCTCCATCTTCCTCTGCTGCTGGGTCTGTTCGTAGGCATTGAGCTGCTTACCGTTCCATTCTTTTGTCTGGGCTTCCCTTTTGTTCTGCTCTTCCAGCCAGTCATCCGGATAGAGTCTTTCAGAAACGCCAGGAATGAATGGGTGGAACGTATGCCGGCAGTTGGCACCACACAATCCTGTGACGGTTCCGTATCCGCAGACCGTCCGCAGTTCTTCCTTGCTGAACACCTTGCCCTGCCATGTCTGGTGATCCGGCCTCGCACATGGATGCCAAGACACCTCAAACTGGTCTGTGCCGAGTTTTTCAGCGTTGTGCTCACTGATCTGTGCCGTAATCTGGTTCACGCCTGTAAGGACGGCTCTGCGTGCTGCTACGTCTGCCCGGTTAGTATGGCCGGAAGCGTAATCCACCACCCTCAGCCCGCTGTTCGTCATCTGGGTGACGACTTTCCGGATCGCCGAGTTGTAGTCTGTGCCGCCCGTCACAACGTCCTGGATGGCCGTGTCCACGTATTTCTGGTAGTACTCGGCAAATGGTGTGAACACCCGCTTCCCTGCCATCAAGACTGAAAATCCGTAGCTCTGTGCCATATTAACGAGCGTGTCTTTTGTCTGCTTCCTGGCTGCCTCTGTGATCTGTCGCAGCCACTTGTTGTCCTCCGGCGTCAGGAAATCATCATTGACCTGTTCATAGATCTCCCGGTTACGGACATATTCCCATTCCGCTACCTTGTCATACATCTCGAACATTTCCGGCCAGGTTGCCCCCAGTGCCTCCTTGATGATCCGCTCCACCTCTTCCCGGGACTTGCCCATCTCGATCAGGCGGTTGATCTGGTAGTCTGCCGTTGATGTGATCTCACCGGCCTTTTTTATCCTGCGGATGACATCCTCCATGATACGCCGCTCTGCTTCCCTCCAGATCTTCTCAGCCTGCAACCCCATCCGCTGCACATCCGGTGCTGTCCTCTCCCCTGCCATGGCATCACTCCATCACGGTGTTCTGCACTGGCAGGTTCTTTCTGGCCTGTTCCAGTGTTTCGCCGAACCATTTTGCCCGGTACTCATCTACCCCCATGGCTCCCATGGAGACATCCTGCCGGTCTCTCTGGCGTTCTGCCTCCTTATCCTCGATGATGGAATCATCGAAGTTGATTGTGACTTCTACGTCTTCTCTCAGTGGTTCACCGAGGGCAATGCCAAGACGGATGATGATGCGAATCAGTTCTTCCAGGGCACTCTGAAGCACGATTTCATGCTTGCACAAGCTCCGGTACATATCGCTGTTTTCCGAGATCACCTGCGTTGCCGTTGCAACCGTCCCCTTTTCGAACTTATAGCGTTCTGTCCCGAATCCGCATTTCATGGACAGGTAATTCAGGTCATCGTTTAAAGCCTTGCTGTGCTGCTCTGTACGCAGCTCCATGTTGACTTCATAGATCGGGTTTGTGTCTTTCAAGGTTTCTTCCGGCAGGCTATAGAATACCGTGTCATTCTCATCAAAGACCTTGTTGCCGTTCTCATCCGTCAGCATCTCCGGAGCTACAAAGATCCTCTTACGTCCAAGCCCGAACTCGTTGGCATAAGAATCATATTCTGTGTCGATCTTCCGCAGTATGTCGATGCTGTTCGCAAAAAGACTGATACCCATTGGGTTCTCCTCGTCTTCCATATCGGCATTGTTGACCATGTTCAGCCTGTCGATCACAAATTGCGGCTCTGCTGATCCTGTCTCGATCTCTTCCGGAAGCCCGGCAAAGATTGGAACCTCCTGCCACTCTTCTTCGGTAAGCTCCTGCCCGCAGGTCGAACCTGCCGTCACCAGCAGTACGGTATTTTCAATGCGGTAATTTCCATCCCCGCCGACCTTGTGATGCTGCAAGTGCAGATATCTCTTTGTGCAATAGGTTTTCGGAAATGCAAATATTACTTCCTGAATCTTTCCGTTTTCCCAACTGACCGGGAAGATATTTTTTGCAGTCACATAATTGATCTTGATTCTTCCGCCGGTCACTTCGCCCAGCAGACCGCTCTGCAAGTCCTCGATACACGGAACATAGGCAACGGTTCCAGAGCACGCCTTTCGTTCCTGGTATTCATTTCCAAGTGTGTCAAAATGGTTGTCCTGCAAGATCTGACGAACAAATGCATCCGTTCTCTGGTCATCCAGTACGATCGTCACACGTTCGTTCAGCAGCAGATCTGCCATATCCTCACAGACTTTCTTCGCCATGCCGAGGCTGTGACGCTTGCATCTGCTATAGCATCCCCTGCCGGTATACACACGGTAGAAAGTGAACCGTTTCACATTTCCGTTATACCAGCTCTCCCACTCCGCTATTTTTCCGTAAAAAGAAGAAGGGAGCGTATTGATTCCCTTCTTTCGAAAATATTGAAAAATATTCAATTTCTGTCCTCCCTTTCTTCCTTTGGCAGGAACCGCTTCACCCTGTTCCAGAGCCCCATGACCAGATACCTCAGGGCATCGAGGCAATGGTCGTGCTCTTTTACCGGTACTTCTCTGCCCTTATCTAATAGTTTCCTGTCGTATTCATATAAGCCAAATTCTTCGATCAAGTGCTTCTGCTCCGGCGATATCCGCAAAATCCCATAAGTCAGCAGTTTCTGAACCCTGGCAATCCCAAGTGCGACCTCATTCTGTGCATCCTTGAAATGTATGGCCAGGCCTCTCTGTCGGCAGGTTCTCTTGATTTCTTCCTGCAGTCCCCGTGCCGATGGGTCTAAGTACAGGTAGAAGATGTTGCAACCATATGCCTCTTGCAGGGATTCCACGAAGTCTGCAAAATCAGCCGCATACTCTGATGGTGATTTCTGCTTTCCGGTTTCCCTGCCCGAATGGTAGTACTCCTGTAAGCCATCCAGACGGCACTGATATTCGTTGATACCGCAGGCCTGATAGGTCGTTGCGTTCTGCTGTCCGTAGTCTGCCCCGATGCCGATCAGGTTATATTTCTGTCCTTCTTCCGGCCTGCCTTTGTGCCGTCCGGAAAACATATAATAAATCAGTTCATCAACGCCGATACACTCTCCCAGCCATACCCAGCTGTATTGTTTTTTATCCAGACGCATCATGGTCTCGGCAGTCTCGATCAGGTCACGCCCCAGCCATTCTTCCGGTACATCCCTGTAATCTGTGTGAATGTGGATGCAGTCCGGGCGTTCTTCCATCTTCTTCAGCCATTCCATGATCGGGGCATTCGGGTTCTTGGGTGGATTGAACAGGTAGATCATCTGAAACCCGGAACTGTTGCCGCGGATGAACGTTGCTTCAATGTTCTGCAGTTCATCTTCTCCTTCACCGTCCTCAAAAAACTCTGTCAGCTCGTCCAGGATGACCAGTTTGATCGGCTTGTCCTCATCAATGATACCTTTGGTATCGTCAATGCCATCTGATCCGGAAAAGTATATGGTCGAACCGTTCTTCCGGTAGCTAATCTCCATCGGTGACTTTGTGATCCGAAAGCGGTTCTTCGGTATTTGCAGTCTGCCAATTCCACGAAGCATTTCTTTATACACCGTTTTTCGCAGTTTGTTGTGATGCTTTCGCAGCACCACTACTGAACCATGACTGTCCGCTATGATTTGATAGTTGGCACGGATCGCCACAAAACTGGATTTCGTACCGGCTCTCCCTGATGTCAGGATAATGTGTCTGTACTTCCTGTCATTGAACACCGGCAGATATTTCGGGATCACAATATCAGATATCCGTACCTGTTTCTTTTGGTGCGTCATTGATAATCTCCACCCCGTCTTCCTGGTCTTCGTTTCCGTTTTCCCTGCTGATTTTGTCTGCCTGTGCCTTTAACTGCTGGATGCGTGCCTTTTGTTCCTCACTGGCTGCCTCCCAGTTTTTATGCAGCATCTCGTCATACTGCTTGATCATGTTCCTCAGCTCGCCCTGTGCCCGTGCCTGGGCTTTCAGGAACTCATTCTGCTTGTCCCATGCCTGTTGTACTTCCCATTTCTCTCCGAAAACGTTTCCTTCTTTGTTTTCTATTTTTTCGATCGTCTTGTCCTGCTGATCCTTCACGTAGGCAATACGCTGTGCACGTATAATGGCAGCGTATGCGATCTGAATCTGATGCCATAGAAGATCCAGCGGGTCAGCCTGTTCAATCGCTGAAAAGATCTCCTGTGTTTCCTCCGGCAGGTATTTCCGGAAGAATCCATACTTCTCAGCATTCTTATTCCCAGGCGGCCCGGTCGCATTTCTGTTCCCCGGCTGGCCGCCTTTTCTTCTCTTTTTCGAACGTTCGCTTTTTATATCCGAACGCTCGTTTTCCCATTTGTGCGTGCATTTCCATCTTCGGACTGTCCCTTCCGGGATATTTAGTTGACTTGCAATCTCAACTAATTTCTGTCCCTGCAAATACATCTGTTTTGCTTGTTCTATTCGTTTATCCGGTGCTCTTGCCAAGCCTCACCACCTCTTATTCGTCGTTTTGTAAGTACACAAAAAGACACCCGGCACTGCCAGATGTCTTCCTGCGGAAAATGTAGTATTCTTTTGAGAAAGGATTCTTATATGTCCCCATCAGGGAAATCGGAACAGAAGGACTCGAACCTTCGCCCTTGTCTACTCATGAGACTGCTCTCGCCGCTGAGCTATGTTCCGATGCTGCCGGGCTGTTGAGACCCGGCAGATATACAATATACAGAGGTAAATGAAAAGAACCAATCATGTCAGCATCATTCCCAAACTGAACTGATTACACTATATCACATGGCAAGGCGGACATTCTAGGACATCTTGAAATTTTTTAATGCCCATCCGTGAATTCTTCTTGCATGTCTTGGATCACACCCCATCTTTCTTCCGATGTCGTCCCAATTCAGCCCCCACAGATACCGCAGTCGCAGCACCCTCTGTTCATCCGGGTTTTCCATCCGTCTGATTGCCAGGTCAATCTGTTCACGTGTCCTTGCTTTTTTCAGCCGTTCCCGTTTCAGCCGGCCGATCTGTCTTTCCATAGCTACCACATAATCCGACAGATCAGACTGCTGGCTGCCTTTCGGCATCCCATCATTTACACTGGATGGGAACATCTTGTCCGCCCGGAGCCTCTGGATCTCTTCCAGGATCTCCTGCTCCCTCCGTTCACATTCCCGGTATCTTCGCAGGAACTCCTTTTTCTTGTCGTTTTCCGTCATCTCCACCGGCATCGCCTCCCCTCATGCATTTCCTTGCTACTATATTGTCTCGTACAGGTTCTTTTTCTTGTTGTACATTACTGCCACAGGCTGGCCACAGTCAACACAGCGTACATCGAATGCCTTTTCTGTCATGTTTGTCCAGTATGCTGCTTTTCTTCCACATTCACAGTTTGTATACAACTGTACCAGATCTTTCAGTTTTGTTTCCTCACCGCATTCTTTGCACTTGCAAGATTTTATTTTATGCTTGCTGCAAAACGTTCTTTTCTTTCCACAGCACTGACATTTAATGTGCAGAAAACCACCATAACCATCATTTTCTTTCCCGATCGGCTCGGGTTCTGTGACTGGATCCACGGAGCACTTGTCCTCCATGTATTCTTCCAGTTCTTTCATAGCATCCGGAATTTCTTCTGTTTTCCCCTCGTTTTCCGCCTCGTATGCAGGGATTTCCGGGATAACTGCCGCCTCTGTTCCCGGAACGGCCAACTGTCCGGTATATCCGAACAGTTGAATAACAAGCTCCTTGAACAGCTTCTCGCTTTCCTCCGCTCCCATTTTTGCTGTGTATGTATGTTTCTCTGTTTTAATCGTGATCACGGCTCTTCCTCCTGTTTTCTTTCATGTACTTCGTTATCTGCCTTATAGTATTCCCTGCCGGTCCGTCTGTCCCTCAGACCGGCAATCTCGAACCCGCTCAGGCCTGCTGCCAGTTCCAGCTGTTCATATACCTGTTTCACATAGTGAGGGATCCGCTGTGAATAGGTCGGCTCATGGAACCGTTTAGCCGCCTCAGCATCCACTGCACGCTCCAGATGGTTATAATGTGCCCGCCGTTTGGCGTTCTTCTCAGCTGCTTTCATCGCACACATCACTCAAATCCTGTGCCTGCGGTTTCTTAAGTAATAATTCTTCCATTTCCGCCTGTGACAGCCAGTAGATACCATAGCGTCCCTCTCGACCAACCTCCACCAGTTTCAGCGTCTCCTGGCTGTATTCCGTTGTACTGTACTCAGTTACCTCCATTGTTGGGATATTCGGGAATTTTCCGCACAAAGCAGCTGTAAGTGCTTCCAACATCTTCTGTTCAATACTTGCATTGTCCTTTTCAGGATCTCTGTATATTCCTGTACACTTTTTCAGCGGCTCCCCGCCGATCTGCTCAAATACCGCCCATACATCTGTAGTGCAAGTTATTCCTCTGGAATAATATTCCAAACGTTCCTCTGGGGATTCGGAATCGTCAAAGAAGCAGAATCCCACAGAGTCCGTCTTATCTCCTCTATCTCTCCACACGGTATTGTTTTTCAACTTCTCTCCGCTCAGGTATTTGTTTAGCTCTTCGATACTCATAAATCTCACATATCTCATCTTCGTGCCCCTTTCATAAATGCATCAGTCATGGCCTGTTCCCAGTCTCGTCTGTATCGTCTACAGTGATGCGTGTCTGCTGTAACGTCTCGAAACTCTTCACTCTTCGGGCAATAACACATTCCCTCATCGTGGTATCTGCATGTGTTACAGTTCTTGTCATTTCCCATCTTCTTCATCCTCCCTGTATGGTTTCGGCAGCGGCATCCAGGCATTGACGAACAGGTCGTTTGCCAGACAGGTATCTTCGTCAATGCAATCCCCCAGATACCATGCACCACCTAATTCTTCATCCTCCACGTATCTCCCAACCAATGGAAGAGAGAAATTTTCAAACGACATCAGCACATAACTATCATTTTCCGGCAATCTCTCTGTCACCGGGATCCATCCGGGCTCGCTAACCGTATGGGATTCCAGACGGTTCCTCTGGCGGATCAGCTGCTCTGCTTTCGCTCGTGTTTCCTTTTCACTTGTGTACACATTAGGTGCATCCCAATCAATCCAATCATCTTCATACTTGACTTGTTTTGCTGATACGTCCTGGACTACAAATCCGTTGACATAACAATCCCATTCAGGACGTTCAATCACATCAACCTCATAGATCAAATCACCTGGTTTACATGGTGTAATGAACAATCTGCCCTCTTCCTCTGCATCTTCGTATTTGCCCAATTTGTTTTCTATCTCCATAACACTTTCCTCTTTCGCCACGTATTGTGTTTCCATTCTTCCATCTACCCAAATCCGCTCATATGCGGTTGTTAATCTCTCCACTGTTCTTCCTCCGTCCCTGCCTTATCTCTTTCATCCTGCCATTTCTGGTCAAGATATTCGCAGAATCCTAATATCTGCCGTTTCACAAAATCCACCGGATACTTCTGGTAGAGCTCCTGTGCTTTATCATATACTTCTTTCCAGTACTGATCCGAGTCTTCCGGGATCCATACGCTTTTCACAAATTCCCAGAACTCCGGCATAAATGCCGCTATATCCGGTATATCTTTCTTCTTTACTCCTGCCATGCCGTCCTCCAGTTACCAAAAATACAAAAACAGGTTGTCGGTTACGTTTTCCATGTATCCCGAAAAGTGGCTTAAATACTGCATTTTCAAGCATTTTCATTGTTAAGTTACAAAATTACAAGAATTTTTGTCCCTATACGTGAGAGGTGAGATATTTTAAAAATTCATTTTTTTATTTTTTTTCTCTGTATATAGTTCAATTTTTCCGTGTATCCCCTGTAACTTGTAACCTTTTAGTCAAATGGTATCTCCATCTGCTCGCTTTCTACCGGCACAAACTCCGGTTCTTCCTCAATTCGCAGCCATACACACCGGACAGTGCTTCCGCTGACCTTCTTGTTTTTGGTCATCTGGCCGCCCTGCGTCTGTAACAGACCTTTCCGGTTTGCCCAGGACAGGAACGATTTCTTTGAAAATTCACCCTCTCTGCACAATTCATCAAACGCTGCGTTAAAAATCAGGGCGTATCCTTTCTGGATCATCCCCCACTTCTCGCACTTTGTAGTCGCGTCAAAGCGGTGCTCATTCATGTTTACTTTGTCCAGTATGAACCGATAGCAGCGTTCGTTGTCAGAAAGCTCATTTCGGTCCACAAGCACTTCTTTCGCTTCGTCTACAGAAATATACTCTCCGTCCTTAAAAATCCGCTCTGTGGCGATTTTATCGGCTGTCAGGACAATTGAAAGTGAGATCGCCTGCTTCTGCATCTTGTCGTCATTCATCAGCTCTGCCTGGAGCTCTTTCTGGATCCGGCAGATCTCTTCCTTTCCCATATCCTTGAGGACATCGATGAAATCCATCCCGGCAAAGCCGTAATTATGTTTGATAGTGTCCATGGTGCCCTGCGGATCCGGGAAGAAGTGCTCGCCTGCTTCCACTTCCAGTACACGGTTGATAGCCCCGCCCTGGCTGACATAGCTGGTGATCGGCTTCTCTCCATTCGTCAGGGTGATGCACTCCCATACATTCTCCCGGTTTATCCCAAGCTCCTTGTTGGATCTGGTCTTGCCTTTTCCGGAACACAGGTTGTATATGATCTCCTCAAAGCGTTTTTCTACGGACTGGCAGCGTTTGCTGGTGTCGTCCAATACAACTGGCAGATGGTTCAGAAAATCTGCCAGTGCCTCAAAACCAACGTCTGTGCTGGCATAATCACGGTAGTACATCCCCTTGTTCGGGTTTGCCCAGATAGACGTTGCCAGCAGCAGTGTAACGGACTTTCCGCCCTCCGTCTGTCCCCAGAGGTCTACCATGAACGGCAGGCCTCCGATGATGCTGATCAGCACACTTGCAAACGATGCTGCCATCATAAACTGGATCTCAAAACACCGCTTCTTTCTCAGGTCCAGGACACGCTGGTACCACTTCTCCCGGCTTCCATGGCTCTGTATGCTCTCATAGATCTGGCGGAACCTGGCCGCACCGTCAAATTCGATCCCGGTATCATACGGCAGGAATTTCCCCCGGATCCATCCCATTTTTGAGCTTGAAAGGATGACTGGGATATTTTCCTCATTATCCGCTTCCACATCCGCCAGGTAACGTACCAGCAGCTTCGCACTCTCACTCGTCACCAGTATGGACCTTGCAGACAGGTCACATATCTTACTGGCTTTCGTGACCGTTGTCTTCGGGATCGTCAGTTCCCTCCATCTCCCGTTTCGCTTAAATGCAAGCGTAACCTGTTCTTCTTCCGTCTGCAGGTTCTGCATGCGTCTGACCGGTATGATCGGATGCCGGCACGCAATGACATCCTGCCGTCCGCTCTGAGGGTCATACAGCCTCACGCCTTCGTCCGTCACGATCCACTGCCCGCATTTCATCGGTTCGTATTTATGGTCAGAGAAGTGTGTCCAGTTTTCTGCCATAGCTGTCTTCTGCTTTTTCTTTTTGGTTTCGCTGTCAACCTTCCTGTAGGCTTTCACTATCTCACGGAACTCCGTCTTTACTTTCAGTTCGGTTGCTCTCATGCTCAATGCTGCCAGAAGCTCTGCACGGTACAGTTCATCCTCCTGGTCGAACACCTCGGCAAGCACCTTGCTGGATAAGATTGTCTCTTTTGTCAATTGATTAAGTGGGACCATTCCCTCACCTTCTTCCTGCCCCATCAGTAACTGATTCCATTCAATGCACCATGCATATACAACTGGTATTGCATGGCGTTGTAGCTGTCGCACCATGCGTCCGAGAACGGTTCTGCTGTCTGGAAATTCTTCCTGTATATCCCGATCAACAGCAGATTAAACCGTTTTTGCTCCTCTTCACGGTGTTGTTCTTTTTTTCTTTGTTCTTTTGCTTTTTCCCTGCGGTATCGTGCCATACGCTGCGAAAAGCTCCCCGGCTTTTCCTGCCTGTATGTCCCACCAAGACTCAGGAACGCTTCGCGGAAGCTGACACCATCCATCCCCTGTACGAAGTCGAAGATGTCTCCATTCGCTCCGCACCCGAAGCAGTGAAAATCCTTTTCATAGATCTTCAGAGACGCATCCCTGTCACCTGTATGGAACGGGCAGCGGATAAAACCGGCCCTGTTTGGTCGGAATCCATACTGTTCAACGATCTCCTTCATGCTGTACCGCTGTTTCAGTTCCTCTTTTGTCATAGCCCCTCCTTCAGGATCCGGATGATCTCTGCCCCAGTCTCTTCTTTTTCACAGAACAGGAACCTGCATCCGTATTTCCTCTCTAACGTGTGCAGAATCTGGTACAGGGTTTCCCCGGTCGTGGCTTTTGTCTCGGTTTCTTCCCACTTTCCTGTTTCCGGGTTTCTTTGCCTTTTCCACCGCCGCGGGTTCTCCCACCAGATCACATCTGACAGCTGCCGGAACCCTTTTCCATGTTCGCACAGGAATACAAGCTGGATGTCGTTATCCTGTGCCAGCTTCAACTCCTTCCGGAAACGTTCGTGACCCTGGCATGCATTGCAGCACAGCTCACTCAGGTTCTGTTTCCGGTCGATGATCAGCCGGGGATTATCGTAGTTCATGTAATCCCCTACCATCAATTTTGAGACTGGGTGCCGGATGCCCTGGGCGTCAAATTCCTCCAAGATTTTCCCGATCGCTTTCGGTTTTTCCCTTGAATCAATCTGTATGATCATAATCAATTAAACGGCAGCTCTTCATCATCTATGTCATCCGGGATACGCATGAAGCCATCATCCGTTTCCTGTGGTGCTGGTATGCCGTTGTCCTGCTGTGCTGCTTTACTTTCCGCAAAACCTGCCGCTTCCACTACCACATCCGTTGTATAGACCTTCTGTCCGTCCTGGTTCGTATAGGAACCTGTCTGGATCCGGCCGTTCACCTCCATTTTTTTTCCTTTCGAAAAATACTTTTCGATAAATTCGGCTGTTTTTCCGAATGCAATGCAGCCGATAAAGTCTGCACTCGGTCCGCCTTCCTGACGGAACCGTCTGTCTACTGCCAGGGTAAATCTAGCAATTGACAGGCCACCGTCTGTATATCTGATCTCCGGGTCACGCGTAAAGCGTCCGGTCAACTGTACACTGTTCATTCTGTTTCTCCCTTTCGGTCTGGTGTTTTTTCAAAGATACTCATGATATATTTAAATTCCCCGATTGTAAGCTCTTCGATCGTCTTTGCATTTACCTGCTTGCGTCCCAGGATGATCTTGTCCGGAACCCCGGTACGTTTCTGTTCTGCACGGACTGTGGCAATCATCTCCTTTGTTGCAGGACTGCCCACGTTCACTTCCGTTTCGCTGCCTTCCGGTTTTTCCGCCTTCTTCTCAGGTTCTGCTTTTTTTTCAGAAACCGGCTTCTCTTTTGCTGCCTGCTTCTTCGGCTGTGCCGCTGCCTTAGGTGCTGCCGCCTTCTTCGCTTTTTGCCCTTTCGTCCCCTCTTCCTGGAGTTCCAGTGACTCCGCATCCGGATCCACCATGTCTTCTGTCGGAATGCAGAATACCTGAAAGCATGCATATTTATACGCAATCGCCATGGCCTTGTTAGTTGCCTTATCACCTGTATCGATACCTTCTCCGTAGATAATCGCTTCTTCGTTTGACCCGTCTTCCGCATAAAACCCAAACTTTACCTTACAGATGACCTTGATCATATCGGTGCCATTCTTCGTCTTTCCCACTACTTCGCACTTTCGTTCCAGTACACGTGGGATGATCACGACCTTATTCTTGGCAAGTGCCGGATGCAGGGCGTTATATACATCATCGATACTGCGGAATTTAAATCCCTGCTGCCGGTTAACCTTATCTTTTGCAACGCTCCCAACATCTGCGATCACGCCGGCCAGTGCCTTATAGATCATTGGTGCGTTGTTTCCTGCTGTTCTGCCTTTTTCGTCCTGCATCATGCATCCCTCCTTGTATAATAGATTCCAATGCTGTTGAACGCCATCTCAACTTCTTCCAGTTCTTCCGGCGTGGCTACGACTTTGTAAAATGCGGTGATCGTTGTCGGCTGTTCAAATGGAAGCTCATCGTCTGCTTCCTCAGAAAAAAATCCCTGTGCTGCTTCATTTACCGCAGCCTGTTCTGCTTTCTCGCGTTCCTCTTTTCGGATACGCTCTTCTTCTTTGATCCGTTCTCTTTCTTCTTTGCGGATCCGTTCTTCCTCTGCTCTGCGTTTCTGCTCCTCTTCCAGACGCTTCTTTTCGGCTTCCCGTTTCATGATCTCTGCCTTCTGTGCTTCATACTGGTTTACGTAATTGATCGCCCCAGCAAGGTCCAGGTCTTCCTTGTACCGTCTGAGTGCTTCTGGAACTGCATCGGAGGTCATGGCTCCCAGCATAGCAACTTCTTTTCTGACGGAAGAAAGCACCTCTTCCATTTCTTTTCTGACTGCTGCCATACTCGTAGAAGCGTTTTCCCATCTGGCGTTGTAGATCTTCTTAAGCGTCAGATAATCTCCCAGATCCCCGACCAGGGAATCATACAGTGCTCCAATCTTCGCTTTCTTTTCCTCTTTTCTTCTTTCTTCCATCTCCGTGATCTGCTGGCTGATCAGGCCGATCGGCTGGTCAATGATCTGCATCAGTTCTTTTGCTTTCCCCTCAAAATCATTGTAAGGGATCATATACTGGTTCTTTACTTCCTTGCGTTTGTCATCGATTGCCTTTTTCATCTTTCGAAGTGCCGCCACTTCGTTCTTTGCATAAACTCTGTATTCATCTGTAAATGTTGCATTTTTATAGAGATCCATTCTTGCCTGGAGTTCGTCACGGATCTCTTCAAAGTTGAAACCGATCACACCCGGCTTCTGGTCAACAACCACCTGTAATTCATTCATCTGTATTTACCTCGTTTTGTTTTTCTTTCTGCTCCCTGAGTTCTTTCAGGATCATGCTCACACTCCATGTGGAGCACTTCATTTCATCTGCAATCTTCGCATTGCTCCACCCTGCCTCGTGCAGTGCTTTTACCTTCCCCCGGTCTATGGTCTTCTTTGTTGGGGGGCTGTTTTTCCACTTTTTTCCGGCTTCGTCTCTGTTTCTGGAACCGGGATTTTCAACACCAGCAGCATCGTTGCTGCTGTTACCTCTCGGAAACTCATGCCGTCAATGCATCTGGCAGCATATACCGCTTCGCCATTCCTGAAACGGTCTGCAGCTTCCTTGATGTCGACCTGTTTATATTTCGCTTGATTTACCTCCTACTTTTGCCCTATAATTGAGCTGTGTTATTATTTTTCAAGTCCCGGATCGCCCGCCAAAGCACCGGGACTTTTTACTATTTCAGCCGTTTTCTTTTCGATGATCACAAACTCGCCTGTCTCGATATTCATTGCATGCAGGTATGTACTTTTGTTCGAAACTGAAATATATTGTTTTGAATCCAGTCCTGCTCGGCTCATCAGCTTAATGCCCGCCGGGTCGCGTTCTTCGCTTACTCCGATCATTTACTTTCCTCCTCGCCCTCGATAAGGCTGTCCAGAAGCTCGACCATTACTGGAAGTT
>NZ_JAJEQE010000090.1 GCF_020687205.1 Hominisplanchenecus faecis
ATAAAGCAGTAAGTAGAACTCGTGAGGGTCTACATTATCTCGGTGTGAGTATATTTAATCACATTTTGAGTGGCAGGTAACAAAAGATGGATATGACAATCCGACCAAGAAGATTAAGAGGAAACGATACACTCAGAAGAATGGTGAGAGAGACGAGAATGGATAAGTCTTCCCTGATCTATCCGATGTTTGTAAAAGAAGGGAACGACATCCGGGAGGAGATCCCGTCCATGGACGGACAGTACCGTTACAGTGTGGACTGCATGGGATTTGAACTGGAGCGGCTGTTAAATGCCGGTGTGAAAAATGTGATGTTTTTTGGCATCCCGGATCAGAAAGACGAAGTGGGAAGCGGAGCCTACGACGAAAATGGCATTGTGCAGAGAGCACTTCGGGAAGCAAAAGAAAAATTCCCGGAACTGTATCTGATCACGGACGTTTGTATGTGCGAGTACACATCACACGGACACTGCGGCATGTTGTGCGGACACGATGTGGACAATGATAGGACGCTGGATCTGCTTGCAAAGACCGCTCTTTCTCATGTGGAAGCCGGAGCAGATATGGTAGCACCATCCGATATGATGGACGGCCGTGTGCGTGCGATCCGTACGATGCTCGATCAGGCGGGACATACAGGCACACCGATCATGTCTTATGCTGTGAAATATGCATCCGCCTTTTATGGTCCATTCCGTGAAGCGGCAGGTTCTGCTCCGTCTTTTGGTGATCGCAAAACATATCAGATGGATTTTCATAATAAAAGAGAAGGCATCAAAGAGGCTCTGCTCGATGTCGAAGAGGGAGCGGATATCATTATGGTAAAACCGGCGATGGCTTATCAGGATGTGATCACAGAAGTGCGAAAAGTGGTCAACACACCGGTTGCAGCCTACAGCGTCAGCGGAGAATATGCTATGGTAAAAGCAGGAGCCAAACTAGGCTATATTGATGAAGAACGGATCATCGGTGAGATGGCAGTCGGTGCTTACCGTGCCGGAGCCGATATTTATCTCACCTATTTTGCAAAAGAGATTGCAAAAATGATGGATGAAGGGAAGATTGGATGATGACAAGATCAGAAGAACTTTTTAAAAAAGCAGTTACTTTGATGCCGGGTGGCGTGAACAGCCCGGTGCGTGCTTTTGGAAGTGTTGGCAGCACGCCGCGTTTTATTGAACAGGCAGACGGTGTTTATATGACAGATGTCGATGGAAACAAATATCTGGATTTTATCGGTTCCTGGGGACCGATGATCCTCGGACACAACCATCCAGCGATCAAAGAAGCCGTGATCAAAGCATGTGAAAAAGGACTGAGTTTTGGAGCTGCCACTGAAAAAGAAGTAGAGATGGCAGAGCTGATGACAGATGTGATCCCGTCACTTGAAATGGTGCGTATGGTCAATTCCGGAACAGAAGCCGTGATGAGTGCCATCCGTGCAGCCAGAGGTTATACAAGAAGGGATAAGATCGTAAAATTTACCGGATGCTATCATGGACATTCCGATGCACTTCTGGTAAAAGCAGGTTCCGGAGTTATGACAGCCGGAATCCCGGACAGTGCCGGTGTACCGGCAGGATGTACACAGGATACGTTATCTGCCATTTACAATGATCTGGCAAGCGTAGAGGCACTGTTTGCCGAATATCCAAAGGAAATCGCTGCCGTGATCGTAGAGCCGGTGGCAGCCAATATGGGCGTTGTTCCGCCGAAAAAGGGATTTCTGGAAGGACTTCGAAAATTCTGTAGCGAGCATGGAAGCGTTCTGATCTTCGATGAAGTGATCACCGGATTCCGACTTGGACTTCAAGGTGCACAGGGTTATTTTGGTATCGATGCCGATCTTGTGACATACGGCAAGATCATCGGAGCCGGCATGCCGGTCGGAGCTTACGGAGGAAAACGCGAGATCATGGAGATGGTCTCACCGGTCGGAGCGGTTTATCAGGCAGGAACCTTAAGCGGCAATCCGGTTGCCATGGCAGCAGGCATTGCACAGCTTACCATTTTGAAAAACAATCCGCAGATTTATGAAGAACTCAATCAGAAAAGCGATACTTTCTTTGAAACCATGAAAGAAAATGTCAGAAAGAGCGGACATGCATGGCAGGTAAACCATGTCGGCTCAATCGGTTCCCTGTTTTTCACAGAACAGCAGGTTGTTGACTATGCTTCCGCCAAAACCTCAGATACTGCTGAGTATGCACGGTATTTTAAATATATGCTGGACAATGGAATCCATCTTGCACCGGCACAGTTTGAAGCCATGTTTGTGTCAGCGGCACATACGGAAGAAAATCTGGCTTATGCACTGCAGAAGGCGGAGAATTTCTTAATGTGCAAATGAACGACAGGCGAGCGAACCGAACAGGAAACCTTCAACTGTATAAAACAGAATGGAAAAAGTACTCGGCCAGGATTGGCAATATTTTTGACGAAGGTGAGTTATAAGTGAGCAGGAAAAAGTTTATGAAAGGATGAAAGATTATGGAACCAAAGAGACTTTACAAATCAAAAACGAACAGGGTAATATGTGGTGTATGCGGCGGTATCGGCGAATATTTTGGTATTGACCCGACAATCGTGCGTCTTCTGTGTGTATTACTTGGCTGCACCAGTACCGGAGTAATCCTGTATATCATTGCAGCGATCATCATGCCGGAAGAGTACTAAAAGCAGCATCTGCTCCCTGGCAGATCCCTTTTGTAAGATTTATGAATAGTAAATGAAAAATCAGGCCATACTCCAGAAAAGAAAGGGGTATGGTCTATATGTCTAAGAAAAAAGAAAAAATTGATTTAAATAATCTGGCACCGGAAGAAGAATTAAAATATGAGATCGCAAAAGAACTGGGACTTCTCGATAAAGTAATGGAGCAGGGCTGGAAGGCGTTGACTGCAAAGGAAACCGGCCGCATCGGAGGCCTTATGACACGAAGACGGCGTGAAGAGAAAAAGTCCGGTGCTTAAGCGGTTTTTCAAGTCGAACGCACGTGAGACTTGGCACGCGATTCTGGTCAGCTTTGCTGACATTTACCCAACAGAATCGCT
>NZ_JAJEQE010000091.1 GCF_020687205.1 Hominisplanchenecus faecis
TCATTGTATGTTGATTATTTTCGGGGATTTGTTTCTAAACTTCCGCCTGGTTGTCATTACCTTTTTTATCGTGATAGTCAATATAGTTACACTATGTATTTTAGTGTGGATATTCAAAAAAGTGGTAATGTGATCTCTGGCTATGCTCCTTTTTATCGTCTTACGTTATCTAATAACTATAATAATGATATACGTTTTTCTACTGGTATGGAAAACTTTTCGGAAAATATAACAACTGGTATGTATTACAGTGATTTTTCAGGTTTGCCGGATCTTCGGACAGGGGGTTATTATGAAACACTTTCACTTATATTTACGTTGTGTTTTATTTTTTTGTTTGCTTTGCTTTTTATCATGTTTAGATTGCCGAAACACTATCGCCTCCGTTAAGGGGATTAATGTCGATGTTAATACAAAGAATATTTTACGTAATTCGAATGATTCTAATTCTATTTCAATTTCAAAATTTGTGGATATTATACCCACGATATCAGCTAATACTGGTTATATCAAAACTTTTAATAACGGAATCGCTTCGTTTTCAACCTCTATTACTGGTTATTATGATATTCCTTTTAAGTTTGATCTTCCTTCATGTGCTGATTCATACTATGGATATTTTGCTATTGAATCGCAATTTCAAGTTGATATGGATGATGTGTTTTCTAATATGGACGATGGTTATTTTTCATTTGGTCAGCCGTCTGTTATTGGCTTATTGCCCTCATCTGTTGGTGCAGTTTCTTCATTAGTTTCTGATAAGTTTCATTTTCCGACAGATGGCACATTTTTTGCACCATCTTTATATACAACATTGACTTTGCATGGTTTACCTGCTTCAGGTGATTGTGTTGTTGGTTATACTGTGCGTGTTCCATTTTCTATAACATTTGTTTCTCGTAGTGCAAACTCTGTATCTCTTGAAAATAAGTTTTATCAACAATTATTATCTACTTCTTTGCGTGTTTTTCATGGTTATAACAATGTTGAAACTTATCCGGTTCCCCTGATCGGTGACGTTGAGAGTATAAAAAACTATATGCCTATGTTTCAAGATCATTTTGGGAAGATGAGAGAAAATCAGAAACAACAATTAGAAAAAGCAGAAGAGCAGCTTAATGAACAAAAGAAGCAAGGTGAAGAAAAACGAGGATTTTTTAAGACTATTGTAGATTGGGTAACTGGTTTTCCTGATATGCTGGTTGGTATTGTTATTCCTAATAATGATGTTATCCCGATATTTTTAAATGATATGACAGAATTTTTAAATGAGCATCTTGGTTTTGTTATGTTTCCTTTTAATTTATTTGGGAAATTTTTGGATGTATTTTACACTTCTTCAGATGATACATCGTTAACATTTCCTGGTTTTTCTATTATGGGTCATACAGTTTGGGAATCCCAGGAGTTTGATTTGGCGAGTGTCTTTTATCATATGGGGTCTGCTGGTGATACTTTACAGGATGCTATTCATTTTATTTTCTCTGTTATTATGGTTGGGGCTTTTGTCAATCTATGTTACAAGAAATTTTCTAGTGTGGTGAAGGGAAGTGAAGCGGATTGATTATTCAAGGTTTATTGAATGTTGTAAAGTTTTTGATCAACATTATTTTTGGTTGGATTCATTTGCCAGCTGTTCCGGATCAGATTGTCAGTATTGTCGATCGTGTTTTGCTTTATGTTAAATCTGGTTTGGGGTTGTTGTGGCTGTTTGTTCCATTCGAACTTGTTAAGGTGATGATACCGTTGGTGATTGCTGTTGTAAATTTTGACAAACTTTATTCTTTTGCTGTGTGGGTTTTGAAAAAGATACCTATGCTTGGAATTGAGTGAAGTGTGGGCAGGAGGTGTCCGCACTGCGGACCCCCGGCACGCACAAGGGACGGCATAGCCGTCCCTGTTACTTGACAATAGCAACACTTCTTACCCATTTAAGGAAGAAGGTGCGTAATTGAAAGATGATAATGCTTATAATTTTCGTGTAATTGATTATGGTGATTCTGTTCAAGTTCGTTTATATTCTACACCAGTTTTGCGTGGTGGTCAAGTTTCTAAGCTTGACCGTTTACAGTTGCATGATGTTTCAGATGATGAGTTTGACGAGCTTCTTGAACAGAAACGTCAAGAAAGAAGTATAAATTCTAGTGTTAATAGGACAAAAAATAGTATATATGCTGTTGCTCGTGCGAATGAATGGGAATTTTTTGTGACACTTACTTTTGATCGTTCTAAAGTAGATAGTTCGGATTATAATTTAATTTCTAGTAAATCACGTAAATGGTTAAATCATTTAAAAACTCGGTATGCACCGGATTTAAAATATTTAGCTGTTCCAGAGTTGCATGCTGATGGCAAACATTGGCATATACATGTTTTATTGTCTAATATAGGTAGTATAAAATTAGAAGATAGTGGGATTGTGAAAGCTGGTAAGAAAATTTATAATTTGCCTGGGTGGAAGTATGGTTTCTCAACTGCCAGTATGATAGAATCATCTGAGCGTGTTTCTTCGTACATATGTAAATATATAACAAAGGAATTGGCAACATTAACACAACATAGAAAACGGTTTTGGTCATCTGCAAATTGTGTTCGTTTTAAAGATTGTGTTTCTGATGAGTTCTTGGACGATCCCGGCTTGATTTTTGAGAAGTACGGTGATAGTATAGATTACATTAAAAAGGTAAAATGTCCTGTAGTGAATCGCAGTGTGACATATGTTGAAATCAGTAAAGAAGTGAAAACCGAAAAACTGTGATCTATTTGAAAAACT
>NZ_JAJEQE010000092.1 GCF_020687205.1 Hominisplanchenecus faecis
TCTCGCGGAGCGTTTATCTTAGTCGGAGATTGCACTCCCACTAAGACAAATTTGTTGCTCGCCACTTATAGAAGTGGAAGTCTTCTCCGACTAAGATAAAAAAAGTGCGGAAGGCGGGACTTGAACCCGCACGGTATTGCTACCACAGGCACCTGAAGCCTGCGCGTCTGCCAATTCCGCCACTTCCGCATCACAGCTATATTTATACCACAGGTTTCTGTGGTTGTCAACAGTATTTTTTGATTTTTTTATATTTTTTGTATTTTTCCTACGATTCAGACAACTTACTGTGTTTGATCCTATATCCATTCAGGTATCTGATATAAAAGACCGTTTTCTTTTTTCTGATATTTACCTGACAGAATCACGAATGCACTTTCTCTTTACATTATTTCTCTCGTCAAAAAGAAAAAAGAGTTCGATTTCTATCGAACTCTCTTATGCAGTTGACGGGACTTGAACCCGTACCCAGTTATCCCAGACTAGATCCTTAGTCTAGCGCGTATGCCAATTCCGCCACAACTGCTTGACACTGGAGAGTATAGCACCTTACCCTCCTTTCGTCAACCCCTTTTTTGAAATTTTTTTAATTTTTTCTATTTTTCATATTTTTGCAACGATTTTGTGTTCCCCTGGCATCTGGCAAAATGGAAGGTACCTCACATCGGATACACTTTTATGGATTGCACCGTTTGCACGGCTCGTATCCCATATTCAGTACTTCTTCTCTGGTTCCGTTGTAGGCCCACTTGTTGCTGTCACTCATCTGATTCACGCTGGAACAGCTTGGACGATGAAATTTCATCGTATTGGTATTAAGGATATACTCGCTCGCCGCTGCAGCCTGTTCCTGAACCTGTGTCTGTTCTGCCGGTGCTTCCGTCTGAATTTCTTCTGCACGTTCATCACCCGACCCTGCCTGACTTGCATAAACTTCAGCATCTTCTGCCAGATGACTTTCTCCTGTCGCATGGTCGATCGCAACACCCGGCTGTTCGTTGTACACAAATACATGATAACAGATACCGTCGCCATCATCTTCTACTGACCTCGCTTCCATCTCCACGCCGTCCGCCACCAGGTTGTCTCCTGTATAGATCGGTGTCACGCGATACAGAACATGGTTGCCTGTTTCTTTGATGTAATCAGCCACCATATTTTCAAACGGCAGCATCCCGTCCACATTCATGTATCTCGTACCGGTGATCAGATTCTTTTCGTTGGCATTTTCCGCTGTCAGCTGATAGCCGATCAAATGGCAACGATTATAAAGATATTTGCCGTCTACAAAATCGTATTTTACTGTATGCCAGCCGCTCGGTTTTACTTTTCCGATCGAACCGCGTTTTTTCGTTGGCATCAGATCTTTTCCGATATTTGAAACTGCCACACCGCATCTGCCCAGTTCATCCAAATCACTGTAATATTCATACGATGTTTCCGAATAATCACTTTCCTGAAAATCCGGTTCATTATCATCGATCACCACATACGGTGCATCCGCAAAGGCCGGGATCTCGTCCATGGTAAGCACTGAACTTTTTTCCGTCGCATAGTCCGTTATCTCATCCTGCGTTTTCGCGGCACTTTCTGTTTCATCCGAAGCAACGACTGCTCTTTGCTCCTGTGTTTCTTCCATCGTATCTGCTGTTTCCGTCAGTGTCTGCTGCATTATGGCATCTGTCTGCCGGCTCTCCGTTTCCGATCCGCAACCTCCGATCAGCAATGCAATCAGCAAAAACCAAATGGGAAGAAATCTTTTTCTTTTCTTTCTGTTGTCTTTCATCTTTTTCAAGCCTTTCTTTTTTACTTCTGTAACGCTTACTCTTTATGCACGCTCTTTCTCCAAGAGCCTCTCTGCCCTCTTCTTCAACAATTCTTTCTCATGCACGGTCTTTCTTCCTGTACTGTAACCGTGTGATCTTTTCGTGAGAATATCCGGCAAATTCCTCTTCCGCCGTTTTTTCCATCTGTTCCAGATCCAGATCCAGTTTAAAGTCAAACGGATACGCCCGGTTCCATCCAAACACGATCAGTTTTTCAATCTGCCCCTCCATTCCCTTCAGTGACTGATTTTCAACAAAACAGATATCTCCTTCTCCTACTTTTTCCAGAAAATTTTCATCCACGCAACAGTTTTCCGGATGTTCCTGCTCAAAAAGTTTTTCAGAAAACGGATGTATCCAGAGCTTCTTTCCTTCTGACAACTCCAGGATCTTTTGGATCACCGTCCGGTCTTTTGATACCCTTCTGTTGTTAAAAAGCATGCCACCTCTGTCTTCTGTGCAAACAATCACGATCATTTTTCATTCTCCCTCCTGTCGTCTGTCTTTTTCACTTCGGATACCGCCGTCACTTTCCGTACCGGCAGATCCTGATGTCGTGGTTTTTATTTTGACACCACTATTATAGAATTTTCTGTTTCTTTTGGCAACCCGATTATCCCCCCTGATATTTCTTTTGTTCGCCCATTAATAATTTTACCTTTCTGACAATCGTTACCTCCATCTGTTTATGGAAGCATTATACTACATTGGGACATTTTCCTTTGTGGTATATCAGGATATTATCATAAATGGTTCATAATATTTTTAATTTTTTCAAAAAAAAGTGTTGACAAACGTCAATCCATGTAGTAGTATATGCGTTGTGAGTTGCGAGTCAGCTTCACAGAAACAATACGCGGAAGTGGCGGAATTGGCAGACGCGCAGGCTTCAGGTGCCTGTGGTAGCAATACCGTGCGGGTTCAAGTCCCGCC
>NZ_JAJEQE010000093.1 GCF_020687205.1 Hominisplanchenecus faecis
ATCTATTTGAAAAACTGAACGGTGTTTTTCACATCCAGATCATAAAGAAGAGCCACAGGTGCTATATAGTGCCTGTGGCTCTTTTCCCGGTGTTATCTGTGTGAAAAATGGATGTTTTTCAAATTAGATCACGATTATAATACGCCTATTGGGTTAAATAATTCATTGAAATCTATTTGTAGTGTATCACATATTTTGTAAATCATTTCTGTGCTTGGGTCTCGGTCTCCATTTTCATATAATGAAATTGCAGCTTGTTTGACTCCTATTCTATTTGCTAGTTCTGTTTGACTCATGTAGTTCATTTCTCGGTATTTTCTTATGTTGTTTCCAACTATTTTGCTGTATTCATTTTTCATTTTCTCCATTAGACCTCCTCCTTTCTGATTGTAGATATTGTATAATTTATCATACTACATTTTGTTATGTTTGTCTATTGCATTTTGTAATGTCATGTGGTAAAATTTGGATAAGTCAAAGATATAGAGTTAGAAAGGTGGTTGTATTATGATGGATTATTTATTATCTTATTTAAATAATCAAATGTCTTTAGATAAGGCATTGATGTGTGTGCGTGATAAAATTTTTGGTGGTGGTTTGTCTGCTTCTGAGGAAGCTATGTATCGTGAGCAGAATGAACAATTACAGTTTCATGCCACTGTTCATTATATGAGATCATTGGGATATGAGCTTGATGACTCTCTTAAATTTTTCAAGAAATAAGGGGGATATTATATGTTTATTGATCTTGAATTTAAAGCTTGTTTGATGTCTTGTAAAAGTCAAGATTATACTTTTGACGATGGAAAAACTGTTACAGGATATAGGGTTGGTATAATGTTGGAAGATGGTGAATGCGGTATGGTTAAGTGTACCGCTGATGCGGTACCGCCTAACATTGTTTATCGGCAGGATTATGTTTTTAAGGGGCGTTTAAATACTGATAAAGGAACATTTAAGATTGCCAGTGTTGAGTCTATCGGTTAGCCAAGATCTTGAACGCTGTCAAGGGTGACGTAGTCACTTGCGAAGCCCTTGACAGTGTGGAGATAAAAGATACTGTTAACCGCCAGCAAGAACGGCGTAGCCGTCCTTTGCTGGCTTGTTTACCTAATGTAAGAAAGGGGGACTTATGATGCCTGTATTTTTTGCTGATACTGCTCCGGCGGCTGTTTCAGCCTCTGACTGGTCTAGTGTTATTTCTGCTATGACATCTCAGATTTCTGTAGCAACTATTGTTGGTGTTCTTGCAACTTTGGTGGCTGCTGGTATAGGTCTTGTATTTATGTGGTGGGGTGTACGTAAAGCGATCGGCTCGCTTATGACAGCATTCCGTAAAGGCAAAATGAAAGTTTGATTTTGTGCATTTTGCTTAAATTCTAACCTTTCTGTGGTGCTGATCGGGCTCGCTGCAGAAAGGTTTTTTTGTATCTTTTCCACAAAAGGGGTGATATTTTGAAAGATATAAATATGACTGGGTCTTTAAATCCTAAACGTGTTTTTGAACTTTTTTCTTATAAAATAGCATATGCGAAAGAGCATCCAGAAGAATTGCGTACTACTGGGATAAGGATTTTTTGTGGCTCGCAAGGTTCAGGTAAAACACTTTCAGCAGTTCAATATGTAAGAAAGTTGTTAGTTCAGTATCCTAAATGTATTTTAGTAACTAACACGGATATAGCCGGAATCCCTGAAAATGTGCATGTTTATGAGTATGATGGTATTGATTGCCTTAAGAACATTAATAATGGTGAATATGGTGTTGTGTATTTTATTGATGAGATACATTTGGAACTTAACTCACTGGAATCTAAAAATATAGATATTGATGTTATGGTTGAACTTTCTCAGCAACGGAAGCAGCGTAAACATATAGTTGGCACGTCTCAGATTTATATGCGAATGGCGAAGCCACTTCGTGAACAAGTAAAAGATATTATTTTATGTAAGAATTATTTTGGTTTTTTGCAGATTAATACACATATTGATGGTTTTGAAAGTCATGAAGAAAATGGAAAGTTAGTTGCTGTTGTGGATCATCGCTATATATGGTTTCATTATCCAGCATTGTATGAAGCTTATGATACTTATGCAAAAATGAAGCGATATAATCAAGAATGGAATGGGAGGGAGCGTTTAAAATGAATGTTGCTTTAGATATTTTCAAAGAAATTATGGAGTCGGCTTTACCGTTTGCTATTGTGTTTTGGATGGGTGAGATAGTTGTTCGTTCATTTTTAACTATGGCTTTTCGTGGTCGCATTGAATTTTAAGGGGGCATGTTATGAATGAGAATAATAAAGAAACTCAGATGCAAGAAGCTTCAGAATCAGAAACGTATGCTGTAGATCTCAGGGGTGGTTTAGATGATGGTGTTGAGCTTTATTCTTCCTATGGTGGTGCTGTTTCTTCATTGTA
>NZ_JAJEQE010000094.1 GCF_020687205.1 Hominisplanchenecus faecis
AATCCCACGATATGCGAATACTGGGGAGGATTGTGGGAGTGCAACGCACGGAACAATCCGTAGGCATCATAGTTGGGGACTTTTTACACCCACATCATTGTATCAGATATTTCTTCAAATATTCATAAATTTCTATCTCCGTCGGCGGACATCCCTTTACAAAATGCTCAAACCTGCAAGTACAGTTTCCGACCCCCAGTTTCCCGCTTTTACCGCGGTATCCCTGCCCAACAGCAATTTTACAGTCCAGTTTCTCAAACAAACCTTCCTGTTTCAGCATATCCAGTGCCGGGATCAGATAGCCATAACAGGCACTGCAGGACTCCACTTCCTCGACAGCATCCTGCAGTTCAACAATCTTTCGCTCCCTTGGAATATCCACATCCTCCCAGCCCTTCCATACTGTTTTGTGGATATCTTTCACTTCTTTTGCTTTTCTGTTGATATCTTTTCCGCTTGCCGTTTCTTCTGATCCTTGTTCTTCTTCTTTTGTTCCCTTTTCGAATCTGATCTGTATCAGATTCGCATGTTCCAGATCAGTAGAACCCACACCAAGCTCCTCCGCCATAACCAGATATGGAACCTCTTCTCTCCTATAATAAAGCATCTGACATACAAACGTATCACATAAAACCGGATCTTTTGCTGTCAGAATCCGGTTCATAACAACCGGATTTCCTCCATCTTCAAAATCCAGATCACCACAGATATTATCCACCACAATAAAATCCTGATGAATACCCACATTCAGATGTGCGATCGGTTTATGCAGACCCAGCTTATGAAAGTGCCTCTTCTCCTTATTTGGAATTAGACCTTTCATATTTTTCAATGCACAGGTGATCTTTGTCTGGCAATGTCCTTTCAGAACTGGAACATTGATCAGAAAATCCAGCTTTCTCACACTGCTGCAGATTTGAAGTTTCATTCCGGCACAATCCACTTCACTGCTTTCATCGAGCTGCATATCCCAAAATGGTACGTTATATTTTTCAACCAGCCTGTCATATCCACAAACTTCCATGGATTCCGAAGTTTTATCCCCAACCCAGGAGCTCTCCAGCATCACGATATGTTGACAACTTCTTTCCTGTAAATATTCAATAATCCCCGCAACAATCTCCGTATGTGTTGTTGCACCATAAGAAGCCTCCGTCGGCGATACTAGGTTCGGTTTTATTCCGATCAGCATCTGATCTGCATTTTTTTGCTTCTGATCTGCCTTTTTTTTAATTTCTGCCCACAGATCTGACTGTGCAAGGATCTCCTTTGTCATCTCTTTATATTCCGTTCCGGAAATCATATATAAATCATTTTTCTTCAAATTTCCATCCTCCTTTTTCAATATCCGTAAAGCGGACATTCACAATCCGCTTCGCTACTTGCTCATGAACGCAGTCGTATATCCGTTTTAAGCAACAAAAAAGCACTACTCACTATGAGTAATGCTTTTCTCGAATCATGAGGCATCGGGGATTCGAACCCCGGACAACTTGATTAAAAGTCAAGTGCTCTACCGACTGAGCTAATACCCCATTCTGTCTTTTCAGACAAAATGCCTGGTTCCGGAATCGAACCAGAGACACGAGGATTTTCAGTCCTCTGCTCTACCAACTGAGCTAACCAGGCAAAATTGCGGGGGCAGGATTTGAACCTACGACCTTCGGGTTATGAGCCCGACGAGCTTCCAGACTGCTCCACCCCGCGTTATGAAATTAATGGATGGAGGTGGATTCGAACCACCGAAGCAATTTGCAGCAGATTTACAGTCTGTCCCCTTTGGCCACTCGGGAATCCATCCATATGTTAAAAATATTAAATTATTGTACCTTTTAGGCTAAGATACAAAGCCGATGATCGGACTCGAACCGATAACCTGCTGATTACAAATCAGCTGCTCTGCCAATTGAGCCACATCGGCAAGCCTTAAAAAAATATGGCTAATGGGACCTACAGGGCTCGAACCTGTGACCCTCTGCTTGTAAGGCAGATGCTCTCCCAGCTGAGCTAAGATCCCATAAACGACCCAGATCGGACTCGAACCGACGACCTTCGCCGTGACAGGGCGACGCTCTAACCAACTGAGCCACTGGGCCTTTTCTAAAGGTTATATACCTTCAAAACCGCATACAGACCATAAATCCTACATCTTTTTCTTCTATCCTGAACCTCACACTCTCGTGCTTGGTTAAGCCTTCGACCTATTAGTAGCAGTCAGCTCCATACATTACTGCACTTCCACCTCTGCC
>NZ_JAJEQE010000095.1 GCF_020687205.1 Hominisplanchenecus faecis
TATCTGAACTGGTTTTTCTACTATTTTCATGGCATACACACCTGTGCATTGCAGTCACGGATCTGGATCTGTGTATTTGTGCAGGGCTTCCATTCCTGGATGTATTCCAAGGCTTCATAGTAGCGTTTCTTCGGCACGTTGTTGCGGGCGTTGACGTGGAAATAGTGTTTCAGGTCACGGTTGCACTCCGCGAATACTTTCTTGCCGATCTCGTTGTAGGCGTTGCTGTATTTGCCGCCCAGTGCGTCCAGAACCGCTTTGTTGACCTCATCGCCGAGAACTGTCTGCTGGCCGTAGTCAATGGTCATGTGATTCTCCAGATCTGTCACACGGTTATCAATCTTCACCAACTTCTTATCATGCATCAGGATTGCTTTCATCTCTGGTGAATACTCGTCCATGTCATAGCTGCCAGTCTTTCGGATCGCCGGCAGCACTTCTGATGTAACCCAGCGTTTGAAACGCTTGGCTGACGGAAGCTTGCTGGATAAGACCAGACTGTAAAGGCCTGATTCATTTACGATTGTGAGTTCCTGCACACCTCCAAGGGTGTCACGTTTTGTTACCCCCTTATCTTCTTTGTCTACATGGTCTCCAAGTGCTTTTCGAGCATTACTATATCCAAGTCCATTAGCCACATCTTTTCCCACAAACCAGACTTCCCCATCTCTCATCACGGTTCTGATCTGCCCAAATTCTTCATTTTCAAAAATCTTCAGCTGTCCCATATTGCCTCCTTACTCGTTCAATGTTCTTTCCAGTGCATCGAAATCATAGTCCCTTTGCGGAAATGCATTGAATGTATTCTTTGCTGTTTTCTTTTCCTTCTTCTTGGTTGGCTGCTTCTTGACCGGGTAAAAACTCTTCCATCCTTGCACTGTAGCTTCTTCCACTATCATCAGCTGCTCTGCCATATCATCACTAAGACTTCCGAGCTTCTTTCTGAGCAACCGTACCTGGTAATCAGATAACTCCCTGCCGTTTTTTTCTTGACTGCTCAGGTATCCCTGAAAAGCTCTCTCAAGTTCTGGATCATCGAAAGTAATGTCCGGCAGAGCCGTATCTATATCTATATTTCTTTTTTCTTTTATTTCTATAGGACTTTCTTCGGAACTATTTTTATTTTCTTCCGAAGTAATTCGATTTTCTTCCGAAGTAATTCGATTTTTGGGTGCATTTAAGAAAGGCTCCTCTTCTTCCCCGTTTCTGAGGAGCCAATACTTATCGCTATAGAGCTGTCTCTTCATGCGTTTTACTGCTATCTCGTAATAACGACGCTGAATCCCAACAGAGGTGATGATGTTTTCCGTCATGAGGTCATCATCAATGAGACCTATCTCAGAGCAGAAGTGCACCACTTGCACGACAGCTTTTTGCCCCTTCACCCACTTGTTGCCTATCATCCTTGTGATCATTCTTGATAGCTTATCAAGTGAGATCTCTGCGTAGTAACCTTGCTTGTATACGATGCACAGAATGCAGTCATATACAGTCACTCCCAGTGGACCATATCGGTCCAGGAGATCGAAGACCTTATCGTCTTCGTAAAAATCAATCATCTTCGGAAAGTAACTGAGTCCTTTTTTGTTAGGAGCACCACGCCCCATGCCGGACACCTGCCTTTCCTGTATATTACTTAAGTTCCATCAGCGTAACGCTTAAATACGCTTCCTCTTTATACGCCTTTGTGACGCTCAGTTTTATGATCTGTGTATCATCATGGTATGCGATGCCGTTCAGGGCATCCAGCACAACCTTTGCGATGTTGTCACTGTCCGGCTTCTTTGCCGGCCAGATCTTCCCTGTCAGCATGTCTTCCCTTTTCTTCTTCGAGATGCTCTTAGGCGGCTCAAAATACGCCAAGATATTAGCAACCACATACGCATCATCCGAA
>NZ_JAJEQE010000096.1 GCF_020687205.1 Hominisplanchenecus faecis
TATCTGAACTGGTTTTTCTACTATTTTCATGGCATACACACCTGTGCATTGCAGTCACGGATCTGGATCTGTGTATTCGTGCAGGGCTTCCATTCCTGGATGTATTCCAAGGCTTCATAGTAGCGTTTCTTCGGCACGTTGTTGCGGGCGTTGACGTGAAAATAGTGTTTCAGATCACGGTTGCACTCTGCAAATACTTTCTTGCCGATCTCGTTGTAGGCATTGCTGTGCTTGCCGCCCAGTGCGTCCAGAACCGCCTTGTTGACCTCATCGCCAAGGACGACCTGCTCCCCATAGTCGATCGTCATGCAGTTCTCCAGGTTCGTTACACGATCATCTATAATCACAATTCTCTCGTCACAGTTCAAAATTGCTCTCATTTCCTTCGACAGTCTGCTCATGTCATAGCTACCAGTGTTGCGAATTGCCGGCAGCACCTCATAGGTAACCCAACGTTTGAAACGTTTCGCTGATTCCAGTCTGCTGCCAAACACCAATGCATACAGACCGGATTCATTGATTGCCGTCATCTTCTGCTTTCCTCCAAGGGTGTCGATAATTTCTACTCCCTTGTCATCGTCAAATACATGTGTTGCAATAGCATCTCTTGAATTTGTGAATCCCAATGCCTCAGCCACATCTTTTCCCACGAACCACACTTCTCCGTCTCTCGTTACAGTCCTGACCTGCCCAAATTCTTCATTTTCAAAAATCTTCAACTGTTCCATATTGCCTCCTTACTCATTCAACGTTCTTTCCAGTGCATCGAAATCATAGTCCCTTTGCGGAAATGCATTGAATGTATTCTTTGCTGTTTTCTTTTCCTTTTTCTTGGCTTCTGGCTGCTTCTTGATTGGATAGAAGCTCTTCCAGCCGCTTACAGTCGCTTTTCTGACAACCGCCTCCATCTCCCTCGGATCCGTTGACAAATCCTTAAGATCCTCTTTCAACAGCTTCACCTGTTCTTCTGTGATCCTTGCACCTTCCTCTCTCCTGGTCTTCAGGAACAGCAGGAAGGCTTTGTTCAGGGAATCATCAGAAAAATAGGGATCCGGCGGAGCCGTATCTATATCTATATATTCTTTTTTCTTTTCCTTTCCTTTTGTGTTATTTTTCTCGGAATTATCCTCTTTTTTCTCGGAAAAACCGCTTTTTTTCTCAGAAGAATTTAAAGAAGGGTTCACTTTAATAAAGGTTTCGGTCTCTTCTTCCGAAAGAAGCCAGAACCTCTCGGCTGTGATCGGCGTTTTCGTGGCCCTGGCTTTTACCATCGCCTGATAACGCCTCTGTATCCCGGCAGAGGTCAAGACCTTGTCCGACTGGAAAAGTGTATCGTCAAACAGTGACCGTTCCAGCAAGAAGTTCAAGACCTGCTTCACCTTGTTGCCATCCATGTTCAGGTCATCCGAGATGATGTATTCAAAATCATCGTCAACCTGTAAGTAATACCCTGTCTTGTAGATCTCACATAAAAGATACAGGTACAAGACAATCCCATCCGCCCCATAGCGGGCTTTCAGGATCTTTATCTTTCTGTCTGAGAAGAAGTCTGCATCCATCCGGAAAAAGCGGTTCCCTTCCTGCTTCTTCCTTGCCATACCAGCCTCCTGTTTCTCTTTTTATGTATCGAGCCGCATCAGCGTAACGCTCAAATACGCTTCCTCTTTGTACGCCTTTGTAATGGTCAGTTTTATGATCTGCGTATCATCATGGTATGCGATGCCGTTCAGGGCATCCAGCACAACCTTTGCGATGTTGTCACTGTCCGGCTTCTTTGCCGGCCAGATCTTCCCTTCCAGCATCTCTGCCCTTTTCTTCTTCGAGATGCTCTTAGGCGGCTCAAAATACGCCAAGATATTAGCAACCACATACGCATCATCCGAA
>NZ_JAJEQE010000097.1 GCF_020687205.1 Hominisplanchenecus faecis
AAAAGCAGAGGTAAAGTAACGGAAATCTGCCGCCGTCACTATGCCTCTGCTTTTTTACTATCTGGCACAATTCTGCATTTCACATCCCTTTTGCCGCATGGAAAGAAAAAACAGTATCCACTCTTTTTACTATCTTGATGCGGAACGTTTTGATTCTAAAAACTTTCTGCGTGTACCAGCGTGGCAAAAGGCTGTTTCCTGCCAGCGTGTAAAATATGACATGAAGTGTTTTTAAAAACTATGGCTGTACAAAAACGTACGGCAATGTGCAAAATGAACAATTCCCAAGAAGGCACTTTTACGTGCCCTTCGGGGAATTCGTTCATTTGCACATGCAATACTGTTCATTTGCAAACAGTATTTTAAAAACCCGGCATTTCCATTCCTTACACCTGCCAGGAAACCACCGACAACTTTTTATTTACCTGTTTCACGAAGCCATTTTTTTACTGCTTCCACATCTACTTTCAATGCGAGGGCAATTTGCTCAATCGGCACATGAAGTTCTGCAAAAGCAATAGCGGCATCTTTTTTTGCAGTATTAAGTCCATCAGCTACACCAGCTTCATATTCAGCTTTTCTGAGTTTTCGTTCTTCCTCTTCTTTATCGTATTCAAATATACTCATCGAGATCACCTCCGATTTATTTGCACGAAGAAATTCGGAGAGAATGTTATTACGGATACAT
The DNA here is from genome assembly GCF_020687205.1 of Hominisplanchenecus faecis. Classification (GTDB taxonomy): domain Bacteria; phylum Bacillota; class Clostridia; order Lachnospirales; family Lachnospiraceae; genus Hominisplanchenecus; species Hominisplanchenecus faecis. Next base: position 689 of record NZ_JAJEQE010000097.1, read on the forward strand.
TCATCAACAGCCAGCTTGACTGCTTCATTCAATTCCAATTCCTCCGCATATTTACGGACACAATTTACATACTGTGCATATTCTCTTAAAGTCTGGCATTGTTCCATCAGCTCTTCATTATGCCCTTCGTTGATGTTTAAGGTCAGAACTTCCAGCTCCAGTTTTGGTTCACCGGACAGATTTTCAAAAGCTTCCGACAAATGGTTTACCCAATGATCTTTCTTTTTTTCAGTTCCATTATAAAATACGATAAACTGTGGTGCCGGGACTTTCAGCAGGCATGAAGAGTAAAGCGATTTATGATCGACCAATTTCTGATATTCACTGGAAATATAGAATAAATCTCGCAATGGCATATTTGGACTATAAGTAGACTGATGTTCATACAGAAACAAGTCTGTACCGATGATGAAAGCCAGATCATTTTTCATTCCCATATAAATGGCATTTTCCAGTGTGATGATTTCCAGTTTTTCCGGATCATCATAATGAGAACCGCTGACTGCATTATAAAGAGATAATAAATTTTTGCGGTCAGAAAACAGCATACGGTCTATGCTTTCTTTTTAACAGTTTGAAACTCCTGCTTTTTAAATTGATTTGTTTGATTGAAAAGCATGAATTTCTGAAATGTGATTAGAAAATATAGATGGCAGGATGCCAAGAACGTTAAGAAATATGCTTTGAAAGTATATTATCATATAACTCTCATTATTTCAATATATTTTTAAAAACAATTAAAATCAACATAAACAATAAGAAACTAAAATTATACGATAGAAGTGTAAATTGTGCCAGACAACAAAAGACAGAGGCATAGTGACGGCAGCAAGTTTCCGTTACTCTATCTCTGTCTTTTTCTGTTCTGTGTTTTGTACCCTGGCCTGAAGGACTGTTCCGCTTAAGCGATCCCCGGCAAGCCAGGAGCTTTTAGTAATGTGCAGACGAGGCGCATTGTAAAACATGGTGCGTAAAATAATACAGCCATGATGAATTCGAAAACAAATCGCTCTGACGGTAGCAAGGCTTCCGTCGTGAGGTTTGCGATG
>NZ_JAJEQE010000098.1 GCF_020687205.1 Hominisplanchenecus faecis
GCAGACCTGTTCCAGTTTTTCTGGCGAATATTTTTCTGCCAGTTTCAGTAATCCCATGCAGCTTCTGTAGGATTGCTGTTCAATCCTGCCGGAGGTAAGTATTGCATCGACAACCTTACTTGTGTTAATTCCAATCGAATCAGCCCACTTACGGAACCGGTCACCGTTCCATTCCAGATATTTCTGGTGTTCCTGCGGCATATGTTCTGTCACTGTAGAATACTGACCGCTTCGTCCATAGAGTCGTCTGTGAGAGGCAATACGATTGTGATTATAAAATATTTCAACCGTTGTATCTGTTATACGCACATCAACCTTATTTTTGATATACTGATAAGGCACGGAGTAGAACATTCTGTCTACTGCGATGTGATAGTTAAACTGGACGGTGGCTTGTTTCCACTCAGCCAGTTCAAAAGGTGTAGCAGGCAACGGAGCCAGTAATGGCATTTCTTCCCCAAGAAATAAACTGAGTCTGCTACATTCCTTTTTCTGAAATTTACGGGCGTTGTAGGCATCCAGTTTTTCACGGATTGAAGCATTTAATTCTGCAAGAGAGAAAAACTGTTCATTGCGAAGGGCTGCTGTTATCCATGTGGATATCTTTCCTACTGATCCCTCTACATTCGGTTTATCCTTAGGTTTCCGGACTCTGGCCGGAAGGATGGCGAGATTGTAATGTTCTGCCATCTCATGATAAGTTGTGTTTAAGGCAGTGTTGTACCAGTCACTCTTTTTATGATTCACTGCGGTTGTACAGTTATCAGAAACGAGCATAGGTGTGACACCTCCAAAGAAATCAAACATCTGGACATGAGCTTTGATCCAGTTGTCGGTTTTCTCATTCATATATGCTTTTACAAAAGCATACTGACTGTAAGTTAATACACCTACAAATATCCATGCATCTGTGATTTCTCCGGTGTCCGGATCAATGATGTGGGCAGGGTCACCGGCCCAGTCAACTTCAATCTGTTCACCTGGTTTTCTGGGGATATGCATGGTAGCCCTGCGTTTTTCTTCATCCTTCTGGATGTAGTAGCAGAACTGAGAATACATTAGAGGCTCTTCGCTGCTCATGCGGCACTCCTCACAGTATTCTACCCAGAGAAGCTTTTTGTTTACACCATTTCGCAGAAGTTCTTTGCGAATGTAGTCAAAGTTTGGCATGCGTTTATTCGTTGCCGACTTATCCTTAGGAAACATCAGCTCCTCTAGTGCACTGTCGGTCATGTCGAAATCCAGCGGCCATGAAAGCTTGATTTCCGCTGCCTTTTTTAAAACCTTAGCGACAGTGTTTCTGGATACACCGCAACTCTGTGCGATGTTCCTCTCACTGAATCCTAAGCTTTTCAAGCGTAGGATTTCACGATACTTGGTCATAACTTACGACCTCCTTTATCTGCATTCACACCAAAGGTGTGTATTTACAGTATAAAGGAAATATATGTAATAGAGCCCAATAAGGTGGCTCTGAATTACCGGAATATATGGCTCTCATTCTCCAGAATGGTGGCTCTCAAAGTCCGGACAGGTGGCTCAAAGAGCCCCGGAATAATCA
>NZ_JAJEQE010000099.1 GCF_020687205.1 Hominisplanchenecus faecis
ATACTGTAGTACAGGAATCTCAACCTGTTGTCCATCGGCTACGCCTCTCGGCCTCGCCTTAGGTCCCGACTTCCCCAGGGCAGATCAGCTTTACCCTGGAAACCTTGGATATTCGGCCGTAAGGATTCTCACCTTACTCTCGCTACTCATTCCGGCATTCTCTCTTCTTAAAAGTCCACAGCTCCTTACGGTACTGCTTCGTTCCTTTAAGAATGCTCCTCTACCAACCCTTGCGGGTTCCGCAGCTTCGGTGTTGTGTTTCAGCCCCGGACATTTTCGGCGCAGGACCTCTCGACTAGTGAGCTATTACGCACTCTTTTAATGTATGGCTGCTTCTGAGCCAACATCCTAGTTGTCTTCGAAATCCCACATCCTTTTCCACTTAACACACACTTTGGGACCTTAGCTGGCGGTCTGGGCTCTTTCCCTTTTGACTGCCCAACTTATCTCGTGCAGTCTGACTCCCGTACATCATCTATATGGCATTCGGAGTTTGATATTCTTCGGTAAGCTTTGACGCCCCCTAGGAAATTCAGTGCTCTACCTCCACTAGACTAATACGAGGCTAGCCCTAAAGCTATTTCGAGGAGAACCAGCTATCTCCGGGTTCGATTGGAATTTCTCCCCTATCCACACCTCATCGCCACCCTTTTCAACGGATGTGCGTTCGGTCCTCCACTACCTCTTACGGCAGCTTCAACCTGGACATGGATAGATCACCCGGTTTCGGGTCTACTCCTACTGACTCATCGCCCTATTCAGACTTGGTTTCCCTCCGGCTCCGCACCTTCAGTGCTTAACCTTGCCAGTAAGCGTAACTCGCCGGACCGTTCTACAAAAAGTACGCGGTTCATCGAATAATGATGTTCCACAGCTTGTAAACACAGGGTTTCAGGTTCTCTTTCACTCCCCTCCCGGGGTCCTTTTCACCTTTCCTTCACAGTACTATGCGCTATCGGTCACTAAGGAGTATTTAGCCTTGGGGGGTGGTCCCCCCGATTTCCTACAAGGTTCCACGTGTCTCGTAGTACTCTGGATCCTGCCGCTCCTTCCGGTTTTCACATACGGGGCTTTCACCCTCTATGGCTGGCTTTCCCAAAACCATTCTGTTAACCTTCCGGTCACTTGTTGCAGTCCTTAACCCCAGCATGCACGCACGCTGGTTTAGGCTCCTCCGGTTTCGCTCGCCGCTACTCCCAGAATCGATGTTTCTTTCTTTTCCTCCGGCTACTTAGATGTTTCAGTTCACCGGGTTCCCTTCCATACGTTATGGATTGGCGTATGGATGACAGAGGTCTTCTCTGCCGGGTTTCCCCATTCGGATATCTCCGGATCGATGGATATTTGCTCCTCCCCGAAGCTTTTCGCAGCTTATCACGTCCTTCATCGGCTCTTAGTGCCAAGGCATCCACCCTGCGCTCTTATTCGCTTAACCACCTATGAATGTATAGCGTTACATTCATGGCTCAGGTGACATTTTTCTGAGTTGTCTTCTCTTGGATTGTTACCTATTTGATAACTTCCTCGGATGTCTATCTAACTTGTTA
>NZ_JAJEQE010000009.1 GCF_020687205.1 Hominisplanchenecus faecis
CAGTGTGCGTTCTTTCATACACTCGTTCGAATTCGTTTGGCGACATATAGTTGCAATGGCTATGAATTCGTTTCGTATTGTAGAAAGCTTCCAGATATTCAAAAATCAACTGGTATGCCTGCTTATAGTCGCGAATTTTAAAGCGATTGAGCCATTCACGTTTGATAATAGAATGAAAGGATTCAATGCATGCATTATCCCACGGAAATGCTTTCTTCGAATAACTGCGCTGCATATTTTCGGTTGCTTTTTTATATTCCTTTGCAACATATTGGCTGCCACGATCCGAATGGATAATTAATGGTTGATCGATATTTCGGCGAGCTTTGGCTTTGTTTATAGTATCAATCACGCAAGATACTTCCAGTGTTTCTGAAAGCGTCCAGGCTATGATTTTTCTGGAAAATAAATCCATAACACTGGTCAGATAGACAAATCCATCTATTGTCCAGATGTAGGTAATATCCGAACACCAGACTGCATTCGGACGATCAGGATTAAATTGCTCATCAAGGATATTTTGTAATTCAGTGCTGAAATCGGAATCTTTTGTGGTGATCGTCCATGGTTTGCTCCACTGAGCACGGATTCCCATTTGGCACATATATGTACCAACGGTTCTTTCCGAAATGACTTCACCAGTTTTTCGAAGTTCTACAGTGATTTTCGGATCACCGTAGTTCTGCTTGGAATCATCCTAAATATCCTGTATTTTTGCTTTTACAGCTTTACGACGTTTTTCTGTATCAGAAGGTACGTGGTGGAGCCATGCAAGATATCCTGAGCGAGAGACACCTAAAAATTTCAACATTCCGGAAACGGAAACCCGGCGTCCAGCCTTTTTTGCAGCTTCCGTCTTCTCAGACACTTCAAGATAAATGGCTTCCGTCATTTTTCCAGAATGTTGATTGCTTTTTTTAACACATCAAGTGCATCTTGGGCATCACGTAATTCACGTCTGAGACGGGCAATTTCCTTCTGCTCATCAGATGCATAATTACCAGAACCACGAACAGGAATATCACCTGATTCCCGGAAGTCTTTCAGCCATTTTGTTAATGTGCTGTATCCGATGCCAAGATTTTCTGCACATCCACGTACTCCGAGATCTTTGTGATCCTGATAGTACTGGACTGCATCAAGTTTAAATTGTTTGTCATGTTGCTTTGCCATATGAGATCCTCCTTCAGCATGCCTCTATTGTATCATGCTTATGTGTATTTGGAATTTCTCATTTTGGCTTGTACTATTTATATTCTAGCACCAGTTTCACTTGTCTGTTGGTTCCACCTAAAGGTGTTCACAGCACTATTTCTAATATCGAAAGGGACAGCCGATATTAAAATACGTGGACTCCCGGTGGGAGGAATGATATATAATATTTGTTTACACATCTACTCTCTTATGCGAAATAACTTTTCTGAATTTTTAGTTGTTAATTCAATTATTCTTTCTTTTGTAGTTCCTCGAATAGACGCTACTTTCTCTGCAATATTCCATAAAGAAATTGATGTATTCGGCCCTATTCTCTCTGGTAGATTAATATACGGAGCGTCTGTCTCAAGAACAATGCTTTCTTCAGGCATGAAACGTACCGCTTTCCCTAATTCCTCTTCATAAAATATTTTGCCGCCAATTCCAAAATAGTTTACTCCCATATCGTAGTAACTCTTCGCTTTTGCAATATCACCGTCAAAGCAATGATAAACAGCACCAAATTCCAACGGATGTTTTTTGAGAATAGAAATAGCATCCTTGTCAGCATCTATATTACATCTATTATATTCAAATTCTTCTTTCGCTCCAGAGTGAATATGAAGTATTGCCGGAAGTTGATATTTATTTGCATAGTCAATAAAAATTTCAAAAAATTTTTTTTGTAACTTCTGATGTTCTAAACAAAAGCTTGAATAACTATAATCCAGGCCTGTTTCTCCAACCGCAATACACTTTGGACTACTAAGCAATTCCGCATACTCGTTCCACCGTTCTTCATTCCATTCATGGACTTCTTTTCTTAAATATTTAGGGTGAGAAGCATGTGCATAATAAATCCACTTATACTCTGGCTTATCAAATAACCTTTTCATTTCGAAATTCGTCCAATAATTAATTGCAGGTACGATACATTTTTTGATATTAGATTTATAAATCGCTTTTAACAATTCTTCTCTATTTATTTCATTAGGCATATTATCAAAACACTTATGGAAATAATGTGCGTGAGTGTCAAAGATATAGCAACTGTCATCTAATAAGCAACTATCACTCAAATTATTGTCTTTCATTATTTGATTACCTCTACATTTTATCTTTTCATCCAAATTACGACTGTTCTCTTTCAAACACGCTCTAACAAAAATCGGATTGCATTAGCTGGAAATTGATCATTTTGAATGGAATCTTGTGTCACGAACGTGATTTGAAAATAACAAAAGCGTTCGTTGTCAGCTAATCCAGCTAACATTTTCGAACGCTTTGAAGCCCGTCGCCAAGAGGATTTGAACCTCCGACCCCTCGCTTAGGAGTATGGCTTACCATGTGATACACGGTTCGGATGTAACTTCCAATATCATCCCTTACGCAGAATGACTTGTAGTAAACGAACTTTATGGTGCAAAACACCTATTCTGACGCAGTTTTATGTGTCCGTTGGGTGGTCCTATTAGCAAATTCTTAGCAAGAGGACACCCCGCCAAAGCCGATTGCTACTGCCATTCTTCACTCCCTTAGTCAAAATGACAAGGCAAATACATGGAGGTTACTATGGACAAGAAAGAGAAAAAGTCACTGCCGGAACCGCGCACATATACCGTGGAACAGATTGCAGCCATGCTTAACATTGGCCGCACAACCGCATATCAGCTCGTCAAGCAGGAGGAGTTCAGGATCGTCCGCATAGGCAATGCGATCCGCGTCTCCAAGAAATCTTTTGACGAGTGGCTGGAAAGTTTGGAATTGTGAATATCGCAAGAAACGCCGTAGGCTCAAAAGACCTATGGCGTTTTTTTATACCCATTTTGAAGGAGGCTGGCAATGAAACTGACAGAAGCAGAAATGAGGATGGTGTTTCAGATTGAAAGTACCAATCAGAACGCCGCCCTGAATGAGATTTATATGACATGGCACTATGCGCCGAACCCGGCAACGAAAGAAACGGCGGAAGGCCTTCTGGACAAGCTCCGCCCACTGTCGGATCAGGAGTGCATGGATTTGATCCGCAAGGTGCAGGCCGAATACCGTCTGCCGGAGAAAGCCCGCACCATCGGAGAAATGCTGGCAGAAGCCAGGCAGCGATCCGGGGCGCAGAAGTTATCTGGCCATGACATTATGGCTTTAGAGCGTTTCGACCCGGCGACCAGACACATGATTGTCTTTGATGTTCTTACCCATGACTCGCCTGTTGGCTGGAAGGGTGAGAAAATGCGCCTGTTCCTGACCGACACCGGATACAGCAAGGCTTTGGAAAATCAGGAAAAGGGACATATCAAAATCCGTAACCATGCGAAGGTGCTTTCCGGCGATCTCCACTATGACCATAAAGACCGTGAGAGGTAGCCGCCCCAAACTGTATCAAAATCAGCGGAAAATCTTCTGTTTCTTCCTCCGTGGCTTGCGTTCTGAACAGAGCGTGGATGTTTTCCCATGCGGGAGGCTATGGAGGCATACAGACGGGTAAACCGCTCAAAATCAACACTTTTTATTTTCACAGGAAGGAGGTGCGAAGATGGCTGTTTTTCGTATTGAAAAGACCCGTGATTATACGGTCATGTCGAACCATCACTTGAAAGATCGGACGCTGACCCTGAAATCCAAAGGGCTGCTGTCCATGATGCTGTCACTCCCTGACGAGTGGAATTACACCACCAGAGGTCTTGCGGCGATCTGCCGGGAAGGTGTGGACAGCATCGGCGCGGCATTGAAGGAGCTGGAAAACCACGGGTATATCCGGCGCACCCAGCTTCGGGATGAAAAAGGCAAGATCACGGATACCGAGTATGTCATTTACGAAATGCCTCAGTGCGAGCCGCCGTCAAGCCCAGGTACGCCTTTACCGGGTACGGCAAAGCCATATACGGAAAACCCGGATATGGGTATCCCGGATACGGCGGAACCGTGTACGGAAAACCCCGCACAATTAAATACTAATCAAACAAAGACTGATTTATCAAGTACGGAGATATCAAATCCTATCCCATCAAATCCTATCCCATCAAATCCCCCTACCCCCGCAGGGGCACGGATGGGAATGGATCGGATGGGAGCCAGAGAATGTTATCGTGAAGTGATTTTGGACAACATCGAGTACAGCTATCTGGTGCAGGACAGCCATATCGACCGTGAGCAGCTTGACGAAATCGTTGACCTGATCGTGGATACCGTGTGTTCTGCCCGCAAAGTCATCCGCATTGCCGGAGACGATTATCCGGCGGAGGTGGTAAAGTCCCGGTTTATGAAGCTGGACAGTTCCCATGTGCAGTATGTCATGGACTGCATGAAGGACAACACCACCTATGTCCGCAATATCAAGAAATACCTTCTGGCGGCACTGTATAACGCTCCGACCACCATCAACAGCTATTATTCTTCCCTGGTGCAGCACGATATGTACGGGGACGGGCAAAGGGGGCGAGGCTAAATGCAGGAGGAAGTAACGCGGGGCGCCGTGACGCTCATTGTTGACGGAGCCAAGCTAAGTGAGCAGGTCTTTGAAAAGGCCGTCAAAAAGTTCCTGGAGGAAATCCGGAAAAGCCAGAAGCCCAAAATCTACCGTGGCAGGCAGAGCCTTAAACAGCTTGCCAGCCAGAACGCCGGTCTTGCCAATATCGAGATCAGCGACAAGAATATCAAGGCTTTCTCCCGTGTGGCGAAGAAATACCATGTGGATTTTGCCTTGAAGAAAGACACCACCGCAGAGCAGCCCCGTTACCTGGTCTTTTTCAAAAGCCGGGATGCGGATGCCATCACAGCGGCGTTTCAGGAGTTTGCCAGCCGGAAAATGAGCCGTGAGGAAAAGCCCTCCCTCCGAGAGCGGCTGACCCAGGCGAAGGAACAGGCGGCAGAGAAAACGGAACACCGCACCATTGACCGGGAGAAAGTAAAGGTCAAAGATCGGAGCGTGCAGAGATGAATATGAAAAAACTGTTTTTGCTGAACCTTCCGTATCTTCTGTTCGTGTATCCCTTCGATAAGCTGGCACAGGCTTTCCGGCTTGCGCCCGGTGCTGACCTCTCTGGCAAGCTGCTTTCCATCGGGGACGGCTTCACGGCAGCGCTTTCCTCCCCGTGGCTCAGTTTCCAGCCAACGGACCTTCTGATCGGCATAGCCGGTGCGGTGGTCCTTCGCATGGCGGTCTACCTGAAAGGCAAGAACGCTAAGAAGTACCGTCACGGGATCGAGTATGGTTCTGCCCGTTGGGGCACGGCGACGGATATTGCTCCCTACATGGACAAGGACTTTTTCCAAAACATCCCCATGACGCAGACGGAGCGGATCACAATGGCGAGCCGTCCAAAGCAGCCGAAGTATGCCAGAAATAAAAACATTCTGGTGATCGGCGGTTCCGGCAGCGGCAAGACGCGGTTCTTCTGTAAGCCGTCGCTGCTGCAAGCTCATTCGTCCTATGTCTGCACTGATCCGAAAGGAACCTTGCTGCCGGAGATCGGCACTTTCCTGGAACGGAAGAAATACCGTATCAAGTGCCTCAACCTGATAAACTTCCGAAAATCCATGAAATACAACCCTCTTGCCTACATTCGATCAGAGAAAGATATCTTAAAGCTGGTGAATGCCCTGATTATGAACACGAAGGGCGAAGGCGAAAAATCTTCGGAAGATTTTTGGGTCAAAGCGGAACGACTCTATTATTCCGCACTGATCGGCTACATCTGGTACGAGGCCACAGAGGAAGAAAAGAACTTCATCACACTTCTGGACCTTATCAATGCCAGTGAAGCCAGAGAAGATGACGAGACTTATCAAAGCCCGGTGGACCTGCTCTTTTCTCAACTGGAGGAACGGGAGCCGGACCACTTCGCCGTCAAGCAGTACCGCAAATTCAAGATGGCGGCGGGCAAGACACTCAAAAGTATATTGATTTCCTGTGGTGCCCGGCTTGCTCCCTTCGATATCAAGGAGCTGCGGGACCTGATGGAATATGACGAACTGGAACTGGATACCCTGGGCGACCAAAAGACGGCATTGTTTGTGATCCTGTCGGATACGGACAGTACTTTCAATTTCGTGGCCGCCCTCATGTATAGTCAGCTTTTCAATCTGCTCTGCGACAAGGCGGATGACTTCTACGGCGGGCGGCTGCCCGTCCATGTGCGGCTCATTCTCGACGAGTTTGCCAACATCGGCCAGATACCGAACTTTGATAAGCTGATCGCCACCATCCGAAGCCGTGAAATATCGGCTTCTATTATTTTGCAGTCGCAGAGTCAGTTAAAGACCATCTACAAGGATGCGGCAGATACCATCGTTGGCAACTGTGACAGCACCTTGTTTTTGGGAGGCAAAGAGAAATCCACGCTCAAGGAAATTTCGGAGCTGCTGGGGAAAGAGACCATTGATCTCTATAACCAGTCCGAAAACCGGGGCAGTCAGGTTTCCCATGGCCTCAGTTATCAGAAATTAGGAAAGGAGTTGATGACCCAGGACGAATTGGCAGTGATGGACGGCGGCAAGTGTATCTTCATGCTGCGGGGCGTGCGCCCGTTCCTTTCGGACAAGTACGATCTCACCCAGCACCCGAATTACAGATACACGGCCGACGCCGACCCTAAAAATGTCTTTGACATGGAACGGTACATGAAGAAGCAGCGTGCCGTGGTAAAGCCCACGGATACCTTCGATGTGTACGAGATTGACGCAACTACTTAAACCCAAATCAAAAACATTTTTTAGGAGGATTATTTTATGGCATTTTTCAACAGTGCAGTTGGTGTTTTGCAGACCCTCGTAGTGGCCCTGGGCGCAGGTCTTGGTATCTGGGGCGTTATCAACCTTCTGGAAGGTTACGGTCAGGACAACCCTGCTTCCAAAAGCCAGGGTATGAAACAGTTGATGGCTGGCGGCGGTGTCGCCCTCATCGGCATCACTCTTGTACCTCTGCTCTCCGGCCTGTTCGGTTGATCGTCCGGCGGTGATCGCTTATGAGCGGCATACTCGACAAACTCGATGAATGGCTCCGAGGGCTGCTCATCGAGGGAATCACGGGAAACCTGTCGGGCATGTTCGATACGGTCAATACCAAAGTAGGCGAGATCGCCGGTGAAGTGGGACAGACGCCGCTGGCATGGAACAGCGGCGTCTTTTCTATGATCCGAAACCTCTCTGAAACGGTGATCGTTCCAATCGCCGGGGTTATCCTGACATTCGTAATGTGTTATGAGCTGATCCAGCTTGTGACAGAGAAAAACAATCTGCACGATGTAGACACCTGGATGTTCTTCAAGTGGATTTTCAAGACCTTCTGTGCCGTTCTCATTGTGACGAACACATGGAATATTGTCATGGGTATCTTTGATGTGGGACAAAGCGTTGTGAACAGCAGTGCAGGCGTCATCATCGGGAATACCTCCATTGATATCAGCAGCGTTATCACGGATATGGAGGCGCAGCTTGAAGCCCTGGGCACGGGAGAATTGTTCGGGCTGTGGTTCCAGTCCCTTTTCGTGGGGCTTACCATGAACGCCCTTTCCATCTGTATCATGCTTGTCATCTACGGCCGCATGATCGAGGTGTATTTGACAACTTCCGTTGGACCAATTCCGCTTGCCACTATGACAAACCGGGATTGGAGCCATACAGGACAGAACTACTTGAAATCCCTGTTTGCATTGGCGTTCCAGGCATTTCTAATCATGGTGTGCGTGGGAATCTACTCTGTTTTGGTACAGAGTATCGCCACGGACGGAAATATCTCAGGCGCGATATGGGCCTGCATGGGCTACACGGTCCTGCTGTGCTTCGCCCTGTTCAAGACCGGCAGCCTCTCTAAGAGCCTGTTCGGAGCGCATTAAGGAGGCTTGATAAATTGGCGTATGTAACCATTCCAAAGGATTTGACGAAAGTAAAATCCAAAGTGTTGTTTGGACTTACCAAACGGCAGCTTATCTGTTTCGGAGCGGCGGCACTCATTGGAGTACCGCTTTTCTTTTTGCTCAGACGCACGGCCAGCAACAGCGCCGCCGCGTTCTACATGATTATCGTCATGCTCCCGTTCTTTCTACTCGCCATGTATGAGCGGCACGGCCAACCCCTGGAAATGGTGGCCGGACAGGTCATCCGCTGTATGTTCCTGCGGACGAAAGAGCGGCCTTACCAGACAAACAATTTCTACGCAGCCTTGGAGCGGCAGGCCCAGGCGGAAAAGGAGGTGAAAGCCATTGTTCAGAAAGCGAAAGCAAGAGCCGCAGGCACGGCAGGCGGCAAAACCCGCGGTAAAGCTGACCGCCGCGGAAAAGCGTGAGATCAGGCGTATCCTGGAGACTGCCAGAGGCGACGGCAAGGTACATTCCGCACAGGATACCTTACCGTTCCGCCAGATGTACCCGGACGGCCTGTGCAAGCTGGACGATCACACCTGGTCGAAGTGTATCGAGTTCGAAGATGTGAATTATCAGCTTGCAAAGCCTGACGACCAGACGGCGATCTTTGAAGCCCTCTGCGATATGTATAACGCCCATGACGCTTCTATCGGGATGCAGCTCTCTCTTGTGAGCCGCCGCATGAACCGGGAGGATTTTGTGAAGCGTATCGAGATCGCGGCGCAGGGAGATCACTTCGACCATATCCGTGAGCTTTACACGCAAATGCTCCGCAAGCAGCTTGAACGTGGCAACAACGGTCTTATCAAAACGAAGTATCTGACCCTCACCATCGAGGCACGGGACAGCAAAACCGCACGGGCACGGTTTTCCCGGATCGTCATGGACGCCCTCAACCATTTCAAGGTCATGGGTGCTTTGGCAAAAGAGCTTGGCGGCAAGGAGTGGCTGGAAATGCTCCACGGCATCCTGCACCCGGACGGGGAACGGTTTGCCTTTGAATGGAGCTGGCTTGCCCCTTCCGGCCTGTCGGTCCAGGATTTTATCGCACCATCTTCCTTCCGCTTCGGTGAAGCACGGAAGTTCACGATGGCGGATAAATTCTGTGCCGTGTCCTTTCTGCAGATCAGCGCACCGGAAATGGATGACCGTATGCTCACCGAACTGCTGGATACGGACAGCGGGCTGCTTGTCAGCCTCCATATCCGCAGCATGGATCAGAACGAGGCAATCAAAACGGTCAAGCGGAAGATCACCGACATTGACAGTATGAAGATCGACGCACAGAAAAAGGCGGTGCGGGAAGGTTTCGATATGGATATCATCCCCACCGACCTTGCCACCTACGCAGGCGAGGCAAAGAACATCCTCCGTGACCTGCAAAGCAGAAATGAGCGAATGTTCCTGATGACCTTCCTGGTGGTAAATTTTGCGGACAGTAAGCAAAAGCTGGAGAATGACCTTCTCCGTGCGGCAAGCGTGGCACAGAAATATAACTGCTCCCTGGTGCGGCTGGACTTTCAGCAGGAGGACGGCTTCGTGTCGGCTCTGCCCCTGGGTGTCAACCGCATTAAGATACAGCGTGGGCTTACCACTTCGGCGGTGGCGGTGTTCGTTCCCTTTACCACACAGGAGATTTTCCACGGCGGCGAGGCTCTCTACTACGGGCTCAATGCCACTTCCGGCAACATGATCCTTGCTGACCGCAAAAAGCTGAAAACACCCAACGGCATGATCTTGGGCACACCCGGCAGCGGCAAGAGCTTTTCCGCAAAGCGTTCCATCGTTGGGGTATTCCTGAACACAAAGGACGATATCCTGATCTGCGACCCGGAGGCGGAATATTTTCCGCTGGTGAACCATCTGGAAGGACAGGTCATCAAAATCTCACCTACCAGCACGCAGTATGTGAACCCTATGGATATCAACCTCAATTACAGCGAGGACGATAATCCGCTGGTGCTGAAATCCGACTTTATCCTGTCGTTCTGTGAACTGGCGGCAGGCGGACGGAACGGTCTGGAGCCGGTGGAAAAGACGGTCATTGACCGTGCCGTGCGGATCGTGTACCGCCCCTATATCGCAGACCCCCGCCCGGAGAATATGCCGCTGCTGGAAGATTTGTATGACGAGATCAAGCGGCAGCCGGAGCCGGAGGCGCAGCGGATCGCGGCGGCACTGGAACTGTATGTGCATGGCAGCCTGAATGTTTTTAACCACCGCACCAATGTGGATATCAACAACCGCATTGTCTGCTTCGATATCAAGGAGCTGGGAAAGCAGCTCAAAAGCCTGGGTATGCTGGTGATCCAGGATCAGGTGTGGAACCGTGTTTCCCAAAACCGGGATCAGGGTAAATCCACCTGGTACTTCGTGGACGAGTTCCACCTTCTGCTGTGCGGCGAGGTCGGTGCCTGGAGCGTGGAGATTTGGAAACGCTTTCGCAAATGGGGCGGTATCCCCACAGGAATCACGCAGAACATTAAGGACCTGCTTTCCTCCCCGGAGATCGAGAATATCTTTGAAAACAGCGATTTTGTGTACCTTCTGAACCAGGCCAGCGGAGACAGGAAAATCCTCTGCGAGCGCCTGAATATCTCCAACCAGCAGGCGGCGCATATCAGCAACGCAGGCCCCGGCGAGGGGCTGATCTTCTTCGGCAATGTGATTCTGCCTTTTGTGGATGACTTCCCGAAGGACAATGAACTTTACAGCATTATGACGACAAAACTTGGTGAAACCGGGAAAGGAGAAAACGAACATGAATGATCCCCATTATTTGCATGCGGAAGAAAAACAGGAAGGTGAAACTTTCTTTGATGTGATGAACCGTCTGATTGCCAGAAGCAAGGCGGTCACGGCGGATATGGAGGCGGTCCTTGCGGAGCTGGAAAGTGAGATCGAACCGTTCCGTGCGCCGAAGGACCATGAATAAACTGACCCATGTGAGCCTGTTTTCCGGCATTGGCGGTCTGGACCTGGCGGCGGAGGCTGCCGGGTTTGAAACCGTCTGCCAGTGTGAGTGGGCGGATTTTCCGCACTCCGTCCTCTCCGCACGATGGCCGGATGTTCCCAGGTTCCGGGATATTACTACTTTTACGAAGGAGGCGTTTTTTGAAAAAACAGGACTTGAAACAGTTACCGTTATCTCAGGCGGCTTTCCCTGTCAGCCCTTCTCCACCGCCGGAAAACGGAAGGGCTTTGCGGATGAACGCTACCTGTGGCCGGAAATGTGCCGCGTTATTACCGAGCTGCGGCCCCGTTGGGTGCTTGGGGAAAATGTTGCTGGCTTCATCAATATGGGGCTCGACAAAACGATCTTTGACCTGGCAAAAGCGGGATACGCTGTTCTCCCATTCGTATTTCCGGCTTGCGGCGTCGGCGCATGGCATGAGCGCCAGCGAACTTTTATCGTCGCGGCTGATGTTTCCCACACCCCTTGCCTCCGACAACAACACCGCCAGGGACGCGGCAAGCCTGGATGTGTTCCTGTCGGACAATGGGATATTCCGCAAGAGGAACCGAAACGGGGCAATCTGGAGCCTCAGCCTGTCGGCGGCGGTATTCTATCTGACCCCGGTGGCATCGGACGGTTTTCGCTCGACCTTGAAGCCGTCGGCCTTCGATCCGGCGAAGAAGGACGGGAACTTGTCGGCGCAGATCATCTCTCAGGAACAGCCGGTGTCCGAAACGGCAGCACTGAACCCGGATTGGGTGGAATGGCTCATGGGCTTCCCGAAAGGATGGACGGACGTATCCTCTGGGCCGTCGAGCCCGAAGGAATCCCCCGCATGACCGAGCGCATGGATGACAGGGCGCTGCGGCTGAAAACTTTGGGAAATGCGGTTTGCCCGCCCCAGGCCTATCCTATTTTCCGCTATATCGCCATGATTGAAAATGGCACCTGCGGCGACTTTTGTCCCTATGGAAAAGAAGGTGACTGCCTATGAGGGAACTGAAAGCAACCGATAAAATCACACAGAAAATGACCCGTGACGGTGCGGTATCGGAAAATCTTGCCACGGGCGAGGTGGAACATATCAGCAACCGGGAGCCGGAAACGGAACTGTCCGCTTCTTCGGAAGAATCCGCTGGCGCTGCGGCTGACCTCGCCCTGCGTGCGGCGGAACACCATGAGAAGAAAAGCGCACGAAAGGCGGAAAAGGCTGACACCCAGGCGGTGCGGGATGGTTCTGCCGCAAGGCAGCGCCCGTCCTCCCGCCTGAAATTCACCGAGGAAGAACGTGCCGATCCCATACTTGGAAAGTACATCGACCGTTCCGAACGTGCGGCGGACAAATTGGATGCGGCAAAAGCAGCCATCCCCACAAAGAAAGTCCTTCGCACCGAGCGTATTTTTGACGAGACAGCCGGAAAAGGCAAGACGCAGCTTCACTTTGAAGAAGTGGAGAAACGCCCCAACGGACGCCTGCGGCACAATCCACTTTCCCGACCGGTCCATGAGATCGCCCACGCAGCCCATGCGAAGGTGCATGAGGTGGAACAGGAAAATGTGGGTGTTGAGGCTGGACACAAGGGCGAGGTGCTGACGGAACGCGGGCTTGCCTACGGAAAAGGCAAAGTCCGTGCCGCCGTCCACCATCACCGCACAAAGCCCTGGCGTGACGCGGCGAAGGCAGAACAGGCTTCTTTTAAGGCAAACGCCGACTACCTTTACCAAAAGGCACTGCATGATGATCCTGCATTGGCAGCTTCTAACCCGGTATCTCGTTTTCTGCAGAAACAGCGGATCAAGCGGAACTATGCAAAGGAACTGCGGCAGGCGGAGAAAACCGCAAAGAACACCGCAGCTACGGCGAAAAGTGCGGCGCAGAAAGCAAAGGACGCCTTCAAGGAAACATTCCTCTACATCAAACACCATAGCCGGGCGGTTCTGCTGGTGATCGGCATTGGCGCCTGTGTTGCCCTGCTGTTTGGCGGGATATCTTCCTGTTCCATGATGGCGGGCTCCGGCGTGGGCGGTGTATTTACTTCTTCTTATCTCTCCGAGGATGCGGATATGCTGGCTGCGGAGGCGGCCTATTGCGAATTGGAGCAGGAACTTCAATATGAGCTGAGCCACTATGAGGCTTTGCACCCCGGATATGACGAATACCGTTTTGACCTGGACGAGATCGAGCATGACCCTTATGTGCTGATCTCCATTCTCACGGCGTTCCATGAAGGGGTGTTCACCATCGACGAGGTTCAGGAGGAACTGCAAATGCTCTTTGAAAAGCAGTACATCCTGACGCAGACCGTGGAGGTGGAGGTGCGCTATCGGACGGAGACACGGACAGACAGCAAGGGAAATGACTATGACGTGGAAGTACCGTACAACTACTATATCTGCAAGGTGAAGCTGGAAAACTTCGATCTTTCCCATGTGCCGGTCTACATCATGGACGAGGAAATGCTTTCCCTGTATGCGGTCTATATGGCAACGCTGGGAAACCGGGAAGATTTGTTCCCCGGCTCCGGCTATGTAGACAAGTACACCAAACCGCCCACCACCTATGATATCCCGCCTTCCGCACTGGAAGATGAAACCTTTGCGACGCTCATTACCGAGGCGGAGAAGTACATCGGCTATCCCTATGTCTGGGGCGGCAGCAATCCGAACACTTCTTTTGATTGCTCCGGCTTCGTATCCTGGGCGCTGACGCAAAGCGGCGTCTGCAATACGGGCAGGCTGGGAGCCCAGGGGCTCTACAATATTTCCACCCCGGTATCCTCTGCCAACGCAAGACCCGGCGACTTGATCTTTTTCGTCGGCACTTACGATACGCCGGGCGTTTCCCATGTGGGTATCTATGTGGGCGGTGGAAAAATGCTGCATTGCGGCGACCCCATCCAGTATGCAGATATCAACACAAGCTACTGGCAATCCCACTTTTACGCTTTCGGGCGACCGCCCTACAACTAAAAAACGATATGGAGGTAATTTGATTTATGGCAACGACACAGAAAATCCGCAATGACATTGCGAAAACCAAAGAAAAGATCACGGAGCAGCAGAAACGCCTTCGTGCGCTGGAGGCTCAGCTTGCGGAGGAAGAAAATCTGGAAATCGTCCGCATGGTGAAAGCCGTGAAGATGGACAACAAGGAACTGACTGCCTTCCTGAAAGCCTATGCCAGCGGTATGATCTCCCTGCCGGAAGGTATGCTGCAGGAGGGCAACACCGAGAATGAGGAAACGGAGGGATACGAGGATGAAGCATAACTTTATGACAAAAATGGTATCGGCTCTTTTGGCGGTGGTGCTCAGCACTGCCGCTTTTTCTGTCACCGCCTTTGCCAGCGGCGGCGAGGAAAGCACGGAGTCCGTGGCTGAACAGGAAACGGCCGGTGATGTCTCTGATCTGCTTTCCGCTCTGGCCGGCAGCCAGGTCACGGTATCCGTCACCGAGGACGGTATCCAGTTCAGTTCCGGCGAAAATGACTCCGGGCAGACCGGCACCGTCACCACGGGCGGCGGCAATCTGAATGTCCGCACGGGTGCGGGAATGGACTACACCGCCTTCACCCAGCTTCCCAACGGAACGACCGTGAAGGTGATCGGCACGGACGGCGACTGGCTGAAGGTCATCCTGCCGGAGAAAGTCGGCTATGTCTATTCCGGCTATATGACGGTAAGTGACGGCGAGACTGGTTCAGGGGAAGGTCCTTTCTCTCTGGACGCGGAAACGCTGGAAAATCTGCTGGGGATGCTGGGCGGCGGCTTGAATGGCGGTGCCGCCTTGACTCCGGACGGGAACCTTTCGCTGATCGACGATATCGGCAGCCCGACCGCCAGCGGCAAGCAGTTTATTACAGTGGAAACGAAGAACGGCAATGTGTTCTATCTCATTATCGACCGTGACGACGAGGGCGAGGAAACCGTGCATTTTCTGAACCAGGTGGATGAAGCCGACCTCATGGCGCTCACGGAGGATGGAGAAAAGGCGGAAACACCTATTGTCTGCACCTGTACGGAAAAGTGCCAGGCCGGAGCGGTCAATACCGCTTGCCCGGTCTGCGTAAAAAACCTCAGTGAATGTGTTGGCACAGAACAGAAAGCTGCGGAGCCCACCGAACCGGAGAATCCGGAACCCGAAAAGAAAAGCAATACCGGGGCGATCCTGGCGGTGCTGCTGATCCTTGCAGCCGGAGGCGGCGCGGCGGTCTATTTCCTGGTGCTGAAACCGAAGCAGGGAAAGAAAGTTCCCGCTGATCTGGATGATTTCGACCTGGAGGATGAAGAAGAATATCTGACTGAGGACGAGGAAACGGAGGAAAAGAATGAGTAAACTGATTATCGCAGAAAAACCGAGTGTGGCAAAATCTATCGCATCGGCCCTGGGTGCTTCATCCAGGGCCGACGGCTTTTATGAGGGCAGCGGCCTTCTTGTGTCCTGGTGTGTAGGGCACCTGGTATCCCCGATGGATGCGGGCGGCTATGACGAGAATTTCAAGAAATGGCGCTATGATGATCTTCCCATTCTGCCGGAGTCGTTCCGCTATGTGCTGGCACCAGGCAAGGAGGATGCTTTTGAAAATCTCCGTGCCCTGATGGACCGCCCCGATGTGGATACCATCGTCAATGCCTGTGATGCCGGGCGTGAAGGGGAACTGATCTTCCGTCTGGTGTATGAAATGACCGGCTGCCGCAAGCCGGTTCTTCGCCTCTGGATTTCCTCGATGGAGGACAGCGCTATCCGAGAGGGTTTTTCTGATCTGCGCCCCGGCGCCGACTATGAAGCCCTGTATCAATCTGCCCTCTGCCGCCAGAAAGCGGATTGGCTGGTGGGAATCAACGCCACGCGCCTTTTCTCCGTTCTCTATCACCGTACCCTGAATGTGGGCCGTGTTCAGACCCCCACACTGGCAATGCTGGCGGAGCGTGACGCGAAGATCACGCTGTTCCACAAGGAAAAATATCATCTGCTGCGCTTGACGCTGAACGGAGCCGAAGCGGTGTCGGAGAAATTCACCGATCCGGCGGAGGCGGAACAGGCAGCGGCTATGTGCAAGGGTGTGACCGTCACCTGTACTTCCGTCACGAAGGAGCAGAAAAAGGAGCAGCCGCCGAAGCTCTATGATCTTACCACCTTGCAGCGTGAAGCGAACCGCCTGTTCGGATACACGGCGAAGCAGACCCTTGACTACGCCCAGAGCCTCTACGAAAAGAAGCTGCTGACCTATCCCCGCACGGACAGCCGGTATCTGACCTCCGACATGGCGGAAACAGCCTCCTGCGTCATCCATCTGGCGGCGAACGTGCCGCCCTTTGACGGGATCAGCAATTTCTTCCCGCTGGTGGAGACCATGATCTCCGACAAGGATGTATCTGACCACCATGCTATCATCCCGACTATGGAGATTGAAAAAGCGGATTTGAAATTGCTCCCCGTTGGTGAACGAAACCTTCTGCTGTTAGTCTGCTGCAAGCTGCTGTGTGCATCGGCGGAGCTGTATGTGTATGAGGCGGTCACGGCCACCTTTGATTGCGGCGGCTATTCCTTCACCGCAAAGGGCAAGCGCATCCTCTCCGAAGGCTGGCGGGAGATCGACCGCATTTTCCGTGCCTTTCTGAAAGAAAAGCCTGCGGATGGGGACGGCGGCACGCTCCCGGACTTCACCGAAGGGCAAATTTTTGACAGTGCGGAAATTGCTGTTACCGAGCATTTCACCCAGCCGCCGAAGACCTATACCGAAGATACCCTCCTGTCCGCGATGGAGAACGCAGGCAAGGATGATATCCCCGATGAAGCAGAGAGAAAGGGGCTTGGCACGCCAGCGACCAGGGCGGCCATTATCGAAAAGCTGGTGACAGCCGGATTTGTGGAGCGCAAGGGCAAGAGCCTGATCCCCACGAAAGCAGGTATCAACCTTGTCACCGTCCTGCCGGAGCCGCTGACCTCTCCCATGCTGACAGCGGAGTGGGAACAGAAATTGACGGAGATCGCAAAAGGCGGCGCTGACCCGGATACCTTCATGGATGGTATCCGCACGATGGTTCAAGAGATCGTGTCCACCTATTCCTGCATTTCCGAGGATGGCAAAAAGCTGTTTGCCCCGGAGAAGGAAGTGATCGGTACCTGCCCCCGCTGCGGCCAGCCGGTTTATGAGGGCAAGAAGAACTTTGCGTGTTCGGATCGGTCCTGCGGTTTCGTCCTCTGGAAAAATGACCGCTTCTGGACGAGCCGTAAGAAGGAACTGACAAAAAAGATGGCGACGGACCTTCTGAAAAAAGGCCGCACCAATGTTAAGGGTATGTGGTCTGAAAAGAAACAGGCTGCTTATGACGCTGCGGTGATCTTGGATGACACGGGTGGCAAATACATCAACTTCAAACTGGAATTTCCGAAAAGAAAGGAAGGTGTCAATGGCAGAAAATAAGACTTTTGAACATTTGCCCGAAGTGAGGGCGGCGGTGGCTGCCCTCTCCCCGGAGGACCGGGAGCTGCTGGCGGCGGTGCAGGCCTCGCCCTTCAAGCTGACAGCACCGGAGCAGTTCAAGGAGTTTGCGGACAACATCGACTATTTCGTATTTGAGCCCAATATCCACGATCTGAATGATCTGGGGTGGCGGTATCTGGCGCAGCACATGGATATGCTGCTGCCCCCAGAACTTCTGAAAGCGATCGACCCTGTTCCTTTTGGCAAGTACGCCATGCAGGAGGAACAGGGCCATTTTACGGAACACGGATACATTTCTCTCTCCGGTGACGAGTGGAACCATGAACGCCCTGCGGAGCCGGAGAAAAAGCCTTCCATCCGGGAACGGCTGGAACAGGGCAAGAAGGAATGTGCGGAGAAAAACAAGGCGCAGCCCCATAAGGAAAAATCTGCGCCGGAGCTGTAAGGAGGTGCTGATATGCCATATTACGATCACGACAAGGATTATCCCTTTGCCGCCTTTATCACCAATCTTGGGAAGTACAATGAGGGCGAGCTTGTGGGCGAGTGGGTGAAGTTTCCCACCACCGCCGAGGAATTGAAAGAAGTGTTTAAGCGTATCGGGATTGGCCAGAAGGATGACTTCGGCCAGCCCTATGAGGAATGGTTCATCACGGACTATGATTGCTATGTGGACGGTCTTTACAGTAAGCTGGGTGAATATGAAAATCTGGACGAGCTGAATTATCTGGCATCGAAGCTGGATGAAATGAGCGAAAGCGAATACGCACAGTTTCAGGCCGGTATGGAAATGGGCGACCATTGCGGCAGCCTGCAGGAGATCATCAACCTCACCGAGAATCTGGATTGCTATGAGGTTTACCCCGATATCCATGACTATGACGATCTGGGCCGCTATTACATCGAAGAACTGGACGTTATGCAGGTGCCAGAGCATTTGCAGAATTACATCGACTATGAGGCCTACGGCCGGGACGTTGCGTTGGAGGAAAACGGCACCTTCACGAATCAGGGCTATGTGCGTGATACGGGTGACAGTTTCCATGAGTATTACGACGGTGAGCGCGGCAGTATCCCCGATGAGTACCGGGTGATGACCTTCCAGGATGACCTTCCCGAAGAAGAAAAATCCGAGTGGGCTATGGATATCGCCTTTGACATGGATGAGTTTTTCCGTCAGAACGATCCGCAGTATGCGGCGGAGCACCCAGAGGCGCACGCCGCAAAGGAAGAACTTTACGAAAAGCTGATGGCAGGACGCATTTCCGCTCTGGATGAAAAGCTGGCGGCGCTGGGGCAGACGCAGGAGGACTATCTTCCTTCGGAGATCGAAAAATTCAAGGACGCCACGGGCTATGAGGAATTTCTTGATTTTGATCCGGCGGAGGTCAAGGCCGCTTTGGATGACCCGGAGAAGTCCCATGCGGATGAAATGCTGTCCGCTGCGGAGAAGGTTGCCTCGGAAAAGATGACTGTGCTTGTAGTAGAGCCTATGAAGGAACCCTATGTGAAGGAGATCGACCCCGACCTTCATTCCCTGCAGGCAGAGGTTGGCGGTGATATTGGAGCGACTTATCCTTATTCTGACCCGGTGGCGCTGGTCTGCAATGATGAAGGCAAGCTCATCGGGCTTGATCTGAACCGTGGGCTGCGGGATGAAAATGGAGAAATTTATGATATCGTAGCAGGGACTTTCCTGGTGGTTGGACTTGGTGAGGAAGATTTTGCGTCCCTGTCCCCGGAACTGATTCAGAAATACACGGAACAGTTCAAAACGCCGGAACGATTTATGCAGATCAATGGCAATATCGTCGTTCTCCCTGTCCCGGCAGAGAAACAAGACCTCGCTTTTCTTCCAGACCGTTTTGAAACTGGCGAACGTGTGCAGACACCGAGGGGCAGCTTTCAGGTGACGGCTATGAGCCGGGAGCAGATGGAGGCAGCCGGTTACGGTGTCCACCATATTTCCGATGATAGAAAGTACCTTATCATGGGAAACGGCACACGGGCCTTTGCCGTGGCAGCGGAGCAGCCGGAAAAGGACAATCCTCTCCGCACGGCAGAAATGACGCTGGAGGATGACTACGGCATGATCGACGGCGTTATCAACAACGGCAGACGCGGCGAGGAACTGGAGAAGGCGCAGGAACACGCGGAGCAGACGAAGCCGGAGAAGCCTTCCATCCGTGAGCGGTTAGAGGACGCCAAACGGGAGTGTGCCGAGCATAAGCCACCGGAGGGCAAGAAGCCCGGCCGTGATGTGCCGGAGCATGACTGCCTATGAGCCGAAGCAAGAAATGGCGGCTGGAATGGGCGTTCTTCCTGGGTGACAACGGCAGGCGGCAGTATAACCATATCTGTAAAAAATGTGTTCACGGCTGCAAGCAGAGTTTCCGGGCGTGTCTGGTCGCTTGTCCGCATTACAGTTCCAAACGGTCTAAAATCTGTGAGGATATGGGTGGAAAAAACACAGAATAATTCCCTGTATCCGTATTTTCAAAGGGAGCCTTTATGATTTTTCATGTGTCGGTCTGCTTGCTGGCACATGAAGAAAAAGGCTTGATTTCAGACACTTTCTGTCACGCAAAACGGGAGTACAGCTTTTCGGTTCATCCGATTGGCTGTACTCCCGCTTTTTCTTTTTGCTATCATCAAATTACTTTAACACGGTTCTGTTGTTTGAACAGGGGTACAAATTGTACCTCCGTTGAAAAGGAATTTCCATAGTATTTTCTCATTAGGATTGGATAGGAAAGGATGGATAGCCGCCGCAGTAGGCGTTGTGGGAATGTGTGTAAACTGCCAGAATTGTGAGGCTGTGGGAAAGCTGTTTGCAGACTTGTGGGAAAAGGCTTGTCTTTTTCCATCAGGTTGTGAATGGCTTTTCCATCGGCACGAGCGGCAGTTTTCCATATTTCCATGACGCAAGAAAATCATCCAACGATCAGCCGGTACACCGTCAGCGGCACATACCACACCGCCACAATAAGCCGCCAGGCCAGAACGAAACCGCCGATTACACCGCCGATAATAAAGTTCAATGCAAACAAGGCGATCCCTCCACCCAGGGAGCCGCCGCCCGGCACGATCCAGAGGCACATCCGATGGAGGCCAAACGGCAGCCCGCAGAGTATCCAGAGCCATACATAGTCAACCTCTCCGTTCTTCACGCAGGCAGATTTGAAGATACAATACAGGATCAGTGCCACGGTCACGGGCAATACGCTTTTGAAGAAAAATGCTTTGATTGCTTCGCTTCTTGTCATCGGTAAAACCTTCTTTCGCAGCTCCATTATACAGGATGCCGGGAGCTGCGCCCAGCGTCTTTCAGAGAAAATTATTCAAGTTCATGTCGCCGCTGTTGTTCCTGTTCCTTTGGAACGGTCAGTAGTGCATCTACATTCTGTTTAACAGTATCGTATTCCTGGGCTTCGGTTCTTGCGGTTTTGTACTCCGCAAGAAGGTGTTCCTTTTCTGCGCTGAGAGTGGCAAGCTCCGTTTTCATGCTTTCTGTTGTCGGCAGCGGTACAGCCCCCAGCCGTTTCAATTCTCTGGCGGCCGCTTCAAAAAGGATGATCTCGCTCTCATGCCCCCGCAGGAGCTTTTCTTTATCATTCGATTTACGGTATCGGTCATAAAGCGGCTTTAGCTGACGGTAAGTTTCAGCGTGCTTCATCACAAGGGCAAGTTCGGCACTTCTACTTTCTATCCGCTTGATTTCTGCATGAGCGGTATCCCTGCGTGCGGATACTGCGTTCAATTTGCTTTCCAGTTCTCCATAACTGCTTATCCCGTGTTCCGTCAGGAAATTCATGGTCTTGGCGGCCTGTTTCAGATTGTTCAGCTTCGCCCAATGGGTGAAGCCTGCACTCTGCTGTGCCTTGATGTTGTTCTGGATATCAATGAGTAGACTGATCTTTCCGTTCCGCTGTTTTGGCTGGTGGGAAGGTCTGGATCGTCCGGCGATCCGGGCGGCAAGGGCTTCTTCGGTGTAGTCAACCCCCAGCGTTTTCAGACGGGTGAACCGTTCCTGATCCGGTGCTCTGGCAGAGATATACTTGCCGCGCTTGATCTCATAACCTTCTCTCTGCAGGCGGCGAAGCAGTTCTTCCAGGTTGGAACAGGCTGGCAGGAGCCGGTCGATGGCCGCTTTCAGCTTTGCCTTATAGCTGGTGCCGTTCTGCGTAGCCTGATGTTCAATATAGCTCTTGCCCTTGTCCTGTCCAGGAATAATGACAGACAGACCATGTTCCTTGCAAAGCCGGTCGGAGGTGCGGCGGATATCGTGATAGCTTCGCTTGTTGGAATGATAGTGTTTATGATCCGCAAAGCTGACCGCATTGAAAATCAGGTGGTTATGAACATGATCTTTGTCTATATGGGTGGTAAGTACAAATTCATACTTGCCGCCCAGGATTTCTTTTGCAAGCTCCATGCCGATCTCATGGGCTTGTTCCGGCGTAACCTCCCCAGGCTGAAAGGCTTGGATCAGGTGACGGCCCAGGTTCGTTCCCTTGTCGATGGCATGGCAGCGGGTCCAGGAAAATTCGATATCCGCAGTTTCGGCGGCACAGCCATAGGAAGAAACAAGCAGCTTTCCGTCCGTCTTTTCCGGGTTGCAGATATAGTCAATGGCTGCTTTCAGCGTTGATTTGATAGGATGTGTCTTTGTAACTGCCATATCTCGTCCAGCCTTTCCCGTATCTCGTCCATATCGGCCTGATACGCAGGACCTCCGGCGTTGATCCGCTTGGCTATCTGGTTGATGTTCCTGCCGATGGCGGACAGTTCCGAGGTAAACGCTTTGATCTCCGTGGTGTCGGTGTAGATGATATACCCGTCAATCGCCATCTTTCGGAGGTAGGCGCCATATCTGCGTGTCGGTAACTGGCTCATTTTTTCGTCTATGAGCCGTTTTTCATCCTCCGTGACATAGAATTTCATTTGAATATTCCGCTTTCGGTTTGCCATTCGCCGCCTCCGTTCTTCATAAGGGTTTGGGACTATCCCAACAAGCAATTTTGAATTTCCGGGTAAGGGACCTGAAAATCTCAAAATTCGCAAGCGGGTACTCGCTTGCTGTGCTTGCTACCGTATCTTATCCCTACTTATAAAGCGTTTCGGAAACCTCAAAATGCCCGCAAAATAAGAAAAACAGAGGATGTTCAGACACCCTCCGTTTCTTCATTCGGCTTTTCAATTTTTAAGGCCCCGTCAATGGCACCCTCCACGATAGGCAAATACTGTTCCGGGCAGAGCTTTAACTTCTGTCCGACCCGCTGGCGCAGCTCGCTTTCCTCTCGCATGACCTCTGGATTGAAATATCTCTCCATCGGCAGGCCGCAGATTTTTACAAGCTGTATGATGACCGGCAGGCTGGGGATCGTGCCCTCGTTTTCAATGTTGGCAAGATACCTGGTATCAATATTCACCTTTTCGGCTAAATCTTTTCGTGCAAGGTTCTTCGCCTTCCGTGCTTCTTTTACATCTGCACCGAAGGTTTCAAAGCCAGGGCAGTCTTTCACTTTTGCCATTCAACATCACCCACATACATTCTATATTTCATAGTTTGCGCGTGGAATGATGTGATATCCATTCTGACTACATTTTATAATTCATATCTTTAACCTTGTATTCTTCGAGCAGACGAAATATAATATTTTAGGAGGTGCAAAATGGACTATATAACATTAAAAGAGGCAAGCCAAAAATGGAATGTTACGCCGCGCCAGATAAATTATTTGTGTACATCTGGGCGCATCCCCGGTGCTGTAAAAATGGCGACGATTTGGCTTATTCCTAAAAATGCAGAGAAGCCAGTAGACAGGCGGAGAAAAGAAAACAAATCTCAGTGAGGTTTCTGTGACATTTGGGTGCTACACTGAAATTGAAGGAGTGTGATACCATGCGAATTTTAGTAGTCGAGGATGATCGGCTTTTGAATAATACTTTATGCTATAACTTGAATACTGCGGGCTATGTTGTGGACTCTGCCCTGACAAAATCAGCAGCCAGTGATTTTCTGACCAAGCAGGACTATGATCTGATCGTGCTGGATGTAAACCTGCCGGATGGGAACGGCTTTGATTTCTGCCGTGAGGTAAAAGAACGCCGGCCGGATACGGCGGTAATCTTCCTGACCGCAAATGATATGGAGAGCGATATGCTCAAAGGCTATGAGCTGGGCGCA
Source organism: Hominisplanchenecus faecis (assembly GCF_020687205.1). Taxonomy (GTDB): domain Bacteria; phylum Bacillota; class Clostridia; order Lachnospirales; family Lachnospiraceae; genus Hominisplanchenecus; species Hominisplanchenecus faecis. Next base: position 23,649 of record NZ_JAJEQE010000009.1, read on the forward strand.
GAGGACTATGTGACCAAGCCATTTCCTATGAGCGTCTTTCAAAAAAAGCTGTCCGTAGTGCTGGGGCGGCTGGCGAAACAGTCTGGCGGCGGTGATAGCTATGAGGACGGTGCGCTGTCCATCAATTTCTCGGAGATGACGGCTTCCCTGTCCGGTAAGGCGCTGGTGTTCACTCCGCTGGAATACCGGCTGTTGAAAATCCTGACCAAAAATCCGCAGAATGTTTTGACAAGGCAGGTGCTGCTTGAAAAGCTGTGGGATGCCGATGGGAACTTTGTGGATGAACACGCCCTGACCGCGGCTATCAGCCGGGTGCGGAATAAAATTGAAACGGATGGACGCCAGTACATCAAGACGGTGTACGGCATGGGCTATATGTGGATCGGAGGGGCGCTCAAATGAATATGCGAAAACTCTCCATCAATAAAGCCTGCGTTCTTTTGGGAACGCTTTTGCTGCTGGCAGTGGGCGCAGTCTGCACCACTGTTTATCTACTGACCCGGAATATAATCGCTGTCCGGTGTGTGTTCCTGTTCAGCCTCTTTGTGCTGCTCTGCGTCATCTTCTTTGTGGCGCTGATCCGCTGGAAGCTGGTTCAGTTCTCCGATGCCTTTTGTGGTCAGATGGATGATATGCTCTCCGAAAATATGCAGCCGAAGCAGACGACCTGCGAAGAAAGCCTGTTCTACAAAATCAACTATCGGCTGGGGCGGCTATATGAAGTCATGCAGGAAAATAAAAACAGCATCGCAAAGGAACGGACTGACCTGCAAGAGCTGATCTCTGACATCTCTCATCAGGTCAAGACCCCGATTGCCAACTTGAAAATGATCAACAACACGCTGCTTGAAAATGAGGTTCCTCCGCAGAAGCAAAAGGAATTTCTGACAGCCCAGGCCAGCCAGCTTGATAAGCTGGACTTCCTCATGCAAGCCATGATTAAAACCTCCCGACTGGAAACGGGAGTCATTTCGCTGGAGCAGAGACAGCAGCCGATTTACGATACCCTTGCCGCTGCCCTAGGCGGGATTTTGCTCAATGCCGAAAAGAAAAAGATAGATGTGCAGGTGGAATGCCCGGAGCATTTGGATGCACGCCATGATAGAAAATGGACAAGCGAAGCCCTGTTCAACATTCTGGATAATGCTGTGAAATACACCCCGGCAGGCGGGCAGATCCGTGTGTCGGTGGAAGGCCGGGAAATGTATGTGAAGATCGACATTGCCGATACCGGCATCGGCATTTCAGAGCAGCACCAGGGGACGATTTTCAAGCGGTTTTATCGGGAAGATGTGGTGCATGATGTGGACGGTATTGGAATCGGTCTGTATCTGGCCCGTGAGATTGTGACCTTGCAGGGCGGTTATATCCGGGTAGCGTCTGAGGTTGGGAAAGGCTCAACCTTTTCTGTTTTCCTGCTCCGAAAGTAGAGTAAGCACACCCCGAAAATTGAAATGTCACAGATTCGTGACATTTGGGGCTGAATTTAGCGGAAATTTTTTGTGGCTCGTGACATTTCTGTGAGGTTTGGTCGTTACAATGGGTTTATCAAAAAGAAAGGATGGTGTTCTCTATGAGCATTTTGCAAACGACTGAACTGAAAAAATATTATGGCGCAGAGCCGAACATTACCAGAGCCTTGGATGGTGTGACCCTCTCTATTGAAAAAGGAGAATTTGTAGCTATCGTAGGAACCTCCGGCAGTGGTAAATCCACGCTGCTGAACATGATCGGCGGATTGGATGTGCCCACCTCCGGCCAGGTGGTCGTGGATGGCAAGGAGCTGTCCAAACTCAAAGACGAGGAACTGACCGTTTTCCGCAGAAGAAAGATCGGCTTTATCTTCCAGAACTACAATCTGGTACCGGTGCTGAATGTCTTTGAAAATATTGTGTTGCCTGTGGAGCTGGACGGAAACAAGGTAGACAAGAAGTTTATGAACGAAGTAGTGCAGATGCTGGGGCTTGAGGATAAGCTGAACAATATGCCCAATAACCTCTCCGGCGGCCAGCAGCAGCGCGTAGCCATTGCCCGCGCCTTGGTGTCAAAGCCCGCTATTGTCTTGGCTGATGAACCCACCGGCAACCTGGACAGCAAGACCAGCGCCGATGTGCTGGGGCTTCTGAAAACTACCAGCCAGAAATTCCACCAGACCCTCGTAATGATTACCCATAACAGTGAGATCGCCCAGCTTGCCGACCGCATTATTCGGATCGAGGATGGTAAGATCGTGCAGTAAAGGGGGGCGGGACTATGAATGACATTCTATTTGGCAACAATAATTCCAAAGTAATTACCAAGCTATCCAAACGCTATTTCAAGAAGAATAAGGTACGCAATCTGGCTGCACTGCTGGCAATTATCCTGACTGCTTTCCTGTTTACCTCTATCACTTCCCTGGCGTTCAATATGGCGTCCTCCATCCAACTCTCTCTGCAAATGCAGAAAGGCAGCAAGGCGGATGGCACTTTGGGGTATATGACGGAGAAACAGTACGAGCAGCTTGTAAACAGCGATTTTGTGGACCAGGCAGGACACCGGCGTATCATTGGCTATGCAAGCAACACTTCCAGCCATTCCATTGAAATCAATTATGAAGATAGTGTGCAGCAGGAACTGACCTTCTGTGTGCCTACCCACGGAGCTGCACCGGAGAAAGCGAATGAGATCGCTACTACGGATTTGGCGCTGAAGGCGCTGGGTGTAGAACCTGAGATCGGCGCAGAGGTTCCGTTAGAATTTGAACTGCGGGGGAAAACTTATCATTACGATATGGTGCTTTCCGGCTGGTGGGAAGCAAGCAATGACTCTGTGAGCGTTGCGACTGTTTCAGAGCAGTTTATAAAAGAAAATCCCGATGTGGTTCAGAACACTTATGCGGTAGACCATGTAATGTCCGGCGTTACTTTTTCCGATGTCGTGCTGAAGAATAAAGCAAATGTTCAGCAGCAGTTGAATGAGTTCGTTTACTCCATTGGCGGCAATCCAGAGGATATGGGCGCAGACAATTTCATTCTCGCCTCCGAAAATCAAATGTCCCAGGGATTGACTTCATCAGAGTCCATCGTGCCTGCTGTTGTATTTATCCTGATGTTTGTCGTGTGCGGATACCTGCTGATCTACAATATCTTTGATATTTCCGTGATGCAGGATGTTCGTCAATACGGTCTGCTGCGGACGATTGGAACTTCCACACGGCAGATCAAGAGCATTGTGAACCGTCAGGCGGTCTGGCTCACGCTGATCGGACTGCCTATTGGTCTGATTGCCGGTTTCTTTGCCGGTTGGGTGCTGCTTCCTATCGTGACAGAGATCATTAACCTTGAATACTCTATGGTGGGTACATCCGTATCTACTTCGCCTCTGATCTTTGTTATCGCTGCCCTCTTTACAATCCTGACCGTGTTTATCAGCACCCGGAAGCCTGCAAAAAAAGCGGCAAAGATTTCTCCTCTGGAGGCGATCCGCTACACCGAGCAGAACGCCTATAAAAAGAGAAGTGCCAAACAAACCAATGGGGTAAAGCTGTCCCGTATGGCCTTTTCCAACTTAGGGCGCAACCGCAGGCGTTCAGCGTTTATCATTATTTCCCTGCTTCTGTGCATCGTCCTGTTTAATTCTATCATCATTGTGACGCAAAGTCTTGATGAAGAAAAGTGGGTAAACCGTGTTACCAGAACAGATTTTAATGTCTATAACTCCGCCGCATTTAATGTAATGGAAAGCGTTCAGCACCATGAAGATACGCTCTCACAGCAGGCGGTGGATCTGATTGCCGGACAGCCCGGAGTTGAGGATGAACGCTATCTTTACCGAAATACAAAAGACGATAGAAATGTGTTGGTTGACTATGGGTTTGAAGATTTAAGCGGCATAGAGCTATTCCATGAGGAAGAAGGCGTCGTAAATCAAAGCTATCAGGGATATAGCCTGTACACAAGTTCTGATACCGAAAGGCGCTATTTTGGTAATGTGATGGGAGCCTCCGAGAATTTCTGGGCGGATATGCGTATTTTTGAAGGCGAAAAAGATGCCGAAACCTTAACGCAGAAAATGGCTACCGGAGAATATGTCATTATTGGTTGCCCCATCGACAAATTGACAGAGGAACCAAATAACACTCCGCTGACCGATCAGTTACAGGTCGGGGAGAGCATTTCCTTCTACAAGGATGGGGAACTGGTCAAAACCAGCACCATCCTTGCAAAAGCGATTCTCGTGGGAACAGAAACAGAAACGCCCACAGGCACTACCGCTCAGGCACACATCGCCGGTGATGCTCCTTTTGTATATCTGCCGGACACTGTATTCAAGGAAATCTATGACGCTCCCACGCTTCTGACTTATGGATTCAATGTGGAGGAAGCCTTGCAGCCGCAGATGGAAGAATTCCTGAGCAGCTATGTGAGCGAAAATACTTCGGTTGCCTATACTTCCACCAAGCTGTTGAAAGAGCAACTTGATTCGGTCCGCAGCATGATTCTGGTTATCGGCGGTTTGATTGGCTGCATCATGGCCTTTGCGGGACTGATCAACTTTACCAACATGATTATTACCAACATCATCACCCGCCGCCATGAGTTCGCTACCATGCAAAGCATCGGTATGACCGGCAAGCAGCTTCGCCGCCTGATGGTCTATGAGGGCATCTATTATGCCGCCGGCGCAGACATTATTGGCGGAGCAGCCGCAGCGATCCTGGCAGTCACGGTGCTAAAGAGCGCATTAAATGGCCCCTCCATGTGGTTCTTTACCCTGAACATTACATTGGTTCCTGTTCTGGTCATTGGTGTGCTTTATCTGCTGCTGGCTGCGGTCATTCCGCTGATTGTTCTCCACTTCTTTAACAAGGGAACTGTGGTGGAACGGCTGAGGACTTCGGAGTAACGGCAGAGATTGCTACAATAAATAATCATAAACCTATTGAAAGCCGGGAGGAGGCATTTCCTCTCGGCTTTCCTCAAAAAATTTGAAATCTCACAGATTGGTGAGATTTCAGCTTGTTATTTTGTCGAAATGGCGTATGTCCGTGACATTTCTGTGAGGATTGCCTGTTAAGATAAAAGAAAAGTGAAAAAGTTGCCGCACGATAGCAAAAGAAAAAAAGCCATCGTACAGCGACTATATTGTTATGCACTTTGTAACGGTGGCTTTGAGAAATCAGAGCCGCCGTTTCTTTGCGTTTACACAAACCTATAACGACTTGCAGGGACGCGGTAGCCGATTGGAGGTTATTTTGCCGTGTCCTTTTCTCTTTTTCGCAGTATCCATGATCTGCACCAGCTAAAAAAAGCATAGCCCCTCCATCGGAGCAGTCCGGCTTTGGATATGAACTATACCATGTAAGCAATCTTCTTCATAAAACATTTCTGCGCCCTGCAGGTCCGTTGCGACTTGCTGGGCGCTTTTTGCTGTTTTCCGATGACAAGCCCGCCTCGAAAAAATTTTTTAAGAAATTTTCAAAAAGGAGGCTTTTAGCGGGTAGCGAGCGGCTTTGCGTTCGCCTTGTTAGCGGAAAGGGAGAAACCCACCTCATTCCCCCAGGAAAGGGGGTGAAAAGATGGATATGATCCCCCGCAATGACTATGGCGAGCGGTGCCAGTTCGATGCTTACTGCAAGCTGGTACTCTACCATGAGGCAATCGACTACCTCCGGGAAATGCAAAGGCGCCGTGACAGGGAACTGTCATTCAGCGACCTTCCGCAAATGGAGATGGACAAGCTCTGCGTTGTAGATCATTACCCCAGTGACAGATTTACATTCTCGTCCCACGGGTATGACCTACATATTGAAAATGAGCTTGTGGCTGATGCCTTCGCCGGTTTGTCCGTTCAGGAGCAGAGTATTTTGATCCTGCATTTTGTTCTGGACCTGCCAGATCAGGAGGTCGGCCGCCTTGTGGGAATGTCCCGCAGCGCCGTGCAGCGGCGAAGGGCAAAATCATTGACCGAGCTGCGGATCAAGTTGGCCGCACTCATGCCGAAGGGAGGTTGAAGGTATGAAGAAACCCACTTACAAGGGCAAGGAGCTTCTTCCTCTTTCGGTGATTGACGCCGCCCGTGACGGGGACGCTCAGGCTGTGGATCAGGTACTCCGGTATTATGAGGGCTATATCAATAAGCTCTGCACCCGGACGCTTTACGATCCTGACGGTCAGCCCCATGTTCGGGTGGACGAGTACATGAAGCGCCGATTGGAGATCAAGCTCATTCATTCCATTGTCAGCATGAGCTGACAAGCCCGGTCTGAAAGCGAAAACAGCTTACCCTTTCCCTGTTTCTCTCTTTCGTGGCCGAAGGCAGCACCTTGACAAAGAAAGCCCGTTGGGAGGCCAACGCCGCAGTATAAGGCAAACGGATACATTCCTGTTTGTGCCGAGCCATACGGCCGGTGCGCCATGACCTCGTTTCAAGTCCGCAGGACGGGACCACTGTAACGGGCGAGCGAACAGCACCAGACCGCAAAGTAAGCGTGGCTGCTTGCGGGCGATGACACACGGGCAGGGTCAAAGATACTCGCGCATTGAACGCCCACAAAGCATTGTGCGCCGCACCCATCAGCATGGGCCGGGGTTAGACTCCCGTGGAGCTGTGCCAGCAGCCGTCCGTAAGCCTACTTTTCTTTTTTGAAAGTTTATGGATAGATCGTAAACTTTTCAATTAGCAGCAGACAAACACGGAGCAGCACGGTAAAATGATGGTGGAAGTTATATTATCCACACATATTCGTGCTGTTCCTTTTCATAACTGAAAGGGGGTTCTCATGTCTCAAACATGGAACGGCACGAAGAAAGAAACCCCTGAAAGAAGGACATATACGGTTGACGATATTGCTCAAATTCTGGGCATCGGAAGAACTTCCGCATATATCCTTGTAAAAGAAGGGCACTTCAAAATCGTGCGAATTGGTAACGCCATACGCATTTCCAAGCGGTCATTTGACGAGTGGCTTGACTCCCTCGACCTGTGATCCAAGAAAGGAAGAACGATATGGCATCTATAATCAAGCGAAAGAAAAACTATTCCGTTGTTTACAACTATGTGGACGAAAACGGAGAAACCAAACAGAAGTGGGAAACCTGGCATACCCACAAAGAGGCCTTAAAGCGCAAGGCGGAAATCGAAAATCAGCAGCACACGGGAACTTTTCTCCCGCCAAGCAATCAGACGATCACCGAGTTCCTTTATGACTTCGTATCTCTTTACGGAGAAAAGAAATGGGGCGTGTCTATGTATGACAGCCAAACGGCGCTGATTGCCAACTATATCAATCCGATCATCGGTGATATGGAGGTACAGGCGGTTACTCCCCGTGCGGTTGACGGTTATATCCAGACCTTGCAGAAAACCAAGTCGGTGTCTACCAAGACCCGAAAGGCTGTTACCACCTATGTCAGCGACAAGACCATTGAAAAGATCATCAAGCTCCTGCGGTGTGCGTTTAAGCAGGCGGTACGATGGGAAATCATTGCAAGAAATCCCTTTGACAATGTGATCCTCCCGAAAACGGAGTATGCGAAACGGGATATCTGGACAGCGGATATGATCCGTCTTGCCCTGGACAAATGCACGGACAGCAAGCTCTATGTAGCAATGAACCTTTCCTTTGCCTGCTCTCTGCGCATGGGTGAAATCCTGGGGCTGACCTGGGAGAACGTCCATATTTCCGATGAAGATATTGCGGCGGATAATGCCTATGTCTACATCGACAAGGAGCTGACGAGGGCTTCCAAACGGGCGATTGAAACGCTGGGTGAGAAGGATATCTATTACATCTTCACTCCGCTTATGCCGAACACCAGCACAAGAATTATTCTGAAAAAGCCGAAAACCGATTCCAGCATCCGTAAGGTGTGGCTGCCGAAAACGCTGGCCTACATTCTGCGGGAGTGGAAGAAATCCCAGGACGAGCTGAAAGGTTTCCTGGGCGACGAGTATCAGGACTTCGATCTGGTGGTGGCACTTCCCAATGGACGGCCCTGCGAGGATCGGATCATCCTCAAAGAGTTTGCAAAGCTCCGTGAGGACGCAGGGCTGCCGAAGGTGGTCTTTCATTCTCTCCGTCATTCCAGTACCACCTACAAACTGAAACTGAACCACGGCGATCTGAAAGCCACTCAGGGCGATACGGGTCATGCCGAGATCGACATGATAACCAGTATCTATGCTCACATTCTGGACGAGGATAGAAAGGTCAATGCTCAGAAATTTGAGACAGCCTTCTATGCCAAGCCTGATCTTCGCAATGTCCGTCCGCCGGAGGAACCGGCAAAATCGGAACCTGCGACCCTGAACCTTGAAAGTCTTGTGGAGCAGCTTCAGAAGTCGCCGGAGCTTGCAAGTGCGCTCGCAGCCCTGATAGCGGCGCAAGCCCCGGCAAAGTGATCCGAAAAATCGAATTAGCAAAACGCAGAATTTTCTTAGCAAATTTCTGAAAAGCGTTCGAGTCCAATTAGCAAATATACATCATGCGGCGCATAAAAATCTCCCGGTAACGGAAGTGAAATTACCGGGAGAAGGAGGAACAAAAAAACGCTGCAAACCCCGAAAAAAGGCTTGCAGCGGTGCTTTCTGGCGTCCCAGAGAGGATTTGAACCTCCGACCCCACGCTTAGGAGGCGTGTGCTCTATCCAGCTGAGCTACTGAGACATTTATAAGTTTTATGCAATTTTCAAGGCTCAAAGGAATCGAACCATCTGCCGCTTAGGAGGCGAGTGCTCTATCCAGCTGAGCTATGACGACACATGCCGCAACCCTTGATTTTACTGGGTTTCTGGGAATTTTCCCTTCGACCATATATAAGATTATCAGCTCTGTTATAAGCTGTCAATCACATTTTTATATCTATCCAAAAACTAAGGAAACAGTGTGTCTGGCAGCCGAAGCTGCCAGCCTTTTTATTATAGCACAGCTTTTTTTACGAGTCTACACTTAATTTGCGAAATTGATATGTCCCTGAAGCCATATAGTACCTTTAAATCTTCTTCCGACCTCCGGCTCACCGAGCAGATCCTCTTTGTTAATACAGACATCCAGGTTCATATCGTTGCACTCCAGCCTGAGCTGATAAATGGTTTCTTTTGTATATTTATTCACTGTTTTTTCAACATCCTTAATGTTTCCCATGACCTGATAATGATCACATTCCAGGCCATACGGCATAAAGAGTGTGTCTACAATGCTGAAAAGATCTTCTTTTAAAATCCTCTGATTGACTGCCGCATAAGTATCAATATCTTCCAATGTCAGGCTTTCGATTGCCTCTGCATCACCCTGTCTTGCGGCTGCGATCATTTTATGCCTCTGATTTGCCGAATCACTTCCTGTCGCAGTGACACGCGGCTCCGCCTTCTGTACTGGAAATAAAATTTTGCCTTTCAGGGAAAGTCCGGAAAAGCTCGTGCTGATCTTATCACTCAACAGATGTCCGAGCAGCATTTCCTTTTTATATTTTGCGGCATTCTGTAAATAGAAAATAACCGAAACACCGATCCTTACATCTTCGCAGACACCGGCAAAGGATTCTCTTGCCGCATGGCGTTCAATGATCAGATCTTCTTTGCTGCTGATATCTTTTCCCTGAAAATATGGGAAATAATACTCCTGATGGAAACCATCCGTATCCATAATGCCGCACATCTTGATTCCCATATTTTCACCAAAGCTTTTTGTATACTCTACAAAAGCTTTGTTTTTCCCTTCTCTTGAAACTTCTCTTTCGTCAAAATCGTGGAAAACCTCGGTGAGGATTTCTTTTATATCTTTTTCATTCTGCAGATTGCTAAATCCGATTGCTCGCAGATAATTATGCAATTATGCCACCTCTATTATTTCTTTTCAATCACTTTCATGCCGCCCATGTATGGCTGAAGTACTTCCGGAATCTTAACGCTTCCGTCAGCCTGCAGGTTGTTCTCCAGGAATGCAATTAACATACGAGGCGGTGCAACTACGGTATTGTTTAATGTATGTGCAAAATATTTGCCATTCTCACCATTTACGCGGATTTTCAGACGGCGTGCCTGAGCGTCACCTAAGTTTGAGCAGCTTCCTACTTCGAAATATTTTTTCTGTCTTGGAGACCATGCTTCTACGTCCACTGATTTTACTTTCAGGTCTGCCAGGTCACCGGAACAGCATTCCAGCGTACGAACCGGGATATCCATGCTGCGGAACAGATCTACGGTGTTTTTCCACAGTTTTTCATACCACATTTTGCTTTCTTCCGGTTTGCATACAACGATCATTTCCTGTTTTTCAAACTGGTGGATACGGTATACACCTCGCTCTTCGATGCCGTGTGCACCTTTTTCTTTTCTGAAACATGGAGAATAGCTGGTCAGCGTCTTCGGCAGCTCTTCTTCCGGAATGATTGTGTCGATGAATTTACCAATCATAGAATGTTCGCTGGTTCCGATCAGATACAGATCTTCGCCTTCGATTTTGTACATCATGGAATCCATCTCGGCAAAACTCATAACGCCGGTAACTACGTTGCTGCGGATCATAAATGGCGGTACGCAGTAAGTAAATCCACGGTTGATCATGAAATCACGTGCGTATGCGATCACTGCGGAATGCAGTCTTGCGATGTCTCCCATCAGGTAATAGAATCCGTTTCCGGCAACTTTTCTTGCACTGTCAAGGTCGATACCGTTGAAAGATTCCATGATTTCTGTATGGTACGGGATTTCAAAATCCGGAACAACCGGCTCACCGAAGCGTTCGATCTCTACGTTTTCGCTGTCATCTTTTCCGATCGGCACAGACGGATCGATGATGTTCGGGATAACCATCATGTTTGTTTTCAGTTTTTCTTCTACTTCAGCTTCTTCTGCGGAAAGTTCGTTGATACGGTCAGCACTTGCTGCTACCTGACGTTTTACTTCCTCTGCCTCTTCTTTTTTACCCTGTTTCATCAGGCCGCCGATCTCTTTGGACAGTTTGTTTCTTTCTGCACGCAGAGCTTCTACTTCCTGTTTGATCTCACGGTTTCTCTTGTCCAGCTCCAGTACTTCATCTACCAGCGGCAGTTTTTTATCCTGGAATTTATTTCTGATATTCTGTTTTACAATTTCCGGATTTTCTCTCACAAATTTAATGTCTAACATTTTTTATCGTCCTTTTCTTTTATTTCATTTTATTTCAACTCAAGACCCTCTGGATCACGGGTCACTTCTTTTCCGATTTTAACACATGTAATCTGCCTCGTAAAGTGACTTTGTGTCCTTCTGTACAAACACTTTCTGTTTTAATACCTGACGTTATCCGATATCGTTATGTGCATTTACAGCCTGACGCAGTGCTTCTTTTTCTTCTTCGCCAAGCACGATATAAGACTCGCCTTTTACGATTTCTTTGACATAAGTATAACAGCCTTCTCTGCTGTGGATCGCATTTAATACAAATCCGCTGTTCTCTTTATCCAGCATTGCAAGTGCAAAACTTAATTTGCCGCCGACATCTTTGAATGCATCATATTTTACGATTGCAGTTTTGTTCAGTGTCATTTTCTGGATTTCTTTTAATTTATAAATCTCATCCGCCTGATATTTTACTGCTTCTGTCATGGCATCTACTTCTTCGAATTTCTTTTCAAATGCTTTTTCCAGAGATATCGCATCTTTTCCACGCATGAACATTTTGTACTTATTCGTAAGTCTTGCCAGCTTCATGGACTGCTTGACCAGGAAAAAAATCAGCACAAGCTGTATCAGAATTACAATGATCAGCACGATACCTGCATCAATGCCTATCGCATCAAAAATCCCCATATTTTCCCTCCATTCCTTATTTAATTTTAATGATTCTGAACGCTTTCCAGCAGTTCAATGATCCTCTCCAGTTCCTCATTGGAATAATACTCAATCTCAATTTTTCCGCTATTATTCTTTTTGTGACTGATCTGTACTTTTGTACCGAGTATTTCTTTTACCTTTTCTTCCAGATTCCGGTAAATGATCTCTACATCCGGTTCTTTTGTTTTTGTGGTTTCTTCCTTTTCTTCGCCCAGCTTTCTGACCAGTTTTTCTGTCTCTCTGACACTTAATTTATTATCAAAGATCTGATTTGCCATCTGGAACTGCAGATCTCGGTCTTCAATAGAAATCAACGCTCTCGCATGGCCGGTCGTGAGCATTTCATCGATCACCATCTGCTGTACTCTCTCATCCAGCTTCAGAAGACGCATGGAATTGGTCACTGCCGTTCTGCTCTTGGAAACACGCTCCGCCACTTCATCCTGCTTCAGATGAAACTCGGTGAGCAGCTTTTTATAAGCTCTTGCTTCGTCGATCGGATTTAAATTTTCCCGCTGAATATTTTCGATCAGAGAAATCTCCAGGATTTCCCGATCTGTATAACTCTTGATAATAGCCGGAACCTCTTTTAACCCTGCCATCTTTGCCGCACGCCATCTGCGTTCCCCTGCTATGATCTCGTAATGATCCTCTTTTTTCTGAACAATCAGCGGTTGGATAATTCCAAATTGTTTGATGGAATCCGACAATTCCAGCAACGCATCTTCATCAAAATGTTTCCGCGGCTGTTCTCTGTTTGGTTCAATATCTGTTATCTTCAGAAGAAGCTCATTTTTTTCCGGTTTCTGCTCCGTTTTTTCCGCTTTTCTTCTTACGCTATGCTCCGGGATCAGGGAGTCCAGTCCCTTACCAAGCCCTGCTTTTCTTACAGCCATTCTTCCTCTCCTCTATGAATTACCTCTTCGGCAAGTCTGCGGTAGCTTTCTGCTCCGGTAGAACGCTTGTCATATCTGGTGATCGGCATTCCATAACTTGGTGCCTCTGCTAATCTTACATTTCTTGGGATAATTGTCTTATAAATATTCTGATCAAGATTATTTTTTACGTTTTCCACCACCTGAAGAGACAGATTGGTTCTTGCATCGTACATGGTAAATACCACGCCTTCGATTTCCAGATCAGGGTTCAGTCGATCCTGGACAAGATTGATTGTGTGGATCAGCTGAGACAGTCCCTCGAGTGCATAATATTCGCACTGAATCGGCACGAGTACCGTATCTGCCGCACACATTGCATTGATAGTCAGCATACTTAAAGAAGGTGGACAGTCGATCAGCACAAAGTCATAGTTTTTCTTTACTTTATCGATTGCTTTCTTTAAAATATATTCCTTTTCCTCTGCTCCCACCAGCTCGATCTCTGCTGCTGCCAGATTGATATTTGACGGAAGAACACTCAGATTTTCATACTCACTTTCCATAATCGCATCCTCTACGGAACACTCTTCCAGCATCAGCTCGTACACCGTATTTTCTGCCTGCTCTTTGTCAATCCCCAGTCCGCTGGTAGTATTTCCCTGTGGGTCCATATCCACTACCAGTACCTTCTTTCCCAGTTCTGCCAAAGAAGCTGCCAGATTGATCGCTGTTGTTGTTTTGCCTACACCACCCTTCTGGTTGGCGACTACGATAGTTCTTTCCATTAAATATTCCCCTTTCGTTTCCAGTTCATACCAGATGCTGCTTTGTTTCACGTGCATTTGCCCTGAACACAAAGTATTTTTCAATTATAACACTTCTTTTTTTAGATATCCAGTCTTAAGCATTCCAAAATCCTGGAAATGTTTCACGTGAAACATACGAAACATTAATCCGGCAGATTCTGCACCTCTTCGAGCATGTACAGAAACTTGTCCAGCTTTGCCGTTACCTCTTCCAGTTCCCTCGCTGTCTGTGCCTGCTGCCTTTTGACATCATTCATCTGCTGATGCATCTCATTCAGCATCTCCTTAGACACACGCATATCTGCCCGCGGCGAAAAAATTTCAAAATCAACGTCTTCCTTTTTTTGCACCTCGTCTATGCTTTTGTGAAGGCACTCACGTATCCCGTCAAGCCTTTCCTTTTGAGCTGTCAACCGTTCTTTTTCGGCTGTCAGACTGTCTGCTTTTTCCTTTAAATACTCTTTTACCATTTTATCATCGCTTTCTGTATGTTCTAACCCATTGTACTGGATAAACAGAGTTATGTAAAGCAATGTTTCACGTGAAACATATGAAATTTTTATATCTTCTATATTGTTTCTTATTTCAAGAATACCTCTGACATTCTTGCTGCGATGTGCACGTCATGCATCCCATGCCATATTCTTCTGTGCACATCTGATATACTTTTGCCTTGTCTCTGCTTACATCTTGGATTATAATGAAGGCAATGAAAAATCACAAAGATCTGTATAAGACAATGTTTCTCAGAAAGGAGTTTTTATGAAGCAAAAAATCAAAACCGGCATTCTCATGACCGCTCTGGCTGTTGGCTCTCTTCACATCGTCAATCGCTGTGCCCAGGCTTTTGCCACGGTTAAAAATCTGCTGGATAAACATAAAGGTGCTTTTTATGACTGGCGTTTCGGTCAGGTCTATTATACAAAAACAGGAGGCGGTTCTCCTCTCCTGCTTGTTCACGATCTGGCTCCGGCTGCCTCTTCCTACGAATGGGATCTGCTGCTGAAAGATCTGTCTGCAAACCACACGGTATATTGCCTGGATCTTTTTGGCTGCGGTCGCTCCGATAAACCAAACCTGACCTACACAAACTATTTTTACGTGCAGCTTATCAATGATTTTATCGAGCATGTGATTCACGAAAAAACAGACATCATCGCTACCGGTCTGTCTTCTTCTTTTGTGTTGATGGCATGCAGTACCAATCCGGATGCCTATAACAAAATTATGATGATCAATCCGGAAAGCATTTCCAATCTGAAATGTACACCGTCCAAACGTTCCAGGATCATCAAATTTATTATGGATCTTCCGATCGTCGGTACAGCTGTATACAACATGCAGATGCGGCGGGAAAATATTGAATATTTATTCACTGAAAAGTATTTTTATAACCCTTTCTCTGTCTCAAAGAAGACGTTGGACATTTATCATGAAGCTGCTCATCTCGATGAGTGCGGCGGGAAATATCTGCTGTCCAGCCTGGATGGATTTTATTTAAATGCAGACATCTCCAGAGCCTTAAACAGCATCAACAACAGTCTGTTTATTCTCGAAGGAAGAAAGACAGCGGAACGTGAACGAACCGTCGAAGGCTATGTCCTCCTCAATTCCGCTGTAGAATACGATTTTATTGAAAATACAGAAAAATACCCGCAAATGGAAAATCCGCAGGCTGTACTGGAATATGTTGACATGTTCTTTTAAAATTTAAATCTGATATATGTAAGACTTGCACGCGATTCTGGTCATTTTCAGATGACATTTCCCCAGCAGAATCGCTGTGCAGTCTGCACTCCGTTTCAGTCGGCATAAAATTACCCTGGCGGCAACAAGGCTTTACAGAAAACGAAGCGTGTCAGCAGATTGTTTTCAAATCATCCTGACGTACGTTTTTACATTATTACACTCTTTTTGCACATTCACGCAAGAGGCTCTTTCGTCGGCATCCCGGCTTTTCTCGGGTATTTCTTCGGCGTGCTTCTCTTCTTTTCCACAACCACAAGTGCCCTCTCCATGTCACTTCCCGGCAGATGGAATTTTTCCACTTTTCCGATTTCTCCGCCAAGCACATAAACTGCCTTCTTACTCTGAGCGATTTCTTCATCCACTGAAACAGATTTATAGGAAACAAATTTTCCGCCGACTTTTACAAACGGCAGGCAATACTCGGTAAGGGACGCAAGGTTCGCAACTGCTCTGGAAACAGACAGATCAAACTGTTCGCGGTATTCTGCTTTTTTCGCCGCATCTTCTGCTCTTCCATGCACCGTTTCGATTCCGGTAAGCCCCAGGTTATCCACAACTTCATCCAGAAATTTGATCCTTTTGTTCAAAGAGTCCAAAAGTGTCACCTGCAAATGTGGATAAACAATCTTCAGCGGGATTCCCGGAAAGCCGGCTCCGGTCCCGACATCGATCAGGCTGTTTATTTTTTCCATCTCCACATATTCTGCCGCTGCCACGCTGTCCACAAAATGTTTCTGCATCACTTCGTCAAATTCAGTGATCCCGGTGAGGTTCATCACTTTATTCCATTCTACCAGCAGCTCATAATATTTCTCAAACTGTTCAATCTGCTTCTCTGTCAATGTCACGCCAAATGCCTGACATCCATCTTCTAAAATATGAAATTTACTTCTGTCCACGTTTTCCTCCTGTCAAATATCTCGTGCATCTGACTTAAAATTCAATATTTACGTTTCGTCTGCCAAACATTCTTTTGCCGCAGGACTTCACTTTATTTTCGATCTCTGGATTCCAAATATACGAGCAGTACGGAAATATCCGCCGGTGACACACCGGAAATACGGGATGCCTGTCCGATGGAAAGCGGCTGGAATTTTTTCAGTTTCTGCACCGCTTCAATTCTCAGGCTTCCGACTTCGTCGTAATTAATATCTTTCGGAATCCGTTTGTTTTCCATTTTCTTGAACTGCTCGACCTGCTTCATCTGTCTTCGGATGTAGCCCTGATATTTGATGTTGATATTGACCTGTTCACACACACCGGCAGAATACTGCGGTCTGTTTTTGTCAATCTCTGCTAACATCTCATAGTCCAGCTCCGGACGGCGTACCAGTTCTCCGATGGTTGTTCCGGACTTCAGAAGTGTACTTTCATGTGCCTCCAGAAATTTCTGTACTACTTCGGTTCCGCCGATATTCTCATGATCTACACGTTCCATTTCTTCTGCGATCTGACGCTCTTTTGTTTTCAGATCCTGATAGCGTTCTTCGGAGATCAGCCCCACCTGATAACCTTTCTCTGTCAGACGCAGATCTGCATTGTCCTGGCGCAGAAGCAGACGATATTCTGCTCTGGATGTCATCATACGATATGGCTCACGATTCTCTTTTGTTACCAGATCATCAATCAGAACGCCAATATAAGCTTCCGAACGATCAAGGATCAGCGGCTCTTTTCCCTTTACCTGCATTGCTGCATTGATACCGGCAATCAGTCCCTGTGCCGCTGCTTCCTCATATCCGCTGCTGCCGTTAAACTGTCCGCCACTGAAAAGTCCCCTGATATTTTTAAACTCCAGGGATGCATCCAGCTGTCTCGGATTGATGCAGTCATACTCTATCGCATAGGCATTGCGGACAATCTTTGCGTGCTCAAGTCCGGCTACCGTGTGGTACATTTCATGCTGAACATCTTCCGGAAGAGAGCTTGACATACCGCCGATATACATTTCGTTCGTATGCAGTCCTTCCGGCTCAAGAAATACCTGGTGTCTGTTTTTATCTGCAAATTTTACCACTTTGTCCTCGATGGACGGACAATATCTCGGTCCGGTTCCTTCGATCATACCGGAATATAGGGGGGAACGATCCAGGTTTTTGCGAATAATTTCATGTGTCTCTTCGTTTGTATACGTCAGCCAGCAGGATGCCTGGTCGATCTGGACACTCTCCGGGTCGGTTGTAAAAGAAAAGGGTACCACTCTCTCATCGCCAAACTGTTCCTGCATTTTTGAAAAATCAATCGATCTGCGGTCTACACGTGCCGGTGTACCGGTCTTAAATCGCTGCATCTCGATTCCATGTGCTTTCAGGGAATCTGTCAGATGATTTGCTGCCTGCAATCCGTTTGGCCCGGTATAATTACTGATATCACCGTAAATACATCTTGCACGCAGATATGTTCCGGTACAAAGCACGCAGGCTTTGCAGTGATACGTTGCCCCGGAGAATGTTTTGACTCCGGTGATTTTTCCGTCTTCTGTCAGAATTTCTGCAACTTCTGCCTGCACGATTGACAGGTTATCTGTGTTTTCCAAAACTTTTCGCATGGATCTGGAATATTCTGCCTTGTCTGCCTGTGCACGCAGAGAATGTACGGCAGGTCCTTTGGATTTATTGAGCATCTTGGACTGGATAAACGTTTTGTCGATATTTTTTCCCATCTCACCGCCAAGTGCATCGATCTCTCTTACCAGATGACCCTTGGAGCTTCCACCTATGTTCGGGTTGCACGGCATCAGTGCAATGCTGTCCACACTCACGGTAAAAATGGTTGTGGAAAGTCCGAGTCTTGCACAGGCAAGTGCTGCCTCACATCCGGCATGTCCGGCTCCTACGACTACCACATCTGTATATTCTTCTAATGTATTCATTTCTTGCCTCCACTTATTTGCCCATACAGAACTTACTGAAAATTTCATTTACCAGATCATCATCCACGGCCTCGCCGATAATCGTTCCCAGAGATTCATATGCACTCATCAGATCGATCGAGAAGAAATCCTCCGGCATATCCTGTGCGATGCTCTCCGTCACCTGCTTCAGGCTCTCTTTTGCATCCATAAGCGCTGCCTTATGACGCATATTTGTGATACATACCTCATCGTTAAAAGAAAGGCTACCTTCGAGAAACATATTTTTAAGTGTATCCTCAAGCTGTTCAAATCCAGTCTCATCTTTTGCAGAAACGCAGATCACCGGATGTTCTCCCACTTTTTCCTTCAGGATCTGTTCTGTCGTTACCGGCTCCAGATCCGATTTATTTAAAAGAACGATCACCTTTCTGCCTTCAAATAGTTCGATAATCTCTTCATCATTCTCATCCAGTGCGGTCGATGAATCTGCCACGTACAGAATCAGGTCTGCTTCTTTTGCATATTTTTTTGCACGCTGCACACCAATCTGCTCTACGATATCTTCCGTATCACGGATGCCTGCGGTATCCATCAGGTTAAGTGTGATGCCGTGAAGATTGATGCTCTGCTCCAGCACATCTCTTGTCGTTCCCGCAATGTCTGTCACGATCGCCTTTTCCGTTCCGCAGAGCTTGTTAAGCAGAGAAGACTTTCCGGCGTTTGGCTTTCCAAGGATTACCGTCTTGATGCCTTCCGTCATGATCCTTCCATCGTTTGCAGAGCGGATCAGCTTCTCGATCATCTCGATCCACGCTTCATTTTCCTTTTCAAGCTCCTGCGGATAACCGTCAAGGCTGATATGTTCCGGATCATCCAATGCCGACTCAATATATGCAATATGATAAATGATCTTTGCTCTCAGATCCTTTATTTTCTGACCGATGCTTCCGCGAAGCTGGCCGACGGAACTTTTCAGAGCGTATTCATTTTTTGCCTCAATGACATCCATCACCGCCTCCGCCTGCGACAGATCCATTCTTCCATTTAAAAAGGCACGTTTGGTAAATTCTCCCGGCTCTGCCGGAGCTGCACCATTTTTGATCACAGCTTCCAGCACTCGCTGTATCGCATACACACCGCCGTGGCAGTCGATTTCTACGGTATCTTCCGCCGTAAAACTTCTCGGTGCACGCATCAGAACTACAAGCACCTCATCCAGCACTTCGTCTCCGTCACAGATATAACCATAGTGAACCGTATGGGATTGCTGTTCTGATAATTTCTTTTTGCCTTTCGGACTTCTGTATACACGGTCCGCTATTTCAAATGCCTGATCTCCGCTGATTCGCACAATCCCGATTCCGGAACTGTTGACTGCTGTGGAGATCGCTGCAATCGTTTCACCTTTCATTGATTCCTCCTGATATTCAAAAAGTCTGATTTTCGGCAGCATATCTGCCGCACTGAAAATCAGACTCATATCACTTACAACTATTTTACTTTACTGTTTTTTAATGTAACAACTACTTTACGATACGGCTCTTCGCCCTCGCTGTGTGTGGACACCAGCGGATCATTCTGAAGTGCAGAATGGATTACTCTTCTCTCGTATGGATTCATCGGCTCCAGGAATACCGGTTTCTTTGTTCTCTTTACTTTGAACGCAATATTCTTTGCCAGATTTTCCAGCGTCTCTTTTCTGCGTGCACGGTAGTTTTCGGTATCTACCTTCACACGTACATATCCCGCATTGCCTTTGTTGACAACGAGGCTTGTAAGATACTGGATAGAATCAAGAGTCTGTCCTCTCTTACCGATCAGAACACCCATGTCTTTACCGGAAAGCTCGATGTTCAGATTGTCATCTTTATCAAATGATGTTTTGATGCAAACTTCTGAATCCATTGCTGCAAACATTTTCTCTAGAAATTCTTTTGCATCTTTCTCTGCTGCTTCTTTGTTGATTGGAAGCTTTTCTCTTGTAACTGCCGGTTTTGCCTGCGGTTCTTCTTTCTTTACTTCCACTTCTTTTTCAGCTTTTGACTGCGGCTGATTTTCCGGTTTTCTTTCCGGTTTCTTCTCAACCGGTTTTTCTTCCTTCTTTTCAACCGTTTTCTCAGGCTGTTTTTTTACCGGCTCTTTGGTAAATTTCTTTGCCGGTTTTTTCATAAAGCTTTTCTTTTCAGAAATGTCCTTCAAAGGATCTCTTACGGCTTCCTCAAAATCAAGAGAAATATCTTTTTTCTTTCTTGCCCTTATAATGGCCGGTTTTCTTCCGATTCCAAAAAGTCCGGAAGTTGCTTCCTGAATAACATCATATTCAATATTATCGCTGCTTGTTCCAAGCTGAATTGCTGCATTCATGATCGCTTCTTCTTTTGTCTTCGCAGAAACCTCGATATACTCTTCCATTTTAATACCTCCCATCCTTCTCCCCATATTACTTCTCTTTATTACCTTATTACTTTAATTCTTATTTTTCTTACCTTTTGGATTCTTTTCATCAAACTGCTGAACCATTCTCGCTTTTGCTGCAATACTTCCCGGTTTCGCATCTGCGTGTTTATAGTACTCCGTAGAATCCTGGATTTTTTTCTGACGTTCTGCCTGTTTCTTCTCATCCACTTTCTGTGCATCCTCAAGATCTTTGAAGTTTACTTTTGCATGCTCAGAAATTTTCTTTGGCGGAAGTCCCTGTTTCTTACGTTTGGCATTCATTTTCTCCACATTTTTGCGGATCAGTGCGTCCATATCCATCTTTTCCATATGTTTGTTGACAACAACCTGCTGGATACCTCTGAATACCGCACCTGCGATCCAGTAGATACCAAGACCGATCGGAAGTGACAGACAGAAGAATACGGATACCAGAGGCATCATATTGTTCATCATCTTCATGGAGCTTTCCATGGAACTGTCGTCTCCCGCCGGGCTTGCTGCTGCCTGCGGCATCAGTCTGGTGTTGAGCCACTGGCTTAAACCTGCCAGTACCGGGATTGCCAGTGCACATACAAATAAAATCCAGTTATGTGCCTTGAAATTTTCCACCATCGCTGTCATCGGTGAATTGGAAATATTCAATCCCAGGAAATAGTTCATTTTATCAAGACTGCCTGTTGTCTGTGAGATCATACCTGACAGATCCGGAAACTTCTCTGCCATTGCAGTCCAGTCTGCCGGTTTGAACTTGTACAGTGCATCGATCGCACTGTTTGCTGTATAACCAAGTCTCTGGAAATTGACCTGGTTTCCTACTATATCAGCTAAAAACTGCTGTGTACCCTGTGTCTTTAAAAGAACATTTACAAGAGGAGTAAATACATCTTTTACACTTGCAACGTAAGCCGGAATATTCCAGATTACACGATACAATGCAAACAGGATCGGCAGCTGAATCAGCATCGGAAGACATGTTCCCATCGGAGAAACACCGTATTTTGCATATACATTCTGTGTTTCTTCGTTCATCTTCATCATACTTACCTGGTCGTTTTTGCCGGCATACTTTTTCTGGATTGCCTTTATCTCAGGATTCATGATCGCAGACATCTTTGAAAACTTCTGCTGTTTGATCGTGAGTGGAGTGAGCAGGGCATAAATAACCAGTGTAAACAAAATAATACATACACCGATATTGGAAATCCCAAACACCCCGTCAGTGAAACTAAAAATCGCATTCATCAAAAGACCTAACAGTGTTGCCACCTGTCCAATGATGATGGTGTTGCTTTTTGTTAATAACATAACCTTCCTCCTGCATATTCACCTGACATTATACAGCAGTTCTTCATATTCAATTTTCTATTTTTAATTCTTCCTACCCGTTTACGGAACGGGATCATAACCACCCTTGGAAAAGGGATTGCATCGCAAAATCCTCCAGCATGCCAGAAGACTTCCTTTAACAGCCCCGTATTTTTGTATCGCCTCCAGGCCATACTGCGAGCAGGTCGGTGTATAGGGGCATCTCGTATGCTTTAATGGTGACAGAAATTTCTGATAAAACCGGATCATTGCGATTAAAATATTTTTCATGAATATCAACCTGCTATTTTATGCACTTTACCAAGATGTAATAATGCACTTTCTACTTCAAAATAATTCTTATCTTTTGCAACAGGTCTTGCAATTACTACAATATCATATCCTGAGTGAAACCTGGTTTCACTCAGGCGATAACTTTCTCTTATCAATCTGGCCAGTCTGTGTCTGACCACACTATTGCCCACCTTTTTACTGACCGAAATCCCAAGTCTGTTCCTCTCTGTCTGATTCGGATAGATATACATAATGAGATAACGGTTGGCGGCCGACTTTCCATACTTATATACCGTCTGGAAATCTCTGTTTTTTTTCAAAGACTCTGAAAATATCATACTGCTTCCTTTTTTCTGTCATCCTTTCAAAAGACGAACATAGAAGAAAAGGCCACACATCTGCGGCCTATGCTGATAATTTTTTTCTTCCTTTTAATCTTCTGGCAGCAAGTACTTTTCTTCCGCCTGCAGTGCTCATTCTTGCTCTGAATCCATGAACTTTAGCTCTGGATCTTTTCTTTGGCTGAAATGTCATTTTCATTATTACGGCACCTCCTTATCAAATATAAAATCTGTTTTATCTGTTTAGAAAACATCGTTTCAATTATATATGCAAAGCCCCATAAAGTCAAGTAATTCCGTGATTTTTTCAATTGAACCGAGCTTTGGGGCAGAACCATTCCTGTCAGTCCCATAGACAAACGGATGCAAAGCGGACATCTGCATAGTTTACACTCAGTTATCCACATTTTGGGGATAACTTGGGGATAACTTTTTTATTTGATGTGAAAAACTTTTTTCTTTTTCAAAAAAATGCCTTAAAATAAGGCTTTTCCCACTGTGGATGATGTTCCTTTAGTTATTCACACTGCCAATCCCCCCTCTTTCCTTCTTTCGACATTTTTCTACATTTTTCGAAGTCTGTGATTCCCAAAATTCCTTTATTTTTCAACCTTTTTTTCATCTGGTTCTTCTGTAACATACTTATGTAAACTTATTGGTTTACATAAAGTTATCCACATTTTGGGGATAACTTGGGGATAACTTCGTGTGTAACTTTTGCATATTTTCTACATTTTTCCCACAAACGCCCATTTTATCGCATTTTTGAGTGTGGATTATTGTCGAAAAGTTATGCACATTCAAAAATAAGCATTGATAATTTTCCTGTTTTAGTTTAATATTAAATAAGTAAAACTGGCCTTAAAAGGAGATCCTCATGAATATCATAGAAGAAAAGTGGGACAGTGTTGTGGATACCCTCAGTACAGAATTCGGATTTTCCCCAATTTCCATCAACACCTGGATCAAACCACTTCAAGTACAAAGATATGACAGTGACGAAGGCACTCTTTTTATTTATGTCCCGATTGATGAAATGGGTATTAACGAGGATTTCATTAATTCCTATATAAATAAGAAGTTTACAACTCCGCTTCGTTCTACGATTGCAGAGCTCACAGGACTGGACTGCACCAAGATCGTGTATACTGTAGAACAAAATGTTGTAAAAGAAGCGGATTCCTCTTCGAATACTGACAATTCTTTCAATAATATATTAGAAAAAGCAAATTTAAATCCGGAATATACCTTTGAAAACTTCGTTGTCGGAAGCAACAACAAATTTGCACACGCTGCATCTTTGGCAGTTGCCGAATCCCCGGGCGAAATCTACAACCCCCTCTTCCTCTACGGAGGTGTTGGACTGGGGAAAACCCATCTGATGCACTCGATCGCACACTTTATCCTGGAAAATAATCCACAGACCAGAGTACTTTATGTAACGAGTGAATCCTTTACGAATGAACTGATTGAAGCGATCCGAAACGGCAATAATACTGCTATGACAAAATTCCGTGAAAAGTACCGTAATATCGACGTTCTGCTGATCGACGATATCCAGTTTATCATCGGAAAAGAGTCCACACAGGAAGAGTTTTTCCACACATTTAACGACCTGCATGGTGCGAAAAAGCAGATCATCATTTCATCCGATAAACCGCCGAAAGAGATCGCAACGCTGGAAGGAAGGCTGAAATCCCGCTTTGAATGGGGCCTGATCGCAGATATTTCTTCCCCGGATTATGAGACAAGGATGGCAATCCTCCGCAAAAAAGAAGAACGTGATTCCAAAGAAAAAGGTTACCATCTGGATGATGAAGTCATTCAGTATATTGCTACCAATATCAAGTCCAATATCCGTGAACTCGAAGGTGCACTGAACCGGATCACTGCAATGAGCAGTCTTGAACACCGCGAAATTACAGTAGAACTGGCACAGGAAGCCTTAAAGGATATGATTTCACCGAATGCAAAACGAGAAATCACCCCGGATCTGATCCTTCTGACCGTTGCAGAACACTTTCATATCAAAACAGATGATATAAAAGGTTCCAAACGAAGTGCTGATATCGTGATTCCAAGGCAGATTGCCATGTATCTGTGCCGTGAAATGACCAGCACACCGCTCAAAGCGATCGGAAAACTGATGGGAAACCGCGATCATACGACCGTACTTCATGGAGTTGAGAAAATTTCGAAAGAAATTGAGACTTCCGATGATCTGAAAAACACGATAGATATCATTAAAAAGAAACTGAATCCAAACTAGACGGCCGAAAAAGCATCGTCTTTTTATTTGTGCACAAAATAATGTGGATATGTGTTGGATACTGTGTGAATAACTTTAGCCAATTTCTGAGGATGTTAATAACCCACCGGTTTTCCTCAGAAATTTGTGGACTTTTCACCAGTTTATCCAACCTGTTTTTTCCCTTAAATTCAAGGATTTTGGGAGTTATTCACATATTCACATCCCCTACGGCGGCTACTGCGAATTTTCTCTTTAATTTATCTCATTTAACCCACAAAGGAGTTATCAACACAATGAAATTAGTATGCTCAAAAAGTAATCTTTTAAAAAGTGTGAATATTGTTCTGAAAGCAATCCCAGGAAAAACAACCATGCCTATCCTGGAATGTATTTTGATTGATGCATCCACAAACAATATTAAATTTACAGCCAACGATATGGAACTTGGAATTGAAACCATCGTTGACGGTACCATTCTGGAAAAAGGAATTGTTGCAATTGATGCAAAAATTTTCTCTGATATCATTCGTAAACTTCCTGATAATGATGTTACAATTGAAACAGACGGAAATCTGACGACTACCATCACCTGTGAGAAGGCAAAATTCAGCATCAGCGGTCAGTCAGGGGAAGAATTTTCCTATCTTCCTTATGTAGAAAGAGATAATCATATTGTTGTCTCTCAGTTTACATTAAAAGAGGTGATTCGTCAGACTATTTTCTCAATCGCAGCCAATGAAAACAATAAGATGATGACCGGCGAATTATTCGAAGTCAAAGGCGATATGCTGCGTGTAGTATCCCTGGATGGACACCGCATAAGTATACGAAAAATTGAATTAAAAGAGGAATATTCTGATATCAAAGTTGTCGTTCCTGGAAAGACACTTATCGAAATCAGTAAGATTTTATCAGGCGAAACCGAAGATGAAGTCAGTATTTTCTTTACAAAAAATCATATTGTCTTTGAATTTGATGATACCGTTGTTGTGTCACGTTTGATTGAGGGTGAATATTTCCGCATTGATCAGATGCTTTCCAGTGACTACGAAACCAAGATTCAGGTAAATAAAAAAGAGCTTCTGGACTGTATTGACCGTGCGACACTTCTGGTAAAAGAAAGTGATAAAAAACCGATCATCCTTTCAATCACAGATGATAATATTGAACTTAAGATTCAGTCTCAGATCGGTTCCATGGATGAAGAAATTGACATCAATAAAGAAGGCAAGGACATTATGATCGGATTTAATCCGCGATTTCTGATCGATGCTCTTCGTGTTATTGATGATGAAACGGTTGATATTTATCTGATGAACCCGAAAGCACCATGCTTTATCAGAGACGAACAGCAATCTTATATATATTTGATCTTGCCGGTTAATTTTATGGCATAAGGAGTGAAAGTTTATGGAAACAATTAAATTAAGAGATGAGTTTATCAAACTTGGTCAGGCATTGAAAGCAGCAGGTTTTGTAGAGTCCGGCGTGGACGCAAAATATGCCGTTCAGGATGGTCTTGTGAAGGTAAACGGCCAGACAGAAACACAGCGAGGCAAGAAACTGCATGCCGGCGATGTGGTAGAATATGATGGTCAGACTGTAAAAATTACAGATTGATGGAATGATAGTAAAATCTTTGAAGCTGAATCAGTTCCGCAATTATGAGTCGCTGCAGTTGTCTTTTGATAAGGGAACAAATCTTTTCTATGGGAACAATGCCCAGGGGAAGACCAATATTCTCGAAGCGGTATATCTATGCGGAACGACGAAATCCCATAAGGGAAGTAAAGACAGGGAAATGATCCGTTTTGGTGAGGAAGAAGCTCATATACGGATGGCGATCAGCAGAAGCCAGAGTGCTTATGAGATCGATATGCATCTGAAAAAGAACCGGCCGAAGGGCATTGCAGTCAACGGCGTGCCGATCCGAAAGGCGGCAGAGCTGCTTGGAATCGCAAACTTCGTTTTTTTCTCACCGGAGGATCTTGGTATCATTAAAAACGGACCGGCAGAGCGGCGGCGTTTTATTGATATGGAACTTTGTCAGCTGGATAAGCTTTACTTACACGAGCTTTCCAATTACAATAAAGTGATCGTACAGAGAAATAAGCTGCTGAAAGAGTGTTCTTTTAACAGTCAGTATGAAGAAATGCTGGATATATGGGATATGCAGCTGGTAAAATATGGAAAAAAGCTGATCGAATCAAGGGAGCGGTTTGTCGAAGAGCTTGGCGTGATCGTAGCAGAGATACATAGAAATCTGACGGGCGGCAGAGAAGAGCTGATGGTCCGTTATGAGAAAAATGTTTCTGCGGACGAATTCGAAAGAAAACTTCAGACTTCCAGGAAACGGGATCTGAAGGTGAAAATGAGCATGACAGGTCCTCACAGGGACGATCTGCTTTTTGAAGTAAAGGGTGTAGATATCCGCAGATTTGGATCGCAGGGGCAGCAGAGAACGGCTGCACTTTCGCTGAAACTTGCGGAGATCGAACTGGTAAAAAGAGCGATCAAAGATACGCCGGTACTGCTTCTGGATGATGTACTTTCCGAACTGGACAGCAGCAGGCAGCAGTATTTATTAGACAGTATACATGATATACAGACGTTGATCACCTGTACGGGGATCGATGATTTTATAGAAAACAAGTTTCAGTTGAACAAAGTTTTTCATGTTGCAGACGGTGTTGTTTGCGAAGGATGAAAAGAAAAGACAGGAGGTTACTATGGGCACAGAGAGCAATGCAGAATACGGTGCAGATCAGATTCAGATATTGGAAGGTCTTGAGGCTGTACGAAAGAGACCGGGTATGTATATCGGCAGTACATCCTCCAGAGGTCTTCATCATCTGGTTTATGAGATTGTAGATAATGCAGTTGATGAAGCTCTTGCGGGGTATTGTGATACCATCCAGGTAACGATAAATAAAGATAATTCCGTAACAGTCATTGACAATGGACGAGGCATTCCGGTCGGAATCAACCACAAAGCAGGTATTCCGGCGGTAGAAGTCGTGTTTACGATCCTGCATGCCGGCGGAAAATTCGGCGGTGGCGGATACAAAGTTTCCGGTGGTCTGCATGGTGTAGGTGCGTCTGTTGTAAATGCACTTTCTACACATCTTGAAGTTACGATTTACCATGAAGGTAAAATTTATCGTCAGCGATATGAAAGAGGAAAAGTAGTATATAAATTAAAAGTGATCGGAGAATGTGATCTAAAGAAAACAGGTACAACGGTTACATTCCTGCCGGACAGCGAAATTTTTGAAGAAACAGTTTTTGATTTTAATGTGCTTAAACAGAGACTTCGTGAGATGGCATTTCTTACAAAAAATATCAAAATTGTTTTAAGAGATGACCGTCCGGAAGAACCAATCGAAAAGACGTTCCATTATGAGGGCGGTATCAAGGAGTTTGTGACTTACCTGAATAAAGGCAAGACACCGCTTTACCCGGATATTATTTACTGTGAAGGAATGAAGGATAATATTTATGTGGAAGTTGCCATGCAGCACAATGATGGATACACCGAAGGTTCCTACAGTTTTGTAAATAACATCACGACTCCGGAAGGCGGAACCCATCTGACTGGTTTTAAAAATGCACTGACAAAGACTTTTAATTCTTATGCGAGACTGAATAAACTGATCAAGGACACCGAGACACTTTCCGGTGATGATATCCGTGAAGGTCTTACCGTGATCGTAAGCATCAAGATTGAAGATCCGCAGTTTGAAGGTCAGACCAAGCAGAAACTGGGCAACAGTGAGGCACGAGGTGCCGTTGACAATATTGTTTCCGAGCAGCTGATGATCTATCTGGAACAGCATCCGCAGGTTGCAAAAATGATCCTTGAGAAATCTATCATGGCTCAGAGAGCGAGAGAGGCAGCCAGAAAAGCAAGAGATCTGACCAGAAGAAAATCTGCACTGGAAGGAATGTCTCTTCCTGGAAAACTGGCAGACTGTTCAGACAAAGATCCGAAAAACTGTGAAATCTATATTGTTGAGGGAGATTCTGCCGGTGGTTCTGCAAAGACAGCGAGAAGTCGTGCAACCCAGGCAATCCTGCCGCTTCGCGGAAAAATCCTGAATGTGGAGAAAGCAAGACTTGACCGTATTTATGCAAATGCGGAGATCAAGGCGATGATCACTGCGTTCGGAACCGGTATCCACGAAGATTTCGATATTTCAAAACTGCGTTATGACAAGATCATCATTATGACCGATGCCGATGTTGATGGTGCACATATCAGTACACTGCTTTTGACATTCCTGTACCGTTTCATGCCGGATCTGATCAAAGAAGGACATGTATATCTGGCACAGCCACCACTGTATAAACTGGAGAAAAACAAAAAAGTCTGGTATGCGTACAGCGATGAGCAGCTGGCAGCGATTCTGGGAGAAGTCGGACGAGACCAGAACAACAAGATCCAGCGTTACAAAGGTCTTGGAGAGATGGATGCAGAGCAGCTCTGGGAAACTACCATGGATCCGGAAAAACGAGTGCTCCGCCGTGTTGTTATGGATAACGAGAATTCTTCAGAACTGGATGTTACCTTTACAACGCTGATGGGCGATCAGGTAGAACCAAGAAGAGAATTTATTGAAGAGAATGCTCAGTTTGTAAAAAATCTGGATATTTAGTGCTCGGAAGTAGGAGGAAAAACTGTTGGAAGACAATATTTTTGATAAGATACATGACGTGGATTTGAAAAAGACCATGGAAGAATCTTATATCGATTATGCAATGAGCGTTATTGCAGCACGTGCATTGCCGGATGTAAGAGACGGTCTGAAGCCGGTGCAGCGAAGAGTTTTGTATTCCATGATCGAACTGAATAACGGACCTGACAAGCCGCACCGTAAATGTGCACGTATTGTCGGTGATACCATGGGTAAATATCATCCACATGGAGACAGCTCCATCTACGGAGCACTGGTAAATATGGCTCAGGACTGGTCAACCAGATATCCGCTGGTAGACGGCCACGGAAACTTTGGTTCTGTCGATGGCGACGGAGCTGCTGCCATGCGATATACTGAGGCACGTCTGAGCAAAATTTCCATGAAAATGCTTGCAGATATCGATAAAAATACGGTAGATTTTTCACCAAACTTCGATGAAACGGAGAAAGAGCCAGATGTACTTCCGGCAAGATTTCCGAATCTTCTGGTAAATGGTACGACCGGTATCGCCGTAGGTATGGCAACGAATATTCCGCCGCATAATCTGCGTGAAGTTGTAAAAGCCGTTGTGAAGATCATCGACAACCGCATTGAAGAAGGCAGGGAGACGGAGATCGAAGAAATCCTGGATATCGTAAAAGGTCCGGATTTCCCGACCGGTGCAATGATCCTCGGAACAAGAGGAATCCAGGAAGCTTACCGCACAGGACGCGGCAAGATCCGTGTGCGTGCCGTAACAGAAATCGAATCCATGCCAAACGGCAAGAGCCGTATTTTGGTATCGGAGCTGCCGTATATGGTAAACAAGGCCAGACTGATCGAAAAAATGGCAGAACTGGTACGTGATAAAAAGATTGACGGAATCACAGCGATCACAGATGAATCAAGCCGTGAAGGTATGCGTATCAACATTGAGCTTCGAAGAGATGTCAACGCAAATGTCGTACTGAATCAGCTTTTCAAACATACACAGCTCCAGGATACCTTTGGTGTGATTATGCTCGCACTGGTAAACAAAGAGCCGAAAGTTCTGAATCTTCTGGAGATGCTCCAGCATTATCTGAGACATCAGGAAGATGTTGTTACAAGACGTACACAGTACGAACTCAACAAAGCAGAAGAACGTGCACATATCTTAAAAGGTCTGCTGATCGCACTGGATCATATTGATGAAGTCATCAGCATTATCCGTGCATCCAGAACAGCAGCACTTGCAAAAGAAGCATTGATGACACGTTTTGAACTTTCCGATGCACAGGCACAGGCGATCGTAGATATGCGTCTGCGTGCACTGACCGGTCTGGAAAGAGAGAAGATCGAAGCAGAGTATGAAGCTCTGATGGCAAAGATCAAGGAGTTGAGAGCCATTCTGGCAGACGAAAATCTTCTGCTTGGCGTGATCAAAACAGAGATCATGGAAATCGCAGATAAGTATGGTGATGAGAGAAGAACTTCCATTGGATTTGATATGTATGATATTTCTACAGAAGATCTGATCCCGCGTGAAAATGTTGTGATCGCCATGACAAAACTTGGTTATATTAAACGTATGAGTGTTGACAATTTCAAGGCTCAGAACCGCGGTGGCAAGGGCATCAAGGGTATGCAGACCATCGAAGACGACTACATCGAAGAACTGCTGATGATGAATACACATCACTATCTGATGTTCTTTACCAACACCGGAAAAGTATACCGCCTGAAAGGATATGAAATCCCGGAAGCCAGCCGTACGGCAAGAGGAACGGCGATCGTCAATCTGCTCCAGCTCGCACCGGAAGAAAAGATCACGGCGATGATCCCGGTCAAAGAGTACAAGCAGGGCAAATATCTGTTTATGGCAACCAGAAAGGGTATCGTGAAAAAGACACCGCTTCTGGATTATGCAAACGTAAGAAAGACAGGACTTGCAGCCATCAGCCTGCGTGAAGATGATGAACTGATCGAAGTCAAGCTGACCAACAACAAGAAAGATATTTTCCTGGTAACAAAATACGGTCAGTGTATCCGCTTCCCGGAGACCGATGTCCGCAGCATGGGACGTACGGCGATGGGAGTCATCGGCATGCAGCTCAATGACGGCGACGAAGTCATTGGTATGCAGCTCAATACACAGGGAGATCACCTTCTGATCGTATCTGCAAACGGCATGGGAAAACTGACCTCGATCGATGAGTTCAAGAGCCAGAACCGCGGTGGTAAAGGTGTGAAATGTTATAAGATCATGGAGAAGACAGGAAACGTGATCGGTGTGAAGAACCTCCATATGGATGACGAGATCATGATGATCAATACCGAAGGCATTGTCATTCGTATGATGTGCAGCGACATTTCCGTTCTTGGACGTGTGACATCCGGTGTGAAACTTATGAATCTTTCGGAGAACGTATCTGTGGCAAGTATTGCGAAAGTCCGTGAAACTTCAGCAGACAGCGAAGATATCATTAAAAAAATCGAAGACGAAATGATCGAAGATGAGAAAAACGACGAAGAAATCAAAAACGAAGAGACAACACAGGAGTAATCAAACTGGAGGAAGACCATGATTTTGCGAAGAATGCTTGCAATCTGGATTTCAAAAGCAACATGTGTAGTATGTAAACTTGCCGGCAAACAGGGGGTAACCCTGGCCGGCAAAATTGCACTTAAAATAGATCCGAAAATCCTGATGGAACTTTCCGGGCAGGTGCGTAAAAAGATTTTTATCACCTGCGGAACAAACGGAAAGACGACAACCAATAATCTGCTCTGCTCGGCAATCGAGGCAGAAGGTGAGAAAGTGATCTGCAACCACACCGGTTCCAATATGCTCAACGGTGTCGTATCGGCATTCGTGCTGGCAGCAAAATGGAACGGAAAACTGGATGCGGATTATGCGTGTATTGAGATTGATGAGGCATCAACAGTAAGAGTTCTGCCGTATTTTAAACCGGACTATATGATTTTGACCAATCTTTTCCGTGATCAGCTCGACCGTTACGGGGAGATTGATATTACGATGGAACTGCTCAAAAAAGCCATGCATATGGCTCCTGATATGACACTTGTCGTAAATGGCGATGATGCACTTTCGGCATTTCTTGCAAAAGATTCCGGTAACAAATATGTTACGTTTGGTATCGGAAAGCAGTGTCAGCAGGAAAAAGAAAATGCAAGAGAGATCCGGGAAGGGCAGTTCTGCAAATGCTGCGGAGAAAAGCTGAATTACCATTTTTACCATTACAGTCAGCTTGGGGATTATGAGTGTCCGAACTGCGGATTTAAAAGACCGAAGCTCGATTTTGATGCTGAAAACGTAAAAAGCGGTGGAAAACTTTCCTTCGATGTGGATAACAGAGAAATAAAAGCCAACTACCGTGGATTCTACAACGTTTATAATATTCTGGCAGCCTATGCAGCAGCTCGCACAGCCGGTCTGGAATTAAAGAATTACAACAAAGTGCTGGCAGACTACAATCCGCAGAACGGACGTATGGAGCATTTTCATATCAAAAATACCGATGTTCTGCTGAACCTTGCAAAGAATCCGGCTGGATTTAACCAGAATATTTCCGCAGTGCAGGAAGATGACAAACCGAAAGATATCATCGTGCTGATCAACGATAAAGATCAGGATGGTACGGATATTTCCTGGCTCTGGGATGTGGATTTTGACCGTTTTCAGGATATGAATGCAGCGTCGATCACGGTCAGCGGAATCCGATGCCAGGATATGCGTCTGCGTCTGAAATATGTTGATATTCCATCCAGGCTGGAACCGGATGTAGAAAAGGCGATCCGCAGCCGCATTGCAGACGGAACCGGAAATCTGTACGTGCTGGTAAATTATACGGCACTTTATGACACTCACAATATCCTGAAAAAATTAGAGCAGGAAAAAGCGTAGGAGGCGGCAGAAGCTATGAAAATTACAATC
Organism: Hominisplanchenecus faecis; assembly: GCF_020687205.1. GTDB lineage: Bacteria > Bacillota > Clostridia > Lachnospirales > Lachnospiraceae > Hominisplanchenecus > Hominisplanchenecus faecis. The sequence goes on from NZ_JAJEQE010000009.1 coordinate 56,977, forward strand.
GGACATCTTTATCCGGATCTGTTGAACCTCTACGGAGACCGGGGAAATATCCAGTGCATGATGAAACGCTGCCAGTGGAGAGGCATTGAAGCAGAAACGCTGGAATTTAAACTGGAAGATGAAGTAGATTTTTCCAAACTAGATATTGTGCTGCTCGGAGGCGGTTCTGACCGTGAGCAGATGATCGTCTGCAAAAGACTGCAGCAGATCCAGAAAAACTTTAAAGATTATGTGGAAGACGGCGGTGTTGTGATCGCTGTCTGCGGTGGTTATCAGTTGCTTGGAGATTACTATCAGACGGACGAAGGCCGCATGGAAGGACTGCATCTGGTCAAACTCCATACGGAGCAGAAACCGGGAAGACTGATCAGCAATATCGTGCTGAAAAGCGATCTTTTTGATATGCCGGTCGTTGGATTTGAAAATCACGGCGGACGTACCGATATCGGTGATAACCAGCCGTTTGGCAAAGTCCTGTATGGTTCCGGAAACGACGGTGAATCTGGCTATGAAGGTATTGTATACAAGCATGTGATCGGCACCTATCTGCACGGACCACTGCTGCCGAAAAATCCACAGGTCTGTGACTGGCTGATAGAGAAAGCACTGGAGCGAAAATACGGAAAAGACATTGAGCTTCAGCCACTGGATGATCAGGAAGAAAAAGAAGCAAACGCTTATATAGTAAACAGATTTGTAAAATAGAGTATCAAAAAATAACGCACAAAAGAATAAATTTTATGATTTTCTGACACAAAGCAGGAAATTACAGGACAAAATAGATAGAAAAAAAGAATCTCTGAAAGCTGATTATTGGAAGGATAGATAAAAAATCTTCCGGTAATCAGCTTTTTTTAGTAAATAGTAATTGAAAAAAGAAATTGAAAATGTTAAGATAAAGCAGATACATAAACATGTTTTTTTATAAAACAGGAGGGTTTTTATGAAGTGGAAACAGTATTTAGCTATTATGACAGCAGCTGCAATGGTTATTTCCGGACCGGCAGTACCGATGAGTCAGGTATTCGCAGCAGATGCTCAGATGGTAACAGATGCAGATTTAAATGACACGACGGTGGCAGAGCCTGCAGCATGGGGAGCAACACCGAATGATGAACAGCTTTGGTACATGAAACAGGGGACAGCAGCATTCTGTCATTTCGGACCGAATACATTTAATAACGTTGAGTGGGGCGAAAAGTATGGAGAGACTGCTCCGGTAAATCTTTTTACTCTGACGAAAGATTTTGATGCAGAATCTCTTGTAAAAGCGGTAAAAGAAGCTGGATTCAGCCGTCTGATCCTCACAGCAAAACACCATGATGGATTTTGTCTGTGGTCAAGTGAGTATACGGATTATGATATAGCAAGTACAAACTATAAAAACGGCAAAGGAGATATTCTGGAAGAAATCTCAGATGCATGTACCAAGTATAATCTGGATATGGGCTGTTATCTTTCACCATGGGATATCTATGAAGATAAATATGGATGTTTCGGCGATAACAACAATAAGAAAAACAACCATAATAAAGGAAGTGAGAAAGGAACTTTCACGGATTACAATAAACTGTATGTAGCATGGATCAATGAAATCTGTCAGGCAAAAAAAGCAGATGGAAGCTATAAATATGGCAATAATAATCCAAAACGCCGTTCTGACCGTTTTGTAGAATGGTGGATGGATGGAGCACAGGGAAGTGCAAGTAATAGACAGACATACGACTGGAAAGCAATCCTGGGTGCTATCAGAGAGAATAATCCGCACTGTCAGGTATTTGGAACAGGTAAAGCGGTAAATGGTAAGAACGGTGCTGAAGATAAAGCACTGGCAGGAACGGGTGGTATCCACTGGATTGGAAACGAATCAGGCTGGGCATCTAATGAAACATGGGCAAAGATCAATATTGGTGAAGACTATGAGGAATTACCAAAATCCGATGGAGCTTATATTGGTGTGAGCGAAGGTGTACAGTGGTCTGTACCGGAAGTTGACACGAAAATGTTGGCAGGATGGTTCTGGAGAGATTCAGCAGGAGACAGTACGACAAAATCAGAAAAAGATCTTGCAGATATTTATTTCCGTACCGTGGGACGAGGTGCAACTTTACTTATGAATCTGTCTCCAAATAAAGAGGGTAAGGTAGGAGAAACACAGTTAAACCGTTTTAAAGAGTTTGGAAGCAACATTCAGGAAACCTTTGATGAGGACTTTACCAAAGAAGAAGGTGTAACAGCAAGTGCAACTTCTGTATGGGGAAATTCCAAAGAATTTTCGGCAAGTAAAGTAATTGATACGATTCCGGAAGGTCAGACATATGATGAAACATACTGGGCACCGGAAGATGGTAAGACAACAGGAAGTCTGGAGATTAATCTGAATGGTATTAAGAAATTCGATGTTGTTTCTATCGAGGAATATATCCAGAAAGGACAGACGATTTCTTCTTTCACAGTAGAATATAAAGACGTAACAGGAAGATGGCATGATTTCGGAAAAGGAGCTACGATTTCTGCAAAGCGTCTGTGCCGCAGTGAAGCAGTAGAAGGAACCGCAGTACGTATCAATATCACAGGGGCAAAAGCAACACCGAAGATCTGTAATGTAGGCGTATACAAAGCAGCAAAAGGATTCGAAGTAGAGTCATCAGGAAGTACGGTACTTCCGACTAACCTGAAAAAGATAGGAATCAGTAAGGCAACAAGAGAAGGTAACTGGACATTCGAAGCAGATGAAGATGGTGTAGCACAGGGTTCTGCATGGGGAAATGCAGGTGTAACAGCCAGCTTTAAATTTACAGGAACAAAAGCATGGGTTATTGGAACAGCTGATCCAAATCATGGAAACATGGACGTTTACATTGATGGAACAAAAGTTGATACGGTAAGTACAAAACAGGCTTCAAGAAAAATGGGAGCCCTGCTGTATACGACGAAAGAACTTGCATATGGAGAGCATACCATCAAACTTGTGGGAACTTCACAGGCACTTGGTATCAGTAAGATCTGGTATGCAGATGGTTCCGGTATCTTCAGTATGAAACAAAAAGAATGTGATCTGCTGTATGGCGGAACATATGATGTTGAAATTACACGTACTGCAGGTTCACATGGAAAAGTTACTGTTGGATATTCAACACAGTCAGCAGGGGCAGAACAAGGAGTAAACTATATCAACCTGACAGGAACCGTAACGTTTGAAGATGGAGAAACATCAAAGACAATTACTCTGACAGGACTGGAGAATGACAGAAGTGCTGATGGAAAAGACTTTTATTTCACATTGATGCAGGCAGAAAATTCAGAAGCATCTTTCGATACAGACAGTTATACACATGTAACATTGTATCATCCAAATGTAGATAAAATAATGGAAAGAGCAGAAGAAATCAATCTTGCAGACTATGAAGCAACAAGTGCAAATGCATTCCAGAGTGCAGTTTCCACATTGAAGGATCTGTTATTCGATGAAAAGGCAACGGATGAACAGAAGAAAACTGCCCTGAATACACTTGTAAAAGCTAAGAATGAACTTGTTTCAACAGGCAGCACAGGAATGGTTCTTCCAACAGCAGGAGAAGAAACAGAAGTAGAGGCAGAGGACTTTACACTGAAGCCGTTAAATGGAGATTCTACCAACCATGTACATGTAGTGGAACGATCTGAAGCAAGTGGCGGAAAAGTGGTCGACTGGTTTATGAATGGAGATACTATTTCCATGAACTTCTATGCTCCGGCAGCAGGACAGTATAAAGTGAAGGCTACTTATCAGAGTGGACGTACAGAGGCAGGCGGAAATCCAAATGTATTTTCATGGAAGGGTACTAATGTAGAGAGTGGAAGTCTGGATGTATATGGAGAAGCCGGTGCAACACAGGTACATACTGCAGAATTTACCATTAATGTAACAAAAAAAGGTCATGGCACTTTAGTTTTTGAAGGAACAGAAAAAGAAGGACCAAGAATTGATAAATTCGTATTCTCAAAAGAAAGTAAAGAAGCAACAGGCATTCAGATCAATAAACAGAAAATGAGCCTGAGCAAAAAAGATCAGACAGAAAGAATCTACGTAAAAGTAAATCCGGAGGATAGTGCAAACCAGAATGTAACATTTACGACTTCGGATAGCAAAGTAGCTACAGTAGATGAAAAAGGAAATGTAAAGGCAGTTGCAAACGGAACCGCTGTGATTACAGTAACCACTAAAGATGGAAAGCACAGTGCTTCCTGTGAGGTTACGGTATTTATCGAACAGCAGGTTATTGATGAACTGATTACAAAAATCAATGATGAACTTACTGCTTTAAAAGACAAGAAGGAAAGTGATTATACACCAGAATCTTGGAAAGAGTATAAGAAAGCTCTGGAAGCAGCTACAAACGCAGCAAAAGATGAAAAGGCAACGAAAGCAGACTTAGAGAAGGCACTTGCAGATCTGCAGGCAGCAGCAGCAAAACTTCAGAAAAAAGCACCTGAGTCAGAAACACCGTCAACGGATAAAAAGCCGGAAACTCCTTCAACCGATTCCAAGAATCCAACTGTTGGAACAGAAGCAAAAGTAGGAAAAGGTATCTATCGTGTAACAAACGCAAAGAAAAAGACAGTAGTTCTGGTAAAACCGCGTAAAGCCAACAATACAAGCTTTAACGTACCAAAGAGTGTGAAACTGGCAGACGGAAGATATAAAGTAGTTGGAATTGCTAAAAATGCATTTAAGAACAACAGAAAACTGAAGAAAGTTGTCATCGGAAGTCAGGTAACAAAGATCGGTGCAAATGCATTCAGCGGAGCTAAAAATCTGAAGACTATTACAATCAAATCCAAATCTCTGAAGAGCGTTGGAAAGAATGCATTCAAGGGAATCCATAAGAACTGCAAGATTAAAGTTCCAGCTAAGAAATTAAATAGCTACAAGAAACTTCTGAGTAAAAAAGGTCAGAAAGCAAGCGTAAAAATTACAAAATAAACCAGAGTCGAGAGTATCAATTCTGAAATAAAAGAGTAGTCTAAAAGAGTTGCCACAAAGGTGAAAAAACACCGGAGTGGCAGCTCTTTTAATATATGAGATAAAAATTATACATTCAGTGTTTCTGGAAGTTCGGCGATTTCACGTGCTTCTTTTTCTGAAAATCCCTTTTCGATAAGGTGTTTATATACGCGAACTTTTTCAGCGTGGATACCGGCAGTTTTACCGAGTTCAATTCCCTGCTTAATTCCCTGCTTAATTCCTTCTCCAATACCTTGCTTCAAGCCTTTTTCAATGCCCATTTTTTCAAGTCTTTCTGCTACGTCACACATACTTCGAACCCCTTTCTTTTCCTGAAATATTGTCAGATAACGTTCATCACCGGTCATGACCTGAAGAAGTTTCAGTACTTCATCTATATGACGAATTTCTGTTGGATCATCCGGGATATAGTTTTTATTTTTTCTTTTCTGAACGAAGAAATTTGCTACGACTTTAAAATCACTGTGGAAACGGTCAATCTCTGCTTCTGAGAGCCATGCAATTTCAAATATTTTCATTTCATAATCATTAATATAATTTTCCAGTTCTTTTGGAATTTTCATCAATCCTTTGATGTTCTTTTGGCTATACCAGTGATGTTTTGTGCCAAAGTATAAGACAATCGTCATAACCGGAAGAATTTCTTTACGTTCTTTTAATAACTGACTGCGATATGAAGCACCATCATAACCTATAATACGGAATGGCATATTTTTTTCTACAATGCTTTGATTTTCAATTCCACAGATTGCAAGCTCTACTTTTTTGTCTTTCCAGTATTTTGCAACATCCCTCTCCAGTTCATGAATTTTTCCATCCTCTGATTTATATTGAGAATGAACCTGAGTATTTTCCAGAGACTCCGGCAAAATTCGCTGTTCCCCGTTAAAAATCAGTCCGTTTATAATGTCTGCAAATACATCGTTATAATCTTCCAGTAGTTTTTCTGTAATATCTTTTTGTCCCATAGGCTGCTCCTTTTCTTTTGTTAAGTGATAAGTGAGTTCATCTGACACAGAACAACCTGAATATAAAAATTTTTCTTATGAGACAGATAAAAATACAGTTTCTTCAAGCCGCCTGTGCAGGTATTTGATTTTGTTGGATTTTCCTGCCGAACGGCAATGAAAGTCAGATTAAAAAATGAAATAAAGATTGTTTGTGCTTATTATAAATGAATAAGTGATGCTTGTCAATCTTTTTGAATACTTTTGGAAGAAAATTGGAAATATCAAAAAGAGCAGAAAAAACTTTTCAAAAATGAAAAGGATAATGGAGTAAAAATAATTTATAAACTGTGAGCTTTAAAAAGCAAAAAAAGTAAGGTATAATACAAAAGAAATATAATAAAATCGGAGGAGAAAAAGTGAAAAAGTTTACTTATCAGGCAACGCAAAAATTGTATGCACTTATAGTTGGAATAATATTTTTGTTGATATTATTTGGACAATGGTGCAGCTTTAAATTAAAAAAAGGATTTTTGATTCCAAATATTGTAATTTTAGGGGGAATTATTTTAGCTGGAGCATTCGTATATTACTGGCGATATAAAAAAATGGAAAGCAGAAGGCAGAGAGGATACGGAAGTATGATTTAATTGTAAAAATTTCTTTGATTATATTATTTGTTGTTCAAATTTTTATTGCATACAATATAGTTTTTGAACCTGGATGGGATGCAGGAGGAGTTTACAACAGTGCAAAAATATTTGTAAACGGAAATCGGGCGGATATCGTTATAAGATATCCATTTTCTATGTATCCAAATAATTTACTGCTGCTGTTTATAGAGTCAGCTGTTATTTCTTTCTGTAATTTGTTTGCAAATGAAAATGAAGTTGTACAGTTAATGGTTTTTGCTGTTCTTAATTCCATGATAAACGTTGCTGCGTGCTATTTGACATATAAAAGTGCCAGTCTCATTTGTAAGAAAGAAATTGCATTTGCTGCCTTTATATTAGCTGTTTTAAATTTTGGGTTATCTCCGTGGAATGTTGTTTTTTATTCAGATTCGTTAGGATTGGTTTTTCCGATACTGACGTTTTATTTATTTATGAAACCAAATAAAACAGAAAAAATGAATTGGATTTCCAAAATTATGGCAGTGATTGCAGGATGTATCGGATATAATATCAAGCCACAATGTCTTATTATGCTGATAGCACTGTTTATCATCCAGTTTTTCAGTTGTTTAAGAAACAAGAAAAAACTTCTTCAAATTGTGATGTTGGCGGGATGTTTTATTTTTTCACTAATAACAATAAAAACAAGTATCAACCTGATTTGTGAAAAAAATCAAATTGTTCTGGATTCAAATCAGAGATTGGGAATGTCCCATTTTCTGATGATGGGAAATAATGAAGAAGGTGGAGGTCTTTACGTTGGGGATGATGTGATATATTCAAAATCCTTTGCAACGCCACAGGAAAGAAAAAAAGCAAATATACAAAGAACTTTTGAAAGAATGAAAGATATGGGAATAGCAGGTTATCTTCGATTTTTAGCAAAAAAGATGCTTACTGTCTATAATGATGGTACTTATGCATGGGGCGGAGAAGGAAACTTTTTTATGGTTGTTTTTCCGCAGCCTGATAATCATATAGCTGTCTTTCTAAGAAATATATATTATGCAGATCACAAATATTATGATATCTATGTAACAGTAATGCAGAGTATCTGGGTTTTTGTGCTGGGTGCGGCTGCTCTCTCGGGATTGGGAAAAGAAAATCGGCAGGAGATTATAGTGCTGATGCTTTCCATTGCAGGACTGACCTTATTTGAAGTTCTTTTCGAAGCGAGAGCCAGATATCTGTATACATATGCTCCGGTATTTTGTATTTTAGCAGCAATTGGAATAGAAAAATTAAACAGTGAGATAAAGAAGAAAAGCAGATTATAAAAATATTTGAGGAGAAAAAATGAAACCAAGATTATATATGATAATACCTTGTTACAATGAAGAAAAAGTGCTTCCTATTACATCAGAAATGTTTCTGGAAGAGCTGAATTTATTGATAGCAAAAGATAAAATAAGTGAAAACAGCAGAATTTTATTTGTCAATGATGGAAGTAAGGATAAAACATGGGATTTGATTAAGGAACTTTCAGAGAAAGACGAACATTTCATCGGGATTTGTCAGAGCCGAAACAGAGGACATCAAAATGCTGTTCTGGCAGGAATGATGGAAGCAAAGGATGTTGCGGACATTACTATTTCAATTGATTGTGACGGACAAGATGATATAGCTGCTATGGAAGCGATGGTGGATCGTTATCATGAGGGCTGCGAAATCGTATATGGTGTAAGAAGCAATCGTGATACAGATACATTTTTTAAGAGATTTACGGCTCAGACTTTTTATAAGCTATTAAATAAACTTGGGGGAGAGATTGTGTACAATCATGCAGATTATCGACTGGTTTCAGCCAGAGTATTAAAGGAATTTGCAAATTTTAAAGAAGTCAATCTATTCTTGCGAGGTATGATTCCACTGGTAGGATTTAAAAGTACGAGCGTTTATTATGAAAGGCACGAAAGAATTGCCGGGGAATCTCATTATCCACTTTCCAAAATGCTTGCACTGGCATTTGATGGAATTACAAGTTTGAGTGTAAAACCGATTCGCTTGATTGCAGGGTTTGGACTTGGAGTTTCTGCCTTAAGTTTTATAGGAATTATCTGGGCGGTTGTTGCAACAATTTTAGGAAGAACCGTAGCCGGATGGTCCAGTACGGTATGTATCGTATGCTTTATGGGAGGAATACAGTTGATCTGTCTCGGTGTTTTGGGAGAATATATCGGAAAAATCTATATGGAAGTAAAAGCAAGACCGCGATATATTATCAGTGAACGCACATGGGAAAAAGATGAAAAGGCGGAGAAAAAGAAATGTTCAAAATAGAAAGAAAAATTGTAGAATTTGTGGAACGAAATGTTAATATATTATTTATACTGGCAATTACAGGTTTGGCAATTGCTGTACGTTATGCAGGAAGAGATTTTGTTTCCGGTGATATGACATGGTTTCTTCTGGGATGGTTTCAAAAAATAGCGGATAACGGAGGCATCCATAGTTTAAAAAATCAGGTTGGAGATTACAATATATTATATCAGACAATAGTAGCATTATTTACATATATAGGAGACAAGAGCATTTATTACTATAAAATATTATCGATTTTCTTTGATTTTTGCATGGCAATATCAGCAGCTATATTTGCATGCGAATTGAGCAAAAAAGAAAAAAATGATAAAGTATTTTTTATTACGTTTGCTGCAGTTATCATGTTGCCGACCGTTATTCTTAATTCTGCTTACTGGGGACAATGCGATTCTATTTATACGACCTTTATCATTCTTACATTACTGTATTTGTATAAGGGAAAATATCACAGTGCATTTGTTTTTTTAGGTATTGCTTTTGCATTTAAAATGCAGACAATATTTATTTTTCCATTTATTATATGCTTCTATATTTATAAAAAACAATTTAGCATATTTGAACTTCTTATTACCGTGTTTACCTTCTGGATATCGGGAATATGTGCTTTTGTCCAGGGACGGAGCTTACTTGATCCGTTTAGAATTTATGCGAGTCAGACAGGTACATACCAGGATATGCATGTGAATTTTCCGAGCTTTTGGATGTTTGTAGGAAATGATTATGAATGGCTGAAAACGGCAGCAATCGTTATGGCGGCAAGCATATGTGGTATGGGATTGTATATTATTATGAAAAGAAAGTTAGATTGCAGTCGTCCTGAAAATTTTGTATGTATTGCGAGCTGGTTTATCTGGACTTGTGTATTGTTTTTACCGGCAATGCATGAAAGATATGCATATCCGTTGGAAATACTTTTGGTTATACTTACTTGCATCAATAAAGACTATTTAAAGTATTCTTCGGTGGTAATATTATTTAGTTTATTTACTTATGGAAATTATCTGTTTTCAAATGGGGGACTTGACAAGTATATAGTAATTATTTATGCAGGCTGTTATTTACATTTTACATATACAATCCTAAAAAAGAACAGTAAGACGGCTACAGTAACAGACAAGGAGATGCAAAATGAATCATAAAATTTTACAGGAAAGTGCAGACGATTCTATTTTACAGGAAGATCTGGATCGTATTTCAGAGAGTGATATTCCATTGGAAGAGCTGAAGGGCAAGACAGTTCTGGTAACGGGAGCGACCGGGCTGATTGGTTCTCTGCTGGTAAAAGCATTACAGTGTTGTAATCGAAGAAAAGAGACAGGTATCAAAATCCTGGCACTTGTGCGTAATCAGGAAAAGGCAGAAAGACTTTTTGGTGATCTGTTAAAGAGAGAGGATTTAAAGCTGGTGATCGGAGATATTACGATGCCGGTTGCTGTAGAAGATAAGATTGATTATATCATCCACTGTGCGAGTATCACGACTTCTAAAATCATGATCAGCAGACCGGTGGACGTGATCCGGACGTCTCTTAACGGAACGGAGAATCTGCTGGAACTTGCAAAGGAAAAACAGGTCAGAAGCATGGTTTATGTTTCTTCAATGGAAATGTATGGGGTATTAAATTTACAGGATGATCAGATGGTGACAGAGGAAATGACGGGTTATTTAAATCCGCTGGCATTACGGAGCAATTATCCGGAAAGCAAGCGTATGTGTGAGAATATGTGCGTTGCCTATGGAACGCAGTATGAAGTTCCGGTGAAGATTGCAAGACTGGCACAGACGTTTGGTGCTGGAGTATTGCCGGGGGAAAACCGTGTTTTTGCACAGTTTGCAAGAAGTGCCATGAAGGGCAGTGATATTGTACTTCATACAGAAGGAAAATCCGAAGGAAATTATTGCTATACGGCGGATGCAGTACGGGCATTGCTGACCATTCTGGTTAAAGGCGAAAATATGCAGGCCTATAATGTGGTGAATGAGAAATCGCATATTACGATTGCAGATATGGCAAAATTTGTTGCAGAGAAGATTGCAGAAAAGCCGATAGAGGTTGTATTTGATATTCCAAAGGAAAATAAATTTGGATATGCCAGTGATACAAAAATGCATCTGGCTGCCACCAGATTGATGGCACTTGGATGGCAGCCGGAAACAGATCTGGAAGAATCCTATCGAAGACTGATTGCGAGTATGAAAAACAGAAATGTTTAAAAGTATTTTTATAGATTTGGCAGTAAATGATTCGATTTGTCTGAAATAGTTACACAGTCTTCCGTAATCGTTCAGACATCAAAATATCGGTCAAGCTTACTTAAGGATTTGCGTATGTGAAGCAACTGAAACAGTTTGCTTCGAACCGCATCTACACAGCAGCCAACAACAAAAATGGCAAGGATAATTCCGAAAAAGAATAAGAGCATTTTTGAAACAGAACCATTTGTGATAAAAGCAAAATGGTCTGTCATGACATAACTGCGGACAAGAGGATGATCATGCAACAGATAGACACCGAAAGAAAGCGGTGATATCAGCATGATCATTTTTTTGCAAAATCAGAAAAATTCATGCTGCCAAAAACAAGAAGCAATGACATGGCAGACACTACAATAAAAGGCGAAGTATAGTGAATCAAAAAAGAAGAATCCAGAGTAAATCCGCTGATCGGAAATTTTTCAACAAGAATTTTGCTGCTCCATGTAATTAAAATGCAGAAAAAATATAAGATAAAGTATTTTTTCTTTTTAGAGTGAGAGACCAGATTCAGTTTTTTGATGCACGCACCGAGAAGATACATCAGTGTGAGCCAGAAAACACTGTATCCGTCGCCCGTATAAAAAACATCCTGCTGCGGTGTAAAAGTCTGTGAAATGCTTGGAACCACAGAAAATACGACAAAAATAAAACAGAATAAAGTTTTTATCTGCTTTTCGGAGAGATTCCGAAACATCTGATTGATAAATGGGGAGAGAAAAAACACTCCTGCATAAGCAGTAAAATACCAGTATTCTTTTCGGGTGACCGGAAAGAGTGCTTGTATCCAGCCGGATGTATTTCTGCTTTCCGGAAGCAGAAAAAAGAAAACTGTGTTGATCAGGATTCCATAAAATAAGACCTGAAGCCAAAGAATCAGAATGTTTGAAATCTTAAAATGAGAATCAACACTGACAAATCCGGATATCATAGCGTAAGTATTTACAGCACCGAAGGCAATCACTTCCAGCAGCCACGCAATCTGATAATGTACCGATAAAAAAGAAACAGAACGTAAAATACCGCCATGCCCCAGAGTGTGGAGCATGACGATCATAATCATAGAAATCATTCGAAGAAAATCAATACCATAATTTCGTGTTTTCATAAGTCTTTTCCTTTTAAAGAAATCAATCCTGAATCTTGCCAACAGTAATATTTGGAAAAAGTGCATACCCGACAGAGAGACTGTTCGGATTGCAGTAAGGAATCTTGTTATTTCCATTGAAGGTTCCTGAGCAGGTGATCTTCTTATCCAGATAGGAAACATAGTCTTTCATTTTCATGGATAATGAATAGATATGTCCTGTGCCCTCTTCAGATAACAGCATAACCAGATTGTTTGACTCGGCATCAGCATTTTCATATACAACTTTGCCGGTTACGGAAACTTTTGAGTCAGCATAATAAAGAGGATATTTGCAGATTTCTCTGTAATCTTTCGTCAGGTGCATCGGATCAGCGGCGGTGTCATCGTCTTCAATTTCCCCACAGATCGTGGTAAATTCCGGAAGAGAATCAAGAGCTTCGACATCCGTAACGGATACCAGATCGCTGTATTGTTTCATGGCATCTTCTGAAATAATCCAGTCCTTAAATGAATCAAATGACTTTTTGTAACCGAGCAGGCGGTGATATAAAATGGTAGAGCTGTCCGAAATCTCGGACAAACCATTATAAACGCCGTAAATTTTTATCCTGTCACCTACGGAAAGATTTGGAATACATGGAGTAGCAAATTTATCTGTTTTTAATGTTACGGCACGAAACAGATAAGGATTGCCGGCATCATCTTTGATCTTGAAATAGGCATATTTTGTGCTTTCGTAGATTTCCTGAACTTCACCTTCAAGCTCAATTGGATGATCAACGTGATCGTAAGGATTTTCTGTTAATTCTTTATAAGGTATAGACCGGGCATTTGCTTTCCATTCTGAGATTGGAGTACAAAGATAAAACCAGTCTACAGATGCTGCTTTGGAATCGGCAGAATAGGATTTAATTTTTTTGTATGGTTTTCCGGCAATGGCAGAATATTTTAAAAAAATGCCGTCAGGGTCTGTTTCTTTTATTTTTCCTGAAATCAGACCGTCTTTGTACTGAACTTCTGCTGATTCTCCATCTTTGTAAGAAATGACACAGTCACCGGAAAAAGCATCGTCATCCCATCTTCCTTCTATCTGAAGAAAATCAGCGGATTTACCGGCAGGAGTGAAAATAGCTTCTCCGGCATCAGCATTCTTCGTAACGGTTCCATAATATACTTTATTAAAAACATTTACATTTACGAACTGCTCGTTTTTACTGTCTGCTGCACTGGTGTGAAACGAACATACACCGGCTAAAACCAGCAGGCAGGCAATCGCTTTTTTTAACATTATAGATCGCTCCTCTCTTCTGAGTATTTTACTAATAAAAAGGAAATCAGTCAAATATTACTTCTGTTTTTGAAGGAATCACAATTCACTCACATTTATATTATTAAATCAATTATGGGAGAGTGCGTATTACTGCTGCGTAGTTTTTCGGGTCTTGTTTTTAACAGTATTGTTTGTTATAATCAATAACCAGAGATTAAAGGAGAAAGAGGATGTTTATGGGCAAAAAGCGAAAAGCTGTCATGCTTGGAGTAAATGTATTTCTTGTACTGGCACTTTTATGGTCTGTAGTTTTTACCGTTGACCGAAAGAATGCGGCCTACACCAATACGGACATAGAACGATACAAGAGTTTAAATACCATACCCAAGCTTGGAGCTGTCACGAACAGCAGAACAGCTGAGATCCAGTTTTCATTGTACGATGAAAACTTATATGGCATAGCTCTCTTTTTTTATGTATCGGGAGAAAATACCGATGGAGAGCTTGTATGTTCATTGAAGCACGATGGAGAGACTATTTCAGAACAGACGGTGGCAGTGAAGGAGCTGTTTGCTCTTGTCAATAAGAATGAAATTAAACCAAAAGAACTGATTCTTGGAAACGGTGAAGTATGCAATGGCGATTATACGCTGGAAATAAAGGGAAGTGGAATTTCACCGCAGACAAGGATTTCTTTATATGGTAATAAGGCAGATGAATATTTCCTGGATTATACCAATGCAAATTATCAGAACTATAATGGAATTCTTTATATTGTGGAAACTTTAGAACCAGAACGACCATATGTATGGGCCTGTGCATTTTTACTGGCTATGAGTTTTGTCTTTAGCCTGATCATATGTATGAATGAGAGGGAGAAAGAACATGAATAATATTAAGAAACATAAGAGACTGATAGCTGCGATTGTTGTGATTCTGCTGGCAGTGCTGGTAGAGATTTTTGCAAACCGGTCTGCATGGGGACATGCATATGATCTGGATATTACCGATCATATGTACATCAGCGAGAGTGCAGGTCAGGAAGAATATCAGGTTATATTTTCTGCTCCAAAAGGACTTTATATTCAGATGCTCCATGTGCAGGGGCATTTTAAAGATGAAGAGTTCTATGATATAGAAACAAAAGAAATCAATGATTTTGGCAAAGAAACAGAGCAAAAATATCATGATTGTGTAAATAAACTTCTGCCGGAATATTCAACAAACATTAATAAAAAAGTCACCTATCTGAAGATGACCATGAAGAAGAATAAGGATGCAGAACTGACAAAAGTATCTCTGTCCAATAAAGCAGATATCAATCTGTATCGTTATTTTTTTGTGTTACTGATCGGAGCGATGATTTACTGTACTTTCTTTGAAAAAGAATTTATCAAGAAGACAGAATGGTATTTCGCAGTATTTGCACTGAGTTTTGGCATGTTGATCATTGCAGCGGCCCAGCCAACCTGCAATTCCTGGGACGAGCAGATTCATTTCCGGGATTCTTATCGAATTGCCAGCGGGCATAATGTAGAATGGACAGAAGCCGGACTTAACATTATGAACCGCATTAATCCAAAATGTAATACAAAGGAAGAATATAAACTTCTGAAAGCATATATGGATGAACATGGCACGGAAGTTGTTATGAAAGAGACGCAGGAAACGTCAGGAATTTCCTATGATAAAATTGCATATATCCCGATGGCAGTTTTTCTGTTTATTGGAAAGAATTTGAAACTTCCATTTTCGGCAGTGTTTGCACTTGGAAAATTCGGCAATCTTCTGATGTATGTGATTGTGATGTTTTGGGCGATTCGCCTTGCAAAGAGCAGAAAATTACTGCTGGCGTTTGTGGCGATGCTTCCGACGCCGCTGTTTCTGGCATCGTCTTATACGTATGACAGCGTTGTGTTCTCGTTCATTACACTGGGATGTGTCCAGTGGTCAAGAGAAGCATTTTTCCAGTCAACGAAGTATTATCATACAGCTTCTGTGATCGGAGCAATATTTATGATGTCCGTCGGATGTCTCTCAAAAGCAGTTTATATTCCACTGGTATTGCTGATGCTTCTGCTGCCGCAGTTTTATAAAAAGAATAAAAAAGAAAAAATCTTATTCCTGATCGGAATCGGAGTATTATTCCTGGTAGTTATGGCAACGTTTGTATTACCGGTTATTTCCAATACAGTGTCGGGGAATATTGCTTATGGCGGCGATTCACGAGGCGGAGATACCAGCGTTGTAAGACAGCTGGTATCTATGGTAAAACATCCGCTGGCAAGTATCCGGCTTATGTTCGGAAGTATTTTCCAGCTGGACAATTTCCGAAATCTGGGTAATATAGATTCCGATAATTATTTCTTCGGAAATCTGATGTTTTTAAATTATGCATCAAGGGGAACACTTGCAGATAAATGGAGTATCCTGCTGCTTCCGATGCTGACCCTGCTGGTTTTTCAGAAAGAAAAGGGCAGCAGCAGACTGGCAAATTGTGAGATATGGAAACGAATCCTGATGTGGGGTATTTTTCTGATCACGGTAATGCTGATCTGGAGTGCAATGTATTTAAGTTTTACGCCGGTAGGAGAGGCAAGTATCGCCGGTGTGCAGGCAAGATATTATCTGCCGCTTATTTATCTTGGAGCATTATTGCTTTCAAATTCAAAAATAAAAGTAGAAATCAGTAAATACGGACTGGCAAAACTATCATTTATTGTTGCAAATATACTGCAAATTGCAGCGGTATGGGAATTATTGCTGCAGGGAAGATTAATATAGGGGAATAGAATGACAAAAAGAAATGATCATACGTTTGCAATTTGTGCATACAAAGAAAGTCCATATTTAGAGGAATGCATACTTTCTCTAAAAAATCAGACGGTCAAAAGCAATATCATAATGGCTACTTCAACGCCAAATGAATGGATACAGGGACTGGCAGAGAAATATGAGATTCCGCTGTACATCAATACAGGTGAAGGCGGAATTGCCCAGGACTGGAATTTTGCATACAGACAGGCAAAAACAGACTATATCACGATCGCCCATCAGGATGATATCTATGAACCGAATTATTTGAAAATGATTTTCGGAGAACTGAAAAAAGGTAAAGATCCGATTGTTGTGTTTACCGATTATGGTGAACTCAGAGATGGAGAAAAAGTTCAGAAATCAACGCTGCTCACGATCAAACGTATTCTGCTGCTGCCGATGCGAGTTCAGGGATTCCAGAATGTGCGATTTTTTAAACGCCTTTTTCTGAGGTTCGGCAATCCGGTCTGCTGTCCGGCGACAACTTACATCAGGAAAAAATTTAAGGGGGATCCGTTTGAAGTAAGATTCTCAAGCAACGTAGACTGGATGATGCTGGAGAAGCAGTCCAGAGAAGAGGGATCTTTCTGTTATATATCAGACATAGGTATGTATCATCGTATTCATGAAAAATCAACAACGACAGAAATCATTCATGGAGATATCCGCTGGAGAGAAGACTATGAAATGTTTCGAAAATTCTGGCCGGCATGGGTTGCAAAACCGCTTGTCAGGGTTTATCGTTTAAGTGAGAAATCAAATAACATACAACAGAGGGAAGAAAAATGAAGGTATTAGTGATCATTCCGGCATATAATGAAGAATTAAATATCAAAAAAGTAGTGTCTAATTTGATCGATCATTATCCACAGTATAACTATGTGGTTGTAAACGATGGTTCCGCAGACAGCACATCGCAGATCTGTCACCAGGAAGGCTACAATATCATAGACCTGCCGGTCAATCTTGGACTTGCAGGAGCTTTCCAGACAGGACTGAAATATGCAGATCAGGAAGGTTATGACTGTGCGATCCAGTTTGATGCGGACGGGCAGCACAGACCGGAATATATCGAAGATCTTTTAAAAGAAATTGAAAACGGATATGATATTGTGATCGGTTCCCGTTTTGTGACGGAGAAAAAACCATTCTCGATGCGAATGTTAGGAAATCGTATGATCGAAAGAGCAATCAAATTTTCAACCGGGAAGGTACTGACTGATCCTACTTCCGGAATGCGTATGTACAGTAAGAAGATCATTCACGAATTTGCATCCAATATCAACTACGGACCAGAGCCGGATACCATTTCATTCATGATCAAACAGGGAGCTTCCGTTAAGGATGTGCAGGTGAAAATGGATGAAAGAACTGCAGGAGAAAGTTATCTGAATCTGACAAGATCGATCGCCTATATGCTCAGAATGATGCTTTCGATTCTGTTTATCCAGAATTTCAGAAAACGCAGAAAAGCAGACTAAGAAGGGAGTCAATATGTCGATCTATTTAAGAATTATTCTGGTTGTCATATCCATGCTCAGTATGATGAACGTTATGAAGAGAGTGAGAAGATTCAAACTGCAGATAGAAAACTCTATTTTTTGGATCATTTTTTCACTGCTGCTGATACTGGTGGCAGTCTTCCCGGATCCGATGTTCTGGCTTGCAGAGCTTTTGGGCATCCAGTCTCCGGCAAATATAGTATTTCTCTTTGTTATCTTTATCCTTTTAATTAAGACGTTTAATCTGACACTTGAAATCTCACAGCTTCAGTACAAAATACAGGAGCTGGTACAGAAAATAGCATTAGATGAAAATAAAAAGAACAAAGAAGCGGACAAGGAGGAAAAATGAGCAAAGTATCTGTGATTGTTCCGGTTTATAATGTAGAGCAATATATAAAACGATGCCTGAAAAGTATTCTGGATCAGAGCTGGCAGGATTTTGAAATTTTATGTGTGGATGACTGTGGTCAGGATCAGAGCATTTCTATTATAGAGCAGATGCAGAAAGAATATCCGCAGAAAATAAAAATATTATACGGGGAACAAAACATGGGCCTGGGTGCTGCAAGAGATCGAGGAATGAAGGCGGCATCCGGGGAATACATTGCCTTTATTGATAGCGATGATTATCTGAAACGAAATTTTCTGGAAACTTATATGCATGCAGCACAGAAAAAAGATGCAGATATCATTGTTGGCGGTTATATCCGTGATGTAAACGGAAAGTTATCGGAAACACCGATCGATGTCAACGATGATACATTTGTATGGATGAATGTCAGTGCCTGCACAAAAGTATATAAGAGAAAATTTCTGGAAGATAATCATCTGTCTTTTTATGGAGTAAGACGCTACGAAGATGAAGGATTTATGTATCGATGTCTGGCATCTCATCCGGTTGTTGAACTTATGGCATATTCCGGTTACTATTACTATATGAATAGCGAGTCTATTACCAGGAGCAGCAAGAGCGATCGAACCGGTATCGTAAAAGAATATTTTCAGACAGTGAACAAACTGGCTGATACCGTAAAGTGTGACAGAGAGACTCAGCCATTGTTAAATTATTGCCTGGTATCCGGACTGACGGCAAATATGCTTTATAATGGTCAGGGATGCGGCGGAAAAAAAATGAAAGAATTATATATTCAGTATAATAAACTGCTCAATAAAATAGACAGAGATATCTGCAAAAACAAATACATTGCATTGAAGTATTTAAAATCAGAACCGGCAAAAAAGAGATATACAACATGGCTGATCTTAAGACTGAGAAAAATCGGACTGGACAGGTTGCTGTTTTTTCTGGTAAGCAGGATCTGATAAAAGTAAAGCTGAAACAATGAGAGGAATTATCAGATGAAAAATAAAAAATTAAGCTCTGAAGAAATCAAACAAATAGAACTGAACCTGTTATTAAAACTGGATGAGATATGTAAAAAATACAAGCTCAGATATTACCTGTGCGGAGGAACACTTCTTGGTGCAGTCCGTCATAAAGGTTTCATTCCGTGGGATGATGATATCGATGTTCTGATGCCGCGTGAAGATTTTGAGAAGCTTTTGAGACTGGAAAAAAAGCAGAAACAAGATGCGGTGGAAAAGATTGTTTCCTGGAAATCTGGTAATTCTATCTATCCATTTATCAAACTGATCAATACGAATACGGTACTGAAAGAAAAGTATCTTTCTGAAGAATTTACAACGGGTATCTGGATCGATATTTTTCCACTGGATGGTATGCCGGATGACGAAAAAATTATCGCAAAGAAATTTAAGAAAATTAAATTTTATAAGACCATACTACTGACGGCTTACAGCGAAATGGGAAAAGGAGCTACCTGGTATGCGGCACTTGCAAAGCGAGTCCTGATCCCGATCTGCAAACATCTCAACACGGAAAAACTCTGCAATAAATTAAATGCGATATCAAAAGAGTATCCGATCGACAAGTCGCCGTATGTGGGCGGTTTTCTGTGGGGGTATGGACCGCAGGAGAAAATGCCGAAAGAATTTTTAGAGCCGGTGGAAGTAGAATTTGAAGGACATATGTTTCCGGCACCAAAATGCTGGGATTTCTATCTGACACAACTGTACGGAGATTATATGCAGCTTCCTCCGGAAAATAAGAGGATCTCGCATGATTTCAATGTTTATATGAAGGAGAATAAAGAATAATGAATATCGGACTGATCTTTGCCGGAGGTTCCGGAGTGAGGATGAATACAAAAGGTCTGCCAAAGCAGTTCCTTGAGATGAACGGAAAAGCAATCATCATTCATACGATCGAGCATTTTGAAAAATGTAAAGCGATTGATGCAATCGTGATTGTATGTCTGAAAGACTATATTGAATATCTGGAAGATCTTCTGGACCGGGATCGTATCACAAAGGTAAAGAAAATTGTGCCGGGCGGTTCCTGCGGTCAGGAATCCATCTATCATGGACTTTGTGCAGCAGAAGAAATCTCAGAGAGTGAAGATGACATTATCCTGATCCACGACGGAGTACGTCCTCTGATATCCGGAAAATTAATCCATGACAATATCAATATGGTAAAAGAAAAGGGAAATGCGATCACGGTAACACCGGCAACAGAGACGATCATTCAGGTTGGCGGTGAACAGGAGATTACGAATATCATCGACCGCAAAAGCTGTTATACAGCAAAAGCACCGCAGAGTTTTTACCTGAAAGATATTCTTGATGTGCATCGTCAGGCGATAAAAGAAAATAAAACTGACAGGATTGATTCTGCAAGTCTGATGAAAGAATTTGGACATACTCTTCACACACTCGAAGGCCCGACCGAAAATATCAAGATTACAAATCCATCTGATTTTTATATTTTCCGTGCCATTTTGGAAGCAAAGGAAAACTCACAGATCTTTGGATTATAGACTATGGGAGACAGAAATATGCCAGATATTAAAATCAGTATAATTGTTCCGGTATATAATTCGGAGAAATATTTGCCGGAAACGGCACAGAGCATTTTAAAACAGTCTTTTTCGGATTTTGAATTAATCCTTGTGGATGATGGATCAAAAGATGGAAGCGGAAAAATATGCGATCAGCTTGCAGCGAAAGATACCAGGGTGAAAGTTATCCATAAGACAAATGGCGGAATTTGTTCTGCGAGAAATGCCGGATTGAAAATGGCGGCAGGAGAATACATTGCATTCTGTGACAATGATGATATTTATCTCCCGGAACTTTTAGAAGATAATTATGCACTTGCAAAAAAATATGATGCAGATGTGGTGCGTTATTCAAGAAGTTATCGCACGGTCAAAGACGGCAAAGTGATCGCAGAAGAAAAGACCTCTTTTAAAGCAGGTGTATACAGCAGTTCACAGTTTGCTGCAAATTTTGATCAGATCAACAAAGCCGGAGAAGGAATCTGGGCCGGTATTTACCGGAGAACTTTTTTACAGAAAAATCAGATTGATTTTGATGAAACCATGAAGTTTGGATATGAAGATCTGGATTTTATAACGAAAATTTATCTGTGCAGCCCAAGTGTTGTACTGAATCCGAAGACTTACTATGTGTGGATCATGCGGTATGCACACAGTACAAGCGGAAAGACAGACATTAACAATATCACTTCGTTGATGAAGTGTCTGGAAAATAAAAGCAGACTGGTAACACAGACCGGTATTGAAACACAGATTCCGGCATTTTGGGTAGAAGAGCTTTCCAGAAGAATTTATACGATCGTGCGTTATGTAAGCCCGAAAAAAGTAAAAATGCCGTTTGGAAAAAGAATCGAGCTTTTAAAATATTTCCGCACAGCAGCAGTGTTTCAGCAACCGACAGATAAAAAGAGAACGGAAGCACTTAAGAAGCAGTCGAAGCCAGGCTGGCTGATCTGGTACTTATTCGATAAAAAACATTATTGGCTGTTATATTTTCTGGTAACAGGAAAACAGAGGTTGTCCGAAAAATAAGGAGCAAGACACATGAAAGAAAAGTCAATCAAAATAAACGCAGTGCTCAATGTTATGAAAACGGTGTTGTCTCTGGTATTTCCACTGATCACATTTCCGTATATCACACGAGTACTTCAGGTAAATGCGATTGGAAAATACGATTTTTCCGTATCGGTTATCAGTTACTTTTCTCTGATCGCAGCTCTTGGTATCACCACTTATGCTGTAAGAGAAGGCACAAAATACCGGGGCGATCAGGAAAAAATGAATCAGTTCGCAAGCGAGATTTTTTCTATCAATCTTTATGCAACGATCGTATCGTATATCCTGTTGTTTTTGGCACTTATGTTTGTAGACAAGCTGAAGAGCTATAATATCGTGATCGGGATCCTCAGCCTGGAAATTCTGCTGGCAACGCTGAGCGTTGTCTGGATTTATAATATATATGAAGATTTTGGTTATATTACGTTTGTTACGTTTATTCTTCAGTTCGTATCTATCATCCTGATGCTGCTGTTTGTACACAGTGCAGATGACCTTTACAAGTATGTTATTATTTCCGTTATTTCAAGCAGCGGTTCCGGATTGTTTATGTTTTTTCATGCAAGAAAATATGTGCAGCTGCATCTGGTCAAAAAACCACCTCTGAAACATTTAAAACCGATTATGATCGTGTTTTCGACAACAATCGCTGCAACTATCTATATCAGTTCAGATACAACAATTCTTGGATGGCTGACGGACGATTATCATGTTGGAATTTACGGAACAGCAGCCAAAATCTACAAAATTGTAAAACAGGTGCTCAATGCAGTTGTGGCAGTTGTCATTCCAAGATTTGCATTTTATATCGGAACACAGGAAAAAGATAAGATATTACAGCTTGGAAAAAAACTGATTGATTATATGGTAGCAATATGCTGTCCGGCTATGGTGGGGCTGTTCTGCCTGAGTAAACCGATTGTAGAAGAATTTGCAGGAGTTTCTTACAGTGCGGCCTATGTGCCGCTGCAGCTGCTCAGTATTGCACTTATCTTTGCTGTGTTTGCAAACTTTTTTTCCAACTGTGTGTTGATTTCTTACAAAAAAGAAAAAATTGTTATGTTTGCGACAATCCTCAGTGCAGTGATAAATATTGTACTGAATTTTATCCTGATTCCAAGATATCAGGAAAGTGCAGCGGCTTTTACGACGATTATCGCAGAAGTATGTGTATGTGTGATATCCGCATACGAGTCAAGAAAAATCATAAAGATCAATTGCACAGCAAGAAATCTGATCTCAACGATCATTGGCTGTGTGGGGATTGTGATCTGCTGTATGCTGGCTGCAAAAGTTATTGAAAATCAGATTTATCTGATTCTTGTATCGGTGATCGTATCGGGACTGGTTTATGCAGTTGTTTTGATTCTGATGAAGAATACAGTTATCACAGATGTTTTGGAGCGTTTTGTCAGAGGAGCAAGAGGCTAAGGGAGAGGAAAAATGCAGGGAAAAAGAAATTCAACAATGGACATTGTAAAGGCAATCGGTATCATTTCTATTGTGATGGGACATTGCTGCTATTCAATCATGATACCAGCCTTGAACGTCAGTGTGGGAGAATTTGTATACAGTTATCATTTAATGGTGTTCTTTTTTGTGGCGGGATTTTTTTACAAAAGAGAATACCATGAGCACCCGGAACAGTATATCGGCAAGCGGCTTTTGAAGCTTGGCGGCATGCTGTTTCTTTATAATACCGTGTTTACGCTGTTACATAACACACTGGTGTCTTTAAAAATGATCAGCAGCACCGAACATTACAGCATCAGCAAAATGATATCCTGTATTGTTCAGAGTCTGCTGATGAAGTACACCGAAGAACTGTTGGGAGCCTGCTGGTTCCTTCCAATGTTTTTCATCGGGACAGCACTGTTTGCGATTGCATTCAGTAAAGCAGAAAAAAGCAAAAAACCGGAATATTGGCATAAGATCATCTGTATTCTGTTTGCTGCTGTTGCGTTATATGCAAACAGTCGGGAACTGACCTGGGAATACTGGATACAGACCTCGCTGCTGGCAGTTCCGGTTATGTATATTGGTTACTTTGCAAAACAGAAATGGGATGTACTCGACAAGACCGTTACCTGGTATGGAACAATTTTAAGTGCTGCCGTGATTCTTGGAATCTTAAATCGTATGCCGGGAAGTATTGAACTTTCGGTCAATCAGATTTTACATCCGGCACTTTTTTATCCGGTGACCTTGCTTGGCATTTATTTCTGCATGGGACTTGCAAAAATGCTGAGCAGAAATCCATATACAGAAAAATTCTTTTCCATGGTCGGGAAAGAAAGTTTCCATATCATGGCACTGCATTTTCTTGGATTTAAGATCGTGGATCGTATTTATTCAGCAGTGTATGGCATTACAGATGCTGAAAAAATTGGAAAATTTCCACATTCAGATTACGGTCTGCACATCAGTTATGTGATTGCCGGAGTGCTCATTCCATTATGTCTGATTACATTACTGCGTAAAGTTCAAAAATATGGTCATTTTGTGAAAGAAATGTAAAACATGCTTTTCAAACAAAACAGAGGAGATTTTTACATTGACTTTTACATTTAGATAAATATACTATAAATTAGGAATAAAAATCGTGCTGCTTGGTAAAAGTAACCAGAGCAGCATCGCAGTGCTAAATTGCATTGCAGCATGAGGAGGAAATAAATGAAAAAAAGAATGCATAAACTTTGCACCATTTTGACAGCATCCGCTTTACTTGCAATGTCTGTCACAGTATATGCAGCAGAAGGGGATAATACAGAGGCTGGATTTCAGCCTGCTGAAGAAGGGACTGTACAGTCTGCGGATACCGAGCAGACACAGGAGACAGCTTCAGAGCAGACAGAAGAGAAAGATCCGGAAGAAAACGGATTAGATTCTTTTATTTATATAAGAGAAAAAGAAGATAAAACAACCGAAAAAGCAAAAGTAAAAAAAGTAACGATCGAAGAATTAAAAGAAGAGATCGATGCAAATCAAGTACCGGAACTGGCAGCGGTTGTTTTTCAATTTTCAGATGAAGAGTTTGAGACAGAGGCACTGACGGAGAATACAACTGAATTTGAAACAGAAACTCAGTCAGAAACGACAGAATCTGAAAGTGAAACAGCAACGGAAACAGAAACAGAATCCGAGACAGACAAAGATTCAGAAATCGAGAAATATCCAACCGTAGAACTGAGTGATATGCAGAAAGATATGGTCTATGAGGTAGCAGAGCTTGTTCCACAGACGGTTGTGATCTTCAACCAGTGTGAGCTGGAAAATAATCTGATGTTTACAGACTGCAAGGAAGTGAAGGCAGTTACCGTTCTGAAAGCAGACACAGAGAAAGAACTGAAAAAAGCAATCCAGAAATACGACCTGGAAAAAGAATATGCAGATTATCTTGAACTCCAGAGTGAAAAGAAATCTGCGTCAAAAGGACAGGCACGTACGACAAGTACATCAAGTTCAGGCAAAAGCCTTGCAGTGCCACAGACGTCCACTCAGACAGAGAGTCAGACTTCCACTACACCGTCAAACCGTGTGGCAGGAAGCAGTTCGACATCAGGCAGCAGTTCTTCAGGAAGTTCCGGTTACGGATCATCAGGCAGCTCTGCATCAGGAAGCAGTTCAACATCCGGGACAACAACCGGACAGAAGGACGTTACATTCAAATTTGAGCCGGATGAGGTATACAGCGGAGAAGAGAGCATTTCAGCAACTTACAGCGTATCCAGCACAAAAGAGATTACATATGGAAAAGTAACGATTAACTATGATACCAATGCGATGAAATACGATGATTCCAATGCGGAGGACAGCGACGCACTGGAAGGTATGACGATCAAAGTTATCAAGCCGACAGACAGTGCCGGAACGGAAGGTAAAATTGTGATTGAATTTTCATCAACAACACCGAAAAAGCTGAAAGGAACTCTGGTAGATCTCTGGTTCAATCTGACAGGCAATGCAACAACCGGTCAGCAGTTCAATATCAGCATGACCGTAGATGAATTAAGAAACGGATCGACCAATCTGACATCTGAAGTGGAGACAGCAAGTATGGTAGCACAGCCGGATGGAGAGGAAGAAAAAGAAACAGAAACACCTGCTACAACTTCCACACCATCAACAACAGCATCGACAAGTGCATCATCCTCTTCAACAACATCAGGTTCGAGTTCCACAACGACGACCCAGAATGCACCAAAGACGGGAGATGCAACCAATATTCCGGCTATGGTTCTTCTGATGGCAGGTTCGGCAGCAGTATATATCAAAGCAAGAAAGAGAGTATAGCAATAAATGTATAGACGAAACATAGCAGCGGCAGCAGCCGTCCTGTTTCTTTCTTCAGCCGTTGGCATTTCTGCCTATGCAGCACCACAAAAAGACAACAGTGCGACAGAGGCAGAGACAGAAACTGAAACGGAAACTGAGACACAGACGGAAACCGAAACCGAGACAGAAACTCAGGAAACCGAAGCAGCGACAGAGCGAGAAGCAGGTTTTGTATCCATAGAAGAGATGCCGTTTGAAATCGAAACGGAAACTGAGACAGAAAGCAGCGATCAGACTGAGACAGAAACGGAAACGGAGCAGAAAATAGAGTCACCAAAAGTAGAACAGACTTTTCGTTTCTTTCAGGTAGAAAAGAAATATGCTGTATCAAAAAGAGATGATGTTTATCTCTATGAAAAGAAAAACACAAAATCCGATAAAGTAGGAAAGATCAATGCACTTGGCGTATTGCATATTCTGGAAGAAGACGACGATGGCGAATGGTATTATGTAGAATCCGGAAAAGCCAGAGGCTTCATAAAAGCAAAATATGTATGGGCAGACGAAAAAGCGGAACGTTATGTAAAGCATAAAAAAGAAAAGAATATAGAGACAGCCGAAGTTCTCAAAGAAGCTTATGAAAATAAGGCGTTTCTGCATACACAGACAACTGCATACAAAGCAGTAGCCAAAAAGAAATACGCCCTGACGAAAAAGAGAATCAAAATCTATGATTCTATTCCGCAGGAAGAAACCAAGAACAATAAAAAAGAAGAAACAGAAAAAGAAACGCAGGAAAGTACTGCCTCAGAAAGTGAAAAACAGAGCAGCAGTGTGACAGAGGGCGAAACGCAGGATAATTCTGCAAAAGAGAGCGAAACGCCGGACAGTGCTTCCGGGGAAAGTGAAACACAGGAATCCGAGAAAAAGAAAAGCACAGATCAGAAATCGGAGAAGAGTGAAGATACAGAAAAGAACCAGGAGCCGGAGGTAGTAGGTACACTGGCAAAAGGCGGACTGTGTTATATTCTGGATGATGAGGATCAGGAATGGAGTTATGTAGAATCAGATGATGTCAGGGGATTTGTACAGACAAAGCAGCTCGAAACCGGAAAAGAAGTGAAAAAAGAGATCGAAGAAAAAGGCGAGGATACTTATGCCCTTGCTAAAGCAAAAGTAAAACCGGAAGACAACAAAGCCTGCTATTACACGGTAACTTCCGTAAAAGAAGCTTCTGTATCAGGACTGATCCGCACCTCTATGTTAGAATATGCGAAGCAGTTCCTGGGTAATCCTTATGTATGGGGAGGTACCAGTCTGACAAAAGGGGCAGACTGCTCCGGTTTTGTACAGAGCATTTATGCAGAATTTGGTTACAGCATTCCGCGTGTGGCGGAAGACCAGGCAGAATGTGCCACCAAAATACCGGTAGAAGATGCATTGCCGGGCGATCTGATCTTTTATCAGAGATCGGATGGCTATATTTATCATGTAGTTATGAGTACTGGTGACGGCGGAACGATCGAGGCACACAGCAGTGCCACGGGCATTATAGAAAGCACTGTAAATGAAAACGATGCAGTATGGGCAGTCCGTATTATTTCAAATGAGGATACAGACATACTGGATGCATTGAAGAAAAAGGATATGGCAGCAGATTACTATGATAATGCTGTTATAGCGAAGAGCACAGAATATGGTTCATACCTTGGCAAATTTAAGCTGACAGCATATTGCAGCTGTCCGATCTGTTGTGGAGTCTGGTCAGGCGGACCTACGGCGAGCGGAGCAATGCCGACGATCGATCATACGGTAGCTATGGCAGGACTGCCATTTGGAACCGAATTGATCATCAATGGACAGGTCTATACAGTAGAAGATCTGGGAACGCCATATGGACATGTAGATATCTATATGAATAACCATCAGGCGGCACTGCAGTTTGGTGTTCAGTACAGTGATGTGTATCTGAAAAAATAAAGAAGAATAAATATTTGATATGGGCAATTTCTTATTTATATTCAAGAAGGAATTGTCCATATTTTTATATCAGATGTGAGATGAAAAAAGTAAATTTCACTTTGCAAGTGAACCATGAAAAAATAAATAAAGAAAAAGCAAAAAATCAGTTGACATTTCAAAATGAATTTATTATAATAAATGAGCGTCACAGAGATGTGAGCACAATATCAGACGAATTGCTGATTCAGGAGAAGTACTCAAGTGGCTGAAGAGGCGCCCCTGCTAAGGGTGTAGACCGTTTACGCGGTGCGAGGGTTCAAATCCCTCCTTCTCCGTTCAACATTCTAAGATATTTTTTTATGCCCTTAATTCTTTGAAAAACAACTTGAAAAAAATAAATCAAAAAAGTTGTTGACAAAAAGAAAGAGAAGTGGTAAGATATCAAACGTTGCGGCGGAAACGCAGAAGCAACGGAGCCTGAGAGATACAGGCAGTCAGGGAATCATCCAGACGATCCGGGGACGGAATCAAAAAGATGAAAAAAGTACTTGACAAACCGGAAAGACTTTGATAGAATATCAGAGTTGCTGCGAAAGAGACAAAGCAACACAGTCTGGTACGACTTAAGAAGTTCGAAAGAGCTTCGAAAAAAGTTTAAAAAAGTACTTGACAAGCACAAAGAGATGTGCTAAAATAACAAAGCCGATGCGAACAGCGAACGGC